>CAZTWL010000012.1:0-100559 GCA_964617825.1 uncultured Verrucomicrobiota bacterium
GAGGGCTTCGAACGGATCTCTTGTCCAGGCCGTGTTCACCGTTACTTTCTTGCCGTGCGCATGCAAAGTCTCGGTCACTTTCCGAACAAAGGCGGCAACCCGCCCGGCATAAAAGTCAATCCATTCCCGGCGGTGTTCGCGCCAGATCCAATTGGCGCGTTTGGTCACGCGTCTGGCGTCATTATCGCAGAGCCCATCGATATCCGGCGGCAAGGCTATTTTTACGGCTTGGAGAAACTGGGCCACCATGTCGTCGGAAAAATCGCCGTCATATACCGGAATCCGGGGATGGCCGTAGCCATCCGCCAGGTGAAATCCGTCAAACCCGTAGTCCTCGAGCAACGGAACCAGCTTTTCCAATAAAAAATCCTCATAAAGCAAGCCCGGCTTGATATTTTTCCAGGGACAGATCGATTGCATGCGTTCGCCATGCCGATTCATATGCAGAACGAGCGGATTCTCCTTGGCAAAAGCCTGATTAATGCAGGTGTCGAACACATTAAAATAGACCTCTACCCCATGCCGATGTAGGGCGCCGATCAAGCCCTGCAACTGGCGTGGCGTCCACGCCTGGCGCTCGCGCTCTTCATTAAACGGATGCGCGCTGTAGGAACAGAAAGAAGGCAGGAAGGGCGCATCCCCCATATCGCCGCAATGCCGGTGGATAAAATCGGGATCGTTCATGAGCAGCGAGATGGCGCCCGGAACGAAACCGGCCAGGTTGAAAAAGTCGCCGACGCCGTAATCCGGCGCCCGGTTATCGAATCCGATCAATTCGATCCACATCCACCAATCGGCAACCTTACGCAGTGTGCCCATATTTTCTCCGGTATCCGCGCCAAGTTCCAGGGCATCGTAACAGATCGGATTGCCGATTTCACCATGCCAGGAAGCGGCGCGGATTCTCAATCAACATTCGATCGATCTCGCGCGCTTTTACGCCGGCCTTCAGCAGCTTGGGAACGGTTGATTTGAAGATATGCGCATAACCGCAGGGAAAATGATAGTCGAGCGCTTTTTTCTTGAAATTAACGAACAACACCTGGTCGATCGACAGCATGATTTGCTTAACATAACCGGCGCGCACCAGATAGGCCACCTGTTGAACGATAATATCCTCCGGCATCACGTTGTCGCCGCCGATATTGGTAAAAATCAGACCGATCCCCGCGCGCGCCGCTTCCATAATATCGAACCACGAGCACACCTCAATGTGCCCCAAGGTGACTTTCTCCAAATCCGCCTTTCGGCTTTTAAAAAACCGCAGATGCTCGCCGCTCACAAACGGCGCATGCGTGGTAATCGGCACGCCAAGGCGTCGATGCACGCGCACCGCCGCCTGAAATATTTTCTGCTCATGCGGGCGCAAAGACGGCAAAGTACTGGCCAACTTGATGATGCCGGCACGCAACTCAGTTCCATCCATACCTTCTTCGATCTCGCGGGACATGAGTTCAACCAGATCATCCTCGCTTAAGCGCCGCAACCTGGGCGGAATGAGTTTTTCCACATAAGCGCCGGTTGAGGCTACGATATGCAAGCCCGTGCGCTCCGCCACCTCATGGATCAGGCGAGGATACCGCGTCGGCATAATTGGCGTCAATTCGACCAACGCATTGCACCGATATTTCTTCAACTCCGCCAGCGCCCGATAGATCCGGCGGTCAAACTCCTGCAGATAGCGCTTGTCCAGCACCGGGTCCGAGGAATAATGGATCAAAAGATGCTCATGCGTCAGCGTGTTTTGCAACATATCCGGAGCAACATCGCCGCAAATTGTCCTGACTTTCATGAAATTTTTATCTCCGCCTTTGAATTGTTTAATACAGCCGCGGCGACCATGCCGCAAGAATCCACTCCCTTACGGGCGCAGCCAAAAAAGATCTTTCTCCGGAGGCGTATCCATCTATATTGGAATTCACCTCGGGCAACATCTCTTGCGCAGGAAGATAGTCCTTCCCACCAGCATGGCCAAGAAGAATTAACCTACATCGATGTCAACCACTGTCATGCCGCGTCCCGGAACTTTTACCCGGAACCGGGATCCGTCCGGAACAATCGGCATCAAGGGGAAAGAAGTTACGATCCGAACAGTATTGATGGGCACGCCGACATCAACGAGCGGCGTCACATAAACATATTTGTCGTTTCTGAGGTATAGCCGGATGACGCCCTTCTCATTTTGTTGAGCCATCACTCTGATAAAATCAGCACCGTGCGTTGGCGTTCCGTATAAGCCGTTTGTTTTTATGGTTATTTTATGCGAGCAGGCATTGATCAGGCCGGCGCAATTTTTGAGGAAACTTGCCGATACCGGTCGAAATTTTAGTTCCTGCGGGAAATAAGGCGGATCTTCAATGCCACCAATGACGGCAGGGAAAGGTTCCTGATCATCACGCGTAATCAATACCGGCCAGGTTCGTTGAGGACGATAGCAAAAGCATTTCAGGGAATATGGCGGCAGAATGTCTTCAAAGACCAGGTCCGCCGGAGCCAAGCCCTCCGGGCAACCGCCGATCATGATAACCGGGCCGGACCGGTAGTTCATCACGGCTTTCAACTCATCTTCCGGCCAGGTATTGGCATTCAGAATCACCACCGCACCCTTAACGAGATTCAAATCTTCCGCTCTGGCGATCTGATGCAATCCGGCCCCCTGCGCCAGCAAGTGGGTCAACAACCGGTGGGCGGACCAGCGCCGCGTGGCAATAAAATCATCGATTTGGCGGCTCAAGGCCCGATCCGACCAAAGCAGGGTTGCCCCCAAAACCGAAACCGGTTCGAAACCGACGGCCAAATCCCAATGCGCCCTGAGCCACTCCCATTCGGATCCCCGAATGCTGTCGGCCAGGCAGACAACCGGGCCGCACGCGCACCTTTCTATCTTGCGCGAAGGCGCGATTGCAAACACATTACTCAGGTTGATAATCTCGCTTTGTAGAGTCATGGGCTCATGGCGCAACACCTGCCATTGCTCATTAATATCTTTCACTCCATTGAGATAGCGCATGGGCGTTTGCGGAGCATACGCCCGGTTGAGCATCAACGCCGCGGTAAAACAATCGAGATAGCGTGCCCGACGCTTTCCCCAGCGCTCGTCATCGTCAATATCCATGGCGCTGGCTGCGGTCTCAACGATAAAACTGTCGATGCCGGCCTGTGCTAAACGTTTATAGTCCGTCCCGTACCGATAAATAGCCTCGAATGGATCCTTGGTCCAGGCCGTATTCACCGTAACCTTCTTGCCGTGCGCATGCAAAGTTTCGGTCACTTTCCGAACAAAGGCGGCAACCCGCCCGGCGTAAAAATCAATCCATTCCCGACGGTGTTCGCGCCAGATCCAATCGGCGCGTTTGGTCACGCGCCTGGCGTCATTATCGCAGAGCCCATCGATATCCGGCGGCAAGGCTATTTTTACGGCTTGGAGAAACTGGGCCACCATGTCGTCGGAAAAATCGCCGTCATATACCGGAATCCGGGGATGGCCGTAGCCATCCGCCAGGTGAAATCCGTCAAACCCGTAGTCCTCGAGCAACGGAACCAGCTTTTCCAATAAAAAATCCTCATAAAGCAAGCCCGGCTTGATATTTTTCCAGGGACAGATCGATTGCATGCGTTCGCCATGCCGATTCATATGCAGAACGAGCGGATTTTGGTCGTAGAATGCCTGATTGCTGCAGGTGTCGAAAACATTGAAATAGACCTCTACCCCATGCCGATGCAGCGTCCCGATCAGTCCTTGCAACTGGCGGGGCGTCCACGCCTGGCGCTCGCGCTCCTCATTAAACGGATGCGCGCCGTAGGAGCAGTAAGTCGGCAGGAACGGAGTATCTCCCAATTCGCGGCGATGCCGGTGGATAAAATCGGGGTCGCTCATGAGCAGCGAGATGGCGCCCGGAACGAAACCGGCCAGCCTGAAAAAATCGCCGACGCCGTAATCCGGCGCCCGGTTATCGAATCCGATCAATTCAATCCACATCCACCTGTTGCCGGCCTGGCGTGGCATGTTCATATTTACCCCTTTTCAAAAAGCCGACGCGTAAGATCATGAAAATAGACAAAATCAGCAAGGGAAATATCGGGAGGGACACCGTGATCGCATTCCGCGATCATACCTCCGCCGCTTTCCATAATGGCGCTGACTTTGGGGATGACCTCGGCCTCAATGGCCGCCGGCCCCCGGGCTACAGCACGTTTGTCAATGCCGCCCAAAAAACGGACTTGACTTCCATATTGGCGCCTGATTTCACGGACGTCCATTCCGGAGGCAACTTCCATTGGATGCATGACGTTGATGCCGGCCTCAAGCCATAAAGGAATCAGGTCGTTGATTTGCCCGTCGCAGTCCAGTATGATTACTTTGACGTTGTTGCGCCGGACCAGCTCCATCATCGTCCGGTAAAATGGCAGGCAATATTGTCTATACATATCCGGGGATAGCAGCGAGCCGTGGTTATAGCACATATCTTCCCAGAACATCACCCAATCAAGCTGAACCCCGGCGTCAAAAATTTTAGCGGCGATCGTGGAATAAAAAAACGCGATGTGTTCCATCATTTCTTCTATCAGGGCGGGATCATCATGGAAGAGATAACTGGCGTTTTCCACTCCCATCCAGTTGCGGATCAATCCATAGGTGCCCCCCAGCCAGACGCCGAGCGGCGTTTGGCGACCCGGAGAATCAAGCGCCAATTTCGAGAGATTCGGAGGAAGACGCCCCGCGGTATCAGGGTTCAATCTTTTTTTTAAATCCAGCCAGCTTGGCCGGTCCGTAACCGCATGGGAGATAAATTGCGGCATGGCCGGCGGCGGGGTGTTTTTCAGTGTCTTTACAACGTCGCCGTTGATTCCCTTCTGGATGACGTATTCATCAGTTTCTTCAATTAATTCGAAGGAATATGGCGGCATGACATTCTCGCTAAAAGACAATCGGTCGTTGCCCCAGATATCAATGTGATCAAAGCCAAAATAGTCAAACAATTGTTGACGGGAAAGCCCCTTGGACAATCCTTCCTTTTCCCAACGTTCACGGGTTGAATCAAAAGCCAGATAGTCGCCATAACTGGGACGATCCGGATGATCACAGGTCAATGTGCGCACAAATCGTTCGCGTTCATTCATCCGATTGCCTCCGTTTTATTCGCTATACCCTATCCCCACGTAATAGGCCATATTGGTCTGGGTGTTATCCAGGCGTCCGAACTGCACGACGATATTGACGTCCGACCGGATTCGAAGAGCATACTGGGTCAACAGCGGGATCTTCAATCCGCCAATATCCTGCGGATGATCGAGCCGCAACGCTATAATCCGTTCTGGCGCCACCTTGACCGATATATCTTTGGCCGGTTCGCGATCGGAAAAATAAACATCGATGAGTACATTCGCTTCTTTGGCATTGGTATTGAAAAGCATTAAGGCCTCATGCGCCTCCATCTTTCCCTCGGCCGATTTTTCCGGAAGATAACCGTCCGGGAAATACCAGACCTTCGATCCGCCACGCATCGTTTTTTTGTCCATAGATTATATTCCTTTTTTGCACATTTCCCGAATGAACGGGGTTAACGATTCCGGTCCTTTTTTGGTAATCACAAAACCCTCTTCGATCCGGTTCGACCCGTCCGGGTGGCCGAACAGGCTGATATCGGAATTAACGCACATGCCTTCGGTCAGGGCATAAACGGCGTTTTCATCCGGATAGGGCGATTCCGCCTCAGCCAGGCCAATGCCGTGCATCGGCGGATAAACATCGTATTTCGTCAGCCCATGTTTTTTGAACACGGCTTTCACGGCCCTGACCATTTCTCCGGCAATGACGCCGTCAGCCAGGTATTTCTGCTGAACATCGGCGGCCTCGAACAATGCGCCCAGGAAACGTTTTTGCCCATCATTGGCCTTGCCAGCCACAAAAGGATATTCAACCGTGGCCACATAGCCTTCGTACTGGACCGCCAAAGCGGCCATAACCATGTCGCCCTCCTCGATTATTTTATTGGTTGCCCGGCCAATGATGGTCGCCGCGCGCGCGCCGCTGCCAAAGACGGTAAAATTGATGTCCTCGGCGCCGGCCGCCCTGGCCGCGCCTTCCGCCGCGCCGGCAGCCATGGTTTCCGTATTGCCGGGAACAGCGACGGCCAACAACTGGCGGTAACCAAGGCAGGCTTGTCTCCCGGCCTCGCGCAAACAGGCAATTTCGGCGGGCGTTTTGATGATGCGCAATTCCGTAATAATCTCAGCCGCATCCGCAATTTGCAGGCCAGACACCGCATTCTTGATCCGCTCCATTACTGGGGCTGAAATATCCCGCATGCCGACAATCCCCAGCCGCTTGCCACCGGCCAAGACTTCACCGAGAATTTTCTTGAACGAGGAGAAATTAGCGAGCGGATAATCGATCTCTTCCGGCACAGACACGCAGGCAAATTCTTTTACATTCCTCAAATCCGGCCAGACCGACATTTCCCGCGCATAAAGCTCGCCCTCAGGCGCGCCCGCCAGGATCGGCGCACCCTTCCGCGGAATGAAACAGGCCGCCCGCTCGAAAATCGGCCAGAAATTGGCAACATAGCGCAAGTTTTCCTTGCGGTATTCATCGCCATAGACCAGCATGGCATCCAGCCCCTTGGCAGCCATCTTTTCCTGTATTTTTTGGATTCGGACTTCAAACTCCGCTTTTGCGATTTTGATCATGATACTCCCCTTTAATTATTAGGCCACAAAATGTTCGATCCGCATCAATTCCGCCGTTTTGGCAAGTTCGGCGGCAATCCGGCCATGGACAACGACCAGATGATGCGCCACACCTTTTTTCAGGACCGATTTTATATAATCCACAACCGGCGTTTCAACCTTGATCATTGCATGAATCTCGTCGCAGGGCAAACAGGGATACTCTATGGATTCGCCTTGCGAGATGAACATCCGCCAGCTGTCGCCGGTGTTCAGAAAATGTCCCATGGTGACCGGACCAGGTTTCATGATCATCTCATAATTCAAACCATGGCCCTCGAACCCCCATTCTTCGGGTGAAGAGGTCAAGGTCACGGCTCGGTCATTTTGCGCGATCGATGGCGAGGCAATTCCGTGCCCCAGCAGGAACAGGGCATTATTCCGGCAATCGAACTGGCCCCATTCCGCCTGCAAGGGCATATTGCCGGTAAAATCATGCATCAACTGCATCATGGTCAATCCGGCAATGTCGCCTTCGCAAGCCACCATGATGCGGTCATGCTCAAGCATCAACGAGGCGCCCATCCTGGCCGGCGCACCGGTCATTTTTTCCAGGTAGTGTTGTCCCAGGAAACAAAGTCCGTCCAGATTGTACTGTTCATAAAGTTTTCTCATCGCGATACCGACCCGGCAGGAGCGCTTTACATCGTCAATGTTGATTTTTTTTGATTTGAAGCGCCCAAAAAGTTTTTCGGCAACGTCGTTGACCGCGCCCTCTTTCACCGCCTGCCAGCAGGCGAGCAGATGCTCCGGCTGGATGGTCATCACTTCCGGCCCGAGAAATCCCTTGACCTTGGCCTTATCAAACTCAAGATCATACATGCCCTGAAAAACGTGCCCGACCAGGCCATAGGTGCTGTTTTTCAGCTTTTTCACGCTGCGATACGCCGTCAACAACCCCTTGATTTCCCCGTATGCTTTCGGATCGCTTATCTCGCCGCAAACAACATCGTAAGGCAACTTCATCTTATCGAACGATCCCGTAAGCTGAGAAATCCCGATCAACGCGCTGTTGCGCATCGTCGCCATGTAATCATCATTCGGCGAAAGGTCACGGCCGGTCTGGGCATTAAACAGGATGATCCTGGGATCGTTTCCTGCGCGGTTAACGGCATGCAGGGTGATAAAATCTGGAAGATACGTGCCTTCCGCAATGATAAGCGCCTCGATTTTTTCCTCCGCGAATACTTTCCCTGCTTCCTCGGCGCGGTCCAGCGTGTCGACCATGCCGGGATAAATCACATCCACACCCTGAAGGGTCTTTTTAAGCCTTGTGCACATGCCTTCCAGGTCTTTACGGACAATTTCTTTCAATTGCGGATACATTCGCCAATATTCGAAATAGCCCAATCCCAGGAGTCCTACTTTCAGAGGTCCTTGGAACGCGCGGCGCGTCAAGACATCGCCCAACCGCCCGATTTTTGAAGCATCGAATGAAGTCACCGCCTGACTCTTTTTCTTATTCACGCGCCCCACCCCCTTTTTTCAATTGTGCCGTCAGATATTCCGCGACTTTAGCGAGCGGCGTAAATTCAAGCGCATAGTTGCCCCGCGCGGCGTCCGCCCGCGCATAGGCCAGCAGTTTCCGGTACAATTCGAATCCCAGATTGCCGTCACGACCTTCCTGAACGGGCGAGACATGACAGATGTTGACGAATGGAATTCCTGAATGCATGCAGCTATCATAATCATGCACCGCCAGCCGATACTCCTCTTCAAATTTGTCCCGATCCAAGTACCAGGTGTACTCGGCGGTCAATGGCAATTCCCGTAAGCCGGCTTTTTGATGTTGGGCAAATACATGCCGGTTAATTTCCCAAGGCACACAGGCCCGGTTATTCAATATGTCCCATGCCGCCGGCTGCAAACAAGCGGAACTATCGTATAAATAGCCCTCTTCCGCCAAGGCAACGAACATGTTGGCGCAAGACTGCAGGGACGGCGCGCGAAAGCCGTTAACGCGCATTCCGATGACGTCCTCAATGATTTTCCGGCCTTCCCCGAGCTTTTTGCGGATTTTTTCAACAGTATGTTCGCCGTCCAGCTTTGCCCGGTTTTCCGCCAAATATTTTCTGGCCGGACCTTCATGCGGCAGGTTCAAGACCATTGCGGGCGGAATGCCGACTTCGAAACGATCGTGTTTTAAACCATGCTGCGCCACTTCGTGACCACGCCGGATGGCCTCCCTCAAAATCGACGCATATTCGCGGCGTGCATTCAATTTTTTACCTTCCACTTCCGGCACCGCAAACAAAGTGGCTTTGATCCGCTGTTCGTCCAGAAAATTCAGGACATTATTCAGGTGTTCCTCGGTCGAATAGCCGTCCAACCCGATATCGTCGACACTAAATCCCCAAAGCCTCGTTTTATCCATTTTCATCTTAAACAAGCTCCTCGATTGCGTCGATTTTTTTGGGAACAAAAAACGATTGGCGCAATGCTTCCGCGTATTTAACCCCGATTTTGCTGCCATGGAAACGTGCACGCGCTTCCATCTGCGCAACCATGCGGTCAAGATGATCGCCGGCCGCCTTGAATTTTTTCCAGGCCCTGACCTTCGCCGGGAAAACTTCGGTCACATCGACAATATGCGTCGGCTCGGGAAGATCATGAATGACTTCGAAATGGAATAAGGCCTGCGCCTGCCATGGCTTGCCCAGGTCGGCGCTGCAATTCCAACCCGCCTGCCACCAGGCATCGCAGGCCAGGCGCGCCATATCGCGGTGCTGAAAATATTCCCGCCAGTAATGTGCCAGGATTATATCGGGTTTATATTTGCGGATGGCGCCGATACAGGCCCGGTAGGTTTCCCGGTTGCGCTGGACGCCAAAATCGGGAAGGCCCGCGCACTCGAAGGACGCCGCCCCCAGCGATTTATGCGCCGCCCGTCCCTCCGCCTTGTCTTTTTCCACGGCCGCTGCCCGGCCGTTAATTTCCGTAAAGGCTTCATCGCCGTTCCCGAAACAGAAGACATGCACACGGGCGCCAGCCTTGATAAAGCGGCTCAATATGCCGCCCACGGCAATGATGGAATCGTCTGAATGTCCCGCCAGCACCAATATGGACCTGATTTTTTTTGTTTTCATAATGCACCACCATCCTTTGCGTTGCTTTTGACGGTTAAAATTAAATCGAAAAAACTATTGCGCGGCTTCGGAGCTTTGTGCGAAACCTATTTCGATATCGCGGCCGATCTTTCCGCAATCTTTTTCATTCGCGCGATTGTCTCCAACCAGCACCCTGGATCGCCACCCAACACATCGGTCTTTTTCATTGTAAAGTTCTTGCGGACATGCGCTTCCAGATCATTGATTGCCCGGCTTAACCGTATGCCCGCAGCCTGGTTCTTGCCAGATTTGGCAAGCACAAGCAATTTGAGTGCCTTGGCATATTGTCTCCCGACTTCAAGGCATTTTGCAAACCAATGAATATCCTCATTATCTGAAACCTCAGCCGCTTGCCGGGCATATTTCAACGCCGATGCCGTGGCCAGCTCGCGATCGGACCAGCGCTTGAATTCTTCTGCTAAATTCATCTGGGCGCGGGTGTTGTCATGTTCGAGCTTGAAAAGCGGCCGGGTAATCGTCCACCAGACATGGCAGACAGGTATCCTGCCATTATGCCTGGCTTGCAACGCCTTGCTCATTAGCTTGCCCGCCTTCGGTCCCCATAACCGGAGGCATAGCCGGTCAAAATATTGTCCGGCAGCAAATATCTTCGCCGGCTTGTGCGCACCGGAGGCGATCTTCCCAAAAACTGACTCCGCCTCGGTTTCATCCGCCGGATTTTCACGGTAACCCCCGGCCGATCCGCTCCACAAAAACGCCGCGTTAAGCATCTGCACCAGATCTTCATGCACTCCGCCATTGGACAAGCACACCGACTCGGCCCCGTCGTAGAAATGGGCCATTGCCCCGGAAAGATTGGCCAGATCGTCGCTCAGGCAATTGTCCCCGCCGCCGAAGGCGATGACGTGGAGCCCATGCCCATTGCCGTTTTGCGCCAGTTTATCCCGCAAATCTCCGATTTTCTTCCGATTCCCGGCATAATAAAACTGTTCGCGCAACCCGAATTCAATACCCTGCGCCGGCCCGATTCCCCGGCTTAAACTGTCGAAATATTGCATTTCGGATTCCCAGAGGTTTTCGGCCCCCGGTTCATTATACATCGTATACAAAGGGGAGATAAAAATCAGCACAAGGTCGCGCGCGGGCAAATAGTCGCCGCAAGCCGGCAGGGCGCTCAGCTCGCGGCGGACCTGCCTGATCCAGGAAGCATACGCTCCAGCAAGTCCGTCCGCGCCGGGCAGTTCGTCGCTTGGCCAGCGCTTGCGGCATTCCCCGCATCGTTCCTTCCAGACCTTAAGGGATGTGACCCAGTTGGCGGCATCAAGATCATGGATATACATGCATCCCGGATTGATTTCCGAGACAAAACGCTTTAGCTCCTCCAGCTTCGCCGCCCTTAATTGCCTATTGGAATAACAGGTGCCGTGGCGGCGGCTGATATCCGCCGGAAATCCGCAGCAATCATATTCGTCCCCGTCCGGATAAGGCCGCCGGTTGAGATAAACATTGCCGAAATAGCCGCATTTATGCGTATTTTCGGTTTTCTGATAGGCCAGTCCGTAGCCGCCGCCATACCCGGCAAACACCAGTTTAATACCCAGCCGGCGCGCATAACGGTTGCATGCGTGCATCAGCTTGGCATACCCGGGAAAACGCTTCGTATTCCAGCCGAAACCATCGAACCAGACCATATTGATCTTATGAGCAAAGCAAAAAGCGAGCTTGCGTTTGATGCGTTCAAGAAAAGCCTTGCGGCCGTCGCCCCAATCATAAGCCCAGCGGTTACACTCCACATTGATCAACCAGTCCGACCCGCAACGATAACGAAAATTCGGCCAGTCCTTGATGACGGCACAAGGCACAACCACCCGGTCGTTTTCAATCCGCGCCATTTGGAACAAGGTTGCCACGGCGCGCAGCAAACCTTCCACGGTTAACGCGGAGACGTCGATGCCGTTTTGGGAAACTTCAAGGCGGTAGGCTTCAGCGCGCAGGTCCGGGCGCACTTGTTGCAGAAAATCTAAGTCCGTAACAATATTCAGTCGGATGAGAACACCGTCAGTTTCATCGCCGGACGCCTGCCGCGCCCGCGCGAAACGCGCGCTAAGCTTGAATCTTTCCGCAATCAACTCGGCCGGGACACGCACCTGTTCGGAGGACATTACAACACAGGCTTGCTCCCCTGTGTTCCCAATGGAAAGCTGCAGTTCTCCATGCCGACTGCCGATTTCCTTCGGTTGCGGCACAATACCAAGCATCATTTGGTACCCACCGGTTTGTTGGAAGTTATTTTCAAGCGCCCCATGCCTGGTTTCCATGCCGTTCATTGTAGCAGGGGGAAAAATAGCGGCTACCGGAAGGATGCTGAATTCTTGTGCTGGCGTGCTGTGGGCCGCCATACGCTGAAGAGTGCCAGCCGGATTTGGCCGTTAAGCGCGTCTATGCCGTAAACGGATTATGCTTTAATAGACTGATATGATACTGCCGCAGGGCGGCACAATCCAGCCCCAGACAATGGTGCCAGGGACGCCGGTAGAGGGATTACTCACGGGGTACCCCAAACCGCCATTAACATAATTCGAGATGACTCCCGTGGACCTGTCAAAAATCCGCCATACGGCAATCCGCCCACCGCCGCCACCGCCGCCGGTATAAGCTCCAGATAGTTTTGCCGTGCCTCCGTTGGCCTTCAAGACGCCGTTGGCGTCACCGACGAATGTGCGACAGGTAATGTAAATCGAGCCGCCAGACGCACCAGAACCATAACTATCCACACCGGCGCCGCCACTGGCCTGGATCGCACCCTTAACCGTGACGGTATCCGTGGCAAGGATCTGTACACTACCCCCGCCATAAGGGCCGTTGAGACTTCCGCTGTGCCGACCGGCCGCCGCGCCGCTTCCCGCATCCACAGGCGCATTGGATGAGCCATAGGTTGTACCACCCACATAATAATGGCCATCGGATCCCTTGCCGCCATATCCGGCGCCGCCATTATAGGGAACACTGCCCGAACCATACGGATTACCGGCAGCGGTTTCAACCCTCAAACCACCTCCGTAACCGAGCGCATCGGCAAAGAAACCGCCACCGGCATCAATACTCAGGTTGCCCAGATTGAATAAGACCGCAGTGCCATTGGTGGAATGCGCCACCGGACAAATCCAGCAATTGGTCGCAACCAGCACATTTCCGCCGACAACAACCCGCGCACCGCAACCGGCGGTTGCGCCGTTGTTGGTCAGCCCGGCGGCGACGTAAAACTGACTGGCGTTCGTCAACGTCAAATCGCCAGAGCAAGTCAGGGTCGGACCTGAAGTCGTTAAATTCAAGGACTTGCTTGACGCATTCGTGTTGCAACTGTACCCAATCATCAAGGCCGCCCCGCTAAGCCGCACATTACCGCAATTGATCACGGCATTATTGGTTATTTCAAGTTTGAATATATCGGCGTTCGTGCCGGCCACCGTAAGCGTATTGCTAACTGTTATGCTGGCTGCGGACAAGCGCGACCAGACATTGCTGACGATCCAATCCGATGTCGAGAAACTAATGGTTCCAGGCGCCAGCCACTGGCCGGTGAAAAGATTGGTTGGCGAAAAGAAATAGTTGTCTGGAAAATACAACGTGCCGATATCGCCGGGCAGATATGTGACCGAACCGCAGGATCTGCTTGAAGCTGCCGAAAATCTTATGGAAGGGACCGGTGTTATCGCGCTTTGCGCGACCGTATCGTATATAACCGCAATTCGTCCGCCGCCCGCACCCCCACCATAGCCACCCTCAGCATTTCCGGCATTTGCCGTAATCGAGCCGTTAGTGCCGGCGATCGTGACGCAGACGATATAAATGCCTCCGCCGGAACCGCCGCTGGCATAGCCTCCGAACGCGTTCGATGCATTGGCGCTAATCATGCCGTTAACCACCACCTGTATGGCGGTAATGCACACGGCGCCACCTCCAAAGCCTCCACCGTAGGAGGCCGCGCCGTTGCCGCCGCCACTGCCGGGATCAAGCGGCGCAGTGGCGGAACCATAGGTGTTGGTGCGAAGAACATTATATCCGTACATGCCTGCGCCGCCATAACTTGCCCCGTTATAACCGGCACCGCCGCCAGGGCCACTGCAACTGGGATATCCTTTGCCATTGACGTTAATGGCGCCATTGGAGCCAATGAACAAGGCGCCACAATTCAGACTCACACGATTTGAAATGACATTATTGGTCAAAGAACCTACACAAGTCAGTATCCCGCCAGCGTCGATCGTCAGGTTGGTGGCATAAATCGTCGTATTCCAATTCGAGAATGACAAGCACCCATTGCTAACCACCATGGAACTCAATCGCGCCGTCGAGTTGGTCAAGCGCACAAAAGCGCCGAGATTGGTAATGACCACATCATCGCCGTCGGCGGGCACAGCCGTCGACCAATTGGCAACCTCAGACCAATCCCCCGTACCTGCGCGCCATGTTTGCTTGTCGGCCATCGCCGGCAGCAGCCAGGCGGCAAACACGAACAGCACCATATTCGCCAATTTAATGATGAAACGCATTTTGATCCTCTTGCCGCAATCAAATCGGCATCTGCACCGGACGATCCAGGCAGACTAAATCGGTTTCTGCCGCAAAGATCTTCAATATCAATGCCATCATTTAATGAAAGATACAACGCCAAAATCGAATATCGCCGGCGCGCTTTCGATTTTAACCTTCGCACCGGCCACTTTTTTTGGAAAGCCAGCAATATAGCAGGGCACAAAAAGCGGCTACCGGAAGGATGCTGAACTAGTATGGTGACGTTCTATGGAGGGAATGCCGCACGTCGAACCAACCCTATGGCGACAATAGCTGCTGCCATAATAAAAATGGCGCAAGGCCTCAATGCTGCAAACGGCCGGACGAAGCACGGGCAATTGCAGGCACGCAACGAGCGAATCACTCTGCGCTAACGAACGCCAATCGTTCAGGCGTGCCTGGCAAAACATTCCGCATGGATGGCATCGAGTGACCACTTGTTGACTGGGGCCTGCTCGCGTTTGATCCATTTGCCGTTGGTAAAATCGGGGAAGGCCACTGGCATGCTGCCAGTTGCAATCGACTGCTCCGAAAGGCAGGATACGCTCATCCAGGCCGCACAGTCGTAAACGTCGATGGGCGTGGCGGTCTTGTGGCGGACAGCGTCGATAAACGCCTGGATGGCCAGGCTATCCATGCCGCCATGCCCGCCAATGGTTTTGTTCTTATATTCCTGCCAGATAGGGTGGTCGTACTTGTCGTAAAAGCTTTCCACCTTGTCCCAGTGATGCGAAGTATAAGGATTGCCGGCAGCGTCGATTTCCTCGACGCTGGGGCTGACACCATCGATATAGATGCCGTTGGCATCCTCCAGCCAGAGTCCCTTGGTTCCCTGGACGCGGCTATTGCGGGAATAGGGCCGCGGCAGCGACACACTGTGGGAAAGGGCAATCGTCTCGCCGCCGGCACATTTGATAACCGTATTGACAACGTCGCCCTTGTTGAAAACAACGCCCCCGGGCCCGCCATGCTCCTGCAGATATTGCCCCATCGAACGCGATTTCGAGGCCGTGGAAGTCAGGCTTAAAAAACGGTTGCCGCGGTTAATCCGCAGGATTTTGGCGATTGGCCCGAGTTGATGAGTCGGATAAAGATCGCAGTTCCGATAGCGGTTGTGGAAGATTCTTTCCTTGCCATCCGCATAATGCAATGCCATATGACGCAGATCGTGCTCATAACCGCCCGTGCAGTGGACTATCTCGCCGAAGAGTCCCTGGCGAACCATATTCAGCACCATCAGTTCGTTGCGGCCATAGCAGCAATTCTCCAGCATCATGCAATGGACCCCGGTCTGTTCCGAGGCGTGCACCAGTTGCCAGAGTTCCTCGGTGGAGGAAGCTCCCCCTACTTCGATGGCGACATATTTACCGGCCTTCATGGCGTCCATGGCAAGGGGCAAGTGGGCATTCCACGAAGTCGGCACCATGACGGCTTCAACGTCCTCGCGCTGAAGAAGTTCCCGGTAATCCTTGTAAACGTCCGGCGCCGTTTGACCTTTGGCCTTAAAGATACTTTTAATTTTCGCGATAGCCTTATCGGACACGTCACAAATGGCAACGGTCTCGACGCCGCCAATGGCCTGCAGCGAAACAAGCAGCACTTCCGTACGAACACCCAGTCCAATGATTCCCAACTTCACGGTTTTTTCTTTTTTCATTTTATATTCCAGTTACACCAAGATCCTCGCCTTACGTTATTGATATTAGTAGACCGAAATTATACTGCCGCTGGGCGGCACAATCCAGCCCCAGACAATCGTGCCCACGTCGCCAGTCAGGCAATTTTGATAAGTTGTGCCGTTGGTAATATACCCACGGCTGCCATTCACATAGTTGGAGACAAGCCCGGAAGAACGATCGAATACTCGCCATACGGCTATCCGCCCGCCGCCGCCGCCACCGCCCGGCAACGACGAAGACGGCGCATCGCTGCCATTGGCCAGCAAAGCACCGTTGGTATTTCCGATAAAAGTGCGGCAGGTAATATAAATGGATCCGCCCGAAGCAGCCGCACCGTGGCTAATGGAGCCCGGGCCGGCATTGGCTGAAATCGTTCCTGAAACGGAAACGATATCCCTGGCGCGGATTTGCACACTACCGCCACCCCAAGGACCGTTCTCATCGCCGCTGGCCGTTCCGGCCCGCGCGCCACTGCCCGGCAATACCGGCGCATTGGATGATCCATAGGTCGAGCCATAGATCCCGTTCCCATAAAATCCCCTCGTACCCACCCCGCCATGCCCGGATCCGCCACTCCAATTGGTGGCGCCTGGACCATAGGCCTTGTTTATTGAACCCGTACCGGATTCCGCATTACCGGGCCTGAGCCCTCCGGCAAATCCAAGACCGTTGCACATAAAACCGCCATATCGGTCAATCGTCAGGTTTTGCATGGAAAATAGCGGCACAGTCCCGTTAGTCGGATGGGCCACCGGGGATATCCAACAATTGCTGGGGATCACGACGTCGGCGCCAACCTGCACCTGAGCGCCATATCCGGATGCAGCACCCGTGTTGGTCACCCCGGCGAACACATACATCCAGGCGCGATTCGTCAACATCAGATTGCCCGCACAAGAAAAGGTTGTACCATTAATTATATCGTTGCACGACTCGAACTTCGGCGAATTTGGAGAATAAAAGGGCAACGCCCGCGCACCCAAGCTGAAAGTCGCGCCATTGACCAGCACATCGCCGCCGCAGGTTATGGACGAGGCATTCGTCATTTCCAGCTTGCAGTTGGCATAATTCGAACCGACAATCGTAAAATTATTGCTCACGGTTATGACGATGCCCGGCATGCTGATCCAGACATTACTTACCAGCCAGTCGGCGACATAGAACGAATTGGTCGGGCCAGGCGCCAACCACTGTCCGGTGAACAGATTGGTCAGAGAAAACAGGGCGCTATCCGGAAAATATAATGTTCCAATGTCGCCGCAATTCGTAATGTAGGTTTTGCTGTACCCGCCAGCCGCCGAGCAGCGTAGAGATGTCAAGGGAAGCAGGTTTTGCGCCGCCGAGTCATAAATAATGGCAATGCGCCCGCCGCCACCGGCGCCGCCGCCGCCGCTGCTTTTACTGCCATTGGCGCTTATCAGACCGTTGGTGCCGGTAATCGTCCGGCATGTAATGTAAATTCCTCCGCCCGACCCGCCACTATCCCAGGATTCAACCGTGCTGATCGACGCATCGGCATTGATCGCGCCATTGACTACAACATCTCCCGCCACCACGCGCACGGCGCCGCCGCCTGCCGCGCCGACGGATGGAAAGACCGAACAGGCCTTGCCACCACTGCCGGGATCAAGCGGGGCGGAGGCTACACCATATACCGCGCCGGTGCGGTATCTGCTTGTATTGGCAAACTGTCCCCCAGCCCCGCCATAACTGGCGCCGCCAATCGTCCCGCCAACAGTCCCGCCGCCGGGTCCATAGCCATTGTTATAATTGTTAACGACATTGATGCCGCCGGAAAAACCCTTGCCAAACACGCTAATGGCCCCACCGCTCTCAATCAGCAGATTGGTACAAACAAGGCTGACACGATTGGACATCGCCGTGTCGGTAAAGGGCCCAGCGCAAGACAGGACGCCGCTGCTTAAGATCGTCAGGTTGGTAACATAAATAGTCGTATTCCAGTTCGAGCACACCAGCGCCGCATTGCTTATCGTCATGGTACCCAACCTCTCCGTGGAGTTGGTCAGCAAGACCCATGCCGCGACATTGGTGATAAGCACATCATCGCCGGCGCCCGGAATGCGGATATCGGAGGGATCTGTTATGTTGATCCAGTTATTCGCCACGGACCAGTCCCCGGTGCCGACGTTCCACACTTGCGTGTCCGTCCGCGCCGTCATCGAGCCAAGCGCAAACATAGCCACGGTCATTGCCCACGCTATATATTTGACAGTATAATACATAGGCTGAGATTTCTCCCATTAATTAAACGGCTTTTAGCGAAGCTACGCGACAAATTCATCGTTGTCAATCTCATTGCTTTTGTGATGCCTTTTATTCTCAACCCACCCTTTGCAAGGCTCCCTGATGTAACTTGCCGCGCAAACGGCGGCACACATCATTGCAGTCTGAATTTATTCCATCAGGCTGAATTCCATTAATCACTCGCCGTCGACAACCTGACATCATCGATCTCTATTTGATCCGGGAAAAGATAAAGCATCACCAGCGGATCGTCGTTTGCCGCACAGTCAAGAACGAACTCGATAGACCGCCACTCTTTTGAATCCAAATTTTCCTTGAGCAGGCTGACCTCCCGCAGCTTAGAAGTCTTTATGGCGGCGACAATATATCGGGTATTACATGTCGAGAAGGAATACGCGCTCGGGTGGAATATTATATTGCCCGCGTGTCGAATTCAAAATCGATGTCACACGAGATAAGCGTACGGGATTGGATTTTTGCCCGGAGCTTTCAGGCCATGCGCTCCAAGCCCTGCCATTGAAGGCGCCAGTTTCCATTTTTTGGAAATCCCGGCGCCTCGCCCGCGGGGGCGCCATCCCAGCCGGCCGCCATCATCGCCACGGCCGCAAGCAATGATCCATTGCCGGGCAGATAAATCGGCAGGCTTGCCACGATAAAATTATGTCCATTAGGCAAATAAGTATTGCGCTCGTCCGTCTTGAGTAGAAAATCCACGGCCATTTCGGGCAGACCCAGCCGCGCCGCGGCCATCGCGCACATGCCGTAATCCCAACCCCAGGCCGACTTCCAATTCCAGGTCGCCAAGACCTTATCCAGCGTGCGGTGCATCGTTTCCCGGTTGATCAACGCAGTTTCCGGCAACATGCCCAGCGCGCCAAGCATTGAGGGATGATCCGATGTCATTTTTGGATTTTGAAAAGTATCCGGGGCCGATTCAGCGGCAACATAAACACCATCCTTGACCGGCAGAGCCGCCAAATGATCGCGCACACGCTTCCATTGCGCATCGGGCGCCAGTCCCAGGCGTTCCTGCCACTGCAAGGCGGTGTCCAAGCCCCAAGCCCAATAGGCCAATTCGAAGGTCGGATTAAAGCAGTCCCGAAACGCATGGGTTTCCTGGGCGGGCATGATTGGCGGACCGAGGATGTACCGATTTTCCGCTTCACACCACCCGGCATAGGAGGCCATAAAATCCGCGGTTTCGAAAACGATCTCGCGGTATTTATCCAATGTCTCCCGGTCCCGGTATTTCCGGTAACATAATTCCGCATAGTAGATGGGATGGGGCTGCTGCCACACCAAAAAGGCTTCGAATTCGGTCGGTTTTTGGACGGCGTCAGGACCCACGCACTTCGGCCAACGCGCGCCATTATAACCCTGCTGCCGGGCCATCGCCTTGGCCGTGCGCAGTGCCGTGGTTCGATAGAAATTCAGACTCTTTTCCAGCAAGGGAAGACGCCCCCATAGCGCAAAATGGACTCCATGCCACCAGTGCATTTCAAGATGGAAACGGCCATGCCAGCTATTGAAGACCAAACCGGTCTCTTGCGGCGGCAAAGATCCGGCACATTGAATGGCGGTCAGATACTGTGAGAGAACGACCCGCCGCTCAAGCTCACTGGCCCGGGAATCGGTACATGCTGAAAAATCGACGGCGCCGCCATCGCTCCAAAATCGGTTCCAGTATTGCGCGCTGGCTTCCATCGTAGCCTTGACGCCCGGCAAGCGGCCCAGGTCCCGACGGTTAGTGAAAGCGCATACGAATTCGATCGTCCCGGTTTTACGCCGGGGATTCATTAAAAAGCCACTCTCCTTGCCGGACCATTCCATGTCATCGGACGCTTCCATAATCACGGAATAGGCGTTGGCCGCCTCCAAAAAAACGCGCTGGAACTCAGCCCGTCTGGCATCCAACGCAAAGCTCGCGCGAGTCGCCCCATCACCGCAACAAGACGGGAACTCCACAGTGACGCCCAGCCTGCTTTTCTGCCCGACCAGATCCGATTCTATCCGGACGGCGACCAGATCCAACTCCGGATGACAGCACGTCTGCACGTAAAACGGCTGCCCGCGCAGGGAAAAGCGACTGTGAACGATTCCGGACCATAAATCCAGGGTTTGATCGATATTTTCAACCGCCTCGACACGGATGGATTTTTGCGGCATCCCAAAATCAAGCTTGAGGTAGCCCAGCTGGATTTTATGCGGATTGCCGTACAGCCAACTGGCAACCGGGTCTTTTTCGCAATCGCCCACCAGGTATCCGATTTGGCGGCCATGCGTCTCAATCCAGGTCAGGGGATATTTGTCCACTGCATATCCCTGGGGATTGATCGCAGTATGCCAGCCCCACTGCGCCTGGGTTCCCAGGGGGATGCCTTTATAGCGATAATCCATGAATCCCGAAGGACCATCCATTTCTCCATAGTATTCGGCAAAAGTCTGCAAGCCGGTAACATCCACCGTAAGTGCAAACTCGCCATTGCCCACGGACAAGGGGGCATAGCGGTCCGTTTTCCGTATGACGGGATTATGCCTTTGCACCAGCTTCTTTATATCCATTTCGCGCATGGATGCATGAATCCTGCCTGTGACCGCCCATGATTAGCTGTCGGTCACAATCACTTTTGATCCAGGGCCCCCGAGACGGACACATCTTTAAGTCGGATGACTTGTTGGTGAGGTGCGCGCTCGTTCAGGAATAGCGGACGGGACTGCGCGGCAAAAGCAACGCCTTTCAATTTCAACGGATACGTCAGTTCGTCGGCTTCTTCCTTAAGGTCATCTTCATCCCAGGCTGTCCCGTAATTCCAGAGATTGTAGATCGAACCTGTTGACAGATCGGGAATGGCGGACTTCGCCGTCACAGGCATGCTGATGAAATTCCAACCGTCGAAACAGATGGAAACGCGCCCGTCGTAATCGAACACATCCGCGTTGTGAACCGGCGTTCCGCAGGAAATGCCGCGCCGGCCCTGGGCATCCTCGATCTCCCAGAAGATCTGCCCCCAGCCTGAATTGCCTTTTATCCAGATGCCGACCGTGTTCGCTTTACCCGGCAGAACTACGGGCTCTTTAAGGCGCAACACCGCATATTCATAAAATATTTCCGGAAGCTTCCGATCGGGATGAACAAGTTCGAGTTCGAGACATTCGCCCTTTTCGGGATCGGATACCTGCTTCATCGTATAATCGCCCAACGTCCGGAACGGCATTACCACACCGCTCGTTTTCTCCAACAGAGGCTCCTTGTCCTTCGCCAGTTCCCATTCGGCGGCCTTGTCCATGGCATTGACGATTTTCACGTCGGCGGGCGGGATATCGCGGGGGTAGCGCCTTGGGCCGCAGGCTATGCTCTCGATCGGCTTTGGGACGATCAGGTACTTTGTCGCGGTATCAACCACCAGCGCCAAGCTGTTATTTTTAAGCTCCAGCTTGCGCTCGCGCCCATAGAAGTCGAAGAGCTCATAATTGGAGTCGGCCAGCTTGATTGTGAGTTCGGCCGTCCCGCGCGAGGTCCAGAGGGGATAGACTAATTTCCCGTCGGCGCGCGCCATCTCCAACGCATAGACGGTTTTGGAGCCCGTGGGGAAGCTGCGGTTTCGCTTGACCTGATCGAGCATTTTCGTGGCCGTGGCGACACCGACATAGGATTTTTTCGGGTATATATACGGATCGCGCTTGCATAGTCCGGAAGATCCCCAAAACGATCCGGCATAAGTATTGCCGCAATCCATGATCACCGCCAGATAGATATCCGGAAAATCGTAAGTATACGAAGTCAGAATATCGCGCACATACCATTCCGCCTGGTTCACGGCCCCGATCTGGGCGTCAAGCCGGTAATTGCTTTCGAAACAGGCATCCACCTTCCACTTGCTATATCCAAACTTTTTCGCGGTCGCGAGCATGAGTTCAGCCGCCTGGAGCGAGCCTTCCCACTGGCGCTCCGGCAGGGAACTGCGACCGACGACTTCAAGTCCCATATAGTCCGCATATTTTTCCGGGAATTTCCGGCGCATCCCCTCGGCAACCAGTTCGGTGCTGGCCATTGTGTTCCCTACAAGAATGCGAAGCTGCGGAAATTTTTTGCGTACGACCTTGGCAATCATGCGCGCGCGCGCCCAGCGCTCATCAGCGGTCTTTTCCTCCGCGCCATCTTCGCACTTCTGGCCGATGAGTTCCGGCGCGATCGCGTAGCCGTTTTTCGAAGGCGCCTCATGGAAGATCATCGCGTTGTTGGCATGCGGGAACTGTTCGAGCGTTTTCCTGATGGAAGCCTCGATTTCGGCTTCGTCGGCGCCCTTGGTGTCGACCGTGACCGTGGAAAGCTTCCATTCCGCAAGCTCGCTCTCGGTGCGGTGCTTGGTCCCGGCAGCCCCGGCCGATCTTCTGAATCCCGCCTTCAAGAGCACCGGGCCGTAGGTTTCAGCATCCGCACTGGTATAATGGGCGCCGCCGTAGTTCCATGTTCCGTAGGGCGAATCATCCAACCCTGCTTTGCGGGTATCCCGGCCAAGCAGGGCAAATGAGGCATTATGCGTGAGCAATAACCGGTCCTTGTCATAGAGATTGAAATCGATTTGATACCAGCCGAGCTCCTTCTGTGCGAGGGAGATCTTATGAGTTCCATTGGTTTTCGGATCGACTTTCTTTTCGCCAGAGCCGACTTTTTCACCCTCCGGATTGCGGATCTCCCAGCGCAAGTTGAAATCGCCGTCCTTTTGCGGGCGCGTTTCAACGATCAGCTCGGGGACTTCATCGTTGTGGAAAATGTTGCCGGATTGCACCGTTTTGACTTCCATTTCGGCAGCGGGCTTTTCAAGCGTTACGCCGAAAACGTGAACGGAGCTGGGATATTCCGGATCGGGGAAAAAGCGCCGGTCACCGAGGGGGTGGCACAGCCCGATGAGTTTGCCGGTCAGCTCAAAATCCAGGTATCGGCCGATTTGCCTCAGGAGCGTTCCCCGATTGTCGCTAAACACAATATCCTGGATGTTCCCGGTGGCAAGCGGTATTTCCACCCTGTAGAGCGGAAGGATTTTTCCACCCACTTCGAGCGTGCCAACCTTGATGCCGGTTTTCAACACATCGACGGTCGTATTGGCCGTCGCATTGAAACCGCGGCCGGAATATGCGCCGGTCGAATAAATATAGCGCGCAACGCGGGCATTGATTAAAGGATGTTTTTGCGGATCATCCTCTAGCGCACAAAGCACCCAGGCCCGCGTGTACTGCGCGCAGGGCACGGTAAAAAGGCACGAATATTCCGGCCTGAAAAACACATTCCGCAAGCTCGGATAACTCCGCGCAAAGACCTCTTCCTGCTTCACCGTTTCGGCCAAGTCGTAATTCGCTCCGTCTTTGACAATAAACGGAATTGTGTCGTCCGCCAGTCTGACCTTCGCTGCCTTCATTTTTCCGGGTACGCTCTTCGGCTCAATCTCCAGCGCGACATAATCGGCGGTGGTCGCCCGGCGGTCGAACTTGATCTCGCCGAATTCCCCATCGCTCTTGATCCCCACCAGACGGCTTTCCCGATCGAAACGGCCCGCATAGTTGCCGTCGACCCAAACCGTTATAGTCGAGGGATCCTGCTGCAGGCGGATGGCACATTCCTTGCCGTAGATTTCGGGCAGCTTGCCCCAATCAGCCACCTTTGCCTTGCTGTTGACGCCAAATGTCGCCAGCGGATGCAGGTTGTAACGAATGCCGAACGGCTCGATTTCAACCCCGGCGGCCGCCAGAACAACCTGGTTCGAACCATCCTTGTAAAGATCGTCGAAAGGCCGGATTCGGATGCTGCGCGCCGAACCGTTGTCAAAAAGCAGTTCGATGTCCTGCCCCATACGCCCGATCTTTACGGGAATGGTGGTGTTGACCGTGTCCTTCGGGACGGAAACCACCGGATCGGAGGACTCGAACTTCACATTGCGGAACTGCAGGAATGGGGATTTGGAGGAATTGCCGAAAATGAAAATTCGGGCATAGGCCGCTCCCGGGCGCCAATAGCCCTTGGCATCGCTAAAGGCAAAGCCCTGAATGCATCCTTCTACCTTTTCCCAATCCGCCGGCACTTTTTTCCCCGCCGCACCGGAATATTGATACCAGGAATTGTTGTGCTCGCGGATTCTATCCGCAGCCTTGGCGTTTATGCCGACAGGCCCGCGCAAGGTCACAAGCCAGGTCCCGTTCGTCTGTTTTTCGATTTTTTCGACGGTGGACTTGCTGATCTCGCGGTTGGGAAGATCCTTGTACCCATCCCGCGCGTTAAATGCGACAAATCCGCCCCGAGTAAATTTCCCCGCATCGACCACCTTCAAAATCGTATCGTTTGTAGTGCAATCTTCCACAAGGAAAGTGTCCGTGCCCTTGATTGGATTTATTTCCTTGCCTTCAATGCGCCGCATGTCCTTGTCATAAACGATCAGCGCAAAACTGAAAGTCGCCTTGGGATCGCATCCGGGCATGCCCCTGAATTCACCGCTCAGGACAGACCGCTTGGAAGGATCGACGGGGAATATTTCGGCAGTCTGCGCGCCCCCACCCCCTTGAATTCCAAGCGTGCCATTTTCAAGCTTTGTCAAAGATTTGGCATCCAGCCAATCGTTAATTTCCGGAAAAGTGCGGACGCTCGCATCTGACGCCGCCAAAACACCGGCTACAAATATCGGACTGAACGCCAAGATTCCTGCAAACAGTTGCTTCATGACATATCCGCCTTTCATGGTTGAATGAAACACCGCTAACGAGTTAAATCCTCGCTAGAGTAAAGAATCAGGCAAGGAATGTCCATTTTGAAAAATTATAGGCGAGGACCTCGACAAAAAACCGGCAAACACGGAATATTTTGACAGGCTCAAGTCCGCAGCAAGCGCTTGTTTTGATTCTCGCTCCCTATGTTGTCAATTCTGCCGGAATTCCAAATTCTTTCATTTCAAGCGACGACCGGCATTTTGCAACGAACGGAACGAAGCGTTTGCACGCTGCGTCGAGGGTTCTTGCGATAGAAACGGGCAAAGATTCCATAAGCATTGCCATGGTTCGAGCCAAGCGCAACGATCAATTCATGCTTGCCTTTCGCCACCGTCCAGGGGATGACTGCCGCATCGGCACGGGCCGGGTTTGTGCCGTTGGGATCGTGTAACACTTGATTGCCGTCAAGCCACGCCTTAACCGGCCCGTCATAACCGAGCCGCAGCTCGATGTGCATCTGCTCTGCGCAAATAAAGCGATTGACAAAATACACCAGAGCATCAGCCGACCCGCCGGCAACCAAGTCAGAATGCGCATCGCAGAATGCGGCAGGGAAAAGGCGCGGCTTTAATTGCAGGACATTTTCGTCTTGGGGACAGCCCAGGTTGTGCAGCTTGCCGGCGGACGGCATTTGCCGGCTGACAAACCATTGGGTAATGAAATCGCCGAAAACATCACCGCTTTTTTGCCGTTCGATTAACGCTTGGGTCAAGCGTTCGATTTCTTCAATCGTTTCCAGCCAGCATCCTGGATCGCCTCCCAATATATCTGTTTTTCTGATCGGGTGATTCCTGCGGATCCGCGCCTTCACATCTTTAATTACCCGCTCCAGCCTGACGGCGGCGGTCTGATCCTTGGCGGATTTTAACAGCACGAGCAGTTTCACGGCGACGGCAAATTGGCGGCCGACTTCGAGGCATTTGACAAACCAATGAATATCCTCGTTAGCGGAAACATGGGCCGCCTGGCGCGCCAATTTCAGCGCCGACCAGGTGGCGCGCTCACGGTCGATCCATTCCCGGGCGCAATTTCCCCTGGACCAGTCTTCGCTTCGCTTGAGCGCCATCACCGTATTGGTGATTGACCACCAGACACGGCTGACCGGCATCCGGCCATTCAGCCTCACCAGGAGCGCGCGGCTCATTAACTTTCCGGCTTGCACGCCCCACAGATGGATGCATACCTTCTCAAAATATCCTCCGGCCGCAAAAATCTTCGCCGGCAGATAATCGCCGGCAGCCATTCGCAAGAAAACCGACTCAGCTTGGACTTCATTGGCCGGATTTTCACGATATCCCCCCGCGGACCCGCTCCATAAAAACGTGGAATTAAGCACCTGGACTGGTTCCTCGTGCACCCCGCCATTGGATAAACAGACAGATTCGGCCCCATCGTAGAAATGCGCCATGGCCCCCGAAATATTGGCCAAATCATCGCTGATATAGTTGTCTCCGCCGCCAAAAGCGATAACATGCAATCCAGGCCCCTTACCATTTCGTTCCA
Source organism: uncultured Verrucomicrobiota bacterium (assembly GCA_964617825.1). GTDB lineage: Bacteria > Verrucomicrobiota > Kiritimatiellia > JAAZAB01 > JAAZAB01 > VSJD01. The sequence goes on from CAZTWL010000012.1 coordinate 26,576, forward strand.
TTTTTTTCCGCAAACACGCGATTTTTTTCCGGTTCCCTGCGTCGTAAAACTGCTCGCGTAATCCGAATTCAATGCCTTTTTCCGGTCCAATCAACCGGCTCAACCTGGTAAAATATTCCATTTCCCGTTGCCAGACATTTTTCGGCTTCCGTTCCTGGTAATGCGTATATAAAGGCGAAGTAAAAATTAAAACCAGATCGCGCGCCGGGGAATAGCCGGCGGATTCCGGCAAAGAACTCAGCTCCCGGCGCACCTGTTTGAACCAGGCGGCATAAGCTCCGGCATGACCATCGGCGGCAGACAAATCGTCGTTCGGCCAGAGCTTGCGGCATCTCCCACAGCGCTGTTTCCAGGCATGTTCGACGGGCAACCAACCGGCCGCATCGATATCATGAATATACATAAAGCCCGGGTGAACTTCGGAAACGAACTTTTTCATTTCTTCAATTTTCGCCGCTTTCAGTCCCGAATTGGAAGGACAGGTTCCATATCGGCCGGCCACATCGCCGCCACAGCAGTTATAAATTTTTCCACCCGGATAGCGACGCCGGTTGAGATAAACCTTACCGAAATAACCGTAGCGATAGATCTCGCCACTTTGGTAAGCAGTTCCATAGCCGCCGCCATACCCTGCAAATAAAAGCTTGATTCCCAATCGGCGAGCATAGCGCGTGCACGCCCGCATCAAGCGGGCATATCCCGGGAACCGCTTCGTATTCCAGCCAAAGCCGTCAAACCAGACCATGTTGATTTTATGCTCAAAACAAAAATCGAGTTTGCGCCTGATCCGCGCCAGGAAAGCATCGCGACCGTCGCCCCAATCATAAGCCCAGCGGTTGCATTCCACATTCAATAGCCAGTCGGAAGCGCAGCGATACCTGAAATTCGGCCAGTCCTCGATGACGACACACGGCACCCTGACACAATCCTTATTCCAACGCGTCATTTGGAACAAGGTGGCCGCACCACGCAACAAGCCTTCCGCAGTTAACGCCGAGATATCGACCCCCTCACCGGATACCTTGAGCTCATAGGCTTCGACACACTGGTCAGCGCAAAGTTTCTGCCGGAAACCCAAGCGTTTGACAATGTTCAGCCGGATCCGGGCGCCGCCAGTTTCATCGCCGGACGCCGGCCGCGTCCGCGTGAAACGCACGGCAAGCTTATATTTTTCAGCAACCAAATCAGCCGGACCACGCGCCTGCTCATCCGAGATGACAACAAACGTTTCAGATCCTTGCGCCCCGATTGGAAGACGCAGTTCTCCGCGGCGGGCAACACATCGCTTTGGTTCCGGAATGCATTCTATTTTCATTCTGCCCTCAATTGGTTAGCAAAGCGTCCCATGCGTAAAATCCAATTTATCGCCGGTGATTGTACTAAATCCAAGCGAAGCGACTACTGACCAGATGCTATATTCTTGTGCTCCGCTGCTACGGACGCCATTGAGCACGGAAAGAGCGAAAGGGCCGGCGAAACCGGGAGAGAGATTAAAACGATGCAATCGAAAACAAGAGGACGCCCAGCCGAATTGGCATCCGACATTTGAACGTCAGACCTGCGTCCATTTTCCACGCCATCGGGAACTGCGCACGGCAGCCGCAATGAATTTCATCCCGGCAAGTCCTTCTCCGGCGCCAGGATGATCGTAAGGTTCAGGCGACTGCTCGCCGCGGCGTATGCGGATCTTCCGTTCCATAGTGCAATGCAGGTTGGCCAGCGCTTCCAAAAAATCCTCATTATGCCCCGCCGACATTCTCAGGTAGGACGCCACCGTCCGGGGAAAGTAACTATAGTTTTTTCCCAGCCAATAGATCCGGTCATAGTCACCCGTGCGGACCAGGAGTTTTTCGGCAGATTCCTGGCGCCATTCCAACGAACCTTTGACGCCAAAGATGCGAAATCCGTTGTCATTCCTGTAGCCGACCGCAATTTTAGTCGCTGTGATCAAGGCCGTGGCGCCGTTGTCCATTTCCGCAATGACATTGAAATCGTCATCCAGTTGCATGCCATCCTGGAAAACGTTGAGCCGGGCGGACACTTTTTTGACAGCCAAGCCCGTCACCCAGGTGGCGGCAACAAACGCATGCACGCCGATATCGTTGCCGCAATAGGAAATTCCCGCGCGCCGCGGATCGGTCTTCCAGGAAAGGGGCGGGGCCCCCTGGCGGGCGGTCTTCGTTTTGGAAGCCACAACCACCTTGCGACACTGGTTATACCATGATTCCACTTTGCGAATCGCGCCAATTTCCCCGGCTTTAATCAATTCCCGCGCCAACATCATCATGGGATGGCCGGTATAAGTATGCGAAAGCACAAAAGGAATTTTGGTTCTTTGCACCAGGCGAAGCAAATCCTCGGATTCTGCAACTGTCCCGGTCATGGGTTTCTCGCAAAACACCGGAATACCGGCCCGGACGCAGGCTTTGGCCGGTTCATAATGGCGGTCATTGGGCGTCACAATGACGACATAATCCAGATTAAGGGTTCCGCGTTTACAGGCATCGATCATGGCCTGGTAATCGGGATAACCGCGAACGCCCCATTCTTGGGCACAGCGCATGGCTTCCGCAGGCTGACTCTTCAGAACACCGGCAACCAGCCTTCTTGTTCCATCCAGCAAAATGGAGCGCAAATGCGTCTTACCGAAACTACCCCCGCCAATCATGCCCACTTGAATCGTTTTCATATGAGCCCGACAATGGATTTGAATTCCGGCGGCAATCGTCCTCGCCATAACTGAACAATCCCTTGGACACGGCAAAGCCTCCGGCCAAGCCGCGGATTTGTTGGGCCGGAGCCAACCACGTTCCTTACCGACGCGGAAGCGAAAGCGTTCAGACGATCAGATCGGTCGTATCCGGATTGAAAAAATGGGCCTTGTCGCTGAGGAAGGCGACTTGCATATCATCGCCCATGGCGCACTTACGGTGCGGGTCGATTTTGGCAATAAAGGTATGCTGCCCGGCGGCCATGGTCAACAGAGTCTCCCCGCCCATCGGTTCCACCACGTCCACGCGCGCCTTGATCTTCGGCGCACCTTCCCGATTCTCTGCCAGCGGCGACCCGATATTTTCCGGGCGCATCCCCATGATGACTTTCTTTTCCGCGTAGGCCACCAGCTTTTCCTGCATGCCGGGCGGCACCGCAACCTTCATTGTATCCCCATCGAAGATCCATCCTTCGGCCGCACGGCGAATGACACCTTCAAACAAATTCATCGGCGGCGTCCCGATAAACCCGGCCACAAACAGATTGGCCGGATTCTCGTACAAGTCCAACGGCGTGGCCACCTGCAAGATCACACCATCCTTCATCACCACGATGCGGTCTCCCATCGTCATGGCCTCAATCTGGTCATGGGTCACATAGATCATCGTCGCTTCCAGCCTGGCATGCAGCTTGATGATTTCCGTGCGCATCTGCACGCGCATCTTGGCATCCAGGTTCGACAGCGGCTCGTCGAACAGGAACACCTTCGGCTTGCGAACGATCGCGCGCCCTACCGCCACCCGCTGCCTTTGTCCCCCCGAGAGCGCCTTGGGTTTGCGATTCAGATAGTCGCCGATCCCCAAGATGTCCGCCGCTTCGCGCACGCGGCTGTCGATATCCGCACGCTTATACTTGCGCAACTTCAGCCCGAACGCCAGGTTGTCATACACCGTCATGTGGGGATACAGCGCGTAATTCTGGAACACCATCGCGATGTCGCGCTCCTTAGGCGGCACGTTGTTCACCACCCGCTTTTCGATCGAAATCTCGCCCTTGCTGATCTGCTCCAATCCCGCCACCATCCGCAACGTGGTAGACTTACCGCATCCCGAGGGGCCGACAAACACCATGAACTCACGGTCCTTGATCGTCAAATTGAAGTCTTTGACCGCCCACAGATTACTGCCATAACTTTTCCAGACATGATCCAAGATGACTTCCGCCATTGTCCTTCTCCTTATTTTTCCGACGGCACTACAATTCCGCGCATGATCAGATTCTGGCAGAACAGGAATATGATGAAGGTCGGTATCGCTGCAATGATCAGCGAAGCATACATTACAGCCTGGCCGCTGTATTGCTGCAACTGATACAGCCACACCATCAACGTCCACATCTTCTGATCCTGGCAGATAACAAACGCAAACATGAAATTCGAGTACGCTCCCGTGAATGCCCCCAGCGCGATCACCGCCAGAATCGGCTTCGACAGCGCCATCGTCAGCTGCCAGAAGATCGTCCACTCGCTGGCGCCATCCAGTTCGGCGCTCTCGTACAACTCACGCGGCAGCGAATCGAAAAAGCCCTTGAGCAGGAAAATCGAATACCCGCTGGCCATCCCCGGCAAAATCAGCGCCGCAAAAGTATTCAACAAATTCAAATGCCGCAGCATCAGAAAGTTGGGTATTTGGGTCACCATCGGCGGAAACGCCATCGTCGCCATCAGGAACAGCAGAATCTTGTACGTCGACGGCATCTTATACCGGCTCAAGGCGTAGGCCGCCAAGGGATTCACCAGCAGCGCCGCCAGCACGGCCAGAGCGCAGTAGATCACGGTGTTCATCAACGCCCGCCCATGAAACAGGATGTGCTCCGCCACGGTCAGGTAATTGCGCACGATAAACTCCTTGCGCAACGCACCCCGGTTTTCCGTAAACCAGCAGTAATGATATTCTTTCTGCGGCAGCGTTATGTCCGCCCACGTTGCATACGTTGTCCCCAGCCGCTGATTCAGCGCCGCCAGTGTCCGATATTTGGCCTCCAGGTAATCGCGAAACTGCCATTCCGCGCTGTGAATCCGCAACGACGACACCGGCGCCTGGTAAAGCCGTTTCGTATCCGGATCCTTCCATCCGGCAATAAACGCCTCCCAATCGCTCAGCACCATCCCGCTCAAGGGCGGTTCCACCACCAAAGGCACTTCATCAAAGCTTTTATACGTCGTATTGTAATACCGGTTCAAAACATTGATCGTCGTGTGCTTGGCCTCCAGAAACTGCCGGTAGTCCGCCGTGGCCGCCGCATCCACCCGGATCCATTGCAATGCCAGCGTCAGCCGCACAAATTGCTCCCATGTCGCCCGCTCCTTCGCCGACTTGATATCCGCCACCTGACGCGCCAGCCGCACCTCCGCGTACGACTTGTAGCTCGTGCCGTTGGCCTTGTTGTATTCGGCAATGTCGGTTCCGAACAACGGTTTTACGTACTGCTTCTTGAAAAACCCGTCAATTGACAAATATGCGCGCCAAGCCTTCGGCAATCTTCCGTTGATTTCGTCGCCAATCCGGACGTAAGTCGAAGTGGCCGGCTTGTTCCGCCGGTCCAAGTTCGGATATACATTGACGCTGACATTGGCCCATCCCGTAAACTCCGTTTCCAGTTCGCGGTTGACGCTTTCAATATCTTTACCGTAACGCTCCATCAGCTCGTTCTTGAAAAGGCGCAAGCCCTCCGGTATCGTCCGCGAGTTTGGCGTGCTCAAATACCCGATTCGATACGCATATTTCGGCAGCGGCGTCGCCTGCAAAAAAGCCTGCCACTCGTCTACCAACGCACGGTTGACCGACGCCGGCGGCTCCACATATTCGAAGCTCTTATCGTCCTGGTCGTACACCATGTTCTCGTCCAGCAGGTTCTCGTTGAACAGCCCTTCGATGTGCTTGCGATACAGCCAGGTATCATTATGCAGAAATTGTGGAATCGCCTCGAAATACTTGGTGTCCACATTGCTCTTCGTGCTGCCCGCGATCATCAGCATGAAGGGATACACCATACTGGCTGAGCCGACGACCAGAAATATGTACATCCCGGTAAACAGCGCACGCACCTTCCAGTGCTTGCGTCCAATGGTTGATATGATTGACATGGCTTTACCAACGATCAGGCATCAGCGCACAGATTCTGCCCTGATCTTTTCTTTCGTTTTACTTTTTATCCCCCGTGGTTTTGAACTCCAGACGCGACAGGATCCGCAGGTTATACACCGTAAACCCGATCAACATGAACCCAAGGATCCAGGCCATCGCCGTCGCCGGCCCGAATTGCAGATACATATAGGCTTTGTAAAATATGCGCAATCCCGCCACCGTCGTATTGCTCGACCCGCCTGTCATCGCCAGAATGAAGGCCTCGGCGCTCCACGACGCGATAAATATCCCCACGAAATTGATCACCAGCAACGGCTTCAGGATCGGAATCACCACGAACAGGATCTTGTCGATGAACGTGGCCCCGTCAATGTCCGCCGCTTCGTAAAAATCGTCCGCAATCCCCTTGAGAGCCGCCAGGTAAATCAGGCACCCCGGGCCCATTCCCGCCCAGACCATCGGCAACACGCAGCACAGCATCGCCGTCTTCGAATCCAGAAGCCAGCGCGTCGGCTCCGCCATGGTTTGGAACGGCGCCAGGTACCAAGGCGCGCCAGGCTGCTTCAAAATCGGAATCGCAAAACTCAGGAAAAACCAACCTACCATTAACCCGGCCACCAGGCAGCCGAGCGCGATACCATAGCGCTGATGAATGAAGAGGCGCTTGGCAAAGAAATAGAGAATCATGAAGAAAATAAGCGCCAACCCGATAAAGCCCACGGCCGGGATCGCCAAAACCACGGTGTTCAAGACGCCGAACTCGGTCGGATCATAGAACGATTTCCAGAGGTAGATAACCACCAGGCCCGTAATCACCGCCGGCAGGTAAAAGAGCGTCCGGAACAAGATCTTGCCGACCGGAATTTCCTGCAAAAAGACCGCCAGGATGATCGGCGGCAAAAACGTCATGCTGATCACGAGAATACAATAACGCGCGCTGTTCCAGACGGCATTCCACCATTCCGGGTCCCAGAGCACCGAACCGAAATTATCCAGCCAGACCCAGGTCGATCCGCCCATGATCCGATAATCCTGAAAGGCCATTTTGGACCCGAGCACCAGAGGGATGTAATGCCACAAAAGGATCGTGCCCACGGCCGGAATCAGGATTATGTAGGCCCAAAAATACTTGCGAAAGCCCCAGCCCTGCGGCTTGCCCGTCGCGCTGGGCGGTGGCGAAAAAACGCGGGCCACGTTGCGCAAAACCAGGCCGAAGGTGACCGCGATCAAGACCAGCACAATCCCCGCCGTGATGCGGCGCTTGAGCAAGACCTGCGGCGCAACACGCCCGATCATTTTTTCGTTGGTATCGTTTACAGAATCGTCCAGGAACGATTTAAGCACCGCATAGCGCTCGGCGTCGTTGGTCGGCATGTTTCCCGCCATGGTCATCGCGGCCGCCTGCTGCAGCGGCTTGGTCATAACCTCGAACACCAACTGGCAGTTGCGGCCGTAGGGCTCCGGCTTGCCGGTCTCGATCGAAATGTTGAAGCATTCCTCGATTTCCTTGGGCGCCAGTCGGACGATATCCTCGTAGCCGAACATATTCAGGTAACGCGGATTGATGAACCGCCCCAGCCCGCCTTCCACCAAGATACGAGTACGGATGCCGACGGCATCCTTGCATTCCAAAAATCGCAGGTATTCCCAGGCCGCATCACGCACGACGGGATCTTTGACCCCTGCGAATATACCCCACATGCTTGAATTCAATTCCGAGCCCCGATGGCCGCCGGGGCCCAGGGGCACAGCCACAATGCCGGTCACATCCGGGTTGATGGTGGCAAAGGTTTTTTCGTTGATATACATCGTATTCAATGCAATCTGCCCCATCTCCCACTTGCGGGAACTCTCGGCATTGGCCTCGCGCATGACATAGCCATAGCGCTTGCGGCCATCACGGTCATACCAGACCTCGTTGCAAATACGGTTGTAGAAATCGAGCGCCTGCACGCCCGCCTGCGAATTATACACCGCCGTCCATTCGTCCTTGGCTTTGTCATATTCGATCACATCGCCCCCGGCTGACCAGAGATAGGTGACCCAATACCAGCTTTCCATAAAACCGAGGGGATAGAGCGTGCCGTAAATTCCTTTGCCGGGATCGCACACTTTTTTGCAGATATTGTAGAAATCGTCCCAGGTCCAGTCATTTTTCGGGTAAGGAATGTTGTTCGCATCCAACAAGTCCTTCCGATACATCACCACCCGCCCAGCCACCCCACCCGATGGCAACGCCCACAATTGCACGTGACCACCGGGCCCCTTGCGCTGGATAACAGGCATGATCTTGGGATGAATGCGAAAGGCCTTTTCCTCGGCCGTCATGCTGGGGTAATAGTTATCTTCCGGCTTATCCAGGGGATAGAGGAATCCCTGCTGAATGTAGGTGTCGGATTGCCGGAAATTAACCGAAAGGATGTCGGGCGACACCCCGCCTGCAATGGCCATCAGCGGCCCGGAATCCTGACCCAACCCGGCAACCGTTATGCCGGAAAATTGTTCCAAGACCAATTCGACGCGCTTCCAGTTATGACGGCCGTACTTGCCCGGATTCTTTTCGTATTTGGCGCGGTAGCGTTCCTCGATGATCGCGGGGAAACGACGGGTAAGCTCCTTGAGCACCGCCCAATCGGCCTGGGTGGCCGGCAGCGGCGATGAAGAATTGGGAAGATAGGGAACCTTGACGTGAATAACCGTTTTATCGGGCCGGTCTTCCACCCATCCCGCTTGGGCAAGCGGCGCCACCCCCATCATCAATCCCCAAATGCCAACCAGCAGCCACAACCCCAAGCGAGGCCCAGAATAAAACATTTGTTCATCCTCTCTTGCACATCCGCAGTTATCGACCAGACTGCTCCCTAAAACGGAAGCGTGGGAAAACCTGCCAAGAACAAACTCCGCGGAATTATCCAGATCGCGGGGCCGGTGTCAATCTTCTGTTTGCCAAAAACCTAATTTTTTTCGCCGGCATGCTGGCGGCGATATTGGTTCGGCGATAGTCCGGTTGTCCGGCGGAAAACATGATTGAAGTGGCTCAGGTTGCCGAAGCCCACCTGAAAGGCGGTTTCGCCGATCCGCAAACGCGAATTGGCCAGGTAGTATTTCGCCCAATTGATGCGAACCAGGCTCAGATATGCGGTGAAGCTCATGCCCATCTGCGCCTTGAAAACGTGCGCCAGGCGTGACACGCTCAGCCCGGCGACCTTCGCCGCATCCGGCATGGATAGCGGCTCCGCGTAGTGCGCCTCCATATAGTCCAACGCCCTGCGCAGGGAATCATGCGACACAACCGACTGCAGCGTCTGCAATCTCCGGGAATCTACCAGGCCGACGATCATCTCGATCAAATCGATGACCGCCGCTATGCGGCGCTTCTCGATAACCGGAACTTTGAAATAGGCTTTGCGCACCTTGCTTAAATCCAGTCCCATGGCCGCCAAGCGCCGTCGAATCTTCACGAAATCCTTCTCGGTCAACCGCCGATAAACCAATTGGCCGGTGCAAAACAAGCCGACAATCCGGCCATTCATCGCAATCGGCACATAAATATCGACCAACCCCAGATGGCAATGCCTGATCTTGCAACGCTGCTTTCGGAAACAATCCGCCAACGCCTGTTTCTCGTCAATCTCGCAAGCCTTGCAGCCTTGCGGCGAATCGTTCACCATCCGGCAAAAGGGCGTATAGACCCTCTGCGCCTGGAGGCTCCTGGAATGCCATAGCCGCAAATCGACAAAATCGAACGGCAGGCCGGTCAAGCGGTAGAGATCTTTTTGGAATTTCTTTAAAACGCCGAATTGCTCGATCGTGTGAAAAAACGGCCGGGATGACTGCTCAAGTTCCGGACTGACGCTTACAACCGCTCTGTCGGCATCACGGCTCATTATATCATACGGAAATTCTGACCGTGACTTCGTTTGTCATGGGTTGATCGGCGCTGAAACAGATGCGTGGACGGCCTTTCTTGAGAACAGGCAGATTGCCGATCGGACGTATTGTCCGGTGACGGCCCTGGCGATCGGTGACCACGCCTGCCCGGCTGGATATACAGGTCAGCGACTCGCCCGTTGACAGGCTGACTGGGAACGTGATGGTCCGGGTTCCAATGGTTAGCGACGGATTAGCACAGCGGCTGGCGCTCATTTCCGGCAGGGCCATAAGACCGGCCAGGCGGAAGGTCGTCTCATCCTGGGGCGGCAGTCCGGTCAGCACGAAGTCGACTTGCGAAACATTCGACTTGTCCAGCTTGCCGCGATTTTCCAGAAGGCCGACAAGCTGCCTGAAATTGGCAATTTCCCTGTATTGCCATCCTTTAAAATCCAGCGCGAGCGTGAAATCCAGATAAGCGGCCGATGGATTGCACAGACGGATGCTCAGCATGGCGCCCTTGCCATCGCCCCAAATCCAGAAGCCCAGGCCTTTCATCGCGGCAAGGTTGAGCGGACGAGCGCATTTGTGGATAAACACAGCCGCACCCGACTTGTCTTTTGCACGGCTCTTGACCCGGAATTCACCGCAGGGATTTCCGACAGGACAGGTCTTCAAGGCATAGCGACCAAGACCGGCCGTTTGGCTGAGACTGGTGCCGGCTATGACACCCGGGGACGCTTCCGGGGTTTGCTTGATATCGAAAGGGATAATGGCCGCAGACTTAAAATCAACCACGGGGATACTGGTTGCACCTTGATAAACCGGTCCCGGCGCGGTGACTCCGCCAACCACAATCTGCAGTTCCGCGATTTTATGCGGCTGCGTACCGGGCATTTGCCATACATTGTCGGCGCCATCCACGGTCCGGATGGTCTTCTGTTCCTGGTCGAAGAACTTCCACCGGTTATTCGCCAGCTTGACCAGATGCCGCGGCACAGGCAACCGCAACGCCGCCTTGGTTGACTCCGTAAAATAACCCCGCAGGCGCAGACGATCATACGTGCCGGCCATTTCGACCATCGTGGGCGTCTCGGGATTATAGTCCAACTTCGCAATCGAGGTAACCAGGCCGACGGAGGAATTCCAGCCCGCCGATCTGCTCATCACGTATTCGATATCCGAATAGCTGGAGCCTTTTTGACCAATGCCATACCAGCCGATATCCAGCGGCATGAAATCGTCGAAGCGCGCGGGGTATTTCTCGCTCGCATGGTTCACGTTAGCCTTGATGTCTTTATAGCCGTCCGCACAGGCATACCGGGAAAGCTGATGCCAGCCATAATGGCTAAGCGAACTGGCCTGATAGAGGATGTGATTTCTGCGCGCCGGGGAGATCTTCTGATAAAAGGCCGAAACCAACTTCGGATTGTAGTACCAATGATCGCCTTGCAATTGCTCGGCGCCGTCAAAATACAGCATATCGCAACGGCAATCATCCACAATCGCGGCAATCCGCGCGCCTATTTCGCCCTCAATCGTCGTATCCAGGTCGGTCATAAAAAACGAAAATGACCTCCGCAGATGGGCGACAGTCGCTCCTTTGCGATGGGCCGTCGCCCGGGTGCCGAAGGCTCCGCGCCGGCATTGAGTGAAACGATACGGCGGTGTTTTCGAACAGGCCCCGTAGCTGATGACTTCCTGGTCAATCTGGATAACCACGCCACTGCCTCGGTAATGCCCCCCTGGATGCTCGCACTCCGGAAATCCGGGATCATAACTCGCGCAGGGAATCGCATCCTGCACGGCATCGATATCGCCAGTCAACTTTGTAAAGGCGTCACGATAAAGCCTTGGATCGGGAACGGGTGTCAGATATTTGTCGCAGAAACTCACCCCGGTCGTGAGCAGATGCAGCCCTACCTTGATACCGGCCCGGTGCAGCTTGGCCACGACGGCCTTGAGCCCGGCCCGGCCATGGGGGAACAGTTCGCGGTTGATCGGAAAATGGCCCATAGTCTGGCTGGCCCAGGTCTCATGGAGCATGATCATGCCGGAATTAAGCTTCTTGGCATACGCAATCGCCCGGTCACAATTCTGTTCGCTGAGATCGGACAGGAAAAGGTATGATCTTTTGACGTCGGGCGAAAGCTTGCCCCATTTACCGCTCAAGGTAATGAAGGGCAGCCCCTCGGCCTTTTCGATGTTTTGAATAATATCGGTAAGTTTCGGCAGCGGGCAGCCCAAGAGAGCGATTTTATTGCCTTTGATCCCGTATTTGGCATAGCAGGTGGCCTGCAGATTCGAACCTTCCGGACGGCAATGCACCGGCATCGTCAGCGCCATGACGCTGAAGGCGAAAGAGGAGTTGTAGGCCGCATTCATCGTGCGGGCTATCGTCTCCATTTTCGTCAGGTTGAAATCGGCCAGGGTCAACTGCTCCACGCCCGGCGATACGGAAACCACTTCCAGCGTCAAATACAGTGATTTATTGACTATCCGGAAGACAGCTTCGGCTTCATTCCCGAACGAAACGGTCAAATTCTGTCCCTGCAATTTTATCTGCGATGGCCCAAAATTTTTCTGTCCGATAGTCGCCTGCCAGAATGGCGCCGGGCCGCGGAGGTAATTTGTTCCTTTGGCTTTATCGATCAGCTCGATCTGCCGGCCGCACGCATCGATCAGCAAACCGAAATATCTGGATTCAAATCGGAGCGGTTGATTTGCGGTTGCGCTTGAAATGCGCACCGCATCGCCCGCACCTGAACGCCGCTGTTTTGATTTCATATATGTGCTTCCCATTTTGCTTTGTGACCGGAACGCCGCATATCAGACCTATATTCTTAATATGATCGCTTCGTTTTTGGGTGTCAACGCCATTTTGCATTGCTGTCGTGTTGCATTCCTGTCGTTGCCCATTCAGTTTGACGGCGGAGGGAAAACGCTTGCCGCCGACGAGGTTGGCAAACGCTCGCAATTCCTGAACAACGCGCGCATCCGGCAGTATCCACGAGTAGCGGTATATCTTGGTTAAGGCGCTTCCTCAGCGGCAAGATGATGACCGAGTTGCCGGGCGCCCCTATACGGCGGCGTCCAACCGCGCCCAAGGCAAAACCCTGTCGGCCGCCGTTTCTGGAGCACAAAGGGAAACGTCCCAATCTGAGAACAGAACCAACTTTGTGAGCTTGGCAGCTTCGCTCGGACGATGATCGCGCATTCCTTGCCGCCGTTCGCGACGGGGCTCGGAACTGGCTATCGATAAGTTGCCGAATAGGTGTCTTTCAGGTCATCCGGGATAGTATCGAGAACATTGACGAATTGCTCGTCGGCAGCCGACCGCATTGCCGCAAAGCCCAGGGCTTCTGCGACGAAGGCCTGGTTGACCGTGGTAAACGGTTGCGTTTCGGTGCCGCACATCAAATTATAGAAGTGCCGGGCAACGTATGGTCCGCCAAAATAATGAATCTTGTTGGAATAGTTATAATCAAAAGTTTCCTTTTCGCCATCCTTATTGCGGGGATAATAGTACAGCAAACCGCGATAGCTGGGATCTTCGGCCGACAACTTTATATAGAGAGCGCCTTCCGTGCCAATGACTTCATAGGTGCGGCTGTGGCCCGGCATTTTGCAGAAATAGGTGTGCGCATAAGTCCCGAAAATGCCACGGCTCATTTTGATAAGACAGGTTTCATTGTCGGGCACATCCACCTCCTGCGCGTGGGCACAATAACCGGTCGTGATATTGACATCCTTGAAACCAGCGCTGACGGTCTTACTTTCGGTATAGGCTTCCGGGCAGGTCAGAATGTCCGGGCAATTATGGCAACGCAGGTCGTTGGCGCGCTTGCCGCCCATGACTTGCTGGCGTGAAATCATGGCGACTTTTTCCGGTAGCGCATCGGTCAGATATAAGGCGACATCGAGATCATGCGTAGCCTTTTCGATCATGTGGCTGCCGCCTTTGGCGATCGAACGCCGGAAACCGCAGTGAAAAATGCCGACATCATTGCGATGTGTAAATTGGAAAGAACAGATTTTGCCCAATTTGCCGTCCACAATCAATTGCTTGGCGCGGCGGATGATCGGCGCATAGCGCATGACGTGGTCAACGACGACCTTACCCTGATATTGCGAGCAGAAACGAACGATATCGGCAACTTTTTCCAGACTGGTGTCCAGCGGTTTCTCGATTAATACGGGAATGTTCATGCCGGCAAGCTGCTGAAGATTTTCCAGATGCGTCCAATTGGGCGAGGAGATGATGACGCCATCCAGCTTGAGCTGCTTAAACATCGCTGCCGGATTGTCAAACCGGGGAAGTTGCTGGCTGGTCAGGTTGTTCCATTCGCACCCCTTCTTATACATGTCCTCGCTCAACTCAACGACGCCGGCGACTTCAATCATGCCGCAGGTCGCCTCACGGAACTCGTGCGCATGCCGCTTGCCTATTCCGCCGAAACCAATTATCCCGATTTTCTTTTTCATAATTAACACTTGTCTTTCTATACGTTTAGTATCGACTTTGCGCCTGAGCAACGGTTTTCTACAGCAGAAAAACGTAAATGTTGAATGTGTCAAAGGGGGCTCAGCATGTCAATGTGGAACCGCGTCATGCAAATCCTCGAGTAAGCACCATATACTAGCCGGCCGGGATTTTCAGCGAAGCCAGTTTTTTCCACACCAGCTCGGCATCGTCTCTTTCTATCAAATACAGCGCCTCATGAATAACCGCACTATCAATGTCACTCTCCATAAAGCGATCCAAATATGCCGTTACTTCTTCCAGGCTGGCCTTCGAGCCGCTGCCGCCGTCCGATGTGAACAGATCGTTGAGCCAGGCAGTCAATTGCCGCCCACTATCGATGACATGTTGAAAACGGGGAAACATTGAGAGATTAAAATCGCCCGCACGATAGTTCAACGGCAACGAAAACTCATCGATCACTTTATCTTCACAGAGTCCTTCCAGATCGATACGGAACATGGCATCCCGGGGCGGCTCGTCCGGGCGGCCGCCGGCCTCCATCAACCCGGACTGGACAGCAACATAGAAGCCCGGATGGCGCCGGCGGACTTCCCGGAGAAACAGGCCAAAGCCTTCACCGAGCAGCCTACGGAAAGCCCATAGGTCGTACGGCGCCGCACCCACCCACCGGCGTTCGTATGTAAACGGCAACCCGCCATGGTCGGCCGTCGCCACATTTTCAATATGGTCAAACTTGGAAAGATCAACACCGTAGCGCCGTTTGAATTCTTCCACCACGGGCTTGTTGAAACCAAATGCATTTCCATCATGGCCCCACCGGTAGGGAACAAAATAAGGAATATGCGTACGGGCCATGTCAAAGATGGCGCCATGGACGCCATGCGCGACCAGATCTTGCACCCGTTTCAACATATGTTCGCGCACTTCCGGGTAATTATAACACGGCCATCCCACCATCCGATACATGCCACACCGTGTTTGCCACCAATATTCCGGGTTCTTCCTAAAAAATTCATTTCCGTCAAAGGGCGCGTAAGCTTCTTCCAACAACCGGAAATAGGCCAACACTTGGATATTCCGCTCATTCCCAAGCTTGACGGCGCAGGCCAAAGGATCCCACTGTTTTAAAGTGTCGTCAAGATTCCTGGCCGTTTCCCACCCGCCGGCATTGACGAATACGGGCAGATTTTTGCTGTGATATAAAGCCGTCCCACACCAGGAGGTATCCCAGATCGTGGCATCGAATCCCACCGTTTGCATATTATCGAAAAGCCGCTCCAAATCGGAGGCTTCTCCCTTACGACGCCACGTCAGGTCGTGGTAGTCCGTATCCATCGTTAACCGCTTGATTTTCATAGTCGCCTCCCATGTCGCAATTGTTGACTATCTCAAGTTCAAGTTAGGCGACCAAAGGCCGCAACTTTATCGAACGTCCCGACAGAGCCCTTCGACGATGCTCAGGGCGCCAGGACGATTCCTGTTTCATTGGCATATTCCTTACATAAGTTCAGTGTCATCCCATAAGTTTAATTTTCAGAAAAAAAAAACACGTAATATCGAGGAACAACATAGTTTCCTCGAAAAATTCAGTTCCATTTTTTGAAGTATATATATCGTCTTCCAATCACGCGAAGCGCGTGATGAACATATGGCGGTCACATCCGCTTTTTTATTTCCTAGAGGTTACTAACGAGATTTTTCTCATATTTATTGCGATTTCCACCACGCCTTCAGGCATAAGAGTTAACCTTTGATCATCTGGGCATTTTCGGCCAAAGAGCAGGAACAATCACGCTGTCCGGCAGTTGAGGAACAACCTTACGAATATCCTGCAAAAGTTTTGCATCCAGGGATCCTTGTTCAAACAATTTCAGATTGGCCTGCAGTTGATCAATCGTTTCCAGCCCCAATACGAGACATGACACACTCTCAAGGCTCATTACAAAACGCACCGCTATTTCAGCAAGATTCATATCCGCTTTTATAGCAAGTTGCTCCAAACGGCGACGCACTTCGATCACTGCCGAGAGTGCCGTCGGCACTTCATTTTCCGGCAAGAACAGCAATCCCTGCAAATACACGCTTCTGACAAACAAGGCTATGCCAGCACATCTGGCTTTATGAAATATGTCGTTTTTTAAATAGCGTTGGTCAAGAATACTGGTGGGAAGCTGAATGGCCTCAAAACAACCGGAACGGATCGCCTCTAATGCCCCATCTGGGGAATTGACCGAAATCCCGATATGCTCGACCAATCCTTTTTCTTTCATTTTTTGCAACGAATCGGCATAAATCATGTTGCGTTCCTGATGAAAAAGATAAATCGGCAGGATATTTAGCTGCAGCCGTTTAAGCGATTTTTTTGCAGCCTGTTCAATAAAATTATCCGCCTGCAACGGATTCAGATTGTCATTCATGGCTGGCAACTTGGTAACCACGACAATCTTATCCGTCATATCCAGATCTCGTATTGCTTGACCAACCACTACTTCGCTGTCGTCATAAGACGACGCCGTGTCAAGGCAATTTACGCCATTAGATATGGCACATTCCAATAATTTAAGTACAGTTTTGTACAAAGGCCGACCGGCCTTGTTCGCTATCCCATAGCTTTGTCCGAATTGAACCGTCCCCAACATGAATTTGGAAAGATTATATTTATGGAACACGGAAGTTTTCATAACTATTATTATTTTGCGGTATAACCGCCGTCCACCGGAATACTCACTCCCGTGATATAAGCCGAAGCGTCAGAAGCAAGAAAAACAACGATGCCCATCAAATCCGTGTCATTGGCCAGGCGCCCAAGAAAAGTTCGGTCGCTGTACTGCCGGACAAAGGCTTGAGGCATTGTTGGGGTCCAAAAACCACCCGGAGCTATGCAATTACACCGGATGCCAGACGCCCCGTAATAGCTGGCTATAAATCGTGTAAGATTGATCATTCCGCCTTTGTGAAAGAAATAATCCGGGAACCAGCCGTTCATGGTGGTATCCCGATAAATTGCGGGGTCCGGGCCAATCATCCCCTGTATGGAGCCAACATTGATGATTGCACCTTGCCGCCGTTCCGCCATCAGGTCGCCGAATGCCCGGGTGATAACAAATAATCCCGTGGCATTTACTTTCATGCTCTCTGCAAATGTGGAAGCATCATCATGATATCCTTTCTTCATTGGACGGAGCACGGAATTGTTGACCAGCACATCAAGCCGGCCCCAGCGCCGGACAACGATATCTTTTAACGCTAAAATAGAGCTTTCGTCTCCCTGGTCAAATCCCAGGGCCGTAACATTCAAGCCTTGATTACAGTATTCTTTTGCCAGCCGCTCCAACACTTCTTGATCCCGCGACGCCATGATAGTGTGCGCGCCGGCTTCCGCCAGCGCAGTTACAATCTGGCGCCCATATAACCCTGCCCCGCCGGTAACCAAGGCCACTTTACCTTTCAACGAAAAACTTTCCAGAATAGATGTTTCCATTTTAATTCCTCCCTCCCGGCTGAGCCCGTTCGTCATTGCGCCGGCCGGACTTCGTAAGCATATATGCGGACATTCTCCAAGCGCAGAAAAAGCCAGGCGGCGGGCGTCGGCTGGATCACCGCCCCGGTCTTCCACATTACCTTTTCGCTCGTACTTCCCCGCGCCAGCGGCAAGCTGTCCTCGAAGGTATGGGGCTTGACCTGGGCCCCGGGGTGGACGCCCACCTCGGCGCGGATACAGCCTTCGGGCCGGATGACCTCGTAACTGAGGAATATCTCGCTCGGTTTGTCAAGGGCCCCAAGCTGAATCGCGAAGGCGCCTTCCGGGTCCGCCTCGAACCCGAACAACTGCCATTTCGGCCAGCGGGCAAAAGTGATCCCGGATTTTGTATGTTGCTTCTTATACTCCACCCAGCGCGGAATAGATTTCCAATCCGGGGTCCTGCCAAGACCGTGTGATCCATCCGAACCGGAGAAGTAGAGGCGGTGTTCATCGCCCACCTCCACCACGCTGGAAGATGAATTAATCCAACCGATCCGCGCCCAGGGGATGGCGGTGCGATCGATGAACATTGGCCGGCCCGGCATATGCAACCAGCGGCCGCCCGCCTCCGGCTGGTAAACCAGGGTAATATCCGAGGCGCCGTAGAGCGCGGGCCCGCCGCTGAACGGCTCGGTATAGGGCAACCGGTGCCAATAGTTCCACAGAAAACCGACCGTCCCCTGACCCGCCGGCAGCATACCCATGCCATAATAGTCGCAGGAATGAAAGCCGCGGGTGGCGGCGCAGGCATCGTCAAACTCATCCGGATAGAGGGCGCTGACGGCGTCGGAATAGACCCCATTACGAAATTCGGCGGTATGGATACTGCGCCGGGCAAAACGCATCCAGCGCGGCGTATATTTCAGCGCCGTGATTCCACGGCGGCGGCCGGCATGATAGACGCTGGTGATGACATCCCCACTGTGCCAGCGCGGCGCGGGCGCATCCAGAATCCAGTTGAGGCCGTCGGAGGAATGGGCGGTATAGTAGCCCCATTCCTGGATTTCCGGGTGACAGAGAAACAGGCCCTTGTAGCCGCATCCCGTGGCGCGGTAACGCTGGGCGGGTGGGCTGTCCGGGTCAATGAACACCGTGGCGCTGTGCAGGCCGAGGTTAGTCAGGTTATTCGGGCCCGGACCGTGCGGCAGGATGCCCAGCGGCGGCTTGGTCCAGTTGATGCCATCGTCGGATTCCGCATAGGCGATTGAGGACATATCCCGGTGCTGGTCCCAGTCTTTGGGCATGGCGTGGTACCACATGCGCAATTTGCCGGCATCGCGCAACACACTGCCGTAGATCGAAACCCCCGCCCCGTCGGCAAAAGTGTCGGGCTTGAGCACCGGTTCCGGATGCAGTTCCGGTTTGCGCTGAACAAAGTTCAGATGGCCGCTGAAATTACCAAGGTTGGTTCGCGATTCGAAAAGCAGTTCCATTGCTTCCTCCCTTTATGGGTTGAATTTAAACGAATAAATATCGGCGTCGCGCATACGGATTTCCATAATAACCGGCTGGCCGGCGAGCGCGGCCGCATCGCCGTCCTCGAAGACGACCGTGCGGTCAAGGCTGTCGCCGAAAAGCTCCACCGCGTTAAGTGTCTGGCCCGCGCCCCGGAGCTTAAGTTTGACATAACCGGCCGCGGAAGTCGCAAAATTCAGCGATAATTTATGGCCCTCAAATATAAACGGCTTGGTAACTATGGTGCAGGGACGGTATGCGGCATGATAAGATACAAAGCCGTCTATTCTTATTGTGTAGCGTCGGAGTTCGGATGGAATCCTGCCCCAATGATTGTCGAAGGTGTACATGGAAAGCTCGGGCGGAGCGTGCGGCAGGTCGCTGGAGGTCTCAATCATGCCGACCGCCGGATAGCAGTCGCCGTAGACCCAATTATATTCCCGCTCCAATCCCGGCCTCAGAAACGCCTCGTCCCAGCGTTTCCATTGCTTGCCGTCGCGTGAAGACATGAACACACAGTCGGTAATGGCAAGACCATAACGCGTACTTACCTTCATGCGTTCTCGGCGTCTTTCCGCGCCGGCCAGCTGGTCAAAGTTGGCGGTCCACGCTTTCTTTTCCACGTAGCGTGACGGAAAACCCACCAACATATGATCGGCGCGATAATAAGGCTGAACGACGTTGGTATAGAGTGGATAATCATCCGCTCCGCCAAAATCAAGCAACACTGGCACGGTCCAGGTTTTAAAGTCTTTGGACGCCATCCAGCGAATATCACGGATTCCGGCATTCAGATCTTTGCCCGGAACATTGTGGAAGTCCCGAATATAGCAGAGGTATTGGCTGGTATGTTTGTCCCAGAAGGCAATGTTGAGGGTGTCAAATTTGCCTTGGTTGGTCATGCGCCATGACTTTTTAAAATTGATTCCATCCGCGCTGGTGAAACACCACAGATAATGGTCCTGGCCATCCAGGGCGACGCCTTTATAAAGCTCGTCCGGCGGGCAAGCGGGGTTCGTGTCCTTAAAGACCGAGAAATTGTCAAACAGGTTGATGTGCCGGTCAAGGATGATGTTGTTGGCCTTGGAACCCGCAAACTCGCAGATCCTCAGCTTGGGCTTGATCCAAGTTTTACCGTCCTTGCTCTCGGCGTAGCAGACGGATATCTCAACCGTGGATGTATTCCAACCAAGGTAATAAAGGCGGTAAATCTCATCGTCCTTAAGGATGCAATAGAAATCGCATCCGTCCCCTTCCCACGGTTCGTCATGCCGGATGACCGCTTCCCTGGCATGGGGCGAGTGCAGTTTAAGTTCCGCCGTGGTTTGGGCGATATCCACCAGGTATTCATCCCAGAACAACTCGCGCCGGGTTCCGATTTTGATAGCATTGCCCATTTTCATTTTTCCTGTCTTTAAATGATTTTTTTGATAATTTCCGCGCATTGCGCCTTGTCACAATGCGACAAATCAATCTGATATTCAAAACCCAGCGGCTCCAGCACCCGCCGGTAAAGAATATCACAATGTTCGCAATAGTTTGCATAAGGCGTGATGTGCCGGCATGCCAGGAGGCGCCCCTTGGAGGGGCACCGGTGCATGGTGAATTTCAATTCTGTTTCTTCCTGGTTTAATTCCATGCTAAAGTCGGCGGCTTCCTCGTTGAGCGTCCGGCTCCAGTACATCCAGCACCCGCGCAAGCCATGTTGGGTTGCCAGGCTCCGCAGATTGTCCAGAAAATGATCCGACAGGTAATTCCAGAATTCCACCACCCTGGCCTTGCCGCCTTTTTGCTCAAGGAACTTGAACAACTCGCTGTAGGCCGGAATGAAATCGGTACAGGAAATCATGATTTTTCCCTTCGGTAAAAACGCTGAATGCTATGCCCATCGGCTTCATCATATCTGACCAGCTCGGCGCTGAACGGCGTGTTTTCACACAGGGCCTCATTCACGGTTTTGGTGGTTTCGTAAAACAACTCGGCGACCGGATAACCGTGCCGGCGCAAGTGCGTCACCGCCGGGCACGCTTCGACCTCAAGACAAAGTTCGTTTTCCGAGCATTTCAGGTGAATGGTCCCGCCCTCCAGGCGATACATCTTTTCAAAATAATCTTTCAGGGCCGGCAATCCTCGCGTCTTGATTTCCGCCTTGAGCGGCGCGTAATAAACCGCCGCGAATTGACGGAGATATGCCCGCACCGCGTCCGCGCCGTATTTGTCATGGATGAATTGAATGCCGTTGCTCAAAGCGCCGTGAAAATCCTTGTGGAGATAAACGTTGTCGGACGCCTTGCGCCGCATATATTCTTTGGTCATGACGCGATCCTTTTATGGCAAAAGATATTTGGCATCCCTGATCAAGGTCCGTTCAATCGCTCTGCGGCAGGCAGGTGTCAGGAGATAATCGGGATAATTTTTCCAAGTACGAAATATCCCCATGCGTGCCAGGAGATACTTTTCCCCCGCAAGCCAGCACTTGATCTTCCGTCCGCCATAAACGCTCCACATCATCCGGTTCATCCGCTGCTGGAGTCGTTCGGCGCGGGACCATTCGCCCGCGCGGGCAGCGTCCATGATTTGTCCGGCCAGGTATCCGTTAAATACGGCGCCGCCCAGGAGCAGTCCGCCATAGCCGGCTTTTAAATATGGCACACAATTAAATTCCCAGCCATTGAGAAGCTGCAGGCTCGGACGCCGCCGTTTGACTTCCACGGCGTATTGCATGCGCTCTACAGACATGGAACTATCCTTGAGTAAGATCACTTTCTTTTGCGACAGGACGGCCTTCATGACGGCGCAAGGCGTCAGTTCGCCGTTCGTTGCCCGGTCATAAATGCCGATCGGCAGGCAACTGCGCTCAATGGCATCCAGATAAAGCTTGAGCAGGACTTCGGGATCCTTGCGGGGCGGACAATACGGCGGAGCGATCACGGCGATATCGGCGCCGTCTTCGGCGGCCATCTCTATATTATTGACAATCCGGGCCGCGGAATTATCGGTCACCTGGACCGCCAGGATCAACCGCTTATGCCCATAGCGCCTGACAGTTTGCACGAGCGTGTGGCGTTGCCTCTCGGTCATCCATGGCCCTTCACCGTTGGTGCCGGCGAGGAACAGCCCTCGCACGCCCAACCGGAGGTGATGCGCCACCATCCGGCGAATTGAGCCGGCGTCAATATCCATTTTCGCGGTGAAGGGCGTCGGGGCTGCCGACCATATATGGTTACATTTGATCATATCGCAATTTTCCTTTCTGATTGCAGGATACAAAAACGATCAACCAGCGCTCATGATATTTATTCTTTTCCATTACGCGTATGCACCTCTCGTTTTTCAATGGTGCGGGGCATTGCGGAGCCCGCACATTTAATTCGAACTGAAAGCCAGTTCAAAAGACCCCGCGATAATATTCAATGGCCGGATGATAATAGCCATCATTGGCGTGATGCCCGTCAAAACGCCTCGGTTGCTTACATTCAAGGCCTCACATCTTCTAGATCCAAGGAGCCGCTTTCACTGAAATCTCCGGCAATTAATGCTGTCTCCTTTTCAGCCCGACTCGCTCGGAAGAACCAATCGGCCTGTTCGTTTCTTTCGGCGCGGAAATACGTTCTTTATTGTTGATTACAACCTTGCTTGAACACAGGGTAGAGGAAAAGCGGGCAAGGAAACAACCGTGAAGATCTGGTATTTTAGGCATACCAGTATATAGGCCGACATTACGTACAGAAGGCTACGATACCGGCGGCGCCATCGTGTCGCCCCGGACAAACTTTGGCATCATTCGCCGCGAGCGCGGCTTGAGCTGACCAGATGTCGCCATTTGAATCAGCATCCGGACAAGGCGGCGCTCGATCATTCCCCGATCGATGACATAATGGCTCATGTACGGAACGAGATATTCCATAAATTCATTGTCATCCCGACAGATCAGCGAGACATCCTCCGGCACACGTAATCTCCGCTGCATCAGGTAACTGATGGTCGTCAAGGCATAGATGGGTCTTGAGATCAGAAACGCCGTCGGCGCCGGCATTCTAGCGAAGCAATCATCCAGGACTCGCCGGATGTTGTCCACGCTTTCATCATGATAGAGGATTAGCGGCGCTTGAGTTCCTCCACTCGATTGAATCAAAGTTGATCGGAATCCTTCTTCGCTGGCCAAATCGCCTCCAAGCCTGGTGCGCGGCGCGAGCAGGCAAATCCGCCGATGGCCCAGACGCCAAAGCTGGATCACGGCATGCCGGCAGACGGCCAGATAATCGATATCCAAGTCCGGCAGTTCGATGCCGGCATAACATGAGCCGTAAACCAAAGACGGAATTTCATGTTTCATAAACCATTCCTGGGTTTCGAATGAAACCGACATCAGCATCCAACATGCCACGCGATGTTCTGCCACCAGCCTGCTCAACTGTTGATGACGGGTAGGACCCCGAAGGTGCATGTCCGTAAAGATTCGCAATTCATAACCGGCATTGTTTAAGCCAAGTTCGATAGCGCGAATTATGCTTTGCAAATGGGGTTTGCTTCCTTCAGGATATGATTCTTGGAACAAGCCGATAATCCGGCACGTTTTTTCATTACCGTGGCGCCGGGCGGACAGAATCTTATGTCCTTTTTGCGGACAGGCGCGAAGAAGTTTCTGGCGCTGCATTTGAGCCAGCGCCGCCCGGATCGTGGTGCGGCTCACCTGGAACCGGCCGCTCAACACCCGCTCGCTCGGAAGCCATTTGCTGCGGATATAGTTTGGCCATTCCAGCTTCAGGGCGGCAACCACCTGGGTTACGATCGATTCGCGCCGGATCGGTTGGTTTGTTCCGATTGGATTTGCCATTTGCAAATTCCGTTGTCTATCAAGTCAGGTTCAATTTTCATGCAGTCACAGAGCAACCGCATGGCGGTCTGAAGAATCCACACCATCACCGCCACGACAATCAAACCTTGAATTTCAGTCGCTTTAAATCAAGTCAAGGGTTTCGACTTAATGACACCAGATGATCACGAAGCGCCGGAAATCGGGACACGGCCACCGGCAAAAAAGCTCAATTCACAGCACATTCAGCGGCCGGAGTTTGTGCTCGCAGCCATTCCGAACAAGTTGGTTTTCAGAAAGCCATTAAGGGCATCGCCAAACGAATCGATATGTCCGAAAATCGTCAGGTCTGCCATCTGTTTGTCACATTGCAGCGCATTATACGCCGCGTAGACCGAACCGGGCGGGCAGGTGCCGTCAATGAAGCCGGCGGCAACCAGCGCCTTGGCGCGAATGGTATAGGCAAAATTGACGCCATCAAAATAGCGCGCGGTTTTCAAGTGCTTGGGATTGGGCTTGCCGTCTTCGTAATTCACCATCTTGTACCAGCCCGGAATCCGACCCGCTTCCCGCGCCGTATGGTCGCACAACGCCGGCACACTGGCGGCAAAAGCCGTTACCTGCGTACAAAGATACGCCGTCGCAAACGCCTGTCCCCCGCCCATGCTATAGCCGTTAACCAGGAGGTGTTTTCGATCCCAATCGCTCCGCTTGGCCAAATACTGCGCGGCCTGATAATCGCCGCAGAACATGCGCAAAAAGTAGGACGTTTCACGATCCTCGCGCCCGATCCAGAAATAATAATGCACCGGCCCTCTTTCCGCATCCTTGTAAAACTGAGCGGGCTTGCCATTGGGCAGGTCATGCGGGTTGATATCCAGCGCCATGGCCCCCATTTTTGCGTAGCGGACGGCAACTTGCGGGCTGATCGAACCGACCACGGCCGGATTGAGATGCAAAAAGGCAGGGAATGGACCGGCCCCCTTGGGCTTGGCAAACCACCCGTAAACATGCGAGCCATTAATGTTTTCCAGGATGAGGGCAAAGGTCTCAATCTTGTCGTCCGTAAATTCGGGCGCTGGGGTCAGCACCGGTTGATTGGTCATGGCGTCTAGCAGCGCCTTTTTGCCGTTCCAGAAAGCATCGAAATCGTCCGGCTTGGGCATGGAAGGCGTTATTTTCTCGGGCTCGCAGGCCGCGCCGCCTAGCATTGTCGGCCAATTCGTTTCTCCCGCCGGCGGACTGACAATTAACCGAAAGAACGAAGGCTTATCGCACTTGAAAGTCATCGTCATCCGGCCGTCAACGAGCTTCAGCTCGCCCTTGGCCAGGGAATTAAGCCCATCCTGAACCATTTCGTACGACCATGAACTGCCGGCGGCCGGCTTGCCGCCCGCGGACAAGACAATCTCGAACACCCCGGTTTCACCCACTTTGTAACGGGCATCGGCTTTGTCCGCCTTAACGGACGCAAAATATTGGGAATTGGAATAAATCGAACTATGATACCCGTAAGACATCAGGGGCATAATCAGCGCCAAAAACAAACCGCCCAATAACTGCCTGTTTTTTTTAAACATGACCGCATACTCCTTGGATTTCGCCGGCTTATGACACAATGCGGGCTATGCCCACACACCTCGATAAATCAACCGCAGATTACACTGATTCCACAGAAAAAAATCAAAAACAGTCGATGCGCATCAAGCAATATTCGGACTTAAAATTTGGTTGCTTTGGGCGCCGCAAGGTTGCCTCCCGTCCAGGCCGCCTGGCCGGCATACATGATGCCGGGCGCATAGGCCGCAAACGGCATGGGATACCAGGTGGTCGCAATCAAGCCCATCGCCTTCGATTCCCTGGCGCGCCGACCAAAGCAAAACAAATTGTCGGCATATCGGGGAAAATCGGGCATACCGCGCCAGTTGGTATGATTGGCCGATGCAGCTCCCGCGCAGATCACCTTGAAGCCATGGTCCCTATAATATTCAAGATAAGGAAAAGCCCTCACCCTTTTAGGAAATTCGGCGCCAAGATACTTGCCAAACCTTTCCAGGAAACCCTTCGACAGTTCCGTTTTCAGGTCTAGCGGCTGGCTAAAGTCATCCAGCATCCGGCGCTCAACCGGATCTAATTCCGATTGCCACGCACTGCGCCAGCGAAGGTCCATTACCTGTCCGCGCCTATCCGCCCGCGCCACGAACATGGCGCTCGGATCGTTCGTCGTCCAGTATTCCCAATACATCAGGACCGCCTCGCGCGGCAATTCGTCCAGGACTTCGATATGACTGCAGACCATGTCGTCCCAGACAATCGGAGTCAAACCTCGCATCACAATGTACTCCACAGCCTGGCGGATAAAGTCGAGGTACAGCTTGCCGACGCCATCCTTGCGGACCCGCTCGGCACATTGCGGACAGACACCCAGCCGCCGCGTCTCATCCCCCCCGATGTGAAAGTAGCCTTCTGATCCGTGCAAATCGATGACTTCATCCGCCATTTCCTTAAAGAGCCTGAAAGACTTCGGATTTGACGGGCACCACTGGTCGCAATGCGTTTGCTCCTCGCGAATATCGGCATAAGCCGCATGCCTTAAAATATAATCGACATGCCCCAGCGACTGATGCAGTGGAATAACATTCAGGCCCAGATCCCGGGCATGCTCGATCAATTTCCGAACCTCTTTTTTCGAAAAAGCGTCCGGCGCCGAAACGGCGGAATGCTTTCTGTATGGGAAACGGTTCTCATATTCGAAGATCACGGTGTTTAAGTTCCATTGCGCCATTGAATCCAGCAACGCCAGATGCTCGGCAAAGCTCAAATGACGCATGGCCGGAAAATAGAAATGCATGCCGCGCACCGGCAGGGCGGGACTATCGCTGATTTGCTGGAAATTCAACGTTCCCGGATCGGTTGACGGCTTTTTCCCGTCCCAGGCCCCGCAAACCGCCGAACGGGATTCCCGCAGCAATTGCTCCAGGCGCCGCGCGCCATAGCGCACACCATCCATGCCGGCCGCGGATATTTCCACGCCATTCCGACCAATCGTGAGCTCGTAAGCACCGTCTACCGGTATTTTTTTCCTGGTTATCCGCAGTTTTAATCTCCCGGCATGCTTGTCCTTCCCGGCCTTTCCCTCTTTTCTCGCCTTGCACAACGGCAGCATCCGCGAAATGCCCGGCGGCAAATCGAAGTCCGTCTCCATACCGCAAAGATCCGCGATTCGGATTGATCCTTGTGCAACGCTGACTTTCAAAGGACTTGGCGTCATCGTATAATTCATGTTTTTTCTCCATCCGGTGTCTGTGACAAACGCATTGCGCCTCGAAACGGGCAAGATAACAACACCCTATGCAAGGGTCTGTCATATTTTAAGGCCAGCCCCCTACCCCTCGAGATTAAACTTCCGAAATCATCGGGCCAAGTTCGTTAACTTCCTTATTCCAAGGCTGCCCACACGGCGCTGATCCTCTCACGCGATCTGCGCAACATATCGGTTTGTTTCGGATCATCAATATCGGATGCGTATTTGCCCGCTAATATATCCAAACAAACTTCAACCGTAAACATCCCATTAAAACCGTCGTGTTTTACAGCCGCAATCGCGGCCCGCAAATCGAGGTTGCCATAGCCAAGATATTTATGTTCGTCCTTCTCTCCGAGATTGTCGCTGAAATGAACTTCCCATAATTTCAGCGGCAGCCGGCCAATATAATCGCCGATATCGTTTTCATGCTCAACGCCATCGCTCCGCACGTGGATATTGGCATGCGCCGCGTCCAGCAACATCCCGGTTGGAATGGCGCCACACAGCTCCTTGAAGCGGATAAAATCTTTTATTGTACAAAACCGATTCTGCCCTCCGAAACTATTTTCGATTCCAACCCGAATACCGTATTGATGCACCCCTTGCGCCAACTGGTCCATATGTTGCCTGTTAAGATCATGCGCAAACGCCTTCGTTCCGTCATTGCGCGTCACATGAATGGCGTCCGAGCAGCACGAATAGACACCCCCGGTGTTTGCATGCCACCAGATAACGTCATCGATCATCCGGGCGGCGAAATCCGTATCCAGTTCGCCTGATTCCTTGAGTTTGTGATGAACATTCCCGTGGTAGGTAACGAAAAGCCGCGCGGAAGCGATTGCCGCAGCAATATCTTCCTTCTCGTGCCTGTCCAAACCCAGAGAAGTTTGCGAAAGCGATACGCCCTCAAACCCGTTTTTGATGATCCATTCAATCCGATCTATCGGTCTGCCGCCCCCCAAGAGCCAAAAGGACATCCCTATCGGCGGACACTTGCATTTTGGACTCATATTTTTGTTCTCTTTCCTTGCCCTGACACCATGACGGCCATGCGCGCTCAAGACATTGTCTTTTTATAGTGTTCGGAAAATAAAGCAAAAACCAACCGCCCTGCCCGAAGGTCAACATTCCTCCTCTTCCCGGCCCTTCTCAGAGACTTAATACCTTCATCCAATCAATTGTAACATCCTGCGGCGGACGGCGCGGAACAGGCGCACGTCCTTGGTATAGTCATCGAAGCCGCGGAGCACCGACCGGATCAGTGTGGAGGCTTTGCGCGCATTCTTGCGCTCCAGGATGCGCAAGAGCTCGAAATCCTCGATTCCTTCGCGCTGGGACTCGAAGCGCACACTCGACCATGGGGCCCCATCGCCCGGATAGACCACATGCGTATCGCCGGGGGGTAAAGAGTTGCTGCCGCCATACCAGTTGGGAACCACACTCATCTTGAAGGGATCCTGATCCTGGCGATACTGGTTGAGCCCCCAATGCAGGAAGCCGTCCAGATGGAAACGCGCCGCCCCCCAGCCCAGCAATGCGGGCCGGAGAAGCTCCATGTCGAGCAGGCGGTTCAGCCATGGCCCGCCGGGGAAACAGCAAGTATAGAACCAGACACGGTCGCCGAGCGCCCGCATGGCTTCGAAATTTGCGCGATCTTTCTGGTAATGCTGGGCCTGGGGACACCAGATATCAACTGACCCGGCCATGGCGGGGTCCATGACGGCATCCACGATGGGGATGCCAGGCATGTACTTGCGCACCATCCCGACAAAAACACGGTAGTCGCAGGCGTTTTCCTTGATCGGTTCGTCGGTTACATGCTGCAAATAGCGCCCCTGCCACTTGTTGCGTTCTATCTCGGACATAAGTTGGCGGGCCGCCTGCGCAATATCGGCATTGCCTTCCGGTGTTGTGGCCAACCGCTTGGTCAACGAGACGCTAAAAGTCGGGCAGGTCCATTCGGAAGTCGAACGCCGGCCGAAGTGGCCAACCGCTTGGTCAACGAGACGCTAAAAGTCGGGCAGGTCCATTCGGAAGTCGAACGCCGGCCGAAGTGGCCACCCTCGATATAGTACAAGCCGGCCTTGGTGAAGGTGCTCACAATCCGTCGCAGGCGTTCGCGATCCAGGACCAGCCCGCCATGGCCAACAGCAAACACATCTTCGAATTTGAACCAGAACATGTTCTGGCGATTGCGCGCCATCAGCTGCGCGTAGCGGCGAATCATAGCCCAATGCCCCTCGCTCCACGGCTTGAGCCGATGCCGCGTAGCCATGTTTGCGAAACTGAACCAATTGGTATACGGCCAGCTATCGCGGCCGACCGGCGGAATCACTGCGCCATGGATTGCCACAGCGACCTTCAAGGCCTGCGTCTCTTGTCCCTGCCTGACGCTGAGGACAAACTCCTTTTGCCCGCGCCGGCAATCTGCATCAATCAAAAGATGAACACGCACAACTTCCGTGGCGGACTTGGCCATAAACGCCGACCCAATGGGCTGCATCGCGTCATAGACCCGAAAGGGCGCGCGGCGCGCCACGAATTCATTGCGGGCTTCGGCCCTTTCCACAAAGCCGACGGGCCCGGTATTGCCTTCGACCGGCACATCGATCAGGCGGAAGAACTCAATCCGGCTGCCTGGTTTTGGATGAATTCCCAGACGGATCGCGGATCCCGGCCTGGCTTCCTTCACCAAAACGGTGACGGCCAACGTGCCGCCACGGGCCACATCGATATTCTGGCTAAGGCACGGCTTGCTCCCTATTTCCGAATCAGGATACACCCAAGTCAACGAATCGATCAGACTGCAACGCATAACCACACCCTCCTTTTAGTCCAGAACCCGTAACCGCCAGGCGCCTGTAAGCTTTCCTTTATGGACTCCACCCGGC
This sequence comes from uncultured Verrucomicrobiota bacterium, assembly GCA_964617825.1. Lineage (GTDB taxonomy): Bacteria > Verrucomicrobiota > Kiritimatiellia > JAAZAB01 > JAAZAB01 > VSJD01. Next base: position 56,782 of record CAZTWL010000012.1, read on the forward strand.
CGCAAGTTACGCCCGCAACTCCAAAAACATGCCTACGATTCCCCGCTATGACCGGGACAGGATCCTGGCAATCTTGTTCTTCATCGCCTTAACGGATGGCGCGGATTGGCTCAGAACTCGCGACGCGTGTCCGAAAGCAAGCAGGGAAACATCGACAATCTTGGGGTGAACACTGACATCCGGGCGGCGCCGTTTCATTTTCTCCAATAAGATCGCTTCCTGCATTATTTGGACCGAGCCCAGAACCGATTCCCACACGTTGGGCTTTTTGTTTCTTCCTGGCTTGCGGATATCGGCAACGTTCACGGCAATGGACACATCGCAGCGGCCCAAGATATGCTCGTACGGCACGAGATTGACAATTCCGCCGTCCAGCAGCTCGCGGGCGCCGATCGTTACCGGAGCAAAAACGCCGGGAATCGCCATACTGGCCTTCAAGGCGGGAAGCAGTTCACCCGACTTCAGGACGACCTCGGTGCCCCGCCAGTAATCGGTGGCAACGACCAGGAGAGGAATGTCGAGTTCCTCGAAAGTCCGCTTGTGCACATCCGCAAGGAGGAAGTTTAGGAATCGGTCGGGCTTAAAGGCCCCGCCCGGCCCGCGTTCAAAGGCAACGGTCCGCACCACCTTCAGAAGATCCGAACGTTTCCTGAAGATATCCCGCCAGGTATCCTGTTGGGAAATAATGTTGTTCTGGATATTCTCCCGGATGGCTCGTCCGGGAATGCCTGAAGCGTAGAGGGCGCCCATGATCGCGCCAATGCTGGTTCCCGCGATAATACTCGGGCGGCAGCCCATTTCATCCAAGGCCTCCAGGACAAGGGCATGCGCCAGTCCGCGCACCCCGCCTCCGCCCAATGCCAGCCCAAATTTTTTCACAAACTTTTTTCTCCCAACAAGGAAGTGAGCACATCGTACGCTGCCGAGCCGCTCCCGGTTCCCGCACGCCCGTTCGCTTGCATACCCAGCACTATAGCATGCCGCGCAAATAACGTTGCCTTAATTTTTCCGGAAACTTCTCGATGGCATACCGGAGCATCGTCCGCGGCATGCTGCGATAGTGCGCCTGCAAAAATGTTTCTTCCACAAGGCGATCGCGCTTGCCAATTTCCCGAAGCATCCAGCCGACGGCCTTATGAATCAGGTCGGCCGGATCCCGCAACAGCAATCCCGCAATGCGCAAGGTCTCTTCGAATTCCCCTTGCTTGATGAATTGGAAGGTGGCAATCACGGCAATGCGCCGATCCCATAGCAGCTGCGATGCGGCCAGATTGCCAAGCAGCGCACGCGGGCGCTGGCTTAAATGGGCGCCGACAATTTGTTCCGCGGAAGCATCGACCAAGTCCCAGTTGTTGACCCGGCGCGTATTCCTCAGGTATAGCTTGAAAATCCGTTCCTGCAGCGTCACCGAGCCGCGCTTGTAAGCGCGCACCAGGAGAAAGAGCGCCAGCAACCGGGCTTCATGAACGGGAGAGCGCAGCAGCCTGGCGGTCTCCGCCAGGGAACATTCCTGGTATTCCCGGGCCAACTGCCTGAGTTTCGGAACATGGATACCGACAAAGACGTCCCCGGCGCCGTATTCTCCCGGGGCGGTTTTGAAAAAGCGCTGGAGGACCTGTGCAGTTTTCCGATCGCCAATGGAGCGCAATGAATTTTCTATCTCGGAAGCTTTCATGTAAACCGCTTGACTAGTCATCCGGTCGGCCTAAGAACGATTGCACTTGGTAAAGCCTGCAAAATTTGGGAAACAGTGTCAAGGGCGGCTTCAATACCGCCCGACATCATCATTTTTCGCGCCGCTGTTTTTTGTAGACCCTGGAACTCGCTTTGACTACACTTCACTTTTTTGAAGCGTTCCATGATGATGAACTATTGAAAGAGGAGAACTCGCATGCCGACTTTTGAGACAAAAACCACACGTCTCTGCTTGGATGCCGACGCAAAGGCAAGTTTTATCGGCGCCCCTGGCGGACAGAATCTCCTGACCGGCAAGCTCCCATTCGCGCGCATGTCTTTTTTCGAAGCTCCGCCCGCATTCACCAACGAGTGGATCCATCCGCCCGTACCCGTCGAACCTGTGTACAGCGATGCCGTCGCTGCCGCCGCAGATGGCGACAGTCTGACATTGACGTTTGCCGACGGCGCCAAGGCCACCTTCGGCGTGCAATCCGCCACGGAATGCCTTGTTTTTACACTGACTGCGTTCCGCGAGGGCTCGAAGGGCATGCCGACAATTCTGCGTTTTGCCCAGCTTCCCGTCTCAATTCAGGGAGAAATCGTCTGTGCGGGGATGGCGCTGAATCTCGAGACCAACGCTGCGACGTTGCCCGGACTCGCCGAGATGTTGTACGCCGAAGCGTATCCGCATATCCGGCTGGTCGGCGCCGCCTATGCCCTCGCGGTCACGCCACGCGCAGCACTCCAGTCGCTTTTACAGGCGCTAACCGTGCAATACACTCAAAACATCCCGTATATGAAATGCGCGGGCGCGTTCGCTTCCGAATCGCGCGAGATGCGCGGCTCCTATATCTTTTCCTACGGCGATTACATGCCCGGCGGGCTCGATCCGTCGAACGTCGATGCTTGGATCGAGATGCTGCGCGCCATCGGCGCGACGCAGGTGGATTTCCACGGCGCCGAAGGCAAGAACTTCACGTTCGGCGACTGCATTCCCAACCCGAAAATCTTCCCCGAGGGCCGCAAGTCGTTCAAATTCGTGATCGACCGGCTGCACGCGGCGGGCATCAAGTCCATTCTGCACAGTTACTCCTCACTCATCGAGGTGACATCCTCGCTGGTCACCCCGATTCCACACCGCGCGCTGGGCTACAACCGCACCTTCGAGCTGGCCGGCGATATCGACGCCGCGGGCAAGACCGTGCGCATCGTTGAGGACACCTCGGAAATCAGCCTACTCCACACCGCACACTATAATTCGAGCACTTACATTGTCGTGGATGACGAAATCATCCAATTCAAGGCTCTCGGCGAACACGAGTTGCGGGAATGCGTCCGGGGCGCCTTGGGTACGCATCCCGCGCCGCACAAGGCGGGGACAAAGGCGCGCAATCTCAAGCGCATGTACGACATTTTTGCGCCCGATGTCGATGGAGAGCTTTTCCGCTTGGTCGCGCAGAACACGGCCGACTTCTTCAACGAGTGCGGGTTCGACATGTTTTACTTCGACGCGCTCGAGGGCACGAGCGTGCTGGAGGGCTTTACCTACAATTTCTACTACACCACGAAGTTCGTCTACGAAGTCGCGCGGCGCATCCGCAAGCCCGCGGGCATGGAGATGAGCACGATGCACCACAACCTGTGGTTCGTGCGTTCGCGCATGGGCGCGTGGGATCGTCCGAGCCGGGCCTACAAACAGGTTCTGGCGCGTCATTCCGAGCAGATGCAGCGCTCGCAGGCGCGCAGCACCCTGCCGCAAAATCTTGGCTGGTGGCTTCTGGGCCCGAACGCCCCCGCCTTAAAGCCGCATGAATATACGCGCATTACCACGGATGTATACGAATACATGGCGCGGCTGGCTCTGGCCTACGACTATTCAATGTCGTTTCAAGGCATTACCCTGCCCATCTTCCACAAATGCGAGGAGGTGCGCCGGTTTGCCGAGGTAATCCGCCGCTATGAGACCCTGCGCATGGCCGGGGCGCTCTCCAGGGAAGAATGCGCCAAGCTGGCCAAGGTCGAATGCCATCTGCTGCCGGACGGCTTCCATGAAGTCGAGTATGTGCAGGCCGTGGCCGAATTCAAAGGCGGCGCCGCCGAGATCGCCTTGGAAAACAACTTTGAAGCGCAGGTCCCCACCATGTTGCGCCTGGAGCCCCTATATAAACGTGCGAACGGGCGCAGCTTGCCGTTTATCGATATCGCACGCGACTTCGACCAACTAAGGGTAATCACATCGCGCAACGTCAAGGCCTCCATCGCGCGCGACGAATCGCCGCACGGCGCCGCCATCCGTTTGCAGGCGCAGCAGTCTGGCGCCATCGGCTGCGCGCGCTGCGAAATGCGCTACCCAAAATATTATGATTTCGACGGCCAATTCGCATACGGGGTTTGGATCCACGGCGACGGCAAAGGCGAAATCCTCAACCTCCAATTGCGCAGCCAGATGATCCACACCGTCGGCTCGACGGACCGCATCGTCAAGATCGACTTCGTAGGCTGGCGCTATTTCTCGCTCATCGAAAACAGCGCCGACGTGCTCATGCAATATTTGTGGCCCTTCCACCATCGCCAGCTCGACCGCGAGGGCGTGTTCAAGCCGACAAAGTTCGAAGGCGGGGGCAACGACTGGCCCGATTCGATGTATATGCAAGGCCACATTGCCGAAGGCAATCCCAAACACATTGCCGCTTGGACGCCCGACTATACCAAAATCGAGAGCGCTTCCATCTGGATCAACGGCATGCGCGAAGGCGAAACCTATGACGTACGCATCGCCGACTGGCGGGGACACGAGATCGAACAGAAAGCCATCGCTTCGCCTTCCATCGGCAGCCTGCAGTTGGAAGGCACGCTGCCGCCCAACAGCATTGCGGAATATACGGGAGAAGACTGGTTCGTCGTCGACGGCGACAGCGTCACCCTGCCCGTTACGGTCAAAGGCCGGGTCCCAAACATGGCCCACGGGAAAAATACGCTGCGCTTGACCGCGGACGCTCCCGATGGCGCGCGAATGTGCGTAACCTGCGGCTTTGTGCGGCGCGAGCCCCTCGTCCGCCGCTAAAGGTCCTCGCAGGCAATCATTTTGGCGAAAGAAAGCCGGGCATTCGGGCCAAGCCACAAGAAGCTGTTAAAAAATTAGTTCCCACCAGAGATTGTCATCCCGAGCGTAGCCGAGGGATCTAAAAAGGACCAACATTGCGATTTGGAGGTTTTTCAACGGCTTCTCAAGAAGCCGTTGAAAAACGCGCCCAGCTCAGATATAGAGCTCCCGAACGCTGGCCCATGCCATTTCCTGAAGAAGAGCGGCTTTGTCCTTATCAACGACGGCGGCAACTCCTTCGGAAAGCCTGACCTCACGGGACAAGCCTACAGGCGTTTCTCCAAATATTGTTGCATAGAATACGCAAGCGGCAAGATAGCTGCCCAACATACTCGGATGACTTCGATCTTCCACGTATAGCGACAATCCAGGAGATGCAGCCAGCGCCCTGCGCCAGGCGGACCCCACAGGCGCAATCTTTGCGCCGGTCTCTCGCGCCGCACGCAGATATGCTTCGGTTATACCGTCCTGCATTTCCGGAATGTGTTTTCTGGCCCAGGTAAGATAGAGCAATGGAGTTGCTTTAACCTTGTGTATCCTGGCGGCAAATTTATTGACCGCGCAGGACATCTTGGCGGGCTCCTCAACAGGGCGCAGGCTCTGCTCCTGCAGGACGACAAACCCCCATGGGCCCTTATCGATGGCGTCCAGCGTCTCAGGGTTGTACCAGTGCCACTCCAGCGTCTTTCCTCCGCTCGTAACCATTGCCGTTTCAAGCTTCTTGCCCGCAGCCTTTGACAAGTCCTGCAGCATTCCGGGGAGATTGTTGCAGTAAGTATAGCTATTGCCGATAAACAGTACTTTTATCAGGTCCATTGTATTCACCATCAAGCAATCGAACTAAAATTCCCTGTTTAAGCGCGTTTTCATCCAGGCCCACATAACGTCATGATGTTTTTTGTAACAGAAGAGGCCGCCATGCCCGCTTTCCACGCAATTAAGGATATATTTTTCACAGGTAAGCGCGTTGTATGCGGGATATATGGCGCTCGGGAAACACGAGTTGTCAATGAAGCCGACCGTCATCATAACCGGGCATTTGACGCGCCTGGCAAAATTCACGGAGTCATAATACGAAAGCGTATCACGATATTTTTCCGTTTGCTGGAAATGGAGCATTGGGTGGCGACCGATAAGCATTCCGCCCGTATCGGCCATCGCCGGAATGTGGAACATTGCGGCGGCGAACCTATCCCCGGCGAGCGCGACCTGGTTGAAGCCCATGAAGCCACCCTGGCTGCCGCCGTAGTAAAGAAAATGATTCTTGTCCACGTCGTCGCGTTCATAAAGCCATTTCATCGCGCGGTGGATGCCGACAACGGCGCGGTAAAAATAGTATGTTTCCGGCCTTTCGATACCCCTCAAGAAATAGTGCCGCTCCTTCATTAACTCACTGTAATATTTATTACATTCCTCTTCTCGGGCAATGTCCCACCCATGGACATTTACGTTAAAGCATATGTAATTGCGCGGCAAGGCACTAAACGCGAACTGCTTCGGCTCGCGAATGGAAGGCCCGGCGCTTGGAACTTCGAATACCACCGGAAACGGGGGCGAGCCGTGTTTGGCCTTTGGGATCGTGAGCACGCCCCAAATCCTGCTGTTCTCAATATTTGCGAAAGAGACCCTGTAAGCAGAGTAATCTTCGGTGGCATATTCGGGGACCTCCTCGCATTTTACATCCAAGGGTACGGAATCAAGTTTTTTAAGCGCGGCCGCCCAAAACTCGTCGAAATCGTCCGGCTCCGGCAAAGCCGGCAGGATGTTTTCGGGCTCGAAGGCCGCCCCGCATTCATCCATGGTGGTTTTCGATCCATTTTGAATTGTGGCACGGCAACGCAGGAATCCGGGCACCGGCATTGGCCAGTCGATGCGCACGGGATTTGTTTTTGCGATTAGATATTCTTTTTCAAAGAATAGCGCCTGGGTATCGCTCGATATCCGGATTGTCACGGCCAAATCCGGAGCTGATGCTTTATCGGAAGAAACGGCTATCTCGAAAGAGGCTTTTTCACCGAGCCGGTAAACCTGAGAGCCGCGCATACATTTCGTTTTAAGCTTTATATTATCAGAAACTTGCTTTTCTGGCAGCATGGACCCTCCTTATAATTTGGCTTGATGCGGCTGAACTATACCAGGAATACGAAAGTAATAAATTCGTATTTTCCATTTAACCCGCGGCCTACGACCATCGCAAGCGGGCCGTTCATTGCATAACATTAGGAAGGCGATTTCTGAAACGCCAGAAGACCAGGGCCAGCGCAACGTAAATAATTGCCACAAAACATCCAACCTCGCCCAGCATCTTTTCCCCGGCCTGGGTCTTGGCCGTTAAAAGCAGATAGAATTGCTGGATGAAATAATTCCCGAAGCCGTGGGAAAGCACCGCAACCCAGACGCTTTCCGATACCAGGCGCAGCCATGCCAGGATAAGGCCCGCGCCCATGACCGAAGGAACGAAGACGGCGATGGAGCACCAGAGGGAACCTGCCCCATGGTAAGAGCCGAAGATGATCACATGGAAGTGCCATGCCGTCCAGATGGCGCCGGACAAAAGAGACAGCCAGGTGAAATTCATGCTCCGCTAAAACTCGGGCACGAGACAACCGCGCCAGCCGAGCTCTTCTCCGAACACGGCAAAACAGTTGAAACCCAGGAGCAAAAGGAAAGTCGGGATGAATGACAGGGAAAGAACTTTGGTTAATTTCGGACTGCATGTATTTTATACGCGGGAATCACTTCAACGTTATTCTTAATCATCTGCCAGACAGGGCAAAAAGACTGCTCGGCAAGCTGGAGCGCCTTTCGAATATCGGCATCCTTGGCGTCTTTCGAGCACAGAATAAATTCTATAAATATCTTTTCGAACTTGACCGACGGCTGATCTCTCCTTATGCCTTTAGCCTGTACCTCGAAACCGGAAACATCCTTCCCCATTTTTCTCAGCAGATACACAATAGCTGTCGCGCTGCATCCGCTAAGGCTCATGAGCAACAATTCAAGGCCATTATATCCCTGTCCATCTCCCATGGGCGGCTTATAATCGAAATCGATCGGGCGTCCGAGATTGGACTTGGACATTCCGACAAAATGCACCTTTTGGTTCGACAAACTAACGGTTACTTCCTCCATCTGTTCCGCCATAATTACACTCACTTTGGTATTAGACCTTGAACGTTAGAAACTGCCAGGAAAAACAATAATTTTGTCACGGCTAAGCACGGGGGCACGGATACGGAAAATCATCTGAAAAACTATGTCCAAAATCCTTGCCGCCCACAATAACATTCAGGTTAAGTATATGCAAAGGGAAGTTTGTAAGTTGCGGGCAACCGACAACGGACGACCGGCAGCATGATGGAAATCCGGACATGATCACGGCCCGGCGAAGAGTAGCTAACCGGGACGTGACCGCACAATTACAGTCATTCAACCTTCAGCCAACCACCTGCTGGCCGACATGGCTGCAAAGGAAGGCCATATCCGGCAAAATTGGCAAGCGGAAAGGCTCGGATTACGTTTTTATTTAATGAAAAAGAGGGCGGAAAAACAGCACGCCCCGTCCGCACACTCAGAACGGTAAAGCGGCATCCAGCACAGACAAATCAGGGCGCGCGACTACCGCCCACTCCCATAGCGAAAATGAGCGATAAATTGCACTCGCAACGGCTTGTAATTCTGCTATGATCAACCGCATTATGAAACCAAGAACCGCCTGCATCAAGCGCGATACCCGCGAAACACAGATTGAGGTCAAGCTCAACCTGGACGGCCAAGGCCGTTACGACGTGGATACCGGCCTGCCTTTTCTCAACCATATGCTGGAACTTTTGGCACGGCATGCGCTGGTGGACCTGCACCTGCGCGCTCGCGGAGACCTGGCTGTGGATTATCATCACACCGTGGAGGACTTGGGCCTGTGCCTTGGCCAGGCGCTGGATAAGGCCTTGGGCGACCGGCGCGGCATCCGCCGCTACGGCTGCGCCACCATCCCCATGGACGACGCCCTCAGCCGCGTGGTAGTGGACCTGGGCGGACGCCCCTACCTTGTCTACGAGGTGGCCAACAAGCGGCGTAAAATCATGGAATTCGATGTCAACCTGATCAACGAATTTTTCCAGGCGTTCTGCGTCCAGGGCCGAATGAACCTGCACGTGGCCCAGCTTTACGGTCGCGAGCCGCACCATGCTTACGAATCGATATTCAAGGCCCTGGCCCGCGCCTTGCGGGAGGCCATGGCCCGGGATGCCCGCGAAACGGGGATCCCTTCCAGTAAGGGAACGATCTAAATCCGTTCTTAATCCTTCGTTTCTCGTTCTTCGTCTGGCATTCAGCGACAGAGATTCGGTATTCATCGGGAACAAAACCAAATAAACTGATTGTTTTATCCATGTCTTCATTGTCCATTATTCCAGCCATCGATTTGAAGGGCGGACGCTGCGTGCGCCTGCGCCAGGGAATTGCCTCCGCGGAAACCGTGTATTCGGATGACCCCGTGCAAATGGCCAAATCCTGGGAAAAACAAGGCGCCACCTGGCTGCATGTCGTTGACCTGGATGGCGCCTTTCAAGGCGCTCCCGTGCACACGGAGCTGATTGAAAAAATTGCCCGCGCAGTGCAGATTCCCGTCGAGGTTGGCGGCGGACTGCGCACGGATGACCAGGTAGCTGACTTGCTGGCGCGGGGTGTGGCCCGCGCCGTGCTCGGCACACGGGCCTGGTCCTCGCCTGAAACGCTCAAGCGCCTGGTAGCGCGTTTCGGCGAACGCCTGGCGGTCGGGCTTGATGCGCGCAACGGGCAGGTTTCGATCAAAGGTTGGACGGAAACGACCGGAACGGACGCCCTGGCTCTGGCCTCTCAAATGCAAAACCTCGGCGTTCAAACCCTGATTTATACGGACATTGCCCAGGACGGCATGTTGACGGGGCCGAACACCAAGGCCATGGCGGCGCTGTGCGACCGGGTGACCTGCCGGGTAATTGCCTCCGGAGGCGTGGCTTCCAAAGCACACGTTATCGCCCTGGCGGCTTTGAACAAGCCCAACCTGACCGGCGTGATTGTCGGCAAAGCCCTCTATGAAGGCACCATATCGTTTGCCGAATTGCTGTCGGCTTCTTAGCTCTGGACCGATGGAAGAAGGACGATTTTTATCGAGCGTCACGGCAAAACGCGACGGCTATAAAATAAATTATTTGGTTTCGATTTTTCAATTGGATGGCTAGCCAAAGCCGTATTAAGGAGAAAAAACACAATGATGATGGACATTCACGAATCACGGCTGGCCAACGGCATGCGCGTGGCAACCTCCGCCATGAACCATCTGCAAAGTGTGGCGCTCGGCATCTGGGTGGGAGTGGGCGGACGCTACGAAACCCGGGCCCTGTCAGGCGTCAGCCACTTCATCGAGCACCTGCTGTTCAAAGGCACGGAACGACTGTCGGCGCGCGACATATCGCAGGCCATCGAAGGCCGCGGCGGGTTCTGCAACGCGTTCACCCAGGAAGAACTGACCTGCTATTATGCCCGCACCGCCGATGACCACACCTGGAAAGCGCTGGATATTTTGACGGAAATGTACCGCCACCCGCGCTTTGCGCCCGCGGATATCGAGAAGGAGCGCGGCGTCATCATCGAGGAGATCATGATGTACCGCGACCAGCCGGAACAGGTTGTGCAGGAAATGCTCAGCGCATCGCTATGGCAGGATCACGAACTCGGACGCCCGCTGATCGGCTATCCCGAGACTTTGCGCGAATTGACCCGCGACCATATCCTGACGTTTAAGAAAAAAAATTATGTGCCGGAAAATACCGTCTTCCTTTTCGCCGGACATGTCTGCCACGAGGAATGCGTCCAGTACGTGAAAAAGCTGACCCGCGGAATTGCGAGTTCGCGTGAACCCACCTACGCGCTCGTCACGCCCGCCGTGCCGCAGGAACGCATGAACCTGAAGGCTAAGGAAATCGAACAGACGCAGATGGCGCTGGGATTCCGGATTTTCGGCCGGTTCGACAAGCGGCGATATGCGCTTAAATTGTTAAACGTGATTTTGGGCGAGAACATGAGTTCGCGCCTCTTCCAGGTCGTGCGCGAAAAACACGGATTGGCCTATGCCATTCATTCCGGCGTGCAACTGTTTGCCGAAACCGGCGCCCTGGTGATCAGCGCCGGCCTGGATCGCAAACGCCACGATAAGGCATTGGAGCTGATTGTACGCGAAATTCACCGCTTGAAGCAGGAAAAAGTCAGCACGCAGGAACTTGACCGGGCCAAGGAATACGTCGTCGGCCACATGCGCCTGGGCCTGGAAAACCCGTCGGGCCATATGATGTGGATGGGCGATTATATTTTGAACTACGGCTCGGTCATGGCGCCCGAAACGGTGATTGAGTCCATTCAGTCAGTGCAAGCCGAGGACATCCAAAAGCTGGCGGATACCATCTTCCGCGAACGGACCTCCAGCCTGGCCTGCCTCTCGCCCGAAACCGGCGCCAAGGACAGCGAGCGTTTCAAGAACATGCTGGCCGAGATGTAAAAGATCGCGAAACACGGATATCGGCAAAGATTTTTAGCGCAGATTGCACGAATTGGCGCGGAGTGCATTGATATTGAATGACTTAACCAGGATCACGCTTGTCTTTCCAATTGTGTTAGCATTGTCTTTAGGTTGTGGGCCGGTACCACTTAGCTTATGAAAAAAATATTGATTATTATTGTCGCTCTGCTGGTGGTGGCGGTGATCGGAGTGCAATTATTCCTGGCCTATGGGCTGACCGATTCGCTGCGTAAACTGGTCCTGCCAATGGCCAAGGATCGCTGGAACCTGGATGTCACCCTGGAAAGCGTCAGCGTCAACTTGTTGGGCGGCTCGCTCTCCATTCACGGCGCGCAGATTGTCAATCCGCCGGGATTCGACGATCCGAGCATGATCACCATGAAGCGTTTCAAGCTGAATATCGGTCTGCTGGCGCTATTCCGCGGCGGCATCGCCGAGATCGAGAAAGCTGCGATCCGGGATGCATCGCTCAGCGTCGTTCGCAATCGGGAAGGCGTTCTGAACATCGAGCCGGCCCTTGAGGCCATTCATGCCGCCATGAGCAATGCGCCGGTTGCCGCGCCCGGCAAAGCCGATCCATCCGCCCCCCGCGGCGCCGCGGTACACGTCCAACGGATTCCCGACTTCGCCATTCGGCAAATGGAGGTCAAAACCAAGATCCAGTATCTTGACCATACAATCAGCGAGCCGCCTTTCCGGCTGGGACTCGACCTCCAGCTGCGCCTGAAAAATATCACCAATTACGGGCGGGACGACGTAATGGCCGGGACGATCAACCTGCTGGGCTACATCATGACCACCGACCGTAAATGCGCTTTCGACCTGAACGGACGCATTGCTCCGATCAAGGATCCCACCCGTTTGAGCTTCGACTTGACCGGATCGATTCAGACAATCGACTTTAAAAATTTTCAGGAACTGGCCAAACATTACGGATTTGAAAAGGGCCAGATGTCCGGAACAATGACCCTTTACTGCCAGCAAGGCGTATTTGATCCTGAAAAATCCGTCATGCGCCTGACCTTTAACGGAGTGAAGCTTACCAAGGAGCAGCAGGATCAGTTTGGCGGCCTTCCCTTCCCCGAAACTTTCCAGGCAATGGTTCCCGTAAGAGGCAAGTTGACCAGCCCGCGGATCGATGTCCGCGAAGCCTTCATGAAAACCCTGGTCAGCAAGGACACTTTCGATTCCATCATCAAGGGGGTTATGGATGTCCAGCGCCGTTCCGAAACCGTCCCTACCGGGAAGGCGACGAACAGGCCTGCAGATTCACAAGCCAAAAGCAACGCGCCGAATGCGGATAGCTCCAATAAGAGCAAGCCCATGGATATCAAGGACACATTAGACGGATTATTCGGCAAACCGTAGGCAATCGCCAATGACAAACAACCGCCCAATCTTCGTTGTTCTCGGCCTCGTCGCCGTCATTACCGCAGTCATCCTGGCGGCCGCCAACCTTTACTTGGGCGACTTGAACCAGGATGAGGGCTGGTACCTGTATGCGGCCCAAATGGTTGCGGCAGGCCACTGGCCTTACGTCGATTTCGCTTTTACCCAGGGCCCGGTTATGCCGATGGTATATGCCCTGTTTGCGCCAGTCATCACGATCGGGGGTCTGGCAGGCGGGCGCCTGATCACGACATTGCTGGGTCTTATGGCCGCCGTGCTTGCCGCCCGCCTGGCGACCAGGCTGGTTACCGCCGAACTGCGAGCCGGGGCGGCGCTCACGACCTTCATTTTGATCAGCGTCAATGTTTATCAGAGTTATTTCTGCACCGTCGTTAAAACCTATTCGCTAACGGCCCTCCTGTTGATGCTGGGATTCCTGGCGCTGGCCGAGGGCTGGACAAGCCGCCGCCACACATGGCTGATGCTTATGGCCGGCGCGTTCATGGCACTGGCCACCGGCACCCGCACTTCCGCCGGCGCTGTCCTGCCAATCGTTTGCCTTTACCTGCTGATAGCGCGCAGAAACGCGCCACCTTTGGCTTGGTTCTATTGCGGGTTGGGCGCCGTAATAATGGCATGCCTTGTTTTTCTGCCGTTTTTAATCATGGCGCCGGAATCATTCCTGTATTGCGTCATGCTTTACCACACCTTGCGCAACGCCAGCAGCGGACTGATGACTCTGGTTTTCAAAATCGGTTTCTTGTCGCGCCTGCTTCAGGCTTATTTTGTGGCCTTCGGCCTCGGCATTGCGGTTGTTTTCGCCAAATGGGCTTTTGCTCGCGCCCGAATGACTGCCGCCACACCGGCGGCAACGGCCATGTCGACGGCCTTGACGCGAATTTTATGGCTGTGCATCATCGCCATATCGCTGATTCATTTTCTGGCGCCGTTCCCATATGACGATTACCAGGTATTCGTTTTCCCGCTCTTGGCCGTCGCCATCGCCACGGTGGCCATCCGACTGGTCGGAAGGCACGGCGCATTGTGGCTGACCATGGGGATACTGGTAGCCTCGCTGGGAGCAGCCGGTTCCTCGCAAATCAACCAGGACTGGTTCATCCAGGGACGCGACCGCATCTGGTGGCTGGTCAAGGACCGCTCGCCACTCCAGAAATTACGCGATACAGCCTGGCAAATCAGGCAGGCCACCAAGCCCGGCGATTTGCTGCTTACCCAGGATCCGTATCTGGCCGTGGAAGCCAACTTAAAATTGCCGCCCGGCCTGGAAATGGGTCAATTCAGTTACTTCCCGGCGCTCAGCGACGAGCAGGCCTCCAGATTGCATGTGTTTAATCGCGCCGGATTCGAACGCTTGCTGCGGACAACGGAAGCGCCCCTGGCCGCGCTGAGCGGTTATGCCCTGGCCATCCAGTCGCCTGAAGTCACTCCGGTGCCTCCGGAAGACGAAGCCCTTTTCGCAAAAATTGTCGCGGAGCGTTATGTACCCATGGCCAACGTGCCCAATTTTGGGCAGGCCAGCACAACGCTCAAGATTTATCGAAAGAAGGCGGGAATATAAACAGAACCATGGAACCGCCCGGCAAAGGCAAATCCGCCTAAGGCCAGAGGACAACGCCCATGTTATTCATCAAATGCATCGTCTAATCGGAGATCATCATGAGAGTAGCCTTGCTCGGGTTTCCCCAATCCGGGAAAAAAACATTTTTCACATTATTGACCGGCCGCGGGCGCGGGCCGGCAGGATTTCCGGCGCTCAAGCCGGGGGAAACGCTTGAAGGCATCGCCCTGATCCATGACGCCCGCGTCGATGCGCTTGCCAAGATTTTCGAACCGGAAAAAAAGAAATACGCCGAAAACCTGATCGCGCTTTGCCCGGACATGGCGCCGGGGGACGCCAAGCGGGAATGGATGGAGGCCGCTCGGCGCTGCGATTTGCTGTGCGTGGTTGTCCGCGCTTTCACGTCGGCGGAAGTCTATCATCCTTCCGGTTCCGTTGACCCGGAGCGTGACCGGCAAACGCTGGAAGCGGAACTGCTCCTGGCCGACCTGGAACTGATCGAAAAGCGCCTGGAGAGACTGACCAAGGAAAAACGCGCCGGGCAAACGCCCCAGCAAGTCCAGGAGGAGCAGACCCTCAACAAGTTGAAGACCACGATCGAAACCGAAATGAAATGGGTGCCCATATCGCTCCAGCCCCACGAGCTCGACCCCATCCGCAGCCTCAACCTGCTGATCCTGAAGCCCGTGCTCTGGGTATTCAATATGGATGAAGACCGCCTGAATCAAACCATGGGACACCCGGGCGACGCGGTCTTCACGGTCTCCTGCCGCATCGAGCAGGAAATCATGGACCTCGATCCGACCGAGCGCGACGCGTACCTCAAAGATCTGGGCCTGACAGCCTCCGGACTGGACCGGTTGAACGCAGCGGCTTACGACGCATTGGGCCTGATGTCATTTTACACCGCCGGCAAGGACGAGGTGCGCGCCTGGACCATCCGCAAGGGATCCACGGCGCCTACGGCGGCCGGCAAGATCCATAGCGACATCGAGCGGGGATTCATCCGCGTGGAAATCATCAAGTTCGACGACCTGATCGCCGCCGGCGGCGAAGCGCAAGCCAAGGCTTGCGGCAAGGCCCAACTCAAGGGGCGTGATTATGTGATTGAGGATGGCGACATCTGCCACTTCCGGTTCAATGTCTGATGCCCGGCATCCAGCCTTCCGCTTTACCACGGAAACGGGATTACACGTGTTCTGCGCCACGCATGATGCAGAAGGGAGGCGATCGAGCAGACGGGGCAGCTTTCCGTGCCTCCCCGGTCATTTTTCTTCTCGCATAAAGTTGCCGCTTTGCGGATGGATAGGAATGGCCGGCAACAAAAAAGCCGCAGAAGGGCACCGCCCCTCTGCGGCTTTTGGTTGATCGCAAATTATTCTTTTTTCTTCTCTTCCTTGTCCGCGGCTTTATCCGCAGGTTTTTCCGCCGGGGTCTTCACGGCCTCTTCCTTGTCGGCTTTCTTGTCAGCCGGCTTGGCGGCCGCACCGGCATCTTCATCCTGCCCGCCACCCATAGGGGGCATCATCATCGGCTTGACCGGCTCCGCACCGTTCTGGTAGGTGATCTTCGCCTTTTCGCGCAGTTCCTGAATGAAGGGCGCCGCCTTTTCCTGCAACTGACGGCCTTTATATTGAGCGGCAATCTGGCCCTTGACTTCGTCAAAGGGAACGGTCCGCGGCGCATTGTGCTCGGTCGTCTGAATCACATGATAGCCGAAATCCGTCTCGACCACCGCGCTGATCTCATTGGTCTTCAGACTGAAGGCCGCAACTTCAAAAGCCGGCACCATCTGACCCTTGCGGAATTCGCCCAAGTCGCCGCCCGCGGCCTTGCTCGGGCAATCCGAGTTATCCTGGGCCAGCTTTTCGAAATTAGCGCCCTTGGCGTCGACCAACTGCTTACGCAAGCCTTCGGCTTTCTCTTTCTTGACGGCCTTCTTGGCGGCATCGTCCGTGGCATTCACGGCAATCAGGATATGACGCGCACGCACCGTCTCGGGGATTTCATACAGCCGGGCCTTGTTCTTCTCGTAAAACTCCTTCATTTCCTTTTCGGTCGGCTCGCCGATGCCAAGCAGCTTGCTCAACTTAACCTGCTCGCTGATGTCTTCCCGGAATGATTTGTCGCTGACCCCGTTGTTTTTCAGGAGATCCTCGAGCTTTTTGCCCTTGGGCAGGGTTGTCTTGATTTTCTCGATTTCCTTGTTGATCTCGTCTTCGCTGGCCGCAACGTTCTTCTTCGCGAATTCATCGGCCAGCAGGGCCCGGACCACAAGGCTGTCGATAATCTGCGGCTTGATGGTCGGCATCATCATGGCAAGCTGTTCGCCCGACCGGCCGCGGCTTTGCATCATCTTGGAAATGTCGGCGATTTCAGAATCGACATCGCCCTGAGTGATCGTCTTGTCATTCACTTGAACCAACACGGTAGCCGGGGTATTGCTGCTGGCCGGAGCGGCAACCGGGGCCGGCATAGCCACGGGCATCGCAACGGCGGCCGGGGCCGCAGCGGCTTTCTCGGCGGGGGCGGCCGTCTTATCGGCATCGGCGGCATACACGATTCCACCGGCACAAATCACGCCAACAATAACCGACCCGATCATTCTGCGCGGGAACTTCATGACATTTTCCTTTCTTGGGCAATCCCGTCATAACGAAATTGCAAGACTATGATAAGCGACACAGCTGCGAAAATTAGACTTATTCGCAATGCATGTCAATGAAATAAAACACACGCTAACAGCCAAATTCAAGGTTTTTACGGCATGCCATCCGACAGGGTCCGGCTGTCGCCATCGTCAGACGCGTTTGGACTGCACCCCGTTTTCATACGTCTTGATTTCCCGCATCCAGGCATGAGTCAGCGGCACGTCCTGACCACAACAATAATAATCCCAGACGGCCCCGAACGGCAAGCTCTTCAGCTCCTCCATTAACGCCAGACGCGCAGTGAAATCCTCCTGAAGCTCCATCCGGCGCAAGACGGCCGCAGGCTCCAGCAACGCAATCAACAGAGCTTGCAGCATGGCCCGCGCGCCGATAACCCAGGCCGCCACCCGATTGATGCTGGCATCGAAATAATCCAGCCCGATATGGATGCGCGCCAAGAAAGCCCCGCGCACGATTTCCTCCGCCAGGGACCGGAGCTCGTCCGTCAGGGTCACGACATGATCGCTATCCCAGCGCATGCCGCGGCTGACATGCAAAAGCACCTGATCCAACTGGGAGAGCACCGCCGACAACTTGTCGGCCACCGACTCGGTGGGATGAAAATGGCCCGTATCCAGGCATAACAGCTTGGCATGCGCAACCGCGTAAGCCAGATAGAAATCGTGCGACCCGACAACATAGGCTTCCGATCCCAGCCCAAACAGCTTGCCTTCCAGCGCATCCAGGTTATGCGCAGGACTATAGGGTTCCTTGAAAATTTCGTCCAATGACCGGCACAATAGCTCGCGCGGACCTTTGCGATCCGCCGGCGTATCTTTGGAGCCGTCCGGCACCCAGATATTGGTCACGCAGGGTGTTTTCAGCTGGGATCCCATGTAGGCGCCTATCCGGCGGCAGGCGCGGGCGTGGTCAATCCAGAACCGGCGGATGGACCGATCCGGATGGGACAAAGTGCGCCCGGCTTCGGCCAGGGGATGAGAAAAGAAAGATCCATTAAAGTCCAATCCCAGTTTGTTGGCGCGGGCCCAGTCAACCCAAGCGGCAAAATGCTGCGGCCTCAACTCGTTGCGATCGACGGGCTTGCCCTTGATTTCCGCATAGATCGCATGGAGATTGACTCGATGCCGACCGGGAATCAGGCTCAGGGCCTTGGTCAAGTCGGCACGCAGTTCCGATGGGTTGCGCGCACGACCCGGATAATTGCCGGTCGGCATTACGCCGCCAAGATTGCCGCCGCGCGATTCGAAACCCGCCACATCGTCACCCTGCCAGCAATGCAGCGAAAGGCGGATGGAGGCCAGCTGCTTAAGGGCTTTGTTCGTGTCAACGCCATACGCGGCATACCTTTCGCGAGCCAATGAATATGCTTTTTGAATCGTCATAGTTTGGTTTTCCGTTGATTGTGCCTTGATAACTGCAATTTACCCGACATCATAGGTTTTCTTCCATCTAATGGCAACGGTTAATTGCCTCCTGCCCACCGGGATAAAATCGGGACGGATGGCGGCAATCGGGATCAGGGAAACAGCCAATTTTGCCGATAAAAAATGGAAAATCGTGACGCCCCTTGACATCCGGGGGCACAAACCCTATGATGCTTTCTGCTCGCTTTTGGCGATGTAGCTCAGCTGGTAGAGCGGAGGACTCATAAGCCTTAGGTCCGGGGTTCGACTCCCCGCGTCGCCACCATCACAAATTGTCAATGCCGATAATATCAGGAGACCGATCGTGACAACACCACCCGAATCTGCGCCAACCAACGGGACTAATGGAAACAATGTCCACCCCCTCTTAAACAGCCTCGTTCAGCTTCAAGAATTAATCCTCGTGCGCTCCGAACAGGATGCGGCCATGTCCGCCAAGCACCTGTCCCAACTGGACGATTCCGCGCAATCCCTGCTGGACACCATGCCGGCGGATGTTCGACTTCTTTTCCAGAAAATCCAGAAGAAGGACCTCCTGGCAATTGTGCCGATCTCGAACAATGTCTGTTCCGGCTGCGGTTTGACCCTTCCGGTCAGCCTGGTTTATGCCGTGCGCGCCGCCGAGAAACTCCACCAGTGCACCAATTGCGCGCGCATCCTTTATTACCCCGAAGTCCGTCCGCGCCGTCTGAGCAAGAAAATGGGCGGGCGCTTCGAGCCCCGTCGCCCGGGCATCGCCCGCTTTTCTTCGCCCTCCCTGATGATTGCCAATCTCAAAGCCACCGATCGCGACAAGGCCATTGCCGAACTGGCCCGCAAAATGGCCGAGGAAGGTTTCGTCGACGACAGCGAAAAACTGATCAAGGAAGCCCTCAAACGCGAGGCAATTATTAATACGGCCGTGGATCACGGGCTGGCTTTTCCCCATGTCCGGGGCGTCGAAGGCGGCGGACTGACCCTGGCCCTGGGCATCAGCCACAAGGGCATTCGCGCCAACCCGGCCGAACGCACCTTGACGCACATTATGTTCTTCATCGTCATCCCGACGGCGGCCAGCGTCTTTTACTTGCGCCTGCTCTCCGGCATCGTCCAGACCTTTTCCAAAAAGAACGAGCGCGAGAAACTGCTCGAAGCCCAGACATCGGAAGAATTATGGGCTGCGCTTGTCAAGACTACGCGAAACACCATTAAGTAAAGACCAGGCTAGGATCCGGCCGGTAGGACGGTTGCACCGTGAAACGCGGGCAACACACAAAAAAAACAGACTCAGCGATTGCGAGCTGCTCGCGTGGCCGATAGTCCAGTGGACTGCTGGATTCTATCCGCTGTTTTAATCGAAGTAGGTCCGCACGTCGTAGTCCGACTCGTAATAGCCGGTTTTGACTTCGAGAATGGTGAGTTTGCCTTCAATCACGTCCACGTCGTCCCGCCAGTTGCAACTGCCGTGAGACTCATCCAGCACCACGCGGTACATGCCGGGTTCCAAGTCATAGACTTCGTTGTCAAAATCATCCACCGAATTGACATACGCGCCATCCAGGTACACATTCACGCCGTCCCTCGTCAGATTATCCACAATGATGCTCCCCATTCCCGGCGGCGGCGTGTGGCTCCAATCATCGCTGTTATTGCAGGCGCATAACCCAAGCAGCAACAGCCAACCAGACGACAAACGCGCAAGCCATCCAAGACGTTTCTGCCGACAAGACAACATACTGCGCCCCCCTTAATTCAAGACGCTTTATATTACGCCATCTCTCAGTTCTTTTTCAAGCTTGTGTAATTTCTCGTCCGTGCCGAATATCACCATGGTATCGCCCAACTCGATCACATCATCGGCATTTGGGCTGACAATGGTTTCCTGGCTGCCGTCCGCCTGCTTGGCACGCCGCAGGACAAGCACGGTAACGCCATAAGTCTTGCGGATTTTAGAGTCCGCCAGAGTCTTGCTGACCACCTGCAAGGGCGCCTGGATTTCCAGGATGCTGACGCCTTCCGCAACTTCAACATAGTCCAGCACCGAGGGCGCCACCAGGGTACGCGCCAGGCGCGCGGCCATATCCTTGTCCGGATAGACGATGCGATCCGCACCCACGCGGCTCAGCACCTTGCCGTGCATGTCGCTGGCCGCCTTGGCAATAACGAAGGGGATCCTCATTTCTTTGAGGGCCAGCGTCGCCAGAATGCTGCACTCCATATCGGAACTGACCGCCACGACAGCCATGTCGCAATCACGGAATCCGGCCGCTTCGAGAGTGCCTTCCTCGGTGGCATCGCCTTCCATGGCTTTGGCCACAATCCCGGCCATGCTATCCACTACGTCACGATCGCGGTCCAGCAGAAGCACTTCCACTCCGCGCTCCGCCAGCGCCTGGGCTAAACTGGAACCGAACCGCCCGCTGCCGATAATTCCGATTCTACGCATATTGCCCCTCTCCCCTCTGTGCAATCCGCTTTGGTCACCGGCCTGTCATCCGCCGCCAGGCTTCCGCTGTCAGCCGCGGCCCCTCTACCCGATGTTCACATCCTCTTCAGGGAAACGGATCAGTTGGCGCCTGTCCTTCAAACCAACCACCAGCACCATGGTCAGCGGCCCGACGCGCCCGATAAACATGCCCAAGATAATCAGCAACTTGCCCATCACGGACAATTCGGACAGAATGCCGGTCGACAATCCCACAGTACCAAAAGCGGAAATAGTTTCAAACAACAAGGTTTCCGAGGAAAACTTCCCCGCCACCAAGGCGCTCTCCTCGCAGATCAGCAGCAAGCCATAAATGCCGCCGACGATGAAGAGGCCCAGCAGGAAAACCGCCAAGGCTTCTTCCGCCACGCGAACTGAAATCGTCCGGCCCTGTAGAAAAACATACTTTTTTCCACGGACAATGGCCAGCATCGAGAAAATCAGCACCACGGCCGTGGTAGTCTTGATGCCGCCGGCAGCGGACCCCGAAGAACCGCCGATAAACATCAACAGCATGGTAAAGAAGCGCGTGGCCGAATGAGTTTGCGCCATTTCCACAACGTTGAACCCCGCCGAACGGGGCGTAATGGACTGGAACAGCGCGCAATTCAGCTTATCGGCCACACCCAGGGGCGCCAGAGTCTTATTCCATTCCAGCAGGGCAAATACCAGCCATCCGGACAAAATCAGGATTACCGTGGACAGGACAACGATCTTGGCGTGCAGCGACAGGCGCCCGCGGGCAATCCGATTCTCACGCCAGAATTTAAAAACCGAAAACTCGTTAATGACCAAAAACCCCAGACCGCCCAGAACAATCAGCAGGCCCATGACCAGAATGAAGACATTGTCGTCACGCACGGCAATCAGGTTTTCGGGATACAGCGAAAAACCCGAATTGCAAAAGGCGTTGACGGCATGAAAGACTCCTTGGTAAATAGCGCGCCACGCCGCGACACCATGCCCCAATATCAACCGTAAAATGATGACCAGCGCACCCAACCCCTCTGCAACAAACGTAAACAGGATCGTCCGATAAAGCAAGCGTTTGAGCTTGTCGGCTTCCTCCCCGCCCAGCGAGGCCGCCAGGGTCATTTCACTCTGAAAGCTCAGCCGTCGGCCAAGCAGCACCAGACAAACCGTCGCCAGGGTCATATACCCCAATCCGCCCAGCTGAACCAGGCCAAGCAAAACGAGCTGGCCAAACAAGGAAAAATAAGACCCTGGATCTACAACCGTATGCCCGGTGACACACATGGCGCTGGTGGACATGAACAGCGCCGTCAGAGGATCAGTCCACTGGCCCGACCGGCTGGCCTGCGGGACCATTAGGAGGATCGTGCCCAGGAGAATCGGAACCATTACGGCCTTGGTCAGGAACCAATGCGGCGATTTGGTTTTTTCTTGGTTATTGCTGCCCATGTCTTATACTATCGCCCCTTGAAACCAGACAGTCAAGCGCAAGTAAACTTCATGGCCAACGTCCGTATCGTGCTTTGCCGCCCGATCTACGGCGGCAACATCGGATCCGTCTGCCGGGCCATGGCCAATATGGGGCTATCCAACCTGGTGCTTGCCGGAGCCGGCGAGTTCGATATGCTGGAAGCCCGCAAGATGGCCTGTTGGGCCACCGATATTCTCCACTCCTGCCTCAGGGTGCCCACTCTGGCCGAAGCGCTCGCAGACTGCGCCCTCGTCTTCGGCGCCACGGCCCGTACGGGACTTTACCGTCAGCATACGCGTTCACCCCGCAATTGGGCGCCGACCATCCTGGCCGCCGCGCAAGCCGGACGGGTGGCCTTGCTCTTCGGGCCGGAAGATGACGGCCTGAGCAACGAGGAACTGGCCCTATGCCACCACTTGATCCGCATCCCTTCGACGCCAGCCTACCCCGCGCTCAACCTGTCCCAGGCGGTCATGATTTGTGCCTATGAGCTATATGCATCCAGCGGCACATTCGAGCCGCTGCCCGAAAAATCGCCGCTAGCCGAAAGCGCCATGAAGGAGCGCATGTTCGCCATGTGGCAAGAGCTTCTCCTGGAAATCGGGTTCATGGAACCGGCCAAGGCCCGGCACATGATGCTGGGCATCCGCCGGATTTTTGCGCGCGGTGTGCTGAGCGAGGACGATGTCCGGATCCTCATGGGAATCGCCAGGCAAACCCGTTGGTATGCCGATCGTCAGCGTGCAAAGCCGCGGGAATGACGGCCCGAGGAAAATCACTGATTGCGGCTGATGACTTCAGCTTGTGAACCGCGCCAACCTCAGGCGCGAGATTTAAGTCGACCTTTCCCAGTTGCGATGGAGCGGCGGTTTTGCTATCATTTAAACCAACTTTAAGGAGAGTGATTTTCTGAAGACACGCATCGGTATCTTAGGCGGTTCGTTCAATCCTGTGCATCTGGGTCACCTGATCATGGCGCAGGATGCCATGGAAGCGTTCGATCTGGCCACCATCCTGTTTGTTCCCTGCGATCATCCCCCGCACAAACCCGCCGCTTCGCTGGCATCTGTCGAGCATCGCGCGGCTATGCTGGATGCCGCCCTGCGCGGTTCGCTGACCTTCGAGCTATGCGACCTGGAAATCAAGCGCGGCGGCACCACCTACTCCATCGACACCGTACGCGCCCTGATCAAGCGTTACCCGGATGACGAATTGGACTTTATCATCGGCTCCGACACGCTGCCGGAACTCCATCTCTGGAAGGACGCCCAGGAATTGCTCCGGCTCTGCCGATTTGTAACCATTGCCCGGCCGGGATTCGACATCAAGTCCATGACGGAAAAGACGTTGCAACTACCGCCGGATCTGGCCAAGGAATTGCTGGCCAACGTGGCCATCGGCCACCAGGTGGATATATCCGCCTCGGATATTCGTTATCGCGTTGCCGAAGGCATGAACATCCGTTATCTTGTTCCGGATGCCGTGGATATGTACATAGCGGAGCATGGGCTCTATCATTTGGGGTAAACAAATTTATGAATCGTTCCATGCTCGAATCAAAAGAACTTGCCAAGCTCATCGCCGAGGGACTATCCGAAAAAAAGGCCGTTGACATCAAGATCTATGACGTGCGCACCCATTCGACCATCACGGATTTCCATGTTCTGGCCACCGGGATGAACACACCGCACCTGAAGGCCCTTTTCAATGAAATCCACCTGCGAATGAAGGCCCTTGACTTGCCCTGCTACCGCAAATCCGGGACGCCGGATAGTGGGTGGATTGTGGCCGATTATGTCGACGTGGTCGTGCACCTTTTCAGTTCCACCGCGCGCCAATACTACGCGCTCGACGTCTTGTGGAAGGATATGCCGCAGCCGGATGCCGGGAAGTAACCATTCCCAGCGGCTGGGATCAATTTACCTCGTCATAGGCCGCGACTATCTGATGGTCGCCGGCCGGACTCCACGCCCTGACGCGCACGGCTACTATGCTTTGAATTCGCCTTGCATTAACATTGGCCATCGATTATGTCCCAGGCCCCTGTCCCCGGACCCACGTTTCCACCGCCAGCAACATGCGACCGCAGAAACTCCAGACAACCACCTGGTCATCGGCCAATCTCCGGATCAAGTCCGGTAAAGTCAGGGGCGCCACGATCAGCAGGACCAGGCAGATACCCAGCATATTAATGAGGTAAATCATGCCGAATGAAAACAGCCGGCCATAATCGCGCACATCCTTCTGGTCCTGCGCCAGGGCATAGATCGTGAAAACGCAATGAAAACCCAGCGTGAATCCGATCAGGCCCAGCCAAACCAGGGCATAGGGCCGCAGATCGAAAAAAATCATCAGGATGTAATACGCCAGGATGACGACAAAAGTATAGAGTGGGAAAAAATACGGGGCCAGGGCAACGATCCAGTTGCTTTGCGACAATTTCACATAACCGCCGCGCGCCGACACCCGAATGCCCGAAACTCGCGCCCCGAGGAGCGCGCCCCAGAGCGCATGCGTCAGTTCATGCGCCAGCACATAAAGCCGCAACGGCACCGGCAGGGCCCAGAACGAGAGAACGGCCGCCACCACGCCGGCAGCAACCATCAGGAACGGCCGTGCGCCGCCCGTCAGGGACAAGGCAGCCGAATCGCCGATGCCCGCCACCACCGTGCGCGTCATGGCAATGCCACAGGGAATTAACAACAGGCCGATGCAAAACCGGAAACAAGCGCCTAATTTTAATTTCCACATAATCTCAAATCCGCGCTTGACTTCCCCAAGGCAATGTTTCAAATTATCGCCCATTGCAACGAATTAAATATCCGCAGATCCGGATAAGAGCAGGGAGTTTATATTATGCCGAATATTCACAGTGCAGTTAAGCGGATGCGCGTTTCGGAAAAAGCGCGCCAGAAAAACAAGGCCGCCAAATCCAAAATTACCACCCTGCGTCGCCAGCTTTTCGAAGTATGCGAAGCCAAGGACGAGGCCAAAGTCCGCAAAGCGTTCAGCGCTTACTGCTCGATTCTGGATAAGGCTGCCATCAAGGGCATTATCAAGAAAAACACGGCCATTCGCCGGAAACGGCGCGCCTCTGCCAAGCTTGCCGCCCTGGCACAGCCAAAGGCCTGAGGACAGATAGCACCCAAAACCGGCGGTCAGCCTGCATTGCCCGTATCTTGCTTGCTCCCGTATGTCATCTGCCGACCGGTGTTTGTCGTTTTTCCCGTTCCCCCGGACACCTCACCAGGTTTCGACAACTTTTTCGACAATCCGCTTGGCAAGGTCTTCCGATGCGGCCGGAATGGCCGCGCGCTTGCAGCTGTTGAGATTGCCCAGATAGACGAACGTGGATTCCCCAATGACCGCGGCCTCGTTCATGATCTCCCTCGTCTTGGCGCGCCTAAGGACAAATGACACTTTCAAAGTCAGCCGGTATTCGTTCGGCTTGACCTTGTCCACGGTCTGGTCATAACGCAACGGCGTCAGCGTCAGGGCATTCAATGTGGTTTCGAGGAGCACATCGGCCTCGCCCTTGGGCGCGATGCGCAGCGTGCCATCCTTCTGGAACTCGGCTTTTGTCGCATTGGTGGTATCGATTTCCAGCAGGGGCTCGTTGCACTTATTGATAAAAAGCTGCACATAAATGGACTTCACATCCGGCGGGAGAGTGCTGCCTAAACGGTATCCCACACACCCCGTCATGGCCAGCAGACCAAGCGCCATTCCCAGCAGCATTGCCATCCTTTTGTAAATCATGGCTATTTCCCCAGTTTTCGATTGATCTCCGCAATACGCACATGAGCCTGTTCCGCCCACGTCGAACTGGGAAATTCGTCAATCACCCGCTCGTACCCGATCCGGGCCGCAACCAGGCTGTCATTCCGCACCGGCTGGTCGCTGTTAAACCGCGCGGTTTTTTCATAGAGTTCCGCCTGACTATAAAGGCCGCCGGCTAAATCACGCTGGAGTTCATCCAAATAGGTCCTAGCGTCCGCAGCCATGTCGCTGTAGGGATACCAATCCAGAAACCCCTGCAACACCGCCACGGCATTCTCGCGCAAATCCAGGGCCACGGGATTTTCACGGGAATATTCATAGCAACAGCGTCCCTGGCTGAATAAAGCCTGCTCGGCCAGAGGGCTGACGGGATAGCGCTGATGGTAAATTCCGTAGGCTTCCACGGCCATATCATATTGCTTGGTCTTTTCGTAAATCCGCGCGATGCGGAACTGCAACTCGGACGCCCGCTTCCACTGGGTGCCGTCCCGGATCAGCTTCTCGAAGAGCGGAATGGCCTCTTCCGGCGTCTTGAACTTGAAAAAAAGAAAATATCGATCGCGCGTGGCTATGCCATCGGCAATGGAATACATGCGTTCCATGACCTCGTCATACGGGAAGAAACCGGCATAGGCCTGCACCAGGAACTGGTATTCATCAAAAGCCTTGGCAGGCTTGCCGCGCTGTTCCAGCAGGCGGCAATAAGTCAATTGCGCCACCGGCGCCTGCGGGGATTCCGGCCAGGCATTCACCAGCGCCAGACAGGCCTTCGAAGCCCGGATCGTATGGCCCCCGGCCTTGAGCTCATTGATCCAAGCCAACTGCGTATCCGGGGTGGCTTCGGCCGGCCGATAGTGCTCCCACCAGCTCAAGTCATGCCGGGCGCGATTGGTCTCGTTCTTGCCGGCGGACTTGGCCGCTTCCTCTGTCAGGCCCACGCCGGCCAGCGCAAAAAGCAAAAGCCCCGCCACACCCACCCGCCGAATATAGTTCCATTTTTGCATGCAGCGTACATTAAGAACCTGCGCAGACGCCGTCAAGCCGAATCAGGCCCTGACTTTAACACCGCATCCGCCGAAAGCAGGCGTGCCGTGGCCGGCGAGGCTACAGAATCTTGAATTGCCTTAACATCGATATGGCAAACAGCCAAGCATTCGGATATCGCGCCTAGGCTGCGGGCGCGATGGAGTCCGCGGCGTGCATTTCGGCATCCGCCACCTGACGGATTCGATAATTTAGGGCAAGTTTGGCGCAGATGGCGGCGCGCCGCGTGCCGCGCTGGATATGTATCCGCGCAAACGCGACAAGCCGTCAGATGCGCCAAAATCGGCCGAAATTATCGAACGAAATGCACGCCGCACGGCTGCACCAACCAACCCAAAATAAACCAACGAATATTTTTGTCTTACACCCGTTACCGGCGAGGCTATAGAACCTTGAATTTCCTTAACATTGATATGGCAAACAGCCAAAACAACCTGACAGTCCACACCTGTTAAGCGCATGCATCAGCTCAAGGCCGCGTAAACCGCCTCGGCAATGGCCAGATGGCCGGTTGGATTCGGATGCACCGGCTCGGCGCAAAACGTATCGGGCTCGTGGTATTTCAACAGGCGCCCAAACAGCTCGTGGGTCTTGATATGCCGCGTCTTGAAGGCGCGACTAAGCCGTTCCACAACGGATAGGTAGTCCGGAATCGCGTCCAAAACCTGCTTGCGATGACTGTTGGGCGCGGCATCGCGGCTGATATAAAACGGATCGATCAGCAGGATCCGGCATTTCGGGAAGTCCTTCTGCGTACGCTCCAGGATCTCGCGGTAGGCGGCCTCGAACGGCTGCGGCGCCAAATCCTTGCGATTGCCGAACAAATAGCCGTGGAGATCGTTGATACCTATCTTGATCGAAAGCCAGTCAGGCCGATTACGCAGGACGTCATCTGTCCAGCGATTGAGCATCCCCACCACGTTGTCGCCGCTGATGCCCTTATTGACGATTATAAGCTTCCTGGCCGGTTCCCGGACGATCGACAAGTCGGCAAAAAGCTTTACGTAGCCGTTGCCCAGCGGCCGCTGGCTGTCGCGCCGTCCGCAATCGGTAATGCTGTCGCCGATGAACACAATCTTCTGCCCGTCCTTGATCTGCATGGTCAGTCTCCTCCACGATATTTTTTATTTGTCATCATCCATCTTTTCCCGCTGCTCCCGCATGATCGCCAAGGCCTTATGCAGGATATTCAAAGTCAGAAGCACATATTCCTTGCGCGCGGCGCCCGATTGCTCGAGCTGGCAACCGCACTCGACCAGCACCGCAGCCAGGGGCGGCGACAATTGATCGAGAGGCACATAGCGAATCAAGCGACCAAGATTCTCGGCGCCGACATCAAGGTCCTGGGCCGCTAAAGATTGCTCCGCCTTATCCAGCGTTTCGTCGCGCTGCGCCGAATAGGGCCATTCGCTCGCCATGCGCTTGCGTAGATTCGTAAGGGCCTGGGCACAGCCAGTGCCGAAATCCGAGCGGGTCGCGCGCCAGATGCGGACAAAATAGCTTTCATCGCCGATGATCCGCGCGATGGCCAGGGCCGTTTCGCCGCGCCGGCTATCGCCCGATACCCGGCGCAACAAAGCCACAAGATCATCCAGAGTATGCCTGGCCCGTAAAACGCCCAGGGCCGAGGCATAGGCCACCCGGATGCCGTCGTGTTTTTCGTTTTTCAGCAGATCGCACAGCAACGGCACCGACTCGCTGTCGCCCAAGTCGGCCAGAGAACGCGCGCTGCGCGAACGCAACAGCGCATATTCGGAATGCAAAGCCTGGCGCAACGCCGGGATCGCGCGCTTGTCGCCAATCCGGCCCAGGGCCCAGCCGGCCGCCACGCTTAAATCGGGCTCCTGGCTTGCCAGGATGGCAATGAGGGCCTTGGTCAACGTTTCGTGCGGCGGCATGCGTACCATCGCCACAATCGCCTCGTAGCGCACGTTGAAACTGGGATCGGTAACCGCTTCCAGCAGTTCGGCCACGCTCAAGGGATTTTCGGCATCGCCCATGCTCCGCGTCGTGGAAAGCCGCTCGGCTTCATTATCGGCAAACCGGTAACGGATCATCGAATTAAAGGCCATCAGCGGATTGCCCTGGATGAACATGGACATGAACTCGCCCGGCCGCACGAGCCCGTCCTTGCGTATACGACTGTAAAAAAAGGCCGCCCCAATCATAAACAACAGACTGAATCCGAAAAGCGGCGAAAACTGGTCCACATGCACAAAGCGCCAGGTAAACGACACGTTGCGGCATTGGTCCAGAAGCCAACCTGCGCCCAAGGGCGCCACGGCGGCGCATAGTCCGGAAAAAGCATAATGCACCGAGTAATAGATGGCATTATTGCTATCGTGCGGGACTGCCCCGACAAACAAATAGCGCCCGACACCGGCATTGTAGCCCTGGACGGCGATTCCATAATAGCCATACGACACCATGGCAGCCGTCAGGCTCCAGGCGGCGGCCCGCGGCAACAAAAAGACAATAATGGGGAACAAAACGACCAGGACAAGTCCGGTCAAAAGCACCGGTTTGCTTCCGAACCGGTCCCCGCTCCAGCCCCACAGGTAACTGGAGGCCAGGACCCCCAACCAGAAAACAACACTGAGCAACAGCACTTGGTCGGCGCGCAAGCCCACCTGATCCTGCATATAGAGCGGCAAGAAAGACAAGCCGAACACGGCCAGGGAGAACAGCCCAATCCCGCCCTCATAAAGCAAGAAATTACGGTCTTGCATGACCGCAAGGAAATTGCGGCCCCACCCCATGGAACGCACTTCCGCGCGCACCGGCCGCCCGCCAGGAATCATGAGAAAGGCAAAAAACGATATCACGGCAAACGGAATACTTATGAAAACCAGCAGGCTGTAGCCATTCAGCCCCTGGACATGTTTTAGAATCAGGGACGCACCCCAAACCGTAATCAAGCTGCATATCCCGCATATGATGGCATTGACCGCATCTGTTTTGCCGCGCAAATGGTTGGGAATGATATCGCGCGCCCACGGGAAAAACCCGGTATCGCCCACCGCACGGCAAAACGAAAACGCTACCGTTACCCAGAACACCCAGAAGAACGCCGCATTCACCCCATACCGGACCAGAACCCAAGGCGCCGCGCCCAGCAGCACCGTGAAAATCGTGCGCGTGCCGAAACCCCAGAGGAAAATCCGCTTGACGCCCCAACTCACCGCCCATCCCGAAAACAGCAGCGCAAACAGCGAGAAAAAAAACGGCAACGACAGAATAACGCCAATCTGGGTCTTACTGAACCCCAGCGCATTGAGAAACAGAGGCAGAATTCCGCCAAACCAAGTCAGAATAATGAATACAAAATTGCTGGCTTGGCCGCCGAAATACCAGGGGAAAGCCCGTATCTTGTCGGACGTCGTCAGTGATTGGTTTTGCGCCATATAAATTGGATGCTGCCAATTTGCTCTGGGTATGATAGAAACGACCGAATTCAAGCCATGGCCGTAACTTATGAATGAATCACCCGTCAGTCAAACAAAAAAGGATGCGCTAACGGCGCGTATGCTGACCCTCGGCATCCGGGAGCCGGATCTGGAGGAAAAGTTCATCCTCGGTTCCGGCAAAGGTGGCCAAAAGGTGAACAAGACTTCGTCCTGCGTCTATTTGCGCCACAACCCCACCGGACTGGAAGTCAAATGCGGCCAGACGCGGTTCCGGGAACAGAACCGGTTTCTGGCCCGACGCGAACTATGCGACCGGCTGGAAGCGCGTCAACGCGGCATGCAAACCGCCCGGCAGCAGACAATCGAAAAAATCCGCCGCCAGAAACGACGCCGTTCCCGCCGTCAAAAGAATCGAATGCTGGAAGGCAAACATCTCCAGACCCGCAAGAAGGAATCTCGCCGGACGCCGGGTTCGGACGAATAACGTGTTGAACCGCCGAAAGCCGCCAAGAACAACCAAGAAAGCAACCAGACGAACAACCTACAGTCTTCAGCCCTCAGCGGCCCTATGGGACGAATATTTTTTAGTATTTTTTCATTGACCATCGCCCCGTTTCCATTGACGATTGCTTTCTTTCGCGCCCGTAGCTCAACTGGACAGAGCATCTGACTTCGGATCAGAAGGCTGCAGGTTCAAATCCTGCCGGGCGCGCCACACCACCTATAGTGACAGGACATGCCAGATCACGACTCTGAGTAATATCCGCAGGGGTCGCCAGACGCCATTCGATGTCGTCGCAAAGCTCGAAAACTATCCCAAGAAAAACTGGCGGAATATGCAAAAGTCCACCGGAACTACATCGGCCTCGTCGAGCGGGGCGAACAGAACATTACGATTGAAAGCTTGGTCAAAGTGGCCAAGGCGCTGAAATGCAGGGCGATGGATTTGGTCGGGGATGCGGGGATTTGAGTCGAGAAATCTTCCCTCTGTCTCACGCTATATATGACACAAGTTGCCATGACAAGATATTGGGAATAATGCAGTCAAAAACCGGCCATGACTTTCTTTGATAATGTTCAAGCCAAAGGGGGAAGGTCAATTCCATATTCGTTGATTAATCTGTGCCCCGATCCCAATAATGTTTGTTGCTATTTATCGTTTGTCGAGGGCGTGACCCTTAGTCTTCTACACAGGATGCTACAGGCTGTAGGCTGAGGGCTGTGGACCTTAGGAAAACAGGCGCAAAAACATGTAATAATCAGACAAACGCCAAAAACCATAGTTCCGTTTTGGTGTATTTGCATTTTGCCCGTTCGAACCTACGGACTACAACCTATAGTCTACAGCCCTCGGAGTCCCTATGGGACGCCGGTGATATTAACCTATAAATTGTGCTATGGATCCATGTTTTTCCCACATCGCCACCAGAAATTCAACGGCATGTCTTTAAGTTAGAATGTATTTATTTGATATTTGCCCCTGTTTCTATTAGCATTAAAAAAATAGGAGGTCCGCATGAAAAAACTGTTTCATATTGTCGCAACGCCCCGAGCCGAAGAATCAAGGACCCTGAAAGTAAGCGAGTCTTTTCTGGAGGCGTTTATCAACAGCCATTCTGACTGGGTGGTTGAAGAATTGGACCTTTCCAAGGAGGAGCTGCCCGGCTTGACCGTAAAACGGGTTGACGGCAAGTACATGCTTCTGGGAGGCAGGGAGCTGTCGGGACAGTTTAGGGCGGCCTGGCAGGATATCATCCGGCACATGGAAAGATTCCTTTCCGCCGATGCCTATCTGGTGAGCACGCCCATGTGGAATTTTTCCATCCCTTATGTATTAAAACATTACCTGGATGTTATCGTGCAGCCGAAATACCTCTTTAAATATACCGAAACCGGCGTGGAAGGCCTGGTAAAAAACCGTAGGATGGCGGTGATCACTTCCAGGGGAGGGAATTACAACTTGCCTGAATTCCGCGCTTTTGACCATCAGGAGCCTTATCTGCGCGCCATCTTCGGGTATGTGGGGATCAAGGACATTCAGTTCATTATAGCCCAGCCGATGGATATGGGAGAGGCCGTTCAGGCGCAGATGCTTAAGGAGGCGCAGGTTAAAGCCGAGGACCTCGCCAGGCAGTTTTAATATCAGGGAAGGAGGCGCGTTATGCCCAGGGATATTCCTGTTGGAAACGGAAATATGCTCGTCGCGTTTGACAAGGATTACAATTTGCGGGAATTTTATTTCCCGCATGTCGGGGAAGAAAACCATGTTAAGGACGAGCCGTTTCGTTTCGGCGTCTGGGTCAATGGCGCTTTCAGCTGGGTCGGGAGTGGCTGGCGGATCAGGAGGGATTATCTGGATAATTCCCTGGTAACGAAAGTCGAGCTTATCCATGATGGGTTTAAAATACGCATCACGGCAAACGACCTCGTGGATTTTCATGAAAATATTTATTTAAAAAAATTAACCGTCGAAAACCTGTCTGGTGAAGACAAGGATATTCGTTTGTTCCTTGCCGGCGATTTCCGGATTTCAGGCAATGAAATCGGTGATACGGCCGCCTACCGGCCCGAAGTGAAGGGGCTTCTCCACTACAAGGGAGAACGCCATTTTTTAACCGGTATTTTCGCCAACAAGAAATACGGGGTTGACTTGTTCGCCACCGGGAACAAAGGAAGAACGCATGAGCAGGGCACATGGAAAGACGCGGAGGATGGGTTGTTAGGCGGGAATCCGATCGCGCAGGGGGACGTTGATTCCGTCATCGGGATTCCGCTGCGGCTGAAAGGCGGAGAAAAGGATGTCTGCTATTACTGGATATGCGCCGGTAAGAACTGGGAAGAGGTCGCGACCCTCCATGGCCATGTTGCCAAAATTCATCCTGAAACGATCTTCAGGCGCACGGTGGATTATTGGAAGCTCTGGGCCGACAAGGATGGATTAAATTACAGCCTGTTGCCCGCGGATATCGCGCAGCTTTATAAAAAAAGCCTTTTGATCTGCCGCACCCAGATCGATAATTGCGGGAGCATTACCGCGGCCAACGATTCAGATGCGGTTAATTTTAACCGTGACACCTACAGCTATATGTGGACGCGCGACGCCGCCCTGATTGCCTACGCCCTGGACCTGGCCGGGTATTCCGGCATAACGGACAAATTTTTCAGCCTTTGCGCGAAGCTCATTGAAAAAGGCGGGTATTTTCTCCATAAATACACCCCGTCGGGATCGCTGGCCAGCTCCTGGCATCCCTGGCAAAAAGACAAAAAATACCAGCTGCCTATCCAGGAGGATGAAACCGCCCTGGTCATCTGGGCGTTATGGAGGCATTACGAGAAGTGCAGGGACATCGAATTTATCAAGCCACTCTACAAGCCCTTGATCAAAACCGCCGCCGATTTCATGATGGATTACCTGGATGCGCAGACGGGCCTTCCGCTGCCAAGCTATGACCTTTGGGAAGAACGGCAGGGCATCCTCACCTTTACGACCGCGGCGGTTTACGGAGGATTGACGGCCGCGGCCAATTTTACCGAGGCGTTCGGGGAAATTGAACTGGCCCGTGAATATCGCGAAGGCGCCTTGATGTTGCGCCGGGGCATGGACAAGCATCTTTACCTGGAAGAAGAAGGACGTTTTGCCCGGATGGTGAACTTCCGGAAAGACGGCACAAAGGAAGTTGACGCGGCGGTTGACGCCAGCCTTTACGGGATATTTGCCTTCGGCGCCTACAGCCCCGATGACGAAAAGGTCCGCGGCACGATGCGGCAGATCCATGAGAAATTATGGTGCCGGACGAAAGTCGGGGGCCTGGCGCGCTATGAAAATGATCCTTACCACCGCGTTAGCAGCGATGTGCCCGGCAATCCATGGTTTATCACGACGCTCTGGCTGGCGCAGTATTATATCGCCGCTGCGAAAAATAAAAAAGAGCTGGATAAAGCCATGGAACTCATGCGATGGGTCGCGGATCACGCGCTGCCCAGCGGCGTCCTGGCGGAGCAGGTAAATCCCCATAATAATGAACCGCTCTCCGTTTCTCCCCTGACTTGGAGCCACGCCGCCTTTATTGCCGTGGTCCAGGAATATCTTGATAAACTCCTGGAGACTGAAAAGTGCACCGCTTGCGACCTGCCAAAATATTCCAAGTATTTAACAAAAGCGGTCCGTTAAAGCCCGGGACAAATGAACATTCTCATGGTTGTAGAGGAAGCAGGCGGATGCGTGCCCGGTCCAACAGGTTTCCACAATGGTCCGGAGTAACATCCTGGGCTCTGATCTGAATCACGCTGGGAGCGTCAGTATCTGTGGCGGCGAGGATGGCGCTGAAGCCAAGATCGTGCGTAAAGACGAGATAACGCGCCGCGGGGTCAGGGATCTATCAAGCAAATCGAAAGCCCTATAAACAAGCAATAAGATCATCGACCCAGCTTGCCAGGCCCGCATCCAGCAGGGCAAATAGCTCCAGAATATTCACAATTTCACCCGCGCGCTTGTCCGTTATCGGGATCCGACCTCACCAGCGTTGCAAGCCCGCTAGCAGGAACTTTCCCCTCTGGCTTTCTTTCCTCCAATTATCGATGACTTGCCGGAATTCCTCCAAGAGCATCGGGTGGAAGGTCCGATTCCTTCAGAATGCCTTCGGCCACAAGAATCGGAACAAGCTGCTCCGGCATGCAACAGGAGTAGCGCTTCCAGATGCTTCGCGCCGTGCGATCGTGGTATTCATGGATGAGGTTATTGAGTTCGAAGCAAGAAAGGAGGCCGGAGCGCCAAGCCGCGAACTTGGCCTGCAATTCGGACAGGGCCTGCTCCATTTCGCGCGTCTTCCCGATGTTCGCCAGTTCGCGGAGTGCTTTATTGCGACTGCATTGATTTTTGCTCATATCTCTCCCTGCCAATGGACCGCTCTACGGCGGAGGTTTTTGCGATAAGCACGCCAAATCGGTTGGGGTAATGGATATTTTACCATGATTGATATCCGGGACAAGCATCGTTCCGAATATCCGCGGCTCGCAGGGTCTGCACTTAGAATAAAGATTAACGAATTCTTCGTCTTCAAGAGGGCGACAGGGTTTCATTGACACACACTTTCCTGCCCCATCCTGCCCTATTTCCAATTTGATATTTTGACCCAATCCGGTATCATTCCAGCCTATGTAACGCGGTGAAAAGCCGTAACTTTCGCCGTCAGCCGCTACAACCGCATCGGACACACGGAGCCCTGAACTTATGAATACTCTCGCAGAACTCGATCGGGAGACGGCGCAACTCGTCGTGGACATGTTGAAGGCCGAAGGGATTACCTGCGAAACGCGGGCCAAGAAAGACGAGTTTGACCTGGATGTTGTCGAAATCACGGTGGATGACGATCAGTACGAGAAAGCCTGCGAAATAACTGAGAAATGGTACACGGCCGAGGCCGAACGCAAGACACAGCGCCGGTGCCCCGCCTGTAATTCGGTGAAACTAAAACACGTCGAAGACCCCCAGTTTAAAACATCGGTCACAAAGGCTGCGGGCGTGTATTGCTGCGATGATTGCGGACACATCATCGTCCCCTCGAACATGAGGACGCTGACGCTGTAGGCTCGCGCTTCGTCGAAAGACGGAATCGGGGGCATGGAGCCAGTTTTTTCTGGAGATCCAACGCGGCTGGATCTCCACGGTGCAGATTTGGCCGACAAGCAAATCACAGAGGCATATTCGTTCCCAAAAACGACAAAAGGAGACATTAGCATCCCAGAGGATGCTCAGACCGTAGACTATGGACCGTGGACTGTAGGAAAACGGGCGAAAAACGAGCAATAATCAGCCAGATGCAAAAACCATAGTTCCGGTTTTGTGTATCTGCATTTTGCCTGTTCGAACCTACGGACTACAGCCTACAATCTTCAGCCCTCGGCGGCCCTATGGGACGCCAATGAAAAGGAGAAAACGGATGAAATTCAGCGGCATATTCCAGCACGTGGCCGTCCTGCTTATGAACGCAGCCATTGCCTACGGCGTATCGGTGAATGCCGGGCAGGCGCAGGGACTGATTATCAACCACAAATGCACGGATATCTCGAAAGTTCCGGCAACGTGGATTCAACAGGCCAAGTCGCAATTCCGTATCGGCTACGGGCACACTTCGCACGGCAGCCAACTCGTAACCGGCATTGCCACCTTATCCCAACTGGGTTCGCCTTACGATTACACATCGTCGTCCTCGGGGCTGGCGCCGGGCATGTTCCTTAACGATTACTGGGCCTCCGGCGACCTGGGATCCGGCGGCGATTTGACTTGGCGCGACACAACCGTGGAAATGCTCAATCTGCCCAACAATGACCGTAATATGGTCATGTGGTCGTGGTGCGGCGGGGTCTCCGGCAACACTGCTGAGGGCATCAATACTTATCTCCAAGCCATGAACGAATTGGAGCAGTTGTGGCCCAATATCAAGTTCATTTATATGACCGGCCATCTCGACGGGTCCGGCGTGAGCGGCAATTTGAATCAAATGAACGAACTGATCCGTCAATTCTGCCGCGCCAATAACAAGACGCTCTTCGATTTCGCCGATATCGAAAGCTACGATCCTGACGGCGCCGAGTTTTTGAGCAGGAATGCCGACGACGGCTGCAATTATTCCGGCGGAAACTGGGCGGATGAGTGGCAGGCCGCGCATCCCACCGACCTCCTTTGCGCAGCTTGCGATTGCGCCCATTCCAAGCCGGTGAACTGCAACCTGAAAGGGCGGGCCGTCTGGTGGATGCTGGCACGGCTGGCGGGCTGGTCGGATTCGGACATTAACCTGCCCGCGCCTGCGGGCGTGGCGGCCAGCGACGGGACCTTCTCCAACAAGGTACAGTTGTCCTGGAGCGCCGTGACGGGCGCAACGGCATACGAGGTCTGGCGCCATACGAGCAACAACTCCTCCTCGGCAGCTAAAATCTCCAGCCCTGATCCGACCGGAAGCAGTTTTGCCGACACCAACGCGACACCTGACATCATGTATTACTATTGGGTGAAGGCGTCCAACAGCAATGGCACGAGCTCTTTCAGCAACAGCGACAGCGGGTATTGCGGATTAATCGACCACGTTATTGGCCCGGTAATTAAGGCTAATGGCTATGCCGACGAGTTAAGCGTTAACCGCGCGAACACTCTATCTGTCGCCGTCCAGATCGATCCGGGCGAATATAACGGCGTTGAAACAGACTGGTGGGTCATTGCCAACAGCGGATCGGCCTGGTTTTATCTGGATACCGCAACAGGGTGGATGCAGGAAGGCGCTTGGCGGCCGGCCTGGCAAGGAGCCTTGTGCAATCTGCCGGCCACCGAAGTTTTGAATATCAGCGGACTAACGCCTGGTTTATATACGTTCTTTTTCGCGGTCGATTGGCCCATGGATGGGATTTTGAATTATCCTGAGGGGCCGATTCTGTTCGATGCGGTGAACGTCACCGTGGAGTAAATATTTTTGTCACGGATAGACGAATTGGCAGGGATCTAAAACGTAACGATTAGCGCAGTGCTTGCGAGCCCAACTTCGTGGCTAGAGCATACAGCCCAAACAACCCGGCAAACAGCGCCATCAGACAAACGGGGACAACCTCCAGCGAAATATGGCGGGCCAGAGCCCCGACCAAACCGGGGATGAGCGCCGAGCCTAACCCGCCCGCAGCCATTTGAATGCCGATGGTGTTAGCGGCATAGCGCATCCCCACGCGCCGGCTGGTTCCCGACACCAGCGCTGCAAAGATGGGGGCAACGGCAAAACCGACCAGGGCCACGGCAAGCAGGTTCGCCGCATTGGCAGGATTCCACCACAACAATACCACGCCGATCAAGGCCGCGACCAGGCTGCCCCGCACCAGGAGATTGACGCCCAGGCGTTTGGCATACAGGCCGGCCACAACCCGCCCCACGGTAAAGGTGGCCCAATAGCTGCCCGCCCACAGCCCGGCCACTTCCGGGCGGATGCCGCGCGACTCAACGAGCAGAGTGTAAGCCCATGTCCCCAGCGTAACTTCGGAGCCGGTATACAGTAAAAACAGCAAGGCGCTTAACCACACCATGGGCTGGCACAGCGTCTCGCCCAGGGGCGTTTTGTAATCGGTCAGGCGCTTGGGCGCCTCGCTCTCGGCAGGCGCTTCTGTTCGATTCCACATCGATACGGTCAGCGCAAACCCGGCCGCCAGCGCGAGCTGAAAGCCACCGACAACACAGTATCCCACCTTCCACGAACTCAGAACCGCTAACGCAAGGGTCATGATAATCGGCCCAAGCGTAACGCCAATCCCGTAGCACGCGTGCAGCCACTGCATCAATCCTTCGCCGAAATGCGCGGCCACATAGGAGTTGAGTCCGGCATCAATCGCACCACCTCCCAAACCTGCCACCACGCCAAGCAGAACCATCATCCACCAGGTCGGGACAAGGGTGTAACCAAGCAGCCCCACCCCGGTCAGCGCACAACTCGCCGCCAGGACGTTGCCGACGCCGAACCGCGCAATCAATGGTCCGCTCAAAACGCTGGAGGCCAGGTAACCGGCCACGGAAGCCGCAAGCAACAGGCCGACCGCATCCAGAGGGATGGCAAAACTTGTCCGGATCGAAGGCCAAGCCACTCCCAACAAACCGTCCGGCATTCCCAATGCGATGAAGGCAACATAGGCTAAAACAATCAAACCTATTTTCGGATGTTTCTTAACCTTCTCCCATATCCCGACGAATGATTTACTGATCGGTTTCATTATTCCATCCAAGGGAACGAGGATAAATTTGCCCTCCGCAGTCGGGCAATGCAACCGGCTTAATGGAGAGTTTCGATTTCAGTCCCGATGATTATCCGGAGTGCGCCGGTCTTAGGCTTGATCTTGACTAATCGTTCGCATCCTCCTTTTGGCATCAATATCCGCATTGTAGATGGACCTTCCATCAATGGCGAGCGATTTTCGATTATTGAACTCATCTCTACGGCGTCCCATAGGACGCCGAGACCGCAGGCATTTGGGCCGCAGGCTGTTGGTCGGAATCAATAAAACACATTCACTGGCGTTTCATAGGGACGCCGAGGGCTGTAGGCTAGACTGTAGTCCACAGGCTCGAACAGGCAAAATGCAAATACACCAAACCGGAACTATGGTTTTGGCGTTTGTCTGATTATTACTTGTTTTTCCGCCTGTTTTCCTACAGTCCACGGTCCTCAGCCTGCGGCCTGAGCATCCTGTGGGATGTTAATGATACACATTGGCAAAAACCGGAACTCAAGTTTATGGGAACATGAGAAACGTTTTCGCTTTTTCCGCGATTTTACCTGCGGTCTACAGCCCACAGCCTTCAGCCTGAGCATCCTATAGGATGCTAATGATTGACAATCGCTTGTCTTATGACAGTATTCGCGACAGCAAGGTTCCGATTGCTTTTATTCACAACCGCATTCAACGGGTGAGACATCATAACAACTGATCGCCAAACACCCCAAAGGACGACCAACGGGCGGGCCCACATCCGTCTGGCCAAAATCATGGCCGATCGCGGCCTTTCCTCCCGACGCGAGGCAGAGCGCCTGATCGCTGCCGGCAGCGTACGCGTCGATGGGCAGGTCATCGACCAGCAAGGGGTCAAAGTCGATCCTAAGGCGCGGATTGAGATCAGTGGGATCGGCGAGCAATGGATGGCGGACAAAGTCACGGTGCTGCTGCATAAGCCGTTGGGCATCGTCAGCACCCAGCCGGAGGGCGACCAAGTTCCAGCCTGGCGGCTGTTGACGCCCGAACGCCTGCATGGCGCCGCCGATCCAGCCGTGGTCGCGCGTATCTGCCGCGAGCCCTGGCACATGGCCGTCGCCGGCCGCCTTGATCAAGACAGCCGCGGATTGTTGTTGTTGACAAGCGACGGCGTCCTCGCCCGCAAGGTTACCGGCAGCCACGAATGGACCAAAGTCTACCAGGTAACAATTGATCGGCCGATCAGCGACCTTGCACTGAAACGATTGAACGGCCCGCGACGCCTTGATAACAAACCGCTGCTGGCCATGATTGTGCGCCGACTGAGCGAGCGAATGCTGCGCTTTGAATTACGCGAGGGGCGCAAGCACCAGATTCGCCGAGTCTGCCGCGAAGAAAACCTGACAGTCCTGAATCTGCAGCGCCTATCCATCGGACCCTTCACTCTCGGCGATATGCCCGAAGGGCGCTGGCGCGTGGCAGGCGCCACCGGGCAACCCCTCGCTTCGTGTCAACCGACGCATAACGTCTAGCAATTAACTTCCCAGGTCCTGAGTTTTGTTCCAGATGCCGAGCCTGTATTATTACTGTGCGGACATGCCACAAGGCGATCGAAGCGTCAATTATACAGCGGAATAAGCTTGGACACGATCTTCGGAAGATTTACATTAACCGACAACCAATCCTTGCGCCTTTTTGGGCTAACGTCTGGCGCAAAGAGTCATTTTGGTAACGATGTATTATGAGCGCATATTATTGCGCAAACTCTGTGGTGGAAAATACACAACTGGAAATAAAATCATGAATGCAACCATGGCATTGGGCAGCGTGGAAATTCCGCCTTATCCGGCGGGGAAAAGAATGGCAGTGACAACAAGCTTTGATGATGGCGTCGTCCAGGACCGGCGCGTTATAAAAGCATTCAATGAATGGGGACTGAAGGGCACATTCAATTTGAATTCCGGCTGGCTTCTCCGAACCGGCAAGCCGGCGACGGGCAATTCAGGTAAAATCGACGCCTGCGAAGTCGCCGAGCTTTACAAAGGACATGAAGTTGCGGTCCACTCGGTAACTCATCCCAGCCTGACAAAACTGGATGAAGTCCAGATTGCCCTGGAAGTCATTGAGGACCGCCAAGCGCTCGAAGAGCTGGTCGAATATCCTGTCCGGGGCATGGCATATCCTTACGGGACTTATAACGAGAAAGTTATCAAGGTCCTGCGCCAGACGGGCATTGTTTATTCAAGAACAACGGAAGTCAGTCCATCCTGTTTTCCAGCCAAAGAGCCGCTGGCTTGGGCATCCACCGGTCACATGTTTTCCAAAACCCCATATCCGGTGCACGAGAACTTCGAAAGACTTTACGCCAACACACGCTATTCGGGCGTCTTTTACATTTGGGGCCATACCTACGAATTCGACAGGCCGGTCGCAGACTGGGCGAGTCTGGAACGGATTTTCAAACCGTTGTCCGGCAAACCGGATGTCTGGTACTGCACCAACATCGAACTGTTCGACTATGAGACCGCCCGGAACCGGATGGTCATCGCTGCCAATCGAAAGAGCGCCTATAATCCAAGCGCCATCACCGTCAGCATTAAAGCGGGCGGAAAACTCATCGATGTTCCTGCCGGAAAGACGGTCAAACTGGATGTTCCGTAATCGAACAAGTCTTGACGGCGAGAGGACAAAGATTATTGAGCTGACAAAGAAGTATGGGCGGACATCCACGCAAGCGGCGGTTAAACTTCCAGATACAGGATAAGGAGGCCAATCGCAATGGATGAGAGCAGAAAACTCAAAGGCCGTGGAAAAAGCCTGAGCCGGCTCGAAATCGCCCTCGTCCTGACCATCCTGGCGATCGTGGCCGCTGGCAGCCTTTATTTTTTATCGGGAACCAATAGCACTCGCGGCGGGGAGCTGGAAAGCGAGTCGGCCGATGGACTGCC
Source organism: uncultured Verrucomicrobiota bacterium (assembly GCA_964617825.1). GTDB lineage: Bacteria > Verrucomicrobiota > Kiritimatiellia > JAAZAB01 > JAAZAB01 > VSJD01. The sequence goes on from CAZTWL010000012.1 coordinate 98,984, forward strand.
GGAGGTGGACGGTGCCGGTGAACAAGCTGACCGGGAAAACAGCGACTGGCCGGCGCGCAACCGCAACGCGAATGACGGGCAAGACATTGCCGGTCCCGACGGCAGCCAGCGCAAAGGCGACAGCAAGTTTGCCGACACCGCGAACAGCGCCCAGCAGATTACGCCCCTGGACCCGGATTCCCTGTCGGAATCCAGCAAGGCAACGCTGGAAGATTTCGAAAAAGCGCTTGCAGCCTCGGACCCGCTGACGGCATTCGGCAAAGAGCGGATCAAGCAGCTATCCGCCGCCGAACTCCAGACGTGCCTGAATCTTGCCAGGAACATGGCGCCGAGCCTCGAGATGATAACCTTACTGAGGGAAGTGGCCACTTGCTGGGCCGCGACCAACCCCAAGGCCGCCGCCGATTATGCCCTGGCGCTCTCCAGCGCGGCTATGCGCACAGCCCTAATGACTGGAGTGATGGATAGCTGGGCCACGTCCGATCCCAAGGCCGCCGCCGCCTTTGCAAGCGCCATTGAAAGCCGACAGACGCGCAATGCGGCCGCAAGTTCGCTTATCGATGCCTGGTCGACTTCCGATCCCCTGAGCGCCCTGGCCTGGCTGCGCGAGACGCCAATTTTGGACAGTAAAACACTTGCGAGTTGCACAACCACGCTTTTCCAGTCGCTCTTCAAACAGGATCCCGTCCAGGCCATGGCACAGGTCTGGACTCTGCCCTACTCCGAAATGAAACGGACAGCACTCCGCTCAATGGTGACCGAAATGACCGGCACCCAGAACGAGGCCGAACTTTTAAACATGTATAAGCAATTGCCCGCCGGCGCCGACCGCATCCTGTTTTCCCAGGCCGTGGTAGAGAATCTGGCGCGCTATCAGCCCCAGAAAGCCCAGGAATGGATCGTAAAGAACATAACCGATCCCGAAGAGCGGATCAAGGCCGTCAGCCAAATGGTGGCGACATGGAGCATTGACGATCCGGTTCAGGCCGCGCAATGGGTAACCACCCAGATTGCATCAGGCGACCTCAGCACAGAAAAGCTTGGAAGCATCATGAAAGTCTGGGTAAAAGACAATCCGGCCCAGGCTTCCGAGTGGCTCGCGCAGTATCCCCAGTCGGCGCAGATCGACTACGCCGCCCGGGCGCTGGCAGAAGGACTGGCCGGCAACGATCCCGCCACGGCCGCGCGCTGGGCCGAGAGCATCACGGATATCAACCTGCGCATTCGCACCGCTCAGACAGTTGCCCGCCAGTGGATGCAAAGCGATCCCGCAGGCGCCGAGGCTTATATCAACAGCTCTTCCTTGCCGGCTACCATCAAACTGAGATTGCTTCATAGACGCTGGCGGCATTGAGGCTATGTGTCATGTCAACAGCGAACGGCTACGCTCAACCGCTTTGCTCCGCCCCCGTTGCGGGACAATTTGCGATTGAACTTTGCCAAGCCGCGATATAGCCTTCATCTGTAAGGATCGATTTGCAACCGGCAGCGATAGAACCTAGCGATTATCCCAGTCACAAAACAAAGGAACCCGCCCATGTCATTTCATTTTGCGGAGGATTTTTCGATTCGTGAC
>CAZTWL010000013.1:0-95533 GCA_964617825.1 uncultured Verrucomicrobiota bacterium
GTTTTTATTGACCTTCAATTATTTCCCCTATCTTGTCGTTTTGCTTTACGGCATCTTTTTTGTGTTTTTTGGAATGGCTTTGACCCGGAACGGGAACGCTGCCAGCGTCAACTCGAGCCATGTTCAAGGTCAGCCCGGCGAAATGAGGCCGCCTTCGCGTGCAGCGGCGGCGGCGCTGCCGCAAATCTTCCGTTGGCCCCGTGCAATTCGCTGGACATGCGCCCTTTTGGCCCTTCTCTGCATTCTCGGCAGCATGGCATACGTGACCTACAGCAACGCTGACACGATTGCGCTCATCCGGCACAGTGATTATCCCGGCCGGCGTTTGTCGACCGGCGGGGACCAGACAATCGCGCATCTTTTCCGTGGCAACGTCATCAGCATCAAACCACCAGTGGCCTGGTGTGAATTTAATCCGTGCGAAGGTCCGGCTTTCTTCCTGGTCTTTCCCCTGGTATTTGCCGCCATGCTCCGTGACTGGTGGCGCACCCGCAAACGACCCAACGCCTTGCTTTTGGGGATTGCCGGTTATATTGCCTTTCTGCTGATCTGGAACCTGATTGGTTTCGCAAAACCATTGGCGCACTGGACACTCATGGAACGGGCCCCGCCCTTCCGGACACTGATCGGACTAGGGATCGCGGACCTGCTTTTATTAGCCGCCTATGTTGGCCATCGGCGACGATTGCCGCCGGCATCGCGACAGGATTACATCACTCCCTGGATCGCCGGCACGCTCTGGATCATGGGGCACGTGGCCTTGGCTTTCAAGGTCTCCGGTCACTTCCCGGATTATTCCATTGGCATGGCATTGGGCGCCGGTCTTTTGGCAATGGCCATGGCGCCCCTGTTCTACCTGGCGCCGCGCCTTGTCATTCCCGCCATTATGATCGCCTCCATCGTTTGCACCTATGACATTAATCCCCTGGCCCGCGGTGGCGCGGAGTTTATTCAGGAGAACCCGCTCTCGCAAAAAATCAAGTCAATCGACCAGGAAGAGCAACAGCAAGGGCATCAGCCAATTTGGCTGGCTTACGGCGGCGCGGCCTTGCCGAATTTGTTCCGCATGATCGGGGCGCACGCCCTTAACGGCGTGCACGCCTATACCCAGGCGGGATTATGGCGCAAACTGGACCCGGAAGGACAAGCCCGAACCGCGTACAACCGCTACGCCCACGTCGTCTTTGCGGCGTCGTCCGAGCCCGCCGACTTTAAAATCAATCTGACGCACAACGATCAAGTTGCCGTCAACCTGCACCCGGACAACCCCAGATTTGCCGCCCTGAACGTGGATTACGTGCTTTGCACTGACAACCAAATAGAAGTGCTTGATCGCGCGACGAAGCTGGAAAGAATTTATTCCTACGCCGGCAAGCACATTTACCGGGTCGCGCGCGACCGAACAGGCGGACAGCCTTAATCCCGGGCCAAACCAGGACCTAAAACTCTTCTATCGACTGCCGCATATCCCCTCCCATCCATCGTTATCTTACAATACGCCTGTTTTTGCGGCCATGAATTCGGATTGCGCTCCGGCGTTGACATGCCACCTATTTCATGTATAACTGCGCAATCTTGAAGTTTGATGTCCATGTGTAAACAATCCCGTCCGATAACCGCCGCAAATGAACGATCGTCACACAACCCAGTGCATGATCAAGGAGCATCGGCGGTGGGACACGCTGCTTGCTTCATTGTTCCTGGTCGTCGCAACCTGGCTGCTTTACGGAGCGGCTTGTTCAAGCTGGTGGCATTATGACGATGCGGCGCATCTCTGGTTTGTGATCCGGCATACGCACATCTGGCAGTACTTTGCACTGCCGGAAGTCAGCCGGGCATTTTCGGAAGCCAGCCTGGTGCCTTGGGGCGCCCTATTCTACCGGCTGGTCTATATTTGCTGCGGCATGGAACACCCGGGTGGCGCTTATGCCGTTCAACTGCTGGCGCTTTTTGCGGCGGCCTGGATGACCCGAACCCTGCTGGGCTTATGGGTTCGCCCGATTTGGGCTTGGTTGGGCGCATTGCTTTTTCTGTTGGGCGCGCCAGCAATGCACGTGGCCTACGAACTCATGACGGTCCATTATATCCAAGGCCTGCTTTTCGCACTTATTGCCGCCTATGGATTTGTGCGCGCGCTGCGGGACGGAACATGGTGGCCCGCCGTAGCCGGTGGAGTTGGTTACCTGCTTGCCGTAACGGCCAAGGAAATCTACGTGCCGCTGCCGATTCTCCTGCTGTTCCTGCCGGAAAACACGTGGAAACAACGCGGCCGAAAAGCCCTGCCTTTCTTGCTCGTGCTGGCGGCCTATCCGCTTTGGCGCTGGTTCATGCTCGACACTTTGATCGGGGGCTACCAGGCGCACGCCGGAGTCCCGGATATCGCTCACATTTGCCGGTCATTACTGAACATTCCCATTATGCTGGTGGGCGCCGGCGGCTTGGGCTGGAGCCTCCTGATCGGCGGATCGATCGGCATTGTGTGGCTCATTGGATGGAACTGGCGCAAGATTTTATTTACATTTTTATTCCTGGGCGCAGTGCTGGGGCCCATGGCGCCATTGACGCTGTTTCCCGGCCTGGATTCCCCCAACCGCTACCTGCTTATAGCTTGGTGGGGAATGACCACCGTATGCGTGTTGGTCATGGACCGACTGAGTGACGGAAGCCGCCGGCGGACATGGATTGCCCTGGCATTGTGGCTGGCGATTAGCCTGGCCGCCGCGCATGCGATGCGGCAGGAACAAGGCCGCACCCAATCTTGGATCGATCGCTATGAAATCCAGGGACAATTCCTGTGGTCCTCGGCGAGTGACCGAATTTTCGTCATCCGTCCCCCCTTTCATGTCGCGCGCTTCGTGACGGCCATCAAGCGCGAAATTGCCGGCAAAAGTTCCGCGCCGATCGTCATCGATGATCAGGCCGACCTGGAAATCCAGACCCGGTTGGGTCTGGTCCCCGCCGAGGCGTATTCCAACGCGTCGGTCTGGGCCTACAACGAATCGGATCGCCGGATGGAAGACATCACGGCCGAATTCCATTCGCAGATTGAATCCCAAACCCAAACGCGGGACCGCGCCCGCGTACGTGAAGCCGCCTTGCAGATCGACCTGCAATTCGAGAAAAGCGCCGTGCAATGGCGGCTCGGACCCTATGCGCAGGGAAAATATCTGATGGTGCGCCTAGCCGACGGCGGGGTAATCGACCGTGTCCGCTTCGCGCCCCAGGGCCGGCGCGACGCCACGGGCGCAGGTCAATTCGATTTTTTTATGCGTTACGACTCGCCCGAAGGCTGGACAACCTATTCGCCAGTGTTGCATTTCGACCGCAAAAAAGGCAATGTGATATGGCAGCGGGATTAAGCGGCGGGCATCTTCAGGGTTCTGGGCCGGTAAATTCCCCGGCACTCATGATGGCCGATCCGCTCAGCTGACTGGAGATCGCATAATCGGATGGTGGTATAATCACTTAAAATGGGATAAAACGCGCACACGTACTTGGAGACAACCGGCATGAAATCCGTAACCATCGTCATTCCCGTTTTAAACGAAGCGCAAGCGATCGCCGCGAATATGCGGCAAATCGTGGAGGCCGCCAAGTCTTTGAGCAATACGGTTGACGCCAAAATTCTCGTGGTGGATGACGGGTCGGACGACGACACGGTGCGCATTGTCCAATCCCTGGCGGAAACCGAGCCGGCCGTCCAGATACTGGCGCTTACGCGCAACTTCGGCAAGGAAGCGGCCATCCATGCCGGCCTGGATCAGGCTGCCGGCGACGCCGTGATCGTCATGGATAGCGATCTGCAACACCCTCCGGCCCTGCTGCCCCGGATGATTCAGCTCTGGCAGGATGGCGTCGATGTGGTTGAGGCCTACAAAATCGATCGCGGGCGCGAGTCCTGGCTCGCGGGTCTTCTGGCCGGGGGATTTTATGCGCTTTTCAACCGTCTGGCGGGCTTCGACCTGCGGAATCATTCCGATTTCAAGTTGCTGGACCGCAAGGTTGTGGAGGCTTATTGTCGCCTGCCGGAACGGGGGCGATTTTTCCGGGGCCTGATCACCTGGATGCACTTCCCCTCCGCGCGCATCCCGTTCGAGGTGCCGCCGCGGCATGGCGGCGACGGCGCCTGGTCCCGTCTGCGCCTGGTTAAATATTCGCTCACTATCATCTCGGGCTTCTCTTCCCTGCCGCTGCAGGTCGTGGGCTGGGCGGGCGCCTTGACGCTGGTCATCAGCCTGGCGCTGGGCGCGAAGGCGCTCTACGACAAACTCAGCGGCCATGCCATTGACGGCTTTGCCACCGTCATTCTGCTTGTCCTGATCCTCGGCAGCATCATCATGCTCAGCATCGGCGTCGTGGGCAACTATATCGCCCGCATTTACGAGGAGGTCAAACGCCGCCCCAGTTATCTCGTCGATCCGCGCCGCAGTTCCGTCAAGGAGCGGGAAAACGCTGGCCGCCGCGGGGGCCTTGAATGAGCCTGACCGGCAACATCCAGATGGAAACGACCGACTGTCCATTATGCGGCGCCGGCGACAGCCGGCCCACACGCTTCGACTTTGCCCCCTACAAGCTGGCGCGCTGCGCGCAATGCGGCCTGTATTATTGCGCCACGCGCCTGGCGCCGGAAAGCGCGGCCAGGATCTACGCGCAGGGCGACTATTTCGAAGGTCAAGGCTACGATTCATATGCCGCTCAGGAGCCGGCCCTGCGTTTGACCTTTCGCCGGTTTTTAAAAAAGCTGAACGCCATTTTTCCCTTGCAGGGCGCGCTGCTCGAAATCGGCTGCGGCTACGGCTACTTGCTCGATGAGGCCCGCCCATATTTCCAGCACCGCACCGGCACGGATTTCTCCCTGAAAGCGGTCAAACAGGCCGCCGCCTGCGGCGCCACAATTTATCGGGGCGATATCGGCGAATTGCCTCCCAACGAACGCTACGATTGCATCATCCTGGCGCATGTCATTGAACATGTCTACCAGCCCGTTCAGTTGCTGCGCGCCATCCGCGCCAAATTAAAACCCGGCGGCATAGTCGCCGTGGCCACGCCGAATATCGGCAGCCTTTGGTTCCCTTTGATGGGGCGCAAATGGGCCTCGTTCAAGATTCCGGAACATGTGGCTTTTTATGATCGAAAAACGCTGCCGCGCCTGCTGGACTCGGCCGGATTCAGCGCGATTAGCGCCGTCCCATATTTACATGCATTTCCCCTGGCGCTGATTGCGAACAAGCTTGCTCTGCGCATGCCGGCCGGGATGGGCCGATTGGCCTGCTGGATTCCGGGCACAACCATTGCCATGGCAGGGCGCGGCTAGAAGACGGAAGCCGGCGACTCCGCTGTCCAATCAGGTTTTTATTGCGTCACTGCTTTTGTTGCAATAGAATCAAGCCTGTTTTCTTGCGGAAATTATATTTTCATGCTGTCCGGACAAACGACAGGAACAAAAAACATGGCAACCGAATCCGTCAGCATTGTGGTGCCGGTCTATCGCTCCGAGGCATCCCTGCCGCTCCTGGTGGAACGACTCATGGCCGTGTTCACGGCACAAGCGGGCGACTTTGAAATCATCCTGGTAAACGACGGCAGTCCTGATCGCTGTTGGGAGCTGATCGCGGAGATGGCCCGCGCCAACCCGCGCATCCGGGGAATCAACCTGATGCGCAACTTCGGCCAGCATAACGCCCTGCTCTGCGGCATCCGCGCGGCGCGGCATGACGTGATCGTCACGCTGGACGCCGATCTCCAGAACCCGCCGGAAGAAATTCCAAAACTGCTCGCCAAGCTGGAGGAGGGATTCGACGTTGTCTACGGCCAGCCGGAGAAGCCTCAACAAGGAATCCGGCGCGACACAGCTTCCAAGCTGGTCAGGCGCCTCTTGAAGACCATGCAAGTGGATACCGCCGAAATCGGCAATTCGTTCCGCGCCTTTCGCACCCAGTTGCGCGACGCTTTCGCCGCCTTCCAGGGGCCATTCGTATCCATTGACGTCCTGCTTACCTGGGGCACCATGCGCTTCGCTTCCGTCATCGTCCGGCATGACGCGCGCGCTCACGGGCCTTCCAGCTACTCGCTGCCCAAGCTGCTCGCGCATGGTTTCGACGTTATTACCGGATTCTCTACTTTGCCCCTGCGTCTGGCCAGTTGGGTGGGATTCTTTTTCATGCTCTTCGGCGTCGGCATCCTGGTTTACGTGGTCGGCCGTTACCTGGCCCTGGGCTACAGCGCACCCGGTTTCCCCTTCCTGGCATCCATTATCGCCATCTTTGCCGGCGCCCAGCTTTTTGCCCTGGGAATTATCGGCGAATATATCGCCCGGATGCATTTCCGGCTTATGGATCGCCCGACCTACGTCTTGCGCCAGACCACTGAGAACGACGCCAAGGAAGTCGCCAAAGGATAAATATTCGCCGCCGAATCCGCTGTTCGGCAAAATGTGATGTATGACATTCGACCTGACATGGCAATCCTATCCTCCACCCAAAGGACCGCTGGTCTTTGCCCAAATCCCCTGGGATAGTGAGCTTTACGGATTTCCATTTTACGATTTAAAATTGGACAACGCCACGTCGGACCGGATCGAGCGTCCCCTGGCCGACTGGCTCAGGCAGCTGCCCGCCGAAAGATCATGCCTGGTCGTCACCGGGATCAAGCCGGATGCCGTCGCCCTGGCCCGGACACTGGCTGCCAACGGATTTTATCCCGTGGAGACGATCGTGGAATTGCGCGTACCCCTTGTGCGTTTTCAGCTGCTCATTACCTCGCGCTTCCAGAAAATGCGCTTCCGCCCGGCGCAGGCCGCCGATCTGCCGCAGATGCAGGCCATCGCGCGCAGCGCATTTTCGACCGACCGTTTTCATCTGGACCCCAATCTGCCGGCGCAAAAGGCGGATGAACGTTACGCCCGCTGGGTCAAGGCCAGCCTGGCCGGGGGCGAAGTGCTTTATGTCCTGGAAGACAAGCCCGACGGCCGGATCATCGGCGTTGCGGCGGCCAAAGTGATTGAACAAAACGCCTATCACATCACGCTGGCCGTCATGGATAAGGACTACCATAACACCGGCGCAGGTGTTTTTCTGTTCCAGTCAATTACGGACGAAGGCAAAAAACGCGGCTGCAAACTCGCCATCGCCCACATTTCGATCAACAATCCCAACAGCCTCAAAACGGCCGAAAGAATCGGTTTTTCAACGCACAATGCGGTGACCAAGTTTCACTGGTTCCGGCGCGGCGCCAATTCAACCACCTGACGACTCATGAAAATCTGTTCGGTTTGCAGCGCGCCCTTTACCTTGAGCACCTGGCAATGTCCGCTTTGCGGCCACACGCCGCCAACCCGCAACGGCTATATCGCCCTGGCGCCCGCACCCGACCCGGGTGACGTGCGCTATATGGCCCGCGCGTTCGAGAAGCTGGCGAAGCTCGAGCCGAATCATTTCTGGTTCAGGGCGCGCAACCGGCTGATCGTCTGGGCACTGGCCCGCTATTTTCCGCATGCCCGGTCGCTGCTGGAAATCGGCTGCGGGACCGGGTATGTCCTGGACGGTATCCGCCAAGCCTTCCCGCAATTGTCCCTCGGCGGCAGCGAGATTTTCAGCGAAGGACTGGACTGCGCCGCGCAGCGACTGCCGGGCGTCCCGCTTTTTCTGATGGATGCCCGACGGATCATGTTCGAAGACGAATTCGATGTGCTGGGCGCATTCGACGTGCTGGAGCACATTGACGCGGACGAGCAGGTCCTGGCCCAGATGTATCGCGCCGTCAGGCCCGGAGGCGGCATATTGATCACCGTTCCCCAGCATCCGTTCCTGTGGAGCTATGCCGACGAGGTGGCGCGCCACGTCCGGCGCTATCGGGCCGGCGACCTGCGGGCCAAGCTGGAACGCGCCGGTTTTAGGATGGTCAGAAGCACCTCGTTTGTGTCATTATTGCTGCCGCTCATGATGCTGGCGCGCCGGGCCAAGCAGCGGACAGATGGCGAGCAGGATCTGCTGGCCGAGCTGCGCCTGCCGGCCTGGAAAAACCGACTGCTGGAATGGGCGCTGAACTTGGAATGTGTTCTGATCCGGTGGCATGTGCCGCTGCCGGCCGGCGGATCGCTACTGATGATTGCACGCAAAGGCAAACAAGCATGATCAATATTCCTTTCAATAAACCGAGCTTTGTCGGTAACGAACGGCAGTATATCGAACAAGCCATTGCCAAAGGTCAGATCTCGGGCGACGGCGCCTTTACCCGCCGTTGTCACGCCTTCCTCGAAAAGGAGCTCGGTGTGGCCAAGGCGCTGCTGACAACCTCCTGCACCCACGCGCTGGAAATGGCGGCGCTGCTGCTCGACATCCAACCGGGCGATGAAGTGATCGTGCCGTCATTCACCTTCGTTTCCACCGTCAACGCCTTTGTGCTCCGCGGCGCACGCCCGGTGTTCATCGATATCCGCCCGGATACGCTCAATCTGGATGAAGCGCTCTTGGAGAGCTTGATTACGCCGCGCACCAAAGCCATCGTGCCGGTGCATTACGCGGGTGTGGGCTGCGAAATGGACGCCATCCTCGATATCGCCGGACGCCACGGGATTCCCGTGGTGGAGGATAATGCCCACGGGCTGCTCGGCCGCTACAAAGGCCGCCTTCTGGGAACGTTTGGCTGCCTGGCCACCCAGAGCTTTCACGAAACCAAGAACTTTACCTGCGGCGAAGGCGGCGCCTTGCTGATCAACGACCCCCGCTATATTGAGCGCGCCGAAATTCTCAGGGAAAAGGGCACCAATCGCAGCCAGATGTTCCGGGGTCAAGTTGACAAATATTCATGGATTGACGTCGGTTCCAGCTACCTGCCCTCCGACATGCTGGCGGCGTTCCTGTTGGCCCAGTTCGAAGCCCGGGAGCATATTCAAGCCCAGCGCCGGCGCGTCTGGGACTTTTACTCCGCGCACTTGCGCGATTGGGCCGACCGACGCCACATTGGCCTGCCGACTGTGCCCGCCAACTGCGAGCAGCCTTATCACATGTTCTACATGCTCATGCCATCGCTGGCCGCGCGCCAGACACTGATCGACCGCCTGAGGGACCAGGGGATCCTGGCTGTTTTCCACTACCTTCCGTTGCACCTATCGGCGATGGGCACAAAGTTCGGCGGCCGCCAGGGCGATTGCCCAGTGACGGAAGCGATCAGCGATCGCCTCGTTCGCCTGCCATTCTATATCGGGCTAAGCGAAACGGACCAGGCCAGAGTGGTGGCCGCGATCCTCGAATGCCCGGGGATCTGACCAAGTTGAACGATATCTGCAACCAAAACGTCCTGTGATGGAAACCTGAAAAGATTGCCCCCGAAACACGCAAAAGAACGCTAAAGCCGGATTACAGGCCCTTTTATGGAAAAAATCGCTAAATGGATGAATTCAACCTGGCCGCTCTTGCTTCTGAATGCGCTCTTCCTGGTCATCGGGCTATCCTGGATTTTCCTGATTCCTTACAACAACGCCCCCGACGAGAACACGCATTTCAAATACAGCGTCGAATTCATTCTCACCCATCATCGCCTGCCGGTCTGGGGCGTGGATGACCTTGACCGGTTTCGCCACGCGCTTTCCAGCCACAACCAGATGCCGGCGCTGAATTATGTGGCGGCGGCCGCCGCCGCGCATGCCGGGCATTTCTTTTTTGGTCTTGAAACCTTCCAGGGCGCCCGGCTGGCTTCGCTCTTCTGGGGCCTGGTCTTTCTCAACAGCCTTTTCCTGGCTATTCGGCTCGTGACCGACAGTCCATATTTGGCAACGATAGTAACGGCGGCCTTCGCCTTCATTCCCCAGGTCTTATTCAGCTTTTGTTATGTGAACGCGGATGCATTTTCGCTGGGCATTGCCGCCCTGCTGGCATACACCTTGGCGCGCTTCTGGAAAACACCTTCGGCCATCGCCCTGGTCATGGTCGGACTTGCCGGGGGCCTGCTTTTTTCCGCCAAGTACAATTTTTTCATCTATGTCCCCTTTGCCGCCGCCGCTTTCGGCTACCTGGCTTATCGTGGTCAGCTGGCATGGGCCACCGTGTTCCGCATATTCCTGGCGGTGGCCTGCGGCGCCATCCTGGTTTCCGGATTCTGGTATGCGCGCAATTACTGGCTTTACGGAACGCCCATGCCCCTCCTTCTTGGCGAAGAACATCTGGCCAAACTGGGGGTCGTGCGCGAGGTGGTTCCGATTAACCGGGGTTTGTCATTCGCATCCCTCTTGTGGCTGGTCCATCAGAAATTCTTTGCGACCACGTTCGCTTCGTTCTTCGGCCTGTTCGGGTATATGGATGTCGGGTTGCCGCCGGCCGTGTATATCGCGCTCCGGATACTCATTCCGGGGCTGGTCATTCTTTTTCTGATCGAGCTCGTGGCAACGCATGATCGCCCCGCCCAAGCTGCCGCCGTATGGCTGGGCGCCTTGGTACTGGCCGTATTGGGTCTGCACGTCTGGACTTGCCTGCATAACGACTTCCAACCCCAGGGCCGGTATCATTATGCCATCCTGGCGCCGTTGGCGATGTTTTTGGGATGGGCCGCGCACCGCCGGCGCCGATTGCTGAAATATGCCGTGGCCCTGATGGTATTGACCGGCGCGCTGCTGGCCCAGACCCTGGTGCTTTTTGCCCAAACCTACGGGGAGCCCCTGGTTTTTGCGGTGTTCTGGGACGGACCGCAGGGACATTTTGCGGCAATCAACCGGGCCGAGCGCGTGGAGCGAAACCGCATTCGAGTTGCCTGCACGTCCGGCGACGCGCGCAACATCGCCAAGGTGCGCGTGGATTTCCCCAAGCGCCTCCTGGGACGGTACCGGGATTTCACGCTGGCCCTCGGCACCGACAGAGGAACGCAGGTTTTTTGCGGCCCCGACTTGCCGGAATCCCATTGCACGGACATGATCTACGTCCCGGGGGTCAAAGCCTTCGATGCCATCGGGCCCAATCCATCCGTAAACTTTACCTTGCCCGTTGCTCCCGCCCAGCTCCGGGAAATTACCATCGACACCGTCATCGAGCATCGCCGTCTGCGCGACCCGGAGTTATGACAAGAGCCGCTCGTGCGCTGCGGCAGCCCGACTGCGCTTTTGACTTCAGAATCTCGTTCCCAGACCTTGCGGCTTATGCAAACTTCTTCAAGCCCGATTCCATGCGCGTGCCGCGCTAATCGGCCGGGTTCAGGCTTAACTCGGCCAACACCGGGCGATGATCGGAGGCCATTGTTTCCGCAATGACCCGGACCCCGTCGACTTTAAACGCCGCTTTAGGATAACAGCAAATATAGTCGATCAACTGGTTCGGCGTATCGGAGGGGAAACTGAGCTCCGGATTAACGTCGTTACAAATTGTCCACTCGCGTCGGGCCGCGTTCAAACAAGGAGCATCCGGAAAAGAATTAAAATCGCCCACCATGATCGCAGGCGCGTATTTTCCTTCCTTGACGGCCGCGGTAATGACCTTGACCGCTTCCACCCGGTTGGTCTCGCTGTCCGGATATTCGCCATCGTACGAGAAGTGGGTGACAATGAAATAATAAGGACGGGGCGCGTCGATCTTGAGAACCAGCGCCAGGCGCGGCTCATGGTTTGCCGGCACCGGCAAGCGGATTTCCCGGACAAGCCGCATGGGATGCGGCGAAAATGCGGCAATTCCGTATTCGCCTTTGCCTTCGTTAATTGCAAGGGCTTTGCCAAAAACCCAATTCACCTTCAGAAATTCGCCTATCTGGCGGGGCACGTTGACATCCTTCATCATGGCATGGTTAACGGTTACCTCCTCCAAACCAACGACGTCGGCGCCGGTTCGGCCAATGACTTCGGCAATTCGGCGCCAATCGGCCTGATTATCCATACCGATGGCAGAATGAATGTTGTAGGTCAGCACTTTAATCATAAGCGATTCCATTCAATATCAGGGTCTAAGGAACAAAATCGAAACAGCCAACGAATACCGTTTTGGCACAAGGCCGTCCCGCGTCATGAAATTTGCGCGGCTCGCGCCTTGCTCGGACAAAGCTGAACTTATACTGCTGACATATGAGTCCGTAGTCAATGATTATATGAGCAGGTTATGATTACATAGGCCCAAGCCAAAACACTTATGCGTAAAATTTAAAATCGGAGGCTCACCAATACAAGGCCCCCGCCCAAGGCAGCTAAATGCAATTTGCCGAACTTGACAGACACAACTCCCAACAGGGGAACCCAGGCTACCTGACGTTGCCGCTATGCCGTGCCAACCAAGAACCAGTGCCAAGGCTCGTAAATTATACCGAAGCGATTTCCTCGAGGATATGACATTTTGAAGCCGAAACAACCCGCATTCAGGCTGAGCCAGCGAAACGCGGTTGTGTTCTCAAACGAGGCGTCGCGAGGGATTGGATAGCAGTCGGAAGATCCGATATCGAGAGCCCGGCCGGAATGATGCTCGCTGTAACCCGGCGCCGCAATCCATGTCAGGCATTCGCAAATTGTCTGCCCTCGCGAGATTTGTTTCGCCAGCAGCGCGGCTTGTTCGGCATAGCTGCGAAAACCATGCGCGAGGAGAAGCGTTATCCCCGCCTGCTTAGCCTGATCTTGCATGCGCCCCCACTGCTGCGCGGCAAGCGGCGCAAGCAGAACTTTCCTGCCTGACGGATCGGTCTGCCCCTCGACAAGTTCGGAAGCTTCGGCATGGAAAGGAAGTCCGCGCTCAACAGGATAGTTTGATGGAATTCCAAGCTGCCCATGCAGTTCACGAAGTCGGGCGTCATTAGGTAATGCTCTGTGCGCCATATATCCTCCTATGCCGGGAAAATTAAAGCCAACTCACGGCCGCCATTATTTAACCTCAAGTGTTCCATTGGTTTCCAGGAAAGCCAGGACGGCCTTGGCAAATTCGCCGGGCGCTTCCAGCATCAAACGATGCGAGGCGTTTTTAAATTGAATCAACCATGCGCCCGGAATGGCCGCCGCCAATGCCTTCGAGCTTTCAAGATCCACCACGGTGTCCGCTGTTCCAATCACAAGCAGGACCTGATTGGTAATGAAAGGAACTTTCTCCATGGGCGCCTTCCATTGGATTATGGCTTCTATTTGGCGCCGAACGGTGGGATTATCCGATGTTTTCGCCTTCGCGGGAATGTCGACTTTTGCGCCGTCGTTGGCGGTTGCATAGATAACGGCTTTCTCGAATCGCTGCGGATATTCCAGCAACAATTCCAAAGCAATCATGCTCCCCATGGAATACCCAAGCATATTGGTCTTTTTAACTTTAAGGGCGTCAAGGAGACCGATGACATCTGCCGCAAACAATTGACATGAAAACATGGCTTCATTGGTCGTGGAATATCCCACGCCCCGGTTGTCCGGCAGAATCAACTGATATTGTTTGGACAATGCTTCAACGACTCCTCCCGCCCAGTTTTCCATGGTCCAGCCCAATCCCATGATCATGACAAGCGGCTCGCCGGATCCAATCAACTTATAGCCGATTTCGATTCCATTCGCTTTGACCTGGTAAATGGGATGGCCTTGTTTGTCCACGCCAACCTGGTTGCCCGCCGGTTGGATGGGTGGCGCCGCCGCTCCGAAGACCTCCATAACCAACAACACAAGCAAACCGCCCCACAAACACGCTGTTCTTTTATTATGCATGGATTCCTCGACTGATCTCGATTTTTGCGCCTTTGAGTTCTTCCGCACTTCCATCATTTTCAGTCATGAATACGGCCAATGGGACCGGCAAACTGGGCTAGTCCCACCAGAAAAGGTCGATCCACATGCCACAAAACGATAATCGGACCTTCGCGGGCGGAACAGGACTACTTCAGCCACGGCAGGCACCTATTCTTGAACTCCAGCACCTCGACCGGATTATCGGCGCACATGTGGTCGAATCCCAGGATAACGCCCAACAGATAGTCGTTGACAGTCTTGCCCGGCCATCCGGCCAGCACCAGGCCCGCCTGGTGCGCAGCACGGACACTGGCGCGCGAACTGCCATCCCAGGTGCAGGCCAGGCGCCTCAGGCCCAGATCCAACGCCTCCTTGATGGTCGCCTCACAGCAAGGGGCCCCCGTGATGAACATCAATTCCACGTCCGGATAGGTATTCCTGACATAGGCCAGCGAACGCTTGTCGAACGAGGAAAAGATCACGGAAGAACTCTTCGGCAGCTTGGGAACGATCGCCTCGTAAAGCTTGCGGCAATAGATCGCCAACTTCTCCGGCGGATAGCGCCTGGGATCGGTCTTCATCTCAAACTCGATATAGAGCCCGGGCTTATCCGCGAAAAAAGCGACCAGTTCGTCCAGGAAAAGCATGGCATTGCCTTTTCTGGTGAGGATATGACGCAATTCTTCCTCCTTCAAATCCTCGATAGCGCCCTTGCCCAGCGTGGTACGCTCAATCGTATCGTCGTGCATGATGACCAACGCGCCATCCTTGCACATTCGGACGTCGGTCTCGAAGCCGCGCAATCCGCGGGAATAACTGGCCTGAAACGCGGAAAGCGTATTTTCATCGAACTCGATCCGCCCGCCGCGGTGCGCATGAACCTGCCATTTTTCCTCTGCCATGACGAATGTTCCCTTCCGATTGTTTTCGACTCAACCTTTGCCGGTCGATTCCGATGCGCATCCTTTTAGCCCAGGCGCGCAGTTCGCGCAACCGGGGTTAATCGTAATTGTCCGGAGATCGGCGGCCGGCCCGTTTTTAAAATATATGTGCATGGTATTGGCCGGGAGCCAGTCGCCGGAGCGTTCGGCCCATTCAATCACAACGATGCCATCCGCATGCAGGTAAGCTTCGAAATCAAGGCTCAAGAGCTCGTCCGAATCACCGATCCGGTAAAGATCCATGTGAATTAGCGGGCAGCGCCCTTGATACTCGTTCACAATCGTATACGTGGGACTGGTCACCGGTTGCCGGACACCGAGCGCCCGGGCCAAACCACGGACAAAACAAGTTTTGCCGCTGCCTAATTCGCCGTGCAGGGCCAGCACGGCGCCGCTCTTCAGTTCGGCAACAAGTTCAGCGGCCAGAGCCTGGGTATCATCCGGACTCCTCGATACGATTGTACGCATGTTAGCGCCTGTCTCCGGAATGGTCATTTGCATCCCTGCGGTGCTGCTTAAAATGCTCATAGCCGGTAGAGTCCAACCGTGTCCGCTTTCCCCGCTCATCCACGCACTCGATGATGTCACGGCGATCCGTAATCCGGCCAATGCAGGCGCATGGCGTCCTGAATTTTGCATGCCAAGCCCGCATCAGCGGCGTCGCGCGGGTTGGGGGAACGGAGAACAAGAGCTCATAGTCCTCGCCATCGCACAAGGCATGCCGCAGGGCGCTGCACCGCGAAAGCGATTTGCCAATCGCCGACGCCTGGGGAACGGAAGTTAAGATCAGTTCGGCCCCCACCCGGCTTTGCCCGATAAGATGGCAGAGATCGGTTGCCAATCCATCGCTAAGGTCGATCATGGCCGTCACCCCGCATCGGGCTTGAAGCCAGCGGCCTTCCGCCAAACGCGGCTGAAAAGCCAGATGCTTGCCGTGACGGCTGCCGCCAAGCGTGCCGGTAACGAACAACCGATCGCCCGGACGAGCGCCGGAACGCAGGATGGCCCTTCCCCTCGGCACCCGGCCAACACCAAACACATGCGCTTCCAAGCGCGGACCGCGCGTCACATCGCCGCCGACAATGGCCACGCGCCAACGTCCGGCCAGTCTGCGCAGGCCGGCGTAGACGTTCCGAACCCTGGCCACGGACATGGTATCCGGCGCCACGAGATTCACCAGCGCCCAAAGCGGCTCCCCGCCCATTGCGGCAATATCGCTCAATACGCGGCCAAGCGCCTTGTGGCCCACCGCCGCACCGGGAGTCGAGCAGGTAAAATGGACGTTCTCAATCACGGGATCGGATTTAAGCAGGTAATCGTAACGCACCCCGTCCACCGGACGCACCACGGCACAATCGTCGCCCGGCCCCACGATCACGTCGGCACGGGCCAGCCCGCCGCGAATCAGAAGTCGAATCATGGCCCGTTCGCCGATGGCGCCCAATGTTTGCTGGCGTTTTTTTCTCATGTAATCCGTCTTCCGTTCATGCTTTTAGCGCCGCCCGCGGGGCGACCTACAAAAGGCCAAGTTTAGAAATCATCGATCAGAAGCCCGTATGCGGAGCCATGCACACGTCATATCCGCGCTTCGGCATCATCAATCTCCCAGGGTTTCTTTTTTTCAGCCAGGATAAACTTGGTCACGAAAGAACTAACCCGGCGGATATTAATCCAATAATCCAACAGACTGAAACGCACCGGCATGACGACCCGTTTGATCACCAGCATGTCATAATAGCGCTGGAAGAAAACGAACAGGCGATTGGGCCGGCAGCCGGTCAATTTCAGCGCAAAGTCGAACAGCCGGGGATGCCGCACCAGGCAGGAAAACAACTTATGAAAGATTTCAATGCGCTGTTTTTCCAGGGGCGATTTGAATTTTAGGGGGGAAGACACCCAGTAGCTCTCCCGGATGGAGTCTTCCTGGCCGGAATAGTAGCCGTGATCCTGGGCATAAGCGCGAACTTCGGTCCCCGGATAAGGCTGCAACAGAAAACACTCGGCAAAATCAGTGTGCATCATCAGATTAATCCGATACGTTTCGAGAATGGCGGCAAAGTCTTCGCCCGGATTACCGATGATATTCTGGGTAGTCAGGACCAAGCCGTGCTGCTTGATCACGGCCGCAGCCGAAAGAATCTGCTCACGGGTCATATTCCGCTTGAGGACCTGGTTGCGGATAAAATCGTTGCCGGCTTCCACTGCCATGTTGATGGCAACACAGCCGGCTTTTTTTAACCGGCTCACGCTGCGTTCGGCAACATAATTGGCCCTTAAATTGAGATAAAACGGAATGCCGACCCGCCGGGCATATTGATCGACAAATTCATCCAAAAACTCATCGGTGGATGGAAAATTGTCGTCCACAAATTTGACGAATTTAAGGCCATACCGTTCCTTGACCAGAACCATCTGGTCGATCAGCATGCCGGCCGACATGTGGCGCAAGAGCCGGCCTTTGCCTTGATACAGGCGGTTGAACAGGTGATTAAAGCAATAGGAGCAGTGGAACGGGCAGCCGCGCGAGGCCATAAAGCGTTTTAAACCGAAGTGGCCCATATATGGATCGGCCTGATAGAGTATTTCACGGTCGGGAAAAGGCAGGCTATTTAAATCCGGGACCAGCGGACGCACCTCGTTTTCAAAGATTGTGCCATCGACCCGGATTCGCCAGTTGAGAATGTGACGGATATCGCGCCCTTCTGCCAGAGCGGCTACCAGTTCCGGCAAAGCTTCATCCCCCTCGCCCCGGCAAATGCCATCCACCTCCGGATTTTGCTCCAGAAACTCGGGAAAATAGGTCACATGCGGTCCGCCGAAAGCGGCAAAAAAGGGAAAACCGGCATGTTGTTTGAGCCAGCGATTGATGATCGCATACGTCCGGTGGATGCCGGTGGTCGAGCTATAGGCAATCAGTCCGGGACGATAGGCCCGGACTCTCGCCAACAAGTCCGGCCAATATGAAAAAATCAGCTTGGTCTCGTGCCCGGCCGCCTTGAGCGCCGCCGAAAGCTGCATCAGGCCCAAAGGCTCGGCGTAGGTTGGATCATGCTTGATGAATAAGACGCGCATATCTGAAATTGTGTCCGTTATTCAGTATTCTGATTTGCCGCCATTGGTTCCTTCAGGCGCTGGACAAGGGCCGCGGCCTGCATGCCTTGCAGGCCGGGGGCCTCCCACCCGGCGCACTGACATTTTCTAAACACAGGAAGCTCGCCGCCATTCAGGCGCCGCCACATCTGTTGCTTCAGCTTAAAGCCTTTTTAATCGACTTCTCAAACGGCGGCAGCAAAACACCCCGTTCGCAGATAATCGCCTTGATAAGTCTGGCCGGGGTAACGTCGAATGCGGGGGCATACACCTTGACTTGTTCCGGGGCCGTGCGCTTCCCGAATCCGCAGGTAATTTCCTCGGCGCCGCGTTCCTCGATGGGAATGGCATCGCCCGTTGCCAGCTTTGGATCGAAAGTCGATGAGGGCGCGAGCACGTAAAAAGGAATATGGTGCGCCTGCGCCAAAACGGCCACGCCGTAGGTGCCGATTTTATTGGCGCTGTCGCCGTTGGCGGCAATGCGGTCGGCGCCGACCATGACCAGATCGATGCGCCTTTCCTTCATGACCTGGGCCGCCATATTATCGCAGATGAGGGTCACATCAATCCCGGCACGCATGAGTTCCCAAGCGGTCAACCGGGCTCCCTGCAAGAGCGGGCGGGTTTCATCGGCATAGACGCGAATGCGTTTGCCCTGCTCCAAGGCCATATATATTGGCGCCAGGGCTGTGCCAAACTGGGAGGTGGCCAGGCCGCCGGCATTGCAATGGGTCAATACGGTCTGACCGTCTTTCAAAAGCTCGGCCCCGTACCGGCCGATGGCGCGGCACATGGCCAGATCTTCATTCAGAATGGCCAAAGCCTCCTCAATCAACCGCAGTTTCAGGTCGGCCGGCGCAAGGCTCCGGTCCGCGTGCGCGCGCCGGCGCATGCGATCGAGGGCCCAGAACAGATTAACCGCCGTCGGGCGCGAGGTGGCCAGGTAATCAGCCGCCTTTTCCACTTCCGCGGCAAGCGCCGCTCCGGTCGCAGCGCGGGAATCCTGTACCGCCACAACCACGCCCAGCGCCGCCGCAATGCCGATGGCCGGGGCACCGCGCACCTGCAGGGTTTTAATCGCCGTCCATACCTGCCTCAGATCCCTTGTCTCCAAGAGAATCATTTCGCAGGGCAGGCGGACTTGATCCACCATCCGGATCATGCCCGGCAGCAATTGGCCCTTATGATCGGGCTTCCATTCGATAGTTTTAATCGGTTCCATAAAACAAACTTGAAACGTTAATTTTTGCCATTAGTTCTGGCGCTCATTGTTCATCCGGAACGAAGCCCAAAGCGCCGTAAAAACTTCGATCCTGGTCAGGGATTCGCCAGCAAAAGAATTGCCAGGTTCATGCCGTTAAACAACCCGTGCATCGCGATCGACACCCAAAGCGAACCGGTATAAATATAAGCCAAGGCCAATCCCGTCGCGAGCACAAACAGCGGAAAAAATGACGGCGCGTGCAAATGGATCAGCGCAAACAGGGCCGCGGACAGGATCACCGCCGGCCCGGCGCCCAGGCGCTTCATGAGCAGCGGCAGCAGGATGCCCCGGAACAGGATTTCCTCGGCCACCGGCGCAACAACCATTGCCAATCCCAACAGGGCCAACAAGGTCCAAAGCGATTGCGGCGCCATGAAGATCAGGATCACATCTTGAATCGTCACCTCGTAACCGAAGAACAGCATGACCAGCCGGGAAACGACCGCAGCGAAAAAAAAGAGCGGCAAGATCCCGGTGTAAAACGCCACACCGGAGCCCAATTGCCGGACCAAGCCCCGCGCCCGCATACCGAACGCCTGTTCCCAATTCCAGGACCTGGATCGAAGAATAAACGCCACGACCGCCAAACTGGCCGCATGAAAAAGCAAACCCTGGATCAGGGCATAAAAGGAATCGGACTCGTCGCCGCTCAGCCACCCCAGCAGCGACAGCGTCCGATATACTCCCGCGCTGACCAGTTGGATGCAGATTAAAACGAGCGCCAGCCAACCCACCGCCCGCCAGTTCCACGGACGGTCTTTGACCCAGGCCACGCAACGCTCCCAGGCGAGAGGCTGGGCCAGGGCGCGCCTTATTACGACCAGATCGACGCCAATACCGGCAAGCATCAGCAGAAAATAAATGCCGATCAAAGCGGCTAAAGCGCCGAAAACCGGCGCCGGCGCATGCGAATCGGCAAGTGCGGCGGCGCTTCCTGACAGGGCCAGATACATGGGAGGGGAGATTTAATCGCGGCTATTTGTTAACTGACTCTTTCGACTCGCAGATTTCCTTGATAACATAAATTTTTTTACCCTGGGATTCGTGATAGGTCCGCGTCTGAAGTTCCGCGAGAAGACCCATGCTGATGAATTGAATCCCGAAAAAAACCAGCATAAAGGAAGTCATGACCCAAAACGGGCGCTTCAGCAGATCGGCGGCAAAATGCGTGCCGAATACATGATAGGACAGATTGCCCAACACCATCCAAACGAGCACCAGCAATCCGACCAGGCCGAGGGTCAATCCAATGCGGCCAAAAATCTGGATGGGACTGCGCCCGTAGCGCAGCAGGAACGAAACCGTGAAGAGATCGAGCACCACCCGCATGGTGCGCGACAGGCCGTATTTGGATTTGCCGAATTCCCGGGCATGATGGTGAACAACAACTTCGTCCACCGACCCGCCCACCCAGCTGGCCAGGGCCGGAATGAACCGGTGCATCTCGCCGTACAGCTGAACGTCCGCAAGCATCTCGCGGCGATAAGCCTTGAGCGTGCAGCCAAAATCATGAATAGGCACGCCCGTAACCCGGCTAATCAGCGCGTTGGCGATGATGGACGGCAGACGCCGATGGATGAAGGGGTCCTTGCGGTCCTTGCGCCAGCCGCTGACCACATCGAAACCGCGATCCATGCGCTCCAGCAGGAGCGGAATATCGTCCGGATCGTTCTGCAGGTCGGCATCCAGCATGATCAGAATATCGCCCTTGGACTGATGGATACCGGCGCTCATGGCGGCCGTCTGGCCGAAGTTGCGGCGTAACCGGATCAAGCGCAGATGCGGCACTTTGGCTGTCTGCTCCTTTAATTTTTCCCAGGTGCCATCGCGGCTGCCGTCATCGACCAGAATAAGCTCGTAGGTCCGTCCGAGTTTGGCAAGCGACGTGTGCAGCCGCACGCATAGTTGCTCCACGTTTTCCACCTCGTTGAACACCGGCACGATCACAGAAATATCCATCGCAATTCCCCTTGTCACAAAAGCTTGCCGCCTGACCGCCGGCACCCGTCGATTCTTATGGCATTAATTCGAAGTCATTATGATAATCCCGCATTGCCAAAGCAATGTAAAAAATCAGAGTTGCCCAAGAGTCGAGGGCCGGCCGCTACTTGGCGGACAAGTCCGCAACCTGTTCACGCCCAGAGACAAATCACCCCAAGCACTGCCGGCTGACCGGAAAATTGCCGGCAGGCTGCGGCAACAGAATCGGATGCCCCTAAAATTTAAACTGCAGGGAGACAACCGGCAACTGCTTGAAATCCGGAACAAACGCCGCCTGGCCCTGCACGGCTTCCAGGCACCGTTCCCGACGGTTGCGGTTATAGCGATTGGCCGCGTCGACTCCGCCGTAGATGCTTCCGCTATACCAGGTAATTTCGAAGAAGGAAATCACGGCAAAGGCGCCCCACTGGTCTTCCATGCCCGAATAAACCATGGCGCCCATGAACAAGCCGTTCAGAATCAGACTGCGAAAGCCGGTGGCATATTCGCCGGAATACATGTATCCCAGTCCGGGAACAAGGCCCAGAACTCCTCCCCATATCGGACTTTTGTCCCGCTCCCGTTCGTAGCGCGCCAAGGCCGCCAGCGCAGCGTCTTCCTCGCCCGGAGCCTGGCTCAAGGC
Organism: uncultured Verrucomicrobiota bacterium; assembly: GCA_964617825.1. Classification (GTDB taxonomy): domain Bacteria; phylum Verrucomicrobiota; class Kiritimatiellia; order JAAZAB01; family JAAZAB01; genus VSJD01. The sequence goes on from CAZTWL010000013.1 coordinate 21,576, forward strand.
CTTGCGCGCCTGCTCATTCTGGCCGGCGCGCAGATATTCACCGGCCATCCGTCGGACGATATATTTACGCATATCGGGCGTAGTCCCTTCGCCAACCGCACTCTGCAGGTAATACACCGCCTCCACGTGATTGTTTCCGGCGGAGGCAACTTCCGCACGCAGCAACAGCGCCAGGGGCTTAAGCTCCTGATCGCTATCCTCCGCGCGATCCAACAAGGCCGGCGCCAAGTCCCATTGCCGGGCCAGAGAATATTCATAGGCAGCCGCCCAGAACCAGCCGCCGCGCGCGCGCGCCGCAGTTGCGCTCAAAGCCAGCCGGCGATATTCCAGCGCTGCTGGCGCATGCTGTCCCTCGCCGGAAAGTTCTTTCGCCAGGCACAGGCCGGACGCCCCTCCTTCACGGAGCAGCGGCACATTTGTTTGCGCCCCGGAGATGCTTGCCGCAACGGCGCCGGCAAAAATCAGACAGGCAACTATTTGTTGGCGATAGTTCATAAAGAATTGATCAATTATTGATTAGCGGTCCCACGCACGGCATTTTATTTAACTGGTCTGCGGCATCCGGACTTTGTCGGTCCGTCCTCAGTTCCCCAGCCACCAATCATGATCGCTCAACGGATCGGCATAATACCATTTTCCATTCACATCCACGGGATTTTCGGCCGCGGCCACCACGCTGGGCTCGCGGAAAAAGCGATCAGCCGTTATTTCCAGGCCCAGGACCCCATGCTTTTGAAAAGCCTGCCGCGCATATTCTGAACAATTCGGCCGCAACGAGCAGCGTTCGCCCAGCGCCGGGCGAATCTGGCTTCGATAAAACATAATGGTCCATTGGCCTGGCAGCCCCAGCCAGGAAGTTGATGTTTGTTCCGGCGCCATCCGGCATTCGTCGATGATCTCCCGGGTATAGACCGCGCGCAGTGTTCGCACTTGCGGCTTGATTTCGGGATATTCCTTGTCCAACTCCGCATGTTCATTCAGGATCAAGGCCAGCGAACAGCCCGCACGCACGGACAACTCGGTCGCCTCCGTTTTGGCAAACACCTGGCGGAACCCTTCGAACGCGCTCCGCCAGTCGCCGGAGCGCCACATGGCCCGCGCCCATTCGTAGCGCGCCGTCATACTTACGCCGGACGGGACCGCCGGATCCTCGGCCAGGCCGCGCAAGATCTCCCGCCGATCCAATCCCATCCGCTGCTCGGCCAACGCTTGCAATAAGCGGACATCCGACAAGGACGGGGATGCCTGCAGCAGCCGACGGCATTCCAGACTGCAGGCCGACCAATTGCGCTCTGCAAAAAGGTCCGCGGCAAGGGTCATGGGCGTCTCCGCGGCGGCGGCAAGGTTGCACAACCAGAGCCCAGCCGACGCAAAAATCATTGCCGCAAAAAGGCGCAAGAAAAGCAAAGAGGCCGATGCGCTTCGCCCCCATGCCTTTTTTGCGCCTTTTCGCGGCCAAATCCTTTTCATTTCGCTTCTTGCTTGGGAATCTCGCCCGTCAATTTGCTGAAGTCGTCCACAAAGTCCACTTTCTGGAAAAAGGCGGCCGCATCAAAAAGTCCTGCGCTAATCGGCTTGTTGACGATCAGACTGTCGAATCGGCGCGTCTCGCGCACGGTATTGGCTTCGAAGCACGCCGTTCCCTGCTGCAGTCCGGCAAGCCAACATGTGTCCGTAACTTTCCGGAAATCGCTGTATTCAACCCAGGCGGTCGAAATTTTCATAGCCTGCGTTTTGAAGAATTCGATGCGCGCCAGGCGCCCTTCCGCATCGCAGGAGAGGACCACGAACACCCGTTCGCGCGCATAGCCGCGCCGCAGCGGATAATCGGCGGTGCCCTCCAGGATGGTTTCCGGGACGCCTTTCAGGCGCAATAAATGTTCCATTGCGCTTCCGGGCACGGACTTCTGCATAATGCTCCATTCGCCTTCCAACTTGGCCAGGGGACAGGAAAAGCCTTTAGGCATGCCTTCCACGTAATAATAGAATTGGCGGCCATCGGCAATAATGCGCCGCCGAACCGGCGAGATGTTTTCAACATGCATCCGATCCGGCCGCTGGTAATACACCTGACTGAGCAGGGTCGCCTTTTTGCCGTCAACATCGCTGGTTTTACGGACGCGGCAGTTGACCGATTCGACTTGCGCATAACTCGCGCAGAGTTTCTCGGCCAAAGTTTGCTCCGTCGCTTGCGCAGAACCTGCATTTAGCAAGCCGACAAGGACACATAATGCAAAAAAAGATTTCATAAAATCAAGCAACCCAGGAGAGCGGTTTTATCGAAAAACCCGAAAGCAAAAAGAGATTCCAAGCTGCCGCCTGGAATCTCTTTTCAACAAGAACTTGTTCGTTCCGGCTTAAAAGAACGATGTGCCGTACGCCTTGACATAATCGGACGTGGTCATTCCATTGGCGCCGTCAACACCATTCCAGATCGCAAACACGATATTGGCCACCGGGATCACCAGGACCCACTCGCGCCAATGAATTTCCTTGCCGTCATTATATGCCGCCGCGGAGCGAATGCCAAAACAGCAGCCGGCAATGAAGCCCATCATGCCGCCACGGTTTTCATTCAAGGCCGGGGACGTCACCGCCGCACACAGCAGCAGAACGCCGACCATCAAACTTGCCAAAAGTTTTGTCATGGTTAAATCCTTTCGTGTAATACCGCTTATTTTAATAAAAGGTCGAGCCGTATTTTTTGACATAATCGGACGTGGTCATTCCATTGGCGCCATCGATAGCGGACCAAACTTGCGGAACGATCGGAACAATCAGGGAGATCCATTCCCGCCAGTGAATTTCCTTGCCGTCATTATACTGCGCTCCGGCGCGCATGCCGAAGCAGCAGCCGGCGACGAAGCCCATTCCACCGCCGCGGTTTTCATTCATCGCCGACGATGTCATAGCGCCGCCCGCCAACAACATGCCGCCAATCAAACCCACAATCCACTTCCTCATGACACCTCCCATGCAGCGGTTAATTAACATAACTATTTTTATAAACAACAGGCGCAGGCATGTCAATATTAAATTACCGCTTTTCCGCTAACGGCATGGGATTGCACAGGTTCTTGGGTGAATTGGCGACCCGCCCGCAGTTGAAGCAGATGACCTTGGGCCTGGTCACCAGTTCTTTAATCTCCTCGAACCGGTCCTCACTGGCCAGCAGGCACAGATGCCCCTTGTGCGATCCTTTGCATTTGGTCTTATTCACAGCCACCCCTTTCTCAAGATGTTTTGCTGCATGATCCGGTTTTCTTGAACGCGTGTCAATCCCTATCCCATGCAAACCTAAAATTCGGCTTGTGTCCAGAGCAAAGGATGCGTATGTTTTACCTTGAGTTTTCAAGCAAATCAAACCGGCCGGAACGGCTTGCCAACACAGAGGATGTCACCCATGAAAAAAGTCTTGATCCCTACCAAGCTCGAAAGCGAAGCGCGCAAAATCCTGGAAGCCAACGGGCATTACACGGTCATCCAGGACGACAAAACCGACATTACGGCCCTGGCCGCTCAGCACGCCGACACCTATGCGCTCATCGTGCGCAGCGAAAAAGTGACCTCCACGGTGATCAATGCCCTGCCCCAGCTTAAAGTTATCGTCCGCGCCGGCACGGGCTTCGACACTATCGACATCAAACATGCCCGCAAGAAAGGCGTCGATGTCATGAACACTCCCGGCGCCAACTCGAATGCCGTTGCCGAGGAAGTCGTCACGCTCATGCTGGCCGATGCCCGCCACATCATCGAGGGCGATATCACCACACGGGCCGGCAAATGGGAAAAGAAAAAATTAATGGGCCGCGAACTTACGGGCAAAACCATCGGCATCGTCGGTCTGGGCAACATTGGCCAGCTGGTGGCCAAGCGCCTGTCGGGGTTCGACGTCAAGCTGCTGGGTTATGACCCGCTCATCTCTCAAGAACGCGCCGATACCATGGCCGTGGAACTGCTCGAACTCCCCGAGTTGTTTGCGCAAGCCGATTATATCACCCTGCATATCCCGGAAAACGAGGAAACCCGCGGCCTGATCAACCTGGGGCTCATCAGCCGGATGAAAGAAGGCGCCACCCTGATCAACTGCGCCCGGGCCGGCATCCTGGATGAGGCGGCCCTGCGTCAGGTCAAAGCGGCTAAAAAAATCCGGTTTCTTAACGATGTTTATCCCAAGGACGCGGAAGGACCAAAGAGCGTGGCCGATATTGCCGACATCATGCTTCCCCATCTGGGCGCCAGCACGGTGGAGGCCAATACCAACGCCGCGCGGCGCGCCGCCGAGGAGCTGATCGAACTGGATGAAAAGGGCATTACCAGTTTTATCGTCAACCGCAACGTCCCCGAAGGCCTGGATGAAGCCTACGGCAAGCTGGCCTTCACGATTACAAAGCTCTGCCGCCACCTGCTGTCCCCGACCGCCAAGCTGGCCAGTCTCGAAACGAGCTTTTACGGTTCGCTGAAGCCGTTCAGCGACTGGCTGATGATCCCGGTGGTCACCGCGCTGGGCGACCGGATCGACCAGCCCTTGGACAACAAGTCGGCCCGCCAATTTTTGAAAGAAATGGGCATAGCCGTCACCAACCGGGTGACCGATCCCAACAAGCACTTTGAGAATTCGATGACCATCGACCTGGTGGGTTCAATGGATTCCGGAAGCCTGCGCCGGATCAGCGTGCGCGGCACCGTCGTGGAAGGCGCGCTCATGATAGCGCGGATCAACGACTTCGATCGTCTGTATTTCGAGCCCAAGGGGCCCACCGTGTTCTTCATTTACGAGGATCGCCCCGGCGTTCTCGGTCAGATCGGCTCGGCCCTGGCCGCCGCCGGTATCAATATCGAGGACGTGCGCAATCCGCACCATCTGAAGGTCAACGAGTCGCTGGTAATCATGCAGATCAACAAGCCGGCGCCCCAGTCGCTGATGGACGATATCAGCCGCAATATCCGGGCGTTATCCGCATTTTACTACGATTTCAAAGCATAGGCCTGCCGTTTCCGGCTCAGGCTCTTTTTTTCAAGAGTCGACGGCGACATTCTTTGTTTTCAACGGCATGCGTTGCGATCAAAACCGGATGAAGGCTGTTCCCGCTTGGGCTAACAAAGAGCAAAGGAACGGCAACATGCCGCACTCTTGATTGCCGCATCGCTGGCCAGGTCGGGACCATTTTCTGCTTAGCATCAAGCCGGCAGGTCGGCGACGGTTTTGAGCAAGGACGGACAATCCTGTACGTTATTCAATGCCGCCTCGGGATGGATGCGTTTGACCAAGCCGGATAATACGCGGCCCGGACCGCACTCGATATAACGCGTCACACCTTGATTTTTAAGTTCCTGCACACTGGCAACCCATTGGACCGGCGAGGTTATCTGGCGCACCATCAGGCGTCGAATGTCATCGGGCGTTCCATGAGGCTGACCAGTCACATTGGAGATCACCGGCAGGCGCGGCTGGCGGAGGGGCAGGTTGCGGATGAACGCTTCCATGCGTTGGGCGGCGGAAGCCATCAGAGACGAATGGAAGGCGCCGGCCACGTTCAACATGATGGCGCGCTTGGCGCCGGCTTCCTTGACCAGCTTCTCGGCCGTCTGGATGCCTGTCCGCGCGCCGGAAAGCACGGTTTGCTCGGGAGAATTATAATTGGCGATCTCGACGCCGGCAGCCGCCGCCAAGGACTTCAGTTTCTCCACATCGAGCCCGATAACGCTCAACATGGCGCCTTCGCGCTCTTCGCAGGCTTCCTGGATGAACCGGCCGCGGGCTTCCAGAATGCGCAGGGCCTCCTCAAACGAAACCGCTTCCGCCATCCAGAGTGCGGCCCATTCACCCAGACTCAACCCCGCCGTCGCCTGAACGGTCAGGGCATTGCGTTCGCGCCGCAGGGCTTGCCAGCAGACCGCGCTGGTTACAAAAATCGCCGGCTGGCAATGGTTGGATTTGACCAGCTCGCTTTCCGGGCCTTCCCAGCAAATCTTGGCCAGATTGTAACCCAGGACCTCATTGGCCTTCGTGTAAAGCGCCCTGCATTCCGGATAGGCTTCGGCCAAATCCCGGCCCATACCGACAGTCTGCGCGCCCTGCCCCGCAAAAAGAAGTGTGTTCATAGAAAAAATTGGAATGCTGTTCTGGTTGCATGTCGTTCGTTTAACTGACAAATTCAATATAAACAAAAAGCCCAATTTTGCCAATGAATATCAAGCGCCAGGAATATTTCAATGTTCCCAGGTCCAATCGCGCCTTTAAATTGCCGCCTGTTCTGATCATAGCCTCCGGGCAGCAGTTCGGCCATGACCGGCAGGAAAAGGCAACCCCATTCTACCAAGGCGCCTCATTGGACGCATGCATGTCGGCGCAAAAACATTGCGATTCACTGCTTATTGGCCGACTTTAACCCATTTATCGGGCTTGGCAAGCGCCTTGGTCCCAGCTTCGATTAGCGCGGCGATGGCCAGTGTTTGGTCTCTGGGAATTAGCGGCCGGGCCGTATCGAAGAATTTGAGCATGCCTTCAATAAAACGAGGGAAGAAATCCGGCATTTCGTTGATTACTTTACATTTATCCTTGCCATACTGGGCTGAAAGACGGAAGGGATGACCGGGAATCAGGTTGATGCTGGCCCGGCGCCCATTGCCGTAGTCAACGAGCATCAGCTTGCTGGCGTCCGTCCCGCACTGCATGACCTTCTGCGCGCCGGCGCCCATCAACATGACCAGCATCTCAATTTGGTGGATGGCATAGATCTGAAATACACCCCCGCCCTGGATCGCCGCGAAATTAACTTCTTCCCCCGCAATTTCATTCTTGATGGCGTTTTCAAGCGCCGAACCAAAACGCAAAGCCGAGGAAGACATCATCGGCGTGGCATATTTTTCGGCCTTGGCAAAAAGACGCTTGGCCGCGGCCAGCGTCGGAGCAAACGGTTTGTCGATGTAGACCGGCTTGCCGCTGCGCAGCGGCAGGTCGGCAAGCCGTTCATGTTCTTCCGTATTGTCCGGCGATAACACCACGATGCAGTCGCATTCCCGGACTACCTGCGCGAGGCTCTCCGCCTTCCCCACGTTCTGCTCCCGGCACCATTCGTCAAGCGACTTTTTACCTTCTTTTTTAATATCTTCCCAGGCAAGCGCGACCTCGAACTTGTCCTTGTAGCTGGATTCACGAATCATTTTGGGATAGTTGTTGGCATGCCATTCGTCGATATAATAATCAATAAATCCGATCTTTTTCATGACCATCGTCCTTTCTATTATTTTCAGAACAAAAAACGCATTAACCCCGGCATGTGCCGCGTTTCGCTGACCGGCGATATTCTGGTATTTTTTGCCTGATCACCCTTTTCAATTGGTCGATTTTCCAGGATAGCCTGGCCTTGTCAGTCAAATACCCCATGCGCGGCTCCCAGCCCAAAGACGAGTCTTCGGCAACTATTGGCATCGTTTCTTCCGCATTCTTAATTTCATCGTTGGCGATCGCAATCATGTCGTCCAGGATGCGGCTTATCGTTTTCGGGGTGGATTCGTCTTTCAGTTTCATCCGCAGCTGCCACCACAGCTTGATATTCAGAAGGGTTCGCAAGGTATGGTTAACAAACCTGCCCACCACCAGAATTCGACCGTACTCGGCTTTGCCGCTTGCCAGCGCCGCCGGCAAACCGGATTCGATTTCGGCGACGCCCTGCTGCCAAATCCTGGCCAATTTCTTTACCGAGCGGATTTCATGATTGACCAGCCTTCTGCCGGCCGGATCGTTACGCGGGGCATAGAATGGTTGCACGATGCTTCTTTGCGGCATCACGTCCGGATCTGGAGGTATGTTGGGGGCATCCGTTTCTGTAAAATGAAACGGATAAGACGGGCCCACCCGGAGCGGCCCGTACTGATCGCGCACATTGGCCGGCAGCCATTTTATGGCCTGGCTCCAAAGCCGCCAAGCTTTCATCAGTCGTTTGGCGGCAACCGCGCCAAAGTCATTCTTGGCCAGGTCAGACAGAAATTTAGCCGGGTTATCCGTTTGCGGCGAAGTCGCATAATATTCGCCAAGCCGGCTGATATATGAAGGCTGCCATCCATAATGATGCGATTCCATTAGGCCTGAAATGCCCCATTGGCGCTGGGCCGCAAGCACCGCTTCCCAGCGCCTTATCCATTGAAATGGCACGGGCACATATGGCGCCACGCCAAAATCCCAAGTCCGGCCCCCCGTATTACACATCGTGTAGAGCCGGATTTTTTTGGCTTTGGCGGCGTCAGCTTCGCCGGTAAAGCAGTGCCCCGGCCCCGTAAATCGGATGGTATAATCCTCGCAGCGCTCGATTTTATTCAATGTTTCATACATCTCAAAGGTCAGCAGCAGGCTTATGCCCGGCGGCAGATGCTTGATCAGCTCGATTCTTTTCTTTTCCGGGGCCCAGCCAAAACCATAGGTCCAGAAAACGACATCGGCATCCGGCCGGTATTTCGTCACCACCTTTTTAACGAGGCGGACGAATGCGGGATAATCGCTGCAGGGCCACCCGAGCGGATGAGGTTTGGACCCGCTCATATTCAACACATCGCTGCGCGAGTCGGGATCACGGGTGGGAAAGGCGCAAGATTCCGGCACAAGGATGCACCCCACCGCATCCGGGTGATTTTCGAATGCTTTTCCATAAAAACTTTCGTAGTATTGTTCGGCGCCGGTCTCATCCGGATGCATGGTGTCGTATTCGGGCACCGGATACCGATAACTATTGAAGTACAGGTAAACTCCGAGGCCGTAACCGGCCGCGCGCCTGATCAGATCGTTAATTGCGACAATTCGTTCGGCGGAAGCATCCGATCGGCGATAGTAAATCAGGATGCTGTCATATCCGGCATGGGCGATTTTATTCAAGTAGTTATCGGGAAAAACATCGAGTCCCCAGCCGGAATGAGTCATACGGGGAGAAAACCTGTTTTCCAGAATCCATTCCCCTGTTTTCAGGCAAGGCGCCCTTCTTAAATTCAGCTTGTTTTCGACGGCATAGCAGCCGCGGGCAGCATTTTTTTCGTCCGCTCCAACGATATAAATATTTTGCCGATCGCAGACAATCCGACATCCGCGGACCGGGCGCCGATCCTTTTTGCCATGCTCAGCAAAATGAGCATATGTATCGATTATGATTTTCCGGTTAACGGCATCCGCCGCGCCGGGCTTAACCGACTTGACCGCAATCTCCAGATCCAAGGCCACCTTGAAATATTCACCGAGGTCCCGGGCAACATTGGCAAGCAAGGCGCCCGCATTTTCCGGCACCAGAATTTCCCAGGACTTGTCGATAATAACGTCGCTTTTCCCTGGCACGATGCCTGGATCTCTGACCGGAACATGCACCTGCGCCAACCTTTTGCGGAACGAATATCTTGCCTCCATATTCACCCTCCAGAATCGCGCATTTGTACACTGCCGGCAGTATGTTTGCTTATATCCTCAGCAGTCTTTATCCTTCTCGCCAGGATTTCAACACAAAGATATTGTATCTTTGCATCAAAATGCAGAAGATTTGCACGGGATCGAACAGACTTTTCGAAAAGGAGCAACGTGCCGGCACGAATCGGCGGACGGTCATCCCGTACGTATCCGGGGTGCGCAAAATTGACGCAATACGGGCTGATCAGAATCGCCGCATGCGAACCGGGGCATCTATATCGCAGGCGGGACTAATGCCTCATTTGCTTTCGCCGGTATTCGCAAGGCGTGCAGCCGTAATGCTTGCAAAACATGCGGTCAAAATGGCTGGTGTCCGCAAACCCCCAGTAAAGCGCAATACTTTTGACGGATTCGTCTGTCTGGCGCAAACCGGAAGCGGCGGCATCGAGGCGGTAACGAAGGGTAAAATCGGCAAAAGGCAGCCCCATCAGACGCAAAAACATCAAGCTGAAAGCATTGCGATTCAGGCCGCATATTCCAGCCGCGGCAACGGTTGTCAGCGCGCCGCGCTTTTCAAAAACACGCTGCAGCACCTGGTTCAGCTGTGCGGCGGAACCCGACAATACCGGCGGATTGTTCAACATTTCTTCCGGCCAGTGGTCGGTTGCCAGCAGGATTGCCTCCATGATGAACAATCGCAGCCACAGCCACGTCCGGTCTTTCTGCTTTTTAAGACAACGATTGATTTTTAGGCCCAAGGCGTGCATGGCCGGCCGGCTTTTTGCACTTGTCTGCGGACGCTGCCGCGGCGCAACGGTAAAAGGCGCCAGCCAGTTGAACTGCGCCGTTTCATCGAACCGCAAGGAAACCAATGCCGGCGGCCACATAATGACATTCACCTCGGAATAGGGCGCGCGGCCTGCCGCCCAGCCGTGCGGCTCCCACATGCCGCAGAACCAGATATTTCCGGGAAACAACTTTTGTTTGAAGTCCGGATAAATAATTTCCATTTCCCCGTTCAGCACAATGCCTAATTCCAAGCCATAATGCATGTCGTAGCGATAGACCGAGCCGGCCTCGTGCTTGCCGATGCCCCCGGTAAAAGGATGCCGGTTGGACAAATTATGATAATGCGCGGTTGCGGAGGAAAAATCGAAAGGTCGCTGGCTGCTCATGACTGTCCAAGATAACCGGTTCTCGAGTATGAAATTTCCCTTATTTCTTGGAATAGCGGACGTGGGACGAAAAATCAAATGACGCGGCCGCGCCTTGTAAGATCATGCTGCCACACAAGGAACCAAGAATGGACAAAGTCCCGTGGCGTCACCACAGGTTGCTGGCATTCGTCGAAAACCGGCGTTTTTGGGCATTGCTCACCCGCATCGACTTTGCGCCGTTGCGCACCGATGGATCCGGTTTGCGCCACTCCAACAGGGTGGCCCCTGAGGTGAATCCGCCGCCAAAAGCCACCATCAGGACGACGGCGCCATCCTTGACAAATCCCGTGCGAATCGCTTCATCGAATGCCACGGGAATCGAGGCCGCCGACATGTTCCCGGTGCGGTCAAGGTTAATGTAGTATTTTTCCGGGGCCGAGCCCAGACGGTCGCCGACAGCATTGATGATGCGCATATTGGCCTGGTGGGGGATGACACAATCCACGTCATCAATCGTCATGCCGGCTTTTTTCAGCGCTTCCTTGGCGGCGCTCACCATGGAGCCGACCGCAGACTTGAAGACTTCCTTCCCGGCCATTTTCAAGAAATGAAGGCGGTCTTTGACGGTTTGCTCGGTGGCCGGATTGCGACTGCCGCCGCCAGGCATCATGAGCAGGTGACCCAGGTTGCCGTCCGAGGCCATGGCGGTGGAAATAATGCCGCGCACACCGGGCCGGCTGCGAACAATCGCCGCGCCGGCGCCATCACCGAACAGGACACAGGTGGAACGGTCTTCCCAGTCCGTGATGGAACTCAATTTGTCGGCCCCGATAACCAGCGCCGTCGTGATGGCGCCCGAGCCTACATACTGACGGGCAGTTTCCATCGCGAACAGGAACCCGGAGCAGGCGGCCTCGAGGTCAAAGCATACGGCTCTACCGGCGCCAAGGGCTTTCTGCACAAAACAGGCGGTGCTGGGAAAAAACATGTCCGGGGTAACCGTGGCCACGATGATCATGTCCAGATCGTCAGCGGCCAGTCCGGCCTGACGCAACGCCCGGCGAGCGGCTTCGGCGGCCAAGTCGGAGGTGGCCTGATCGGCAGCGGCAATATGCCGTTCCTTGATGCCAGTGCGCGTGGTGATCCATTCGTCGCTGGTATCCATCACCTTGGCCAAATCCGCGTTGGTCAGGACGCGCTTGGGCAGATATGATCCGGTGCCGATAATCGACACTGATCGCAGCGTTTTCGGCACACTTTCGCAGGCAACGGGCTTGGTTCTCATAAGGACCCCCCAATGGTTTGGGTAATCAACTCGTTGATCCGCGCATTGACGGAATCCCGCGCCACGCGGATGGCATGGTAAATTGCACGCGCACTGGAGGCCCCGTGCGAAATGATGCATACCCCGTTCACCCCCAACAGAGGTGCGCCGCCACTGAGATCCGGATCAATGCGTTTTTTCATATCCTTGAGCGCATTGGTCAGCAGGAGCGCCCCCAGAATGCGGACCGGCGAGCGGCTGAACTCCTGTTTAATCCAATGACCAACGGCATGCACCACGCTTTCGCTGGTCTTCAGAATCACATTGCCCACAAACCCGTCACAGACCGCCACATCCACATTGCCCTTGTAAAGGTCATGGCCTTCGATATTGCCGGAAAAATTGAGTTTGGACTCGCTGATCAGGCGGAAGGCTTCCTTGGTAATCTCGTTGCCCTTGGAATCTTCCGTGCCAACGCTCATCAAACCGACGCGGGGATTAACGCAGCCGAGAAACTTCTGCGCGTAAATATGCCCCATAACGGCAAACTGCAGCATCAATTGTGCGGAACAATCGGTGTTGGCGCCGGCATCGATGAGCACAAATGGTTTTTCCGGCGTCGGCATGACCGTGGCAATGGCCGGTCGGTCGATTCCCGGCAGAGTCCGTAATTTCAGCGTGGCCGCCACGACCACGGCGCCCGTATTGCCGGCGGAAATCATGGCATCCGCTTCGCCTTTCTTCACCAGATCGACGGCACGGCTGACTGAATTGTCTTTCTTGCGGCGGATGGCGTAGGCTGGACTTTCCTCCATGCCCACGACTTCCGTGGCATGCAGGACATTTATAATACTGGGAATCTCCCCGCAGGCAGCGTATTCCCGACGAATTGCGGCTTCATTGCCGACCAGCGTGATCTTATCCAAACCAGGCAAGGACCTCGCTGCTTCGACCGCTCCGCGGACAATTTCGCGGGGAGCATGATCCCCACCCATGGCATCTACGGCGATATGCATAACCAGCTATTTGGCAGTGATGGTCAGGACCTGTCGTCCCTTGTAATTACCGCACGAAGGGCATACCCGATGCGGCTGACGCGGTTCGCCGCAGTTCGTACACGCCTGCGTCGCTGTCACTGTCATCTTATGGGACCGCTTACGGATACGAATCCTGCTTTTCGATGTTTTTCTCTTCGGTACAGCCATCGGATATCTCCCCCCGACCCAGGCAGAAACACGCCCATCGGGAATGGTTTATGGTTGATGGTTTCCGCCATAGGCGGATCCGCCTTCCGGCGGAAACATTTTATGTTCTCTAATGCACAACCCCGCACTCAACGGGCAGCCAGGCCACGTTATTTTCGCTCAATCTTCAATCGATCCAGCATACCCCACGGGATCGCCTGACGAGCCTTGCCGCAGGTGCAAGGAGCCTTGTTTAAATTGGCCCCGCACTGGACGCATAGCCCCCGGCACTCCTCCGAACAGACAAAGTTCATCGGAAGAGCGAGGAGAATAGCTTCGCGGATATCGGGCGTCAAGTCTATTAATTCGTTGGCCGCGCTCAGCGGATAAGCGCAGGCAAAGTTCCCATCCCGAACAGTCTGGTTAAACCATTCGCCGCACCTCGCGCACCGGCCGCGGACATCCACTTCCAGTACGCCGCGCACGAGCAATTCGCCGACAAAGCGCTGGGCCGTCAGGTTATAGCGCACATCGCTAATCACCTGGAACAAGGTCTCCTGGCCCAACTCCAGAATATCCGCCGGCTCCATTCCGCTAAACTGCTGGAGCGCCTGACACACCTGACCGGTTTCAATCTTCATAAAGCCCTCCCAGCCGCCTGGCTTTGCTACGATGCAAATTTCCGTTTCAACGCCGCATTAACGAAGGGCGGAACAAATTTGCTGGTATCCCCGCCCAGTGACGCTATTTCACGGACCACGCTGGAGCTGATGTAACTGTAACTTTCGCGCGGCATCATAAACAGAACCTCAACATCCGGCGCCATTTTGCGATTGGTCAAGGCCATCTGAAACTCGTACTCGAAATCGGAAAACGCCCGCAACCCGCGAATAATCACGCGCGCATTAATCTGCCGGGCATAATCCACCAGCAGCCCGTTAAATTGGGCCGCCTCCACATTCGGCATGGTCGCCGCCAGATCGCGGGCCATCGCCATGCGCTCTTCAATGGAAAACAGGGTGTTTTTCCGAGCGCTCACCGCCACCGCCAGAATCAGGTGATCGAACAGGCGCGCAGCACGATGCATCAGGTCCACGTGCCCCAGAGTCAACGGATCAAACGATCCCGGATAAACAGCCAGTTTTCTCATGGAATTATCTTCTTTGTCGTCGCAATGTAATCGATTTGCGTTCCGCCGTATACCCGGCGCTTAAGCTGTTGCCAGCCTTCCCGGCTCACCTCCGGGACATTCACAGACTGCTCCATAACCAGCAACCCATCGCTTTTCAAGATAGTGCGCCCGGTAAGCGCTGACAAGATTTTTTTCAGCCAGCTGCCATCCCGGTCATAGGGCGGATCGGCAAAAATCAGATCAAAGGGCGCGTCGACCGCACCCCGCTCCAGGAATCGCAAGGCATCCGCGAACACAACGGCCCCGGCCTGCCCGGGCCCGCCGAGGGTTGTGACATTCTCGCGCAACACTTCGAGAACCCGCCGGTCGTTTTCCACCCAGACGGCCGAAGCGGCTCCCCGGCTTAATGCTTCCAAGCCATAAGCTCCCGTGCCGGCAAACAGGTCAAGCGTGCGGGCGCCGCGCACCCGCTCCGCCAGCGACGAAAAAACGGCCAGCCGCACCCGGTCCTGGGCCGGACGCAAATCGCCGCGCGGCACCTTGAGCAGACGCCCCCCCCACTCCCCGGCTGTAATGCGAATGGCCATGCAATCCCCATCGAAACAACAACAATCCTGCCGATAGCTTAATTATTTCACGGGATTGCATCCGTTGACAAGCATAGAATCATGCGGGAAAATACCCGGAACAAATTGTCGGGGAAAATATAATATTGACAAAACAGCCGTGATTTATAAGACTTTAACAAGATAACACATGATTTGTTCCATGATCACTCACTTGAAAGGGGGTGATGCCGCCATACGGCAGTAAGCAGAACCTGTTCGACAAACCAGCGTTCCATAGCAAACTTAACGATTGAGGAGCAAAAATGAAACGTTATTCCATATTAGCATGTGTTGCGGGCATGATTGGCTTGGCATCAACGGCTTCCGCCGGCGTCGATGCCTATCCGTTTCAACTCTCGCTCGTAACCCCCGTCTCAATTCTCAGCGACAGCTCGTCGGTCAACGGCCTGCGTATCAATCTGATCTACGGCGCCAACGAAAACATGACCGGCGTTGACCTGGGCCTTGTGAATCAAGTCAACAAGGACCAGAGAGGACTGCAGCTTGGCATCGCCAACCTGGTCGGTGGCAACGTCACCGGCGGTCAATTGGGAGCCATTAACTTCGTGGCCGGCAATGTGTCCGGCGGAACGGTATCGCTCATTAACCTGGTCGGTGGCAACGTTTCCGGCGCAGAAGTCGGCGCGATCAACATGACCAGTGATAACCTTTCCGGCTATGACTACGGCCTCTTGAACATGGTCGGCGGCAACATCTCGGGCCTTGAAGTCGGTATCATCAACTTGGCCGGCGGCAGCATAGCCGGCGGCCAGGTCGGCGGCATCAATGTCGCCAGCGGCGCGGTCGATACTCAGGCCAGTCTCGTCAACGTCGGCTTGGACGCTGCCTGCTGGCAGACGGGTTTGATCAACTGGGCCGACAAAGTGGATGGCGCCCAGTGGCTTGGCATCAACGTCGCCAATGAAGTCAAGGGACTGCAGCTTGGCGTGATCAACTACACGGTGGCGCTGGACGGCCTGCAGATCGGTGTCATCAATATCGCATGGGGTAAGGACAGCATCTGGAAAGTGCTCCCCATCGTCAACGCAAACTGGTAACCTCAACGGATAAGTCGCCTGTAAAAAAAATGGCCGCGACGCAAGTCGCGGCCATTTTGCTTTTTAAGTCCTTACATGTGGGCAATGATTTCGTCGGCAAATTCCGAGCATCTCAGCAGTGTGGCATTCTCCATCAAGCGGTGGAAATCGTAAGTGACTTTACGGCGCCGGATGGCCTCGCCCAGGCCGCGGATTATGAGATCGGCGGCTTCCGTCCAGCCTAAATAGCGGAACATCATCTCGCCGGAGAGGATCACGGATCCGGGGTTGACCTTGTCCTGGCCGGCGTACTTGGGCGCCGTGCCATGCGTCGCCTCGAAAATGGCGTGTCCGGTCTGGAAGTTGATGTTGCCGCCCGGGGCAATGCCGATGCCGCCGACTTGCGCCGCAAGGGCATCGGACATGTAATCGCCGTTTAAATTCAGCGTGGCGATAACATCGAATTCCGCCGGACGCGTCAGGGCCTGCTGGAAGAAAATATCCGCAATCGCGTCCTTGACGATGATCCGGTCGCCATATTCCTTGGCCACCTCGTAGCCCCAGGCCAGAAAGGCGCCTTCCGTAAATTTCTGGATGTTGCCCTTGTGCACGAGCGTCACGTTCCGGCGCTTGTTACGGATGGCATACTCGATGGCCGCCCGAACGAGGCGCTTGCTGCAGGTCTCGCTGATCGGCTTGATGCCGACGCCAGAATCAGGGCGGATGTTCCAGCCGAATTCTTTTTTCAGGAAACCAATTAGTTTTTGGGCCTGCGGACTGCCGACCTTAACTTCCAAGCCGGCATAGACATCTTCCGTGTTTTCGCGGAACACCACCATGTCCACTTTGCCGGGATCCTTGACCGGGCTGGGCACGCCTTCGAACCAGCGCACCGGCCGCAGGCAGACATAAAGGTCAAGGAGCTGGCGCAAGGCCACATTCAAACTGCGAATCCCTCCGCCGATCGGGGTGGTCAATGGCCCCTTGATGCCGATCAGGTATTTTTTGAATGCGGCAACCGTTTCGTCCGGCAGCCAGTTCCCGGTCAGCTTGAACGCTTTTTCGCCCGCAAGCACTTCCTGCCAGCAGACCTGCCGCCGCCCACCATAGGCCTTGGCAACGGCGCCATCCAACACGCGCACGGCGGCGCGCCATATATCCGGCCCCGTGCCGTCGCCCTCGATGAATGGAATGATCGGATGCTCCGGAACGACGCAAGCTTGCTTGTCGGTCGAAAATGTAATCGGTTTGCCCTGTACGGAGTTCTTGGTCATGGCGCCCACACCTCTCTCATATTAGGATTCGTTCGCATTCAAAGTTAAGCAACATACCACGGCAACCAACCATCACAAGCAAGAAAAACACGACGCGGCGGGCTGGGATCATCCCGAAATTGTTAAATTGCCGGCCAGGGAAGAGGCACCGTCACCGTGAGGAATTCGGGACGCGGCCTATCGGAAGCCGCGCCTCACCGCTTCGAGCCGCTGCTACCACGTTGAACGCCTACTTGCCTGACTTCAATATCTCTTGCACCATGGTCTCGGCATTGGATTTCAGCATGTCGACCAGATTGTTCGTGCGCAGTTCGGCAATTCCCTGTAACTGAGTGTATTGACGAAGGGTCATCTTAACCGGCACTACGATCACCGCCAAGTCCGGCACATCCATCCAGAAATCTTTGGCTTTCTGGATTTGCTCGTCCGTTAGGCCGAAGGACCGCAACACGCCAATGGCCATCATCTGGTTTCCGTCCAAATTCATATGGACCCCATCGACGGTAAGCAGATTGCCGGTTTTCCCCTTGGCGCGGCCCTGGGCCACCGCCTTTTGCATGTCGGCATTCAAATCCGCCAGAAGACACTTCTTTTCCGCTGCCAGGGAGCGCAAGAATTCATTGTAACTCGCAAGCTTCCGGTTGTTTTCCGCCTTTGCATCTTCGGTGATCATAGTGGCGGTCAGAATCATCACCCGAATGCCTGCGGCTTGGGCGCGGTCGATAATATCCACGATGTTTGTCTTATAGTCGTCCAAGGGGATGCCGCGCGTACCATGCCACACATCATTCACGCCGCAGCTTAGCGTCATCCACTCCGGCTTCTTATCCAACACGTCTTTGGCAAGGCGTGCGCGCATATCGTTGGATTTATGCCCGCTGATCCCCGCTGCAATCATTTTAACCTTGATCCCGTTGGCGGCCAACCCGCTGACCACCAACTGGCAATAACCGCTTTGATAGGTTCCTCCTTGCTGCGTGATGGAATCGCCCAAAAAAGCAATCGTTTGGTCGTTCGAAACCGCGATTCCCTGAGCCATGCCCTGCCCCGCCAGCAATGCGCCTGCGGTCAATACGGCACTTTTGAGCAACAGTCCACAGATCATTCCCTTGCTTTGCTTCACGGTCGGACTCCTTTGTTTATGGATTGCGTTGATCGGTTCGTTTGCACAATTTCGTCTACCTCACACCTGCGCGGCATTTGCATATATATCTTGCCGCGGCAAAGGTCCACCACAAATATCGGGGCGTTTAGAGCAATACGGCGGCCTCAAGGGCGGACTCGAATACGACATCCCTTCCCGACAAGGAAATTTCGTCGGTCAGCAGGCTGTCAATTCCAAGGCAACGGGCTTTAACTATATGGCTCCCTGTCTTGCAGTCCATTGTGGTTCGGGCTTCCAGAATGCAATCGTCGACCCGGGTAACGGCAAAGCTGTTTCCCGCACCCGAGCACTTCATCGCCAAAGAACGAAAAGCAAAACCAGTCGAGCCGGCAGAAATCAGGCGGATGCGCTCGCGGGGCAGGCTATGGCCGCTCTTATCCAGTTGCGCCTTCAGCCAGCCGGCCAGCAACCGCCCGGTCGAGGCGCCGCTTTCGACGCTGACCTCCCTAATCGAGGCTAAATGATCCCGGCATACCACGGAATCGAAAAACTGGGCGAACAATTGACGGCAGGGCGTTAATCGGCCCCAGTTCAGATCGCTGACGGCAAGACCCATCCGATGCGACTGCTCCACGAAACGGGCCAGGGCTTGCAAATCGCTTTCCGAATAATCGACCGAATCAACGATCACACGCCCCGCCTGCCCGGCCAACAATTCAAAATCTTTACGGCCGAAGGGCGGCTTCGGCCACCAAAGGATAACCGGCAAATCGGGCACCAGCAGCGCTGAACACAGGCTCGGCAGATTGTCCGCCATGATGCCATGGGCCGTCAACGAAATCCGGTCGCAGCAGACACACCGCCGACACGTTTCGGAATCCTGACAGACTATGGCGACTTCGGCGACAAGTCCGGGAGGGTCGATGTCCGGTTCGGAAGCGATCAGAATTAAACGGCAGGGATGGCGACCGATAATGTTCCCGATCACCTCCATCGCAGCTTCGATTTCCCGGTCGGAACCGCCCACGGCGACCAGATTAGCCATGATTGCCCGCATATTCACGCTCGTGGAGGAGTCCTTCTTCCCGACCCGCGGCATGGCAATCCACAGCTGTTCCAATTCATGCTCGATCAGTGCCGGCGCCACCTGTCGCGGACCGGCCACGATGCGATTGCTCATAGGCGCCTCCATTTCCGCCCGTCGCGGGCCATCAATTCATCGGCGCTCGCGGGGCCCCATGTCCCCGCCTCGTAATTGGGAAAATCCACGGGAAGCGAAGCTTGCCAGCCTTCCAGGACAGGCATAATGCGCGACCAGGCCGTTTCGACCTCATCGGCGCGGGTAAACAACGTGGCATCGCCCAGCATGCCGTCCAATAAAAGCCGCTCATAGGCTTCCGGCGGCTCCATTCCGAAGGCCGTCCCGTAATCGAACTCCATCTTTACCGGCTGGATGTTAATGGCCTGGCCCGGAGTCTTGGAACTGAATTTGAGCGAAATGCTTTCGTCGGGCTGGACCCGCAGCACGAGCAGATTGGGATCAATGCCTTGCATGGCATCGCCGAAAAGCGCGAGCGGCGCCTGCCGGAACTGGATCGCAATTTCCGTAATCCTTTTGGGCAGGCGCTTGCCCGAACGCAGGTAGAAAGGCACACCCGCCCAGCGCCAGTTATCGATAAACAATTTGACGGCGGCATAGGTCTCGGTGGTCGAGGCAGCCGCCACGTTTTTCTCGTCACGATACGCCGGCACAAATTTGCCATTGAAGGCGCCAAGCCCATATTGGCCGCGCACGGTCAAGGCCAGCGCATCGCCAGGCCGGATCGAACGAATCGCGCCAAGCACCTTTACTTTTTCGTTGCGCACGGCATTGGCATCCATAGCCGAGGGCGGTTCCATCGCCACCAGGCTGACCAGCTGCAACATGTGATTTTGAATCATGTCCCGGATAACCCCGGCATTTTCGTAATAGCCGCCCCGCCTTTCCACACCGACCGACTCCGCCACCGTGATTTGAACATGGTCGATGAAATTGCGGTTCCAAAGCGGCTCGAAAATGCCGTTGGCAAAACGGAATACCAGAATGTTCTGCACGGTCTCTTTGCCCAGATAGTGATCGATGCGATAAATCTGGTCCTCATCAAAAACGGCATGGGCCATGCGGTTCAGTTCCCGGGCCGTAATTAAATCATGCCCGAACGGCTTCTCGATCACGGTACGAACCCAGCCGCCGGATGGACTGCCATTGAGTTTGGCCGCGCCCAGTTGCTCGAGAATGACGGGGAAATATTCCGGAGCCGTGGCCAAATAGAAAAGCCGGTTGCCCGACGTGCCGCGCTCGGCATCGAGGCGATCCAACAATTCGCCCAGGCGCCGATAGGCGGATGGGTCGTCAAAATTGCCCTGAAAATACTCGAGGCGCTTGCTGAAATTCTGCCAGATGGCCGGATCCACCGGTCGTTTGCGGGAAAACGCATCGACCCCCTCCCGCATCTGGCTGCGGAACACGTCGGAGGCTATCGGCCGGCGCGCCATGCCCACAATCGATAGGCTGCCCGGCAAGAGGCGCTCCAATTCAAGGTTATACAGCGCCGGAACCAGCTTGCGTTTGGTCAGATCGCCCGAGGCGCCGAAAATAACCATGGCACAGGATTCCGGCGTACGCGACAGGCGCATCCCTTCGCGCAACGGATTATGAAAATGTTTCAGCATAAGCCGTCCTTTTGCTTAATTCTAAGGACACAAAACAACAAATTCAATCATAATTGATTGTTGTGCCCGCCGCCACAGAGGCTAAAGTCGGCTTGCATTCAGCCCAGCCGCGTTATCGGGCTTTTTCACATGGACATTTCCGCTTGATTTTTTCATACTGTAATTGTTGTGAGGGGTTCGGCAACGGCGGCATCGGCATTGCGGTCAGCGACCTGCGAAAAACCCGGAATACTTGCGCATGAATGTTATTTTAATCGTGCTGGATTCGGTCGGCATCGGCGCGGCGCCTGACGCGGCGGCCTATGGCGACGAAGGCGCCAGCACCCTCGCGCACCTCGCGGAAGCGGCGGGCGGAATCCGTCTGCCCACCTTGCAACGGCTGGGACTCGGCAATATTCCGGGATTGCTGCCCGCAGGTTCACCCATCCGCGGAGTTCCTGCGGTAGACCAACCGCTGGCCGGCTTCGGCGCCATGCGGGAAATCTCGCGGGGCAAAGACACGACCACCGGCCACTGGGAAATGGCGGGACTCGAACTGAAACGCGGGTTTCACCTGTTTCCCAAAGGACCGCCATCTTTTCCGCCGGAACTGGTCACGGCCTTCGAACTGCAAACCGGCCGGCGCTTAATCGGCAATCGAGCGGCCAGCGGCGTCGCGATCATCCAGGAACTGGGCGAGCGCCAGATGCGCGAAGGTGCCTGGATCGCCTATACCAGCGCCGACTCTGTTTTCCAGATTGCGGCCCACGAAGAAATTATCCCATTGGAAGAGTTGTACCGCGCTTGCGAAACCGCGCGGACAATCTGCAATCCTTACCAGGTCGGACGGGTTATTGCCCGGCCGTTCATCGGACGGCCCGGAGCCTTCCAGCGCACCGAAAACCGCCGTGACTATTCCTATCCCCTACCCGAGCCAACCGTGCTTGACCGACTGAAAGCCGCGGGCATTCCGGTAACCGGCGTTGGCAAAATTGAAGATATATTTGCCCACCGAGGACTTACGCGCTCTTTTCACACCAACACCACGCGCACTTCGCAGCAGCAAATCATGGAACTGGCGCGCAACCGCACGCCCGGTCTGATTTTTGCCAATTTAATCGACTTTGACATGCTTTATGGCCACCGGCGCGATGCAAAGGGATATGCAACTGCCATGGAACAAACCGATTTGTTTTTCGGCGATCTTCTGAGCGTATTGCGGCCGGAGGATTGGCTCATGATCACGGCCGACCATGGCAACGACCCCACTTTCCACGGCACGGATCATACGCGGGAATACGTACCGCTCCTGGCGTATCGCGCCGGCAGCCGTTTCCAGGGCGCTTCGCTGGGCATACGGCACGGATTTTTTGACGTGGCGCAGAGCCTGGCAACGATCTTTGGCCTGCCGCCCATGCCGCGCGGGGTATCGTTCGTCGCGCCGGGGAACCGATAAAATTAGGCCCGATATCGCCGACAAGAAGAGACTTCCGACGGCTGGCTTCCAAGGCCTCACTCTGTACGTCCGGATTTCTGTCGCTGCAGGCGGCGGGCGCGTTCTTCCGGAAAATACATTAGCCGGCTATCCTCCTTAATCAGCAGAAACGGATACTCAATGACACCGGCAGGCACTTTGACCCTGACGCCGTCGGCGGTCACTTCTTCAAGCACTCCTTCCACCGCCTTGCGTTCGTTTTTAAACTGGAGCGTAATCGGGTCGCCAACTTTGGGCTTCTGCTGGATGCATGTTTGCAGGATGCGTTCGTACTCCGCTTCCTCTGGCGATTTGGTTGGGGCGGCGACAGGCTCAGCCTTCGGCGGCTCGGAAACGAGCGCCGGAGGTTCCGATTGCTCCGGCGCCGCGGACTTTGCGGATTCTTTCGTCGCGCTTTCTTCCGCCTTGTCGTCCGCAGCCGGCTGCGCCGATTCGGATACTGCCGCCGCCTCCTTCTCCGGCGCTTCCGGCGGAGTGGCCGCTTGATCCGGCATCGGTTTATCTTCCGGCGTGCCGCCGCTCCACGACACCGTTTTGGTCGTAAAAAATTTTTTAAGCCATAGTTTGGTCTTCGGAAAATTATCCTCGGCATACTGGTTGACTTTCTCAATCATCGGAGGGACATTCCGGACAAGGGCAACCTTGATCGGAATAATGATATCGCGGTCATATTTAGTTTTCTGGTATACGTAGTATCCAAGGAAAGTCAGCAGACACAGCGAAATCATTACACGGATGTATTTACCCAAGGAAGAACCCCGACGCCGCGGCGCCGGCAGAGGCGGTGCGGGGGGCGCAAGGTCCGGTTTGACATCCGCCGCTGGTTTTGTCCGCAGCAGCTTGGCACGGCCCGAACCATGCTTGGCGTTCGCGGCGGGACTATCCTGGACGGGCTTCAAGCGAATCGTCATGTGCTTTCGGTCCTCGCCCGATTCTTTCGTGGGGATCACCGTTGACTTGCCGCAGAATCCGCAAAACAGGGCCTGCGGCAAAACCTGTTTGCCGCAATAAGGACAATATGAAAAACTTTGGGTGGTCTCGACCCGGGTGTCTTCTTTTTTCGATGCGGACGACTCGGGATTTCGCATCTGCCGCTCAAGCCGGATCACTTCCGCCAGCACGTCATCCCAGGTCTGGAACCGCGCCGCGGGATCTTTTGCGGTCATTTTCAATATAAAGCGCGTAACGCCTGTCGACAAATCCGGATTGACCTTTTGCGGGTACTCGAAGTCCTCCTTCAGCTGACGCTCCAGGACAACATCAGGCGTGCTGTCGCCAAAAGGCAGACGTCCGGTAACCATGTGATAGAGCGAGGCTCCCAGCGCATAAATGTCCGCGCGGCAATCGATCTGCTCCGTGCCCCGGACCTGCTCGGGGGCCATGTAATTCGGCGTGCCGGTAATAACGACTTCCGTCGCATTGGCGCCAGGCTGATTGGTCATGCTCTTGACGGTGTGCGCCAATCCCAAGTCCGCAACCTTGATCGAGCCATCGCCATCCACCATGATATTGTCCGGCTTGATGTCGCAATGCACAATGCGCGAGAGATCCCAGGCATATTTGAGGGCATCCGCCACGGCCTGCACCACGACCAAAGCATCGTGCTCGGCAATCCTGCTTTTGCGGCGGATCCAGTCACCCACCGAATAGCCCGATATATATTCCATCACGAAATAATAGCGCTGGCCGACTTTGGATTGGCCGAAATCATACACCTGCACGATCCCCGCATGCTTGAAATTGGCGGCGATACGCGCCTCCGCCTTGAATAAGGTTACATCCTCCGGCTCGTGGGTCAGCCGCTCGGATAGCACTTTGATGACCACCAGCCGATTGAGCGATATTTGCTCGGCCTTCCAAACCGAAGATGTCGCTCCGTTCCCCAGATTTTCGATAACGCGGAAGCCCTCGATTACCGGAGCGGATTCGTTGGAACTGCTGTGGCCTGGAATTGTATCCTTCATAATCGCAATCTCTTACCGCGTTTTTGCCTTTTCTATTTCTTATTGCATAAAATATCTTAGGCTGTTTAGGTTCATACCTTAAAGAATCGGCGGGGCAAATCAAGAAGAATCAGGCATTGTACCCGGCGCTATGAATATCGAACAACTTACTGTCGGACCATTCCAGTCCAGCTGTTTTGTAGTTTGGGGGCCGGAACCGCGCGCCCTGGTAATCGATCCGGGCGCCGATGCCGCCGCCATCCTGGCCTTGCTCGATGCGCGCGGACTGGATGTGGCAATCTATCTGCTGACCCACGGCCATTACGATCACATCAGCGCCCTGGCGGAAGTGGCTGACAAGCACCCCGCGCCTTATGCCATCCACGCGCTGGACCTCAAGTGGGCTTTCTCGACTGCAAACCAGGCCCCCCCGTACTATCCTCTTCCCCGTCAGCCGGCCGGAACGCCCCGGGCATTGGAAGACGGCCAGACTTGGACGGATGGCGGCCTGAACTATACGGTAATCGGTTCTCCCGGCCATTCGCCGGGCAGTATCTGCTTCTATTTCCCGACGGATGGCGTGCTTTTCTCGGGCGACACACTCTTCCAGGGCACAGTAGGCCGGACGGATCTGCCGGGTGGCGATGGACAGGTGCTGACCAAATCCCTGCGCAAGCTGGCGGAATTACCGTCCGAGACGCGCATCTTTCCCGGCCACGGACCGGAAACGCGCCTGGACGACGAGTTCCGGATCAACCCGTTCCTGAAAAAGCCGCGTGTAAGAATACGCTCGGTTTAGCCCAGGGAAATGCCCAGCATAATTTGCGACAGGAATCTGACCGCCGGGTTAATGATCACGTCCAGAACACCGAGCCAGAGCAGGCCGAAGATAATGACAAAGCCGAACCGTTCCAGCCGCAGGTAAGGCTCCGCCCACTCCTGCGGCAGAAAACCCATCACCACCCGCGAGCCATCCAAGGGCGGAATGGGAATCAAGTTGAAGACTCCCAGGACGACGTTGGTTAAGCAAAGGTACGCCAGAAACATCGCCACCAACCCGCTCGTTTCACCGAAAAAGCGGAACAGCAGGGCGCTCAGAACAGCCAAAACAAAATTGGTTAGCGGCCCGGCCGCGCCCACCAGCATGATACCCCGGCGCTGATCGCGAAAATACCACGGATTGAACGGAACCGGCTTGGCCCAGCCGAGCAAAACCGGACTGTGCATCAGCATCAGCATGACGGGAAGGATGATCGAGCCAAAAAGGTCGATGTGCGCCATCGGATTGAGCGTCAAGCGCTTGGCACGGTGGGCGGTGGGATCGCCGAGTTTCCAGGCCACATATCCATGCGCAACTTCATGCGGCACGATCGCCAGAAATAATGCCAACAATTGAATAATGACAATGACAATCTTATCCATAAAAAGATTCCCGCTTCACAGGCCGCTAATATACATGAGCGCCGAAACCATGCAAACTCAAATGCCATGCGCCCCGCGGTTTGGGATATGATTTGCCACGTCTTCTGGTTGGAGGCGCACTGCCGGCGCTTGGCTTCGGCTTAGCGGCCGACCCGCGCGCTGCGCGGCCAACAGACCGAGCAGGCTGGTCAATTTAAGCGTCGCCAGCAGAATGCAGGAGGCGGCCATCCCAAAGAGGGGCAAGAGCATGACCCCGACAACCAAGCCGCCCAGAGCGGCTCCCACAAGATCCGCCGCATTGACAAGCGCCGCGGCAACGCCCTGGCCTGCACCGGCTGTATCGCGGCCGGACGAAACCGGCGCAACATTTTGCAGCAACTCGTTGACCAGCGCAAATTGGGCGCCTACCAGCGCTCCGCACCCGGCAATCAGCCCATAGATGAGCGCTTCCATCCCGCCCCACGATATCCAGTTCAACAGGCCGGCGGCAAACGCATTCATCAGACAGGGAATCAAAAACAGCTCCAGAATCAAAATCGCTTCCATCCCAATCATGGCACCCCATTGGAAGCGCACACTCCGCCGCAAAAGGCGCGGGGCGCCGCACGCGCCCAGCGTCAATCCCAACATAAACACGGCCACAATCAACCCGACCTTGGAATAAACATATCCCCGCAACGCCTGGAACATAAAAACCAGGATCAGTTCCATTGCCATGCCGCACAGTCCGGTGGTCGCCATCGCCAGCACCAGCATAATCCTCGAAAAAGCCGGAACGGCGCACGCGCCGGCTTGCCGGCGGCCAAGCGCCGCCCCAATGCCAAACAACAAAGCGCCAAACGCCAACAGCCCGCCGGCCACCCACCCCAGCCGCAACCGCGCAAGCCGCGCCAGCATGGATTCCAAACCCGACCCGCTTAACCGGCTCCACAATGCAATCTGATAAAACGTGGACACGGGCTTCATGATCGTATTGGCCGCCGTCGGGATCGCCGCGAGCCGCCGCTCGACAAAAGCAAGCTTTTCCGGACTGATATCATCGGCATTGAGAAAATACGCCGAACGGAAATAACTGGTCGGGATGGCCGCCGCGGCGCTGCGCTGAAACAGCGCCGTCCGCGCAAAGGTTATGGGGCTCGCGTTGGCGCCGGCAATAAATTGATTTTTCGTACCGGCCGTCACGAGCACACGATCGAATACCGTTCCGAGAGCCGCATATATTGAAGCGCTCAAAAAAGCCGTTTCACTCTGCAGGTCTTCGGAGGCCGCAATCGATGTGTAAAAGAATCCGCCCGGCGCAAGGATGGCGCGAATGTCCCTGTAAAATTCTTTTGTGTAGTACCGGTTGATCGCAATCGTGGCCGGCTCGGGCGCATCCACCAGGATGGCGTCAAACGGGATTATCCCCGGAGCATGGCGGCCATATTGTTTGACATAACGGGGCGCGTCCATGTGGACCTGCACCAGGCGCGGATCGCGCAAAGCCTGCCGGTAGGCGCTGGTTGCCACCGGCGCGAGCAGGCGGCTTATTTCTGCATCCAATTCCACATAAACCAGCTGTTCCAGCGGATATTTCAATAGTTCAGGAATATCGTCGACCGGATTGCCGCCAATCAGCAGGACCCGGCGGGCATCGGGTTTCTGAGCCATAATGAAATGCACCTTGTGCTCGCCTGTAATGGCATCAGGAAAAACCGTCAGGACCTGGCCGTTGGCATAAAGCGCCATCTGTCCTTCCGTCTCGATTAATGCCAGATTCTGATAGCGCGAATCGCATGAAGCCCGCAGACGCGCCGTCGATTGCACCGCGGCACCCGATGCCGGCAATGCGCCAAAAGAGCGCCAGCGCACTTCGGCGCCCGCGCGCTCCAACGGCGCCAGGCAGGCCGGCCAGCACGCGCCAACCACAAAAATCAAGGCCAGCATCCCCAGCAGCCACCGGCAGATCCGCGCTTTCGCCAGCCAGGCAGCCCCCAGCAGAATAATGGCGACGGCCAGCGCCGTCACGGCCAGGGGACTCAGCGCCCATACCAGCCAGAACGAAAAAGCCGCACCCGCCGCCATGCTGCCCAGCGATTCAACCGTATAGACGCGGCTGACTGCATACGGCAAAGGCCCTGCGGCCAGACGACAGGCACAGGGAAAGATGATCCCGATGATCAGGCAACTGGGCGCAAGAACGCTGGCCAAACCGCCAAGCATGGGAACAAAAGGGACATATTCGCCATACGCCACGTGGAGAACAGACCGTAAGCAACGGATGAACCCAACCTGGAGCGGCAACAGGACCGCCGCCAACGCCAGCAAGAACACCAATAGAACCCTCAGGCGCTCTTCCGGCCAGCGCGCAACAATAAAGGCTGCCAGGTACGATCCAACGGCAATCAGAATCAGCCAGACGCTGAACACCGCGCCAATGACAAGTTCGTTGCCGAAAAAAACGACCAGGAATTCGCGCAGCAGCAGAATCTGCGCCAGAAGCGCGTAACATCCCACACCGAACATGAGCGTCAGAATGCGACTGGATTTCATAGCGCCTGACGAAGCATTCGCGCATTGCCGGTTACCGAGCGCCGCCAACAGGCAGCATGTTACTCTCCGCAACCGGCGGGTTCACCGATTCCGATCGAGCGTGGCTCAGGTGCCACCAGCGCGCACCCAAACCTAACAAGAACAAGCCGAGGATGATGGCAATGGAAAACCGTTCGTTGGGCGTCAGGTAAAACCAGGCGCGCGGCAGACGGCGCCAGCCGCCACCCTGAGGTAACTCCGGTGCGTTCATGGCCGATATACGATATTGACCAGCTTATCAGGGACGATTACCGTCTTGACTACCTGTTCGCGCCTGACCAATTTGGCAATTTGCGGCTGGGCCAGGGCCATATCCTCGAGGTCCTTGCGACCGGCCCCGGCCGGCGCCGGCATTGTGCCGCGGAATTTGCCGTTGAGCTGGAGCACGATTTCCACCTTGTCACGCGCCAGGGCGGCTGGATCGGCTTCGGGCCAGGCGGTCTGCAGGACCCCGGGTTCGTGACCCAATTCCACCCACAACTCCTCGGCAATATGCGGGGCCAGGGGCGCCAGCAGCTGCACGATCGTATTGACCGCAAAGCGCACGGCAGCCTTTTCCTGGTCGCGGGCATCGTCCTCGGGATGGAAACGATCCACTTCGTTCATCAATTCCATGATCTGGGCAATGGCCGAATTGAAATGAAAGGCGCCATCCAGACCGCTGGTAACGACCTTTATGGTTTCATGGGCCTTGCGATATAGCTCGCGCTCCCGGGCATTCATGGCCGCCAAATCCGGCTTCAGCGTTGCGGCCTTTTGCAGGACATCGCGCCGTTCATACACAAAGCGCCAGAGCCGCTTGAGAAACCGGAACGCTCCTTCGATGCCCTGGTCGTTCCACTCGGCGTCTTTTTCCGGAGGTCCGATAAAGAGGGTATAAAGGCGCACCGTGTCTGCGCCGTAATCGCGGATCAACTCGTCCGGACTCACCACGTTACCCTTGGACTTGGACATCTTGTAAAGCTGGCCGTCCTTTTCGCTGCGTTTGCAGATCATGCCCTGCGTAAACAGATTGGCAAATGGCTCGTCGAAGCCCACCAAGCCCATGTCAAAAAGCGCCTTGGTGAAAAACCGCGCGTACATCAGGTGCAGAATGGCGTGCTCGATGCCGCCGATATACTGGTCCACCGGCAACCACCGATTGCAGACGTCGGTCTGGATGGCCTTGGTAGCGTCGCGCGCGGAAAGATAACGCAGGTAATACCAGCTCGAATCGACAAACGTGTCCATCGTGTCGCTTTCGCGCTGGGCGGGAGCGCCGCACTTCGGACATGTCGCGTTCATAAAATCGGCATTGCGCTTCAGCGGCGATTCGCCCGTCGGCTTGAACTCCACGGTATCCGGCAGGAGCACCGGCAAATCCTTTTCCGGTATCGCCACGATGCCGCATTGTTTGCAATAAACTACCGGGATCGGCGCGCCCCAATAGCGCTGGCGGCTGATCAGCCAGTCGCGCAGGCGGTAGGTCACCATGGCGCGGCCGAACTTTTGCTTCTCGGCATAGGCCGTCATCTGCGCCCGCGCCTGTTCGCCGGGCAAACCGGTAAATTGTCCTGAATCGGTCGTAATGCCTTCCTCGGCATAGGCATCCAGCATGGTTTCCAGGCGAAGGGTCTGCCCGGCATTTTGGATGGAAAGCTTGATGGGCAGACCGTATTTTTTGGCAAAGGCCCAATCGCGCGTATCATGCGCCGGCACGGCCATCACCGCGCCCGCGCCATAACTCATGATGACATAATCGCCGACCCATAGCGGGATTTTCTGGCCGTTATAGGGATTGATCACATACCGTCCGGTGAACACGCCGTTTTTATCCAAAGTGTCGCCGGCACGGTCAACGGCCGTCACCTTGACGGCCTTGGCGGCAAATTGCGTTACCGCCGCTTCTTCCGGAAGACCCTTGACCAGTTCCGGCAACTCGGGATATTCGGGGGCCAGGACCATGTAGGTGCAGCCAAAGATCGTATCCACCCGCGTCGTAAAACAAGCCACGCTGCCGGCGGGATCCTTTCGGCCATCGCTGCGCGGCACCAACGGGAATTCGACCCGTGTGCCCTCGCTGCGCCCAATCCAGTTCTGCTGCATCAGCTTGACCCGTTCCGGCCAGCCGGTCAGCTTGGCCAGATCGTCCAGCAGGCGCTGGGCATAATCGGTGATCTTGAAAAACCATTGCTCCAGGCGCTTCTCCTGCACCACCGAGTCGCAACGCCAGCATTTGCCGTCAATCACCTGCTCGTTGGCCAGCACGGCCACGCAGGACGGGCACCAGTTTACCGGCGCAAAGGCCTTGTAGGCCAGTCCGCGCTTGAAAAACTGCAGGAACAGCCATTGCGTCCAGCGGTAATAGTCCGGCAGACAGGCGGTCACCTCGCGGTCCCAATCATAACAACAGCCCCAGGCATTCAGCTGCCGCTTCATGGTGGCGATATTGGCCAGCGTCGTAATCCGGGGATGGGTTCCGGTTTTGATGGCGGCGTTCTCGGCGGGCAGACCAAAAGCATCCCAGCCCATCGGGGTCAACACATTGAACCCGCGCATTTTCTTGTAACGGGCCACGGCATCGCCAATTATATAATTGCGACCATGCCCGACGTGCAGGGCCGCAGAAGGATAAGGGAACATCATCAGGCAGTAATATTTCTTGCCGGCCTTGCTTAAGTCCGCCTTGAACATGCCGCGATCGCGCCAGAAGGCCTGCCACTTTGGCTCAATTTCTTCGAACGGATATTTTTCTTTCATAGGAAGTCCTTGTCGCATGCGCCGCCAAAACCCATGGGTAACGCTTCATACTATAATTAATCCAGCCATGATTGCATTAATAAAATGACAGATTTGCTGCGATTTGATAAAACTGGCTCCAGCTGTCCGGGAAATGGACAACCGGGCAGCAAGCAACAACTCAACCGACGAGGCAAATCATGCGCATTAATCCTTTTCCGGCCTGGCGACCGGTAGAATCGGCGGCCAACCAGGTCGCCAGCGTGCCCTATGACGTAGTGGACCGCGCCGAGGCCGCCGCCCTGGCCCGCAATCAGCCGCTCAATTTCCTGCATGTCACCCGTTCCGAAATCGACCTGCCCGAAACCATCGCGCCGTACGATGCCGCCGTTTATGCCGCGGCAAAGTCCCGTTTCAAGTCCATGCAGGAGGACGGCACGCTGATCCAGGAGAAAAAGCCTTCGTTTTACATCTACCGTCAGGTGCGGGAAAGCCACGCGCAACGGGGAATTATGGCCACTTGTCATGTCGACGACTATGCGGCGAACCTGATCAAAAAACATGAAAAGACGCGGCAGGACAAGGAAGACGATCGTTGCCGGCACATCATGGAACTGCGCGCCCACACCGGACTCGTCTTTCTGACCTATCGCGATGAATCGTCCGTGGATGCGCTCGTTAAAGCCACGGAAGCCCAAGCACCGCTTTACGATCTCACGGCGGCGGACGGTGTCCGTCATACTGTCTGGCGCGTGCTTAACACCGCGGCATTAGCCCGGGCATTCGACCGGGTCCCTTGTGTCTACATCGCCGACGGCCATCACCGCGCCGCGGCTGCCGCGCGTGTCGCCGAGCGCATGCGCGCCGCCAATCGCAAGCATACCGGACAGGAAGACTACAACTGGTTCCCCGCCGTTTTGTTTCCCGCCAGCCAGCTCAAAATCCTGCCATATAACCGTTGCGTCCTGGATTTGAACGGCATGACCGCAGACGCCTTTCTGCAAGCTGTACAGCGGCAATTCGAGCTGGTAGGCAACGGCTGCCCGGATCCGATAGGCCCCGCGCATGCCGCCATGTTTCTGGGCGGGCGCTGGTTCGAAATGAGCTGGACACCCGACCCGCAGGCCGACCCGATAGCCGCGCTGGACGTCAGCGTTCTACAGAACAAGTTGCTGGCGCCCATCCTGGGAATTGCGGACCCGCGCACGGACAAGCGGATTGAATTTGTCGGCGGCATCCGCGGCACGCAGGAACTGGAACAGCGCGTCAATGCCGGACGGGCCGCCGTGGCCTTTTCCATGGCGCCCACGACGGTTGATCAATTGATGACGATCGCCGATGCGGGTCAATGCATGCCGCCCAAGAGCACCTGGTTCGAGCCCAAACTCCGGGACGGACTATTAGTGCATACGTTCTGAAGAATGCGGGCGGAGAGATAGACTGAAGAGTGTAGACAAAAAATAGAATCGAGCTTGCATTGCTTGATTTCCGACAAACCATCATTCAACAGACGACATCGGACGGTTAGGATACTGCCCCGCCTTCCTGACTTGCGACCCTTCCGTGCAAAGCACTTTGACTTCCGTAATTCTGACAAAAGTTCTCTGTTCGACTGTGAGGGTTTTTAGGGAAACAATCATGCCGGGAAACCATATCCGTAACGACACAAGCATTATTTGAAGGTTTAGCCCCGATTTTCATACCACAGGCGTATCTGCCCATGGCATGAAAGGAAAGGCGTTTTTAACAATCAACAAATAGATGCAACAAGAATCGCTTAACTCAGGCCGAACTATACAAGGGGAGTAAAAATGATCAAGACCCCTATTCCGTCTAGCACCGGAACTCCTAAAATCGCGACGGACGAGTTGCATTCCCTACATAAAAAAGTCACCGAAATAAAACGACCCGTTTTACATGCAATCAATTTTCGCAATACCGAAAATGAATGGGCCAATGCCCTGCCCATGGGCAACGGCCACATGGGTGCCATGGCGTTTTTCCGTGACAACGCCCTGATATTGGCGCTCAATCACTACGATGTATACTACACCAATAACGAGGACATGCAGGAAGGCAAGTATACAGGCCCACTGGCGGAGGAGTTCCGCAAAATGGCCGATGCCACGGCTGTCGACCCGAAAACACAGCCGTTTTGTGACCACGGCAGTGACCCCGAAACGTTCCGTCACAAAAAAGGAAGCGATTTTGAAGGTCGCAGTCTCCCGGTCACAGGCAACCTGCGGCTTATGTTCTCCGATGAACTGCAAAACGCGGAAAGCCTTCTCCAGCTGCGCATGGAGGACGCCGAAGTGCGGCTGCAGCTGCAAAAAGCCGGGGATCTTCTGGAGGTTACCACCTGCACTGCCCGCGAGGATTGCCAGATTCTCCGCGTAACAGCAAGTAAACCCGGGCTTATGACCGCCCTTTGCCTCGAATTTCCGCCTTGTCGGATCAGCGAGGCTCCCGATGTAACCTATCACGTCATCGATTGCCAAACCTTCGCCTACACCGCCCGCTATACGGCCAAGGCAAAGCCCTTTGTCTACACGGGCATTCTGCGCCTTTGCGGTGCATCGGGAATCCTTATCGAAACCGCTGGCGGCGCACGGATCGCGTTGACCTATACGGACAAGTCTTTCACCGTAATGACAGGTGTGTTTACCCAGCACCGCCATCCTGACCCATTGACCGACGGATTAGCTGCCATGCAAAATTGGTCGATAGAGAAGCTTTTAAAAGCACACGCCGACCATTGGAAGGCATTCTGGTGCCGCGGACAGGTAACGCTGCCCGACAAATTTTTAGAACGGCTGTGGTACGTAAGCCTGTACGCTCTGGAATGCTGTAGCGGACGGGACAGTGTGCTTGCCCATCAGGCCTGCGGCCTAAACGGCCTCTGGGACATAAAAAAGCCTACCCTCTGGGGCAGTCGCTGGTACTGGGATGTCAACATCCAGGCGGCTTTTGCAGGGGTGTTCTCCTCCGATCATTTAGAGCTGGGCAATGTCTTTTGCGATGCGCTCCTGCACTATCAGCCGATGGCCGAACGCTTTGCCCAGGAATTCTACGGCATGAATGGCTGCGCCTTGGACTATCCCTTTGCGCTGTACCAATGTGTCTGGCCCTGGTGTGCCCAATACCTGTGGGCGCAGTACGAATACAGCGGTGATCTTGAGGTTCTGCGCAAATACTACCCGCTGTTTGCAAAGCTCTGCCGTATGGCGCTTATCCTGTTGCAGGAACAAAACGGCAGGTATTCCGTTTATCCCGATAAATCCCCCGAACAGGGGCCTTATTCCCACAATGTGCTGATCACCACCGCGTCGGTAAAGTACCTGTTCAGCTTTACGCTGCGGGCCACCGAACTGCTGGGCGAAAATGCGCCGTTTTTGGAAGAATGCCGCCGGCGCCTTCCCCTTTTGGCGGACTATCCCATCGCGGAGGGCGGACGGTACGGGCGGCATTTCCGCGATTCCGATGCCGCGCCCGATGAACTCTTCCTGCGTCATCCTTCCGTGCTGATGCCCATCTGGCCGATTGGGGAAATCGACGCCCAAAGCAACTCAAAAAACCGTGAAACCGCAATGAATACCCTGCGCTATGTGGAGGAAAACTGCGAACTGGGGGTATTCCAAGGCGGGTGGTGCAGTACCGCGGCAGCAAGGCTCGGCAAAGGCCAGACCGCACTGCGGCTGCTCTACGAAAAAGGCATCGACCACGTCATCCGCTCCAACGGACTGGCCGCTGAGGAGACGGAACGCTATGTCAACTACTGTCTTTGCATGCGCCCGCCACTATACTACCCATGCATGACGGAATTCGGCGGACAGCTTGTGGCGGCCATCAACGAAATGCTTTTGCAGTCCCATGGCGACGTGATCCGCGTGTTCCCCTCCCTGCCCAACGGGGATCCAGAAATCGAACGTCGCATCGGGCGGTCTCTCCACGGCGAGGAGGATCTGTATGCGACCTACAACGCCTGGCATGACGTTCGCTTTGATGGGCTGCTGGCACGGGGTGCATTCCGCGTAAGCGCCGAGGTCAAAGACGACACCCTTGCGTGGATCACCATCCACAGCCGATGCGGCGGTACGGCACGGGTGACTTCTCCCCTGCTGACCCCCGACATGAGCGTATGGTGCAACAAAACTCCTGTTTCCTTTACCCGTGAGGGCGGTATCCTGCGTTTTGAAACGGCAACGGTGGCGGATTATGTGATCGCCGTCCGTCCCGATGCCGTGACACCGCAAACAGACGGTGACTACGACACGGAAGTGTTGCGACATACGACTTATACCCATCGCCACGTATATCTCGGCGAGGACGAAAACACGGATTTTGAGCGCAAAATAGACGGATTTGTGCGGGATTATCAGTTTTCCAATGCACGGCACAGCCACCGCACGGTGTATAAATTCGACTTCGGCACAGGTACGGAAAAAACGTATCCGCTGTTTCGCCAGACGCTGGCCTCCGATCCTGCAGGCGTGGTTATCGGCATGGCCTTCCGGCAGCTTGGTGCGGAAGCATTCACTCCGCAGACGGGGTACGGATTTGCGGACGGAAATGGAATCGCCTGCATCGACCGAGGATTGCCCGATGATCTGCGCCGGGATTTTGTGACCAGCACGCAGAACACGGAATTCTGCATCGAACTGCCCTGCGGGCTCTATGATCTGCTCTTTGTCAGCGGCGACGCAGCGGCACCCGGGGCAACGTTTATCGAGGCGCCGAACGGTGCGCGCATCGGCAACATTATCCCTGCCGGGCAATTTTCGACCATGATTTTGCCCATCGCCCACGAACAGGATGGCATGTTGCGGCTGAAGATTTCCACGCAGCCTGGTCAGGCATGGAAGCTAAATCTGATGTTTGTAAATTTACGGCAGATGCTATGAAAACGGCAACCGCCGCGCCACCCGATTCTTCATTCGGCGTTCGCTTCACGGGCTCCGGTCGCCTATCATTTGAACGCCTATTGTCAGGCCGAGGCATCCCGCCAGTCAGCGCGGTAGGCCGCAGGCGCGCATGCGGATAATCCCGTCAAAAACAATCGTCAAATAAATATTGACAGGTTTTTTATTATGCCATAGCCTACACTGTAGAAATGAATTCCATATTGTGGAACTTATAAAGCACATGAATTCGAAACCAGATGTCCCGGTCCGCTCGGTGCGCAAGGCATTGGAACTTTTGGAAATGATCGTTCTGGATGACCCCGCCCGCAACGGGATTGCACTGACGGATCTGGCCAAAAGAATGGGGATGCTGCCCAATTCGACCCGCAATATCCTCAAGACCATGCTGGTCTGCGGGTTTGCGGCTCAAAACCAGGAGGGCCGCTACGTGCCGGGCCCCAAGATCCTGACCATCGGCCGGATCAATTATTTCGACAAGGCCAGGCTGGCCCGCATCGAGCGCTTGCTGCTTGAATTTTCCGGTTCCATTCAGGAAGATTCCGTGTTTGCCATCCTTTACCAGGGCCGGCGGATCGCCTTGGCCAAGGCCCATAGTGCGCAGATCATCAAGATCGAGCCGGAAAAAGAATCCGCTGACCTCTACGCCTTGCCGACGGGGCGGGTTCTGGCGGCCTATGCCTCACCGGAAGAATTGAAAACAATCGTAAAGCTCAACGGCTGGCCGGGAAAATCTTGGAACAATATTTCCAATCCGGCAAAAATGGCAACGGCCGTGAGCGCCCTGAAAAAGGCGGGCGGTTGCGTGATCAATCCCGACAGCAACCAGATTGCCTCCATGGCCGTTCCCGTTCTGGATGCAAAAGACAAGTTAATCGGAGCCATCGGGGCCTACGCGCCCTGTTTCCGTTGCCCGCCGGAAAAAGCCAAAATAATTTACCAGGAACTTGTTAAAGTGGCGCAACGAATATCAGCAATGCAATAAAGGAGAATGTTGTCATGTCAGACAGAGCCTTGACCGGCAGGATCAAAGCGGAAATTTTGAATAGCGGCATGGACCTGGTGGGGTTTGCCCCGGTCTCCCGCTGGGAACACGCGCCTTTTCTTTTGAGCCCAAAGGCCATCCTGCCCGAATCCCGGACGGTGATCGTCGCCGCCATCCATATAACCGACACCTGGACCGAGATGGGCGGAGAACCCGAGCCTCAGGACCATAGTCCCGGGGGCTGGCTGGCACAGAACGAAATGATGGACAGGATCGAATACAAGGTTGCACGCATGCTCCAGGAACTGGGACACAAGGCCATTCCGGTAGTCTCTTCCAACATCTGGCGTTACCGGCAATACGCGGGCATCCCGAGCCTCTTCGCGCCGGATTTATCGCATATCCACGCCGCCACAGCCGCCGGACTGGCGGAGATCGGCTGGTCGGGACTAGCCATCACGCCCGAGTTCGGATCGCGCTGCCGTTTTTTCTCAATCGTCACCAGCGCGGATCTTGTCCCTTCTCCCATGTACAACGGCCCAAAACTTTGCGACATGTGCATGGAATGCGTCAATCATTGTCCCAGCGGGGCATTAAAAAAGGAACTGGGCAAGCCGCGCGAAGTGACGATCGGCGGAAAAACATTCAAATACGCCAACAAGAATATTTGGCGCTGCGCGTGGGCCGAGCATTTCAACCTTGACTTGAACTCGGAAACGCTCAAACACGCCGCCACCATCAACGAGGACGTTATTCTCGGCGAAATCCAGGCCAAGGGCACCCGCGGCCATGAACGCGGAGTCTGCCAGAAATACTGTGTCCCACCGCATCTGCGCACACGCCAACCGAGCTTCGGCCGTCCGAGCAAACTCATTGCGCAAAACCGGATCAATAGGCGCTACCCTGAGAATATGCCGACGCTGCGGAAAATGCGCGATGACATTTGTGCCGCCGCCACCAGAATGGGAATCGATCTGGCCGTCGTCGCCCCGTTAAAACCGGACACCGAAGCCGCCCGCGAAGTCAACCTGCAAGCGCCCGGGATGCGGACCATCGTTGCGGTAGCCATGCGCATACCATCCGAAACATTTGCGTCGGAACAATTTGGAACCGCAACCAAGGAGCCGTTCCAGTTCGCCGCATGGCGCCAATTGCATTTCATCCTGCTCAAATTGGGCCGGATCGTCGAAGATTACGGATATCATGCGGCAGCATTCACCGGCGGATTCTGGAACCGGCAGGACATTGCTTACAAGCTGGCCGAAATGGCCGGCATCGGGCGGTTCAACGCTGCGGGCACTTTCGAGACTCCCGAGTTCGGAGTCAACCTGATTGCCGGAGCGATCGCAACCGACGCCTTGATCGACGCGACGCCAACCTCCGATAAAACGGAAAACACCTCCGTGCAAACCAAGCTGAGCGGCCGGCCGCTACGCACCAAACTGGAACGCCTGGCCGAAGACAATCTGGTCTCCATGTTCGGCATCGCCCCGGCCGGCAGTTTCGATAAAACCGTTGCCGACTTGAAGGCGAATTTCGACGAAAACGAACTGGGCGAAGACATAATCAACGTTGCCAAGAATACCTATCATGGCAACTGGACGTCGAAAATTGTCAACACCAACGCAAAAATCATGGGGCCCAGGGAATATATGCCCGAGGCTAAGTCGGTCATTGTGCTTGGCATGCACTTTCCCCGGGAACTTATCGAGAATACCGGCCTCGAAAAAACCCAGCAGATCGGCACATACAATTTCTGGCAATTTCAGACGATTTATGAATTGCGCCATGCCGCCAGCAATATCGCCTTGTTGCTTAACGTCATGGGCTACAAGGCCATTGCCACGGAAAACATGCTGGGCATCGGCTCGCAAACCGATTCGCCAAGGGGCCGGATCCCCGATGCGCGGAGCAACGCCCTTGAGGCGGTGGCCGCGGGACTCGGCCAGCTCGGAGAAAGCGGCGCACTCCTCAGCCCCAAGTTTGGACCACACCAGCGGCGCATCGTCATTATCACCGACGCCGAACTGCCGTCCGATGCAATCTACGCCGGACCGCAGGTCTGCCGCCACTGCAACATTTGCAGGGACAAATGTCCGATGAACCCATTCGAGGGCCAATACATCGGAGTGCGTCTTGACAACACGACCATTCAAATCCCGAAAATCGAACGCCGGCGCTGCGACTGGGCAAAGAAATACAGCCTGTGTGCGAAAGAAGGCCCCATGCTCATCGGCAACAAGACCAATGTCCCGGCGCCCAAGCCCCGGATCAGGATTGAAGACATCGCGGCAGCCTGCGAGAAGAAAGACCCCGTCATGGTCGTCAGGACATGCATAATGGAAAACTGCATGCGGTATTGCCCGGCCGGCGAATTGGCGGCTACCCAGCCGTAACCGCATGGAAATCGGGTCGAAATCCGTTAATTTCCAGGCGGATGGACGGAAACGGCTGCTGCCAAACGCTGCCGTTTCCGTTTGAGCTTCGGGATAAGCGCAGGCCTCCGCCGGACTCTGCATGACGGCGGTCCTGCCGCGATCACCGCGGACTACCCCCGGTCTTCAGACCAGTCGGCGCGGTCGGCCGCGGGCGGACGGGCTGGATTTTCGGCAGTGACAAGGGAACTCACGTTTACCTTGACGGAATTAACCTCAGCAATGCCCAGATTTTCGTGCAGGCTTTCCCGAACCCTCTGCTGAAGGACCTGGGACAACTGCTGGACTTTGGTTCCGGTTTTGACGCTCAGATCCAGGCGCACATCAACGCGCCCATCATGCGTGGCGCTCACATCGGCACGCATGCGGATAATCCCGGCAAATTCGTCTGCCAGCTTCGCGAGAAAATCGTTGACCGCCTTGATGCTGATGCTGATCGCTCCACCTTCGTTTTCCAGCGTGAGGAAGCGCTCCTCCTTCACGGGAATGCCCGTCAGCCAGTACAATAGCACCAGAAACACGGCGGAAATCCCCACGAAGAACTGACCCAGATTCTCATCGATCAGGAATTTTCCCCAGGAGGTCTGGAAGTCTTCATGGAGATTGGCCAGCAGCAGAATGCCGAATATCAGCAATCCCACCGACAGCACACACTTGATCAGACCATGCAGGATGTTCATATGGGTTGGCCTCCCTTTGAGATTAACGACATTAGTTTGACGCTGCCGGCTCCGGCAGTTTGACGCCTTGCACAATCACGTTGATCATGCCGATCTTCTTGCCGGTCATATCCTCGATGGCCTTGCGCACATCGTTTTGGATGCTCCAGGCAATCTGGGGAATACGGACGCCAAACGCGATCACAATGTGAAGGTCCAGGTTGATTTTCTGGTCTTCAATGTCGACCCTTATGCCGCGGTCAAACGATGCCCGGCCAACCATGCTGGCCAACCCCTCGGCAAAGGAACTGCTCATTTCGACGACTCCTGGAACCTTGAGGGCCGCCAGACGGGCGATCGCCGCAATCACGCTGTTGTGCACGCGGATCGCGCCCAACTCCGTCCCGTCCTCGCTGTGATCGTCCGATGCATCTTGTTCGGCCGCAACCGCGCCGCTTCCGCTGCTTGTCTCGGATATCCGCTTTTTCATGTCCATGGGCATTCTCCTAAGATTCCTTACCGGCCAATTTCACACTGCCCAATCCGTCTTTCAGCAACTGCTCCAGGTACGCCGTATGGTAGCGGCCACGACGGAACAAAGCATCGTTCAATATCGCACGGCCGAGCGGCGCAGTCGTCTTGACCCCCTCGATCATGAATTCGCTCAGCGCTCCGGACATGCGCTGGACGGCTTCCTCCCGGGTATCGCCGCGCACAATGACCTTGGCAATCAGACTGTCGTAGAACGGCAGGATGTCATAGCCGCTGTAAACATGCGAATCAACCCGGATTCCGGGACCACCGGGAAAATGGACCCATTCCACACGCCCCGGCGACGGCGCAAAATTGTTGGCCGGATCCTCGGCATTGATCCGGAACTCGATAACATACCCCTTGGGATTAATCTCCTTCTGCTCGAAAGACAGCCGCTGGCCGGCGGCAACCTTGATTTGCTCCTTGACCAGATCGTAGCCGGTGGCCATCTCCGTCACCGGGTGCTCGACCTGGATACGGGTGTTCATTTCCATGAAATAAAAATGCCCGGTCGGATCAAGCAGGAACTCGATCGTGCCCGCGCCGCGGTAATTGATGGCCTCGGCCGCGCGTACGGCCATCTTGCCCATGCGCCGGCGCTGATCGGAAGAAAGCACGGGACAAGGCGTCTCTTCCATGAGTTTCTGATGCCGCCGCTGGATACTGCAGTCGCGCTCGCCGAGCTGAACTACATTACCGTGGGTATCGGCCATGATCTGGATTTCCACGTGGCGGGCATTTTCGATATATTTCTCGATATAGACCTCGCCGTTACCGAATGCCCGGTCGGCTTCGGAACTGGCCATCATGAAACCCTGCACCAAGCTGACGTCATTGTGGGCAATCCGCATGCCCTTGCCACCGCCGCCGGCCGCCGCCTTGATCAGCACCGGATAGCCGGATTTGCGCACCACCTCCAGCGCGTCTTCCTTGGTCTTGACCACGCCGTCGCTCCCGGGAATGGTCGGCACACCGCTCTTGCGGACGGTCTCGCGCGCAATGGCTTTGTCACCCATCTTTTGGATGTTCTCGGCCGTGGGGCCAATAAAGGTAATGTTACAGCTTTCGCAAATCTGGACAAAGTGCGCGTTTTCCGCCAGGAACCCGTAACCGGGATGAATGGCATCCACGTCCGCCACTTCAGCCGCGCTGATAATATTAGCGATTTTCAAGTAGCTTTCCTGCGCCGACGCCGGGCCGATACAAATGGCCTCGTCCGCCATCTGGACATGCAATGAACGCTCGTCCACGTCCGAATAGACGGCCACGGTTTTAACACCCATCTCGCGGCAGGCACGAATGACACGCAGTGCGATTTCACCGCGATTGGCGATTAATATGCGGTTGAACATTTCTTATTCCCGCTGATATTCAAAAACCAGACTCCCGGAGTCGAAAAAATGCCAAGACACTTTGCCCCGACTCCGAACCGGCTTCTTCTTTTCGTAGTTATGTTTTTTCGATTTTAAACAGAGGCTGGCCGAACTGCACGGCATGGGCATTCTCCACCAGCACTTCACGGACAATCCCCTTGATTTCAGCCTTGATTTCGTTCATGACCTTCATGGCTTCGACGATGCACAACACCGTTTCCGGCAACACCTCCTGGCCGACCGTCACGTACGGCTCGGCATCCGGCGCCGGGGCACGGTACAAAGTACCCACAAACGGCGCTTTGACGAACGCCATCCGCGGATCTTCCTGGGCCGGCGCCTCCGCTGCAGGCGCGGCGAGCGCCCCGACTTTGGAAGCGGGGGGGGCGGCGGCGGCAACTGCCTGGACAACCTGCACGGCGCCGCCCTTTTTAATGGAAAGGCGCACGCCATTCTCTTCCATTTCGAATTCAGACAGGCCGTTTGCAGTCATCAGGTCTATGATTTCTTTGACTTTATCCAGTTGCATTGTCACCTCTTTTGTTAATCCCGTCCCGCCCGCCCGCCGGCAATCCGTCAATCGACCGATGCCGCCTTGCAGACCGGCGGCCGTTACGCACCAACATTGCAGCCAGGTTCATTACCGGACTTTAGATATTGAACCAAACCAATCAGGGCCAGATGATATCCCATGGACCCGAAGCCCATGATCTGGCCGATACAGGCCCCGGCCGTAAAACTCAAATGCCGGAACTCCTCGCGGGCAGCCGTATTTGTAAGATGAACTTCCACGCACGGCACGCTAACGGCCTGCAGCGCATCCCGCAAGGCCACACTGGTATGCGTATAGGCCGCCGGGTTCAATATAATCCCGTCAAACTTTTCGCGGCAGTCAAGGATTCGCGAGACCAGCACTCCCTCCTCGTTGCTCTGCACATGCTCCAACTCGACGCCGAGCGTCCCCGCCCGCTTCCTGAGGCCCTGGATGATATCATCCAGCGTTTCCTTGCCGTAAAGCGCCGGTTCCCGCCTGCCCAACATATTCAGATTCGGCCCACTCAACACAAGAATTTTTATCATGGCTGGGCATTATCATGGTTTGAAGGTTGATTGCCAAGCAAAAATACATCCTTGGCGTCAAATTCCAGAATTCGCTGGTCATCGAGGCCAACCTTGACCTTGCGCCCCAATACTCGCGTTTCCAATACAGTGCCTTCGCCTGCGGGACAGCGCACCCGATTGCCTTCATGCGGCAGCCCGCGCGCCAAGTCATGATAACAGGCCTGCTCGAAGCGCAGACAGCATTTCAAGCGTCCACACATCCCGTTGAGCGTCACCGGATTGAGCGAGAGCCCCTGGCTTTTGGCCATGCGGATGTGGATATTGTCGAACTCTTTAAGCCAGCCTGCACAACAAAGCACCCGGCCGCAGGTTGCCAGTCCGCCGCAAATGGCCGCTTCGTCGCGCGCCCCGATCTGGCGCATCTCCACCCGCGCATGCGTTTCCGCCGCCAAATCATGGATCAGCTGCCGGAAATCCACGCGCTCATCAGCCGTGAAAGTAACGGTCAGGTGCGAACGGTCGAGGGAATAATGCACCCGCACTAGCCGCATATCGAGGTGGTGCTCCTTGATCTTTTCCTGGCACAGGCGCCAGGCCGTTTTGGAAAACAACTGATTTTCGCCGGCCATCGTCTGATCCTGCATGGTCGCCCGGCGCAAAACACGGGGAATGCCTTCCGGCGCCGACGGGCTCTCGCCGTCAATCGAAATCACATGCCCGTATTCCGGCACGCGCTCGGCTTCCACCACACAGGCATCGCCAACGCCTATGGCCAAATCGATGGGCGCCGTGCAACGCCAGGGATAAGTATCGTCACAATTGATATGGAGTAATCGCAACATTTGAAGCACTCAGTGTCCGGTTTCCAGGGTTGCCGGCCGGCGCCCAGCCGCCCCGGCAGTTAAACGTATGAATCCGCGCTCCATAACCATGGGCACGGGCAAATTCTGCGCCACTTGCCAGCGCATGTCCTCGATTGTGTCGATGTTATCCATTGCACGCCGGCAAGTCAATGCGGCGGCTTGCTCCCGAATCGACCGGATCTGGTCGGGAAACGCCGGCACGCCCGGGGCCTCCGCGCAAACGACCTGGAGCAGCACGTCCCTCTGCCACAATAACAGCCAACGGAACAGTTCCGCAAGCGCTTCCTTGTAAAGGCTTTCGATGCGGGCCTCGCGAATTTCCTTGGCGGCTTTCAGGTCTTCGGTTGCCGGCGCATCCGAATCATCGCCGGCATCCACGGTTTGCTCGATCCGTTCGCGCACCTGCTTGAGA
Organism: uncultured Verrucomicrobiota bacterium; assembly: GCA_964617825.1. Lineage (GTDB taxonomy): Bacteria > Verrucomicrobiota > Kiritimatiellia > JAAZAB01 > JAAZAB01 > VSJD01. Next base: position 65,807 of record CAZTWL010000013.1, read on the forward strand.
ACCCCAAGCACCTTGCGCGCGCGCCCCACCGCCTCAACCACGCTCCGGTCCCCGCTGCCCGTCATGGCGTCAATTACGGCGGCCCGCACTTCCGCGCCGGAGATGCCGGTTTCCGCCGCCAGCACCACGCGCTGACACCGCGACACAACCGTCGGCAGGAGCGCCGCCGGCTGGTCGGTAACCAGCAGAAACAGACATTTATCCGGCGGCTCCTCCAGCGTTTTCAACAAGCGGTTCGCGGCCTGCGGGTTGATCCGGTCGGCATTGCTGAACACCACCGCCTTCCATCCGCCCTCAAAGGAAGACAGATTGATGTGCGCCTGGACTTCTTCGATTTGCGCCATCAAAATGCCGCGCGATTTTTTTTGCGGTTCCACCCAGAGCACATCGGGATGGGCATGCGCGGCGATTTGCCGGCACTTTGCGCACTGGCCGCAAGGACGCTCGCCCGGCGCCGTGCAATAGAGCAAAGCCACCACCCGCCCGGCCAGAACTCCGGCTGCGCCCCAAGGCGCGCCCACAATCAAGTAGGCATGCGCCAAACGACCGGAAACCAGACTTTGCCGGAGCGACGCCAAAGCCTGTTCGACTTCAGGTTCCAATGACATGCTGCGCCAACCCCCAGATATCCGCCTGAACGGCATCCTCCGTGCGTGCGGCATCCACAACCCGGATGCGCTGCGGCCAACGCCGCGCCAGTTCCAGATACCCGGCACGGACCCGTTCATGAAAGGCAAGTGCTTCCCGTTCGATGCGGTCTTTTTCCACCCCCTGCCGCGCATTGCGATGGTGCAACCGTTCAAAGCCGACTTTGACATCCAGGTCCAGCAGGATCGTAAGATCCGGCATCAGGCTGCCGACGGCCAAGTCATTCAAAACCAGGATTTTTTCGACATCACCGCCGCGCGCATACCCCTGATAGGCGGTCGTGGAATCGGCAAAGCGGTCGCAGACGACGCAGACGCCATCCGCCAGCGCAGGCGCAATGACCTGGCGCACCAGCTGTGCGCGGCTGGCCATGAACAGGAAAAGCTCCGCTTCCGTGACCATACTCTCGCCGCCGGCATCGTGCTGCAGCAGATGGCGAATGGCTTCGCCCAACGCTGTGCCGCCAGGCTCCCGTGTGGCAATCACGGAATGGCCGGCCGCCTGGAGTTGAGCGACCAACTGGCGGACATGCGTGGACTTGCCGCCGCCTTCCGGACCCTCCAGGGTAATGAATTTGCCGCGTGGCTTCATACCTATACTTTCCGCTTCAGTTTGAATCCGGCGGCGGCATCCTGAATAATCCAGCCTTGGGCCTCGACTTCTTTCCGCAGTCGGTCAGCCTCGGCCCAGGCCTTGATCCGGCGGGCTTCCAAGCGCGCCTCGGCCAGGCGGACAACATCCGCCGGCGGAGCGGATGCATCGATGCGGCGCACACCCAACACGCGATCGATATGAGCCAGCAACTCAAGCGCTTGGGCCGCTTCCGGCGCGCTCAAGACCCCTTCGTCCAGGCGCTTGTTGCCGGCATGAACAAAATCAAACAAGGCGGCCAAAGCCAGCGATATATTCAGGTCGTCATCCAGGGCATCGTTAAAATCCGCCAGAAGGGCTCCCATCCAGGATGGCAGCATATTTATTCCCGATTGCTGATTGCCGCTTGCCGATGGCTTCCCTCCGTCCGCCGACCGCTGTCCTCCGACGCCTGCTTCACGATCCAGATGCGCTTGCATGCGCTCGGCAAACTCATCCAGGCGTGCCAGGGCGCTCCGCGCGGCATCCAGCACATCGAAAGTAAAATTAAGCGCCTGGCGATAATGGACCGCCATGAGCGCATAGCGGATTTCGCGGCCGGTGTAGCCGCGCTGCAGAATATCCCGCACCGTAAAGAAATTACCCAGCGATTTTGACATTTTCCGCCCATCCACCACCAAATGGGCGCAATGCATCCAGTATTTGGCAAAGGGCTTTCCGGTGGCCGCCTCGCTCTGGGCGATTTCATCCTCATGGTGCGGGAAAATGTTATCCACGCCGCCGGTATGCAGATCGAAGCTGGCCCCCAGGTATTTCATGCTCATGGCCGAACATTCGATATGCCAGCCCGGACGTCCGCGCCCCCAAGGCGAGTCCCAGACCACGTCGCCATCGGAGCTTTGCCATGTCTTCCACAAAGCAAAATCGGCCACATTCTCCTTCTGGTATTCGTCCTGGGCGATCCGCGCACCGGGCTTCAGGCCGGCCAGATCGAGATGCGCAAGTTTTCCGTAATCCTTGAACTTGGCAATGCTGAAATAAACGGACCCGTCCTCCGAACGGTAGGCATAGCCCTTCTGGAACAAGACTTCGATCAGGGCAATCATCTCGGAAATATGCGCCGTAGCGGCCGGATAATGCTCAGCCGGCTCGATCGCCAACGTGCGCAAATCCTCAAAAAAAGCATCCTTATACTTTTGCGTGTAGTCGCGCAAATCCACCTTGGCCGCTTGCGAACCGCGAATGGTCTTGTCATCCACATCCGTCAGGTTCATAACCTGGATAACCTGGAATCCCCGGAAGCGCAGCGTGCGCCGGAGCAGGTCCTCGAACATATAGGCGCGGAAATTGCCGATGGTGGCGAAGTCATAGACCGTCGGCCCGCAGGTGTAAAGTCTGACCTGCGGCGGTTGCAGGGCGACAAATTCCTCCGTTTGACGCGATAGAGTGTTGTATATTCGTAATGCCATAGGAAATACGTTGTTGGTTCTTAGTTCTTTCGTCCCTCGCTTGCTCTCAAAAGCCCCGAGGTCAAAGGGCAAGCTTATTCCTCCACCTCCACGGTCGCCACGGCCATCGCAGCGATGCCTTCGCGGCGGCCAAGGGCGCCCATGCCTTCCATGGTCGTGGCCTTGATCGAAACGCCCGTCGGGGGCACTTCCAGCACACGCGCCAGGCACTCGCGCATGGCTTGCCGATATGGCGCCAGTTTCGGCGCCTCGGCCATGACGCTGGCGTCCGCATGCACAACGCGCGCCCGCCGGGCTTTCAGCCGGGCCACGACCTGAGCCAGAAGGTCGAGACTGCTTGCATCTTTCCAGCGCGGATCGGTGTCCGGAAAATGCACGCCGATATCGCCGTCGGCCATGGCGCCCAGCAAGGCATCGGCCAAGGCGTGGCAGAGCACATCGGCATCGGAATGTCCTTCCAAGCCCAGGGGATGCTCGATAGACACCCCACCCAGGATCAAGCGCCGGCCTTTTACCAGCCGGTGCGCATCGATGCCGATTCCGGTTTTAATCATGGCAATCCACTCTTGCTATCGGCCGGAGGCAGGCCATTCGCTTTACCTTCAACGGACATGCCGGCCGTCATGGCAAACCGGAGCGCGTCTTCAACCGACATATTAATCGGCGTGAGCCGCGAACGCGGCAAATAGATCGTGTAGCCGCCCAGCTGATAACTGATGGGAATATACACGGCACAGTGCCCTGCGCCCATGTGCTCCAATCCCGTACCATTCAGGTCATGCCTGGTCATAATCCCCAGCAAGTGAATATCACTGCCCATGTTCACTTTGACCACAAATTTTGTGCCCGCATTGATTTTATTCCCTTTGGCCAGGAATGCCATCAGGTCCTTGATGCCGCCCAGCACCGTTTTCACCAGCGGAACGCGGGCCAGCCAGCCCTCGAGCATTTCCACGATCCGCTGAAACAGCCAGAGATTGAGCAGCAGTCCTACCCCGATTGCCAGAATCAATCCGGCCAGCAGGCCCATGCCCGGAATGTAGATGCGCGCCGGCAACACCGCCTTGATCAAAATGCCCAGCGCATTCTCGGCGGTGGAACCGATCCAGAAGATAAAAAAGAGAACTACACTGATCGGCAAAATCGCCGACAGCCCCTTAACCAGTAAAGATGCCAGAGTTTTCATGATATGCGCTTGTCACGAATTTCGCGGGGACCGGCGTCCGTCACCAGCCTTCCCCCGTCATTCCTTCACTGCGGCCAAAGCCGCGTCATAATCGGGTTCCTGGGCAATATCCGGCACTTGCTGGGCATGGATGATACGATTATTGCCATCCAGCACCAGAACGGCGCGGCTCATCAGCCCGGCCAAAGGTCCATCCTTGATTTGCACGCCGTATTCCTTGCCAAAGCGCGGCGAGCGCATGGTGGAAAGCGTTACAATATTTTGCAGGCTCTGGCTCGTGCAGAACCGGCTTTGCGCAAAAGGCAGATCAGCCGATATATTGATCAGGACCACATTTGCCAGCGTCGCAACAGCTTCGTTAAACTTGCGCGCCGACAAGGCGCACACGGGTGTATCCAGGCTGGGCACGATATTGACGATCTTTTTCTTCTGCCCGAACGCAGCCAGGGTCACATCCGCAAGATCAGCGCCCGTTAATTTAAAATCCGGAGCAACCGTTCCCCGGGCAGGCAACTTGCCCGCCGTATGAATCACACTGCCTTTGAACGCGATTTTGGCCATAGGATCCTCCTTGCATCGAGCGGCGGCCGATTAGGTGACACGGTCATACTATGCTGAAATATCCGCGATTATGCAAACATGAACGTGCGAACGGCAAAGGAAAGGATGGCCTGCGGCTAAACAGCGCCCAGCGCCTGGCAGGCAAACATCAGCAGGGAACCGGCAGACTGCGCATCCGCTCGATGTCGACCGTCGCACTCAGAATCCCAATGCTTTGAGCCAACACACGGACAATTCCGGCCAGGCTTTCGCCTGCGGCTCGTCCGGCGCCAGGCCCAATCCATGACCGCCATTCGGGAACACATGCAAAGCATAGGGCACCTTGCAGCGACTCAACGCCGTGGCAAACTGCAGGCTGTTTTCGGACGACACCCCCTTGTCGCTCGCTGTATGCCAAAGAAAACAAGGCGGCGTTTCAGGCGTCACTTGCAATTCGTTCGACAGCGACGCCTTGAGGGATTCCTCCGGATTTTCGCCAATCAAATTAACCATGGATCCATGATGTCCGATTGGCCCGAAGCTGACCACGGGATAACACAGGATTCCAGCATCCGGCCGGCAGCTTACGCGATCGATGGGATCGGGCGCTTTGGCATTGCCGCGGTCAAAGTGCGTGGTAGCCGTGGCCGCCAGATGGCCACCGGCCGAAAAACCGAGCACGGCAATGCAATCCGGCTTGATCTTCCAATCCTTCGCATGGAAGCGCACCAAGCGGATCGCGCGTTGCAAATCGAGCAACGGTGACGGATACCGGTGCGGGGCAATGCGATAGTGGAGCACGAATCCAGCAATACCGGCCCGGTTAAACATTTGCGCGATCGGAGCGCCTTCATGGGGCGCCAGATAACTATAACCGCCGCCCGGGCAAACGATGACGACGCCGGTCGGCGCCGCCGACTCCAGCAGAAAAGGAAAGAGAACGGGTTGCTTTTGCGCAGGCACGCCATCCAATTCGGGCGCTCCATCGCGCCAAAGGGGGAACGATCCATCTGCCGCCAAATTTGGTATATTCATGCGCGCAATTATATGCAAGCCGCACGCCAGGTCAATTTTTATAACCAAGCGCCAGTTATCTATTCTTGACAACCCCAGTGTATTTTTTCCAGACTAAAACGCATGGATAAACCTGATCGCACAACGCCCATTCGCTCGATTGAAATTCTCTGTCCCGCCTGTGGCCAGGAGACGCTGCTCAAGCGCGAGATCGTGTATGAGGGGTTTAGGCGTACAGGCGAGACGCTGACCTGCGCCGCCTGCGGCCATGTTTTTCCCAACGCGGGAGCGGTTCCCTACAAGGCCGAAAAAAAGATACCGGGATTCGCGCTCCGGGATGTGCCTCCGCCACCCAAGGTATTCGACGAGCGCGAGGTGCAAGAAACCGTCGGGCGGCTGTGCCGGCACTGCGCCCATTATGTGGTCAACCCCTTCCTCCAACGTTGCGGACGCTCCAATCGCGAGGTGGAAGCCACCGATACCTGCAGCCAGTTTACGCCCAAACCTCCGCCCAAGGCGAAACCGTCCGTTTAATTTCGTATTTTTGTTGTCGTAATTTTTTGTTTGACCTGATATCGCCGACAGCATAGTTTAATACGAAAGAAAATAAATTATTACCATGATCACCCGCTTTTCTACCGCCCTGGAACCTGACCTGCTGGCCGATTTCGACCGGTTTATCAACCGGCATGGTTACCAGAACCGCTCGGAAGCCGTCCGCGACCTGATCCGCAAAAACCTGGTGGACGAGCAATGGCGCAGCGCGCAAGGCACGGTGGTGGGCGTCATATCCCTGGCTTATGCCCACCAGCAGCACAAATTACAGGATCATTTGACCGACCTGCAACATGAGGATCACGACCTGATCCTCAGCACAACCCATATTCATCTGGACCACGACAACTGCCTGGAAGTGATTATGGTCCGTGGCCCTGCTTCGCGGATCAAAACCTTAGCTGATCGCCTGATCGCCCTGCGGGGCGTCAAGCACGGCGGTCTGACCATCAGTGCCGCCGGGCAAACTCCGGAATAAATTCGCCATGTTAATTAACCACGGCAATTTCAGCCTGTCGGTAATACTTTTAATTGTTTCGTATTACATATGCAAATGACATTCCGCCCGAGAACAAACAAGCGAAAGAAGTTCGAATTATGCGCAAGCGTATGGAATCTAAAATTCTAATGGCAGGCATCGTACTGACAGCCAGCGCAGCTTTTGCCGCCCGGCCGTTAATCGTTGACGATGCCGATCCTTTGGACTTGATGAAATTCAAGATCGAAGGCGGCGCCTATTATGAAAAAAATTCCGGATGCAAACACTGGGATTTTCCTTTTGGCGTAGCGGCCGGCATCTTTCCATCCATCGAACTGGGAGCCGGGTTTGGCGGCCAATTCGAGGAACGCACCGAAATCGACGAACACACCGGAAGCGAATGCACTTCTTCCGCAAGCGGCATCGGCGATCTGACCCTTGCCGCCAAATGGCAGTATTGGCGCCAATCGCATTGGCTACCCCGCCAGGCAATTGTCCCCACAGTCAAGTTTCCCACGTCCGACAAGGACAAAGAACTGGGAAGCGGCAAGACGGATTACGATCTCACCTGGATAGCGTCCAAGTCCTTTTACGAAAAAGCCGGGGCACACATCAACGTCGGCTATTCCTGGATCGGCGAACCGGACGGCGAGGAGGTTGGCGACATCCTGCACTACGGCCTGGCAGTGGATTACCGGCTTGTCGATCCGCTCCAATGGGTGGGCGAAGTGTTTGCCGAAAAAGAATTGCGCAGCGGAACAGACGCCGCCGTTATGTTCAATACCGGCTTGCGGCTGACGCTCATCGACGGCCTGACTTTCGATATTGCGGCGGGCGCCTGCCTCGCCGGCGACGCAGCCGACCTGATCGCGACTGCAGGTCTGACCTGGGAATTCGGTTTTGCAAAGGAAGAAAACAAGCAGTAAAAAACCAACCACACAAAAGAGGAGACATATCATGCACATGGCCGACGCCCTGATTTCGCCCGCCGTTGGCGGGACAATGTGGATCGTGACCGCCGGACTGATCGGGTACTGCGCGCACATGGTGAAGCGGACCATGAGCGACAAACTGGTTCCAATGATGGGCGTACTGGGCGCATTCATCTTTGTCGCCATGATGATTAATTTCTCGATCCCCGGCACGGGATCGAGCGGACACCTGGGAGGCGGATTGATCCTGACAATTCTATTGGGACCATATGCCGCATTTATCGTCATGGCCTCGGTTCTGACTGTGCAGGCCTTTTTCTTCGCAGATGGGGGCTTGCTGGCGCTGGGTTGCAACATCTTTAATCTCGGTTTTTTCCCGGCATTCGTCGCCTACCCTTGCATTTACCGCGTGATTGCCGGGAAGGAATACGGCACGTTTCGCGCCTGGACGGCCGCAATTGTCGCCGCCATCGTTGGACTGCAACTGGGCGCATTCGGAGTTGTCGTGGAAACCAAGGCCTCCGGCATCTCGGAGTTGCCGTTCGGCACATTTGTTCTCTTGATGCAGCCCATTCATCTGGCCATCGGCATCGTGGAAGGCCTGGCAACTGCGGCCGTGATTGCATTCGTCGCCCACTCCCGGCCCGAAGCCCTTTTTGGCGCCCAAGAATACAGGAAACCGGAGGTTAACTTACGGCCCGTCTTGATCGGACTTTTGATCGCCACCGTAATTGTCGGCGGAGCCGCGAGCTGGTTTGCCTCTACACATCCCGACGGCTTGGAATGGTCGATTGCCAAGGTTGCCGGCAAAGAGGAAATTTCCGGCGCGGAAGATAAACTGCACACCGACTTGGGACGGTTTCAGGGAAAAACAGCCTTCCTGCCGGACTACGGTTTTAAAGCCGCCGCAGTCGTCACACCTCCCGCAGCGACGCCCGCGTCCGCCGAACCGGATCAATGGCCGGCCGTCAGCGCGGAAACATCCGTAGCTGGGATAGTCGGCGGTCTGATCACCCTGGGTTTGGCCGGCCTCATCGGTTTTGCCTTGAAAGCGCATCGCAGGGGAGTGTAAATTTACCGCATGGGATTAGGACAATGGGTCGAAATCGGCGGTATGGATGAGCTGGGCCGCTTGGATACACCCGTGCATCGGCTCGATGCGCGGACCAAAATCATCACCACCCTGTTTTTCATCATCATTGTCATGTCGTTCCCGAAGCATGACATATCCGCGCTGACGCCGTTTTTTCTTTATCCCTTTGCGCTGCTTGCCGCGGGACAGATCCCGTTCCGCCATATTTTCCGGAAAATTCTCGTTGCCGCGCCATTTGCGCTGGTCATCGGCATGTTCAATCCCCTTCTGGACCGCCAGACAGCTATCACCATCGGGGACTGTTCCATTTCCGGCGGTTGGCTTTCGTTCACCTCGATCATCCTCCGATTTTTCCTGACCGTCAGCGCAGCGCTGACGCTGATCGCCTGCACCGGCATGCACCAACTGGGAGCGGGATTGGAACGGATGGGCGTGCCGCGGGTTTTTGTGGTCCAATTGCTGTTTCTCTACCGCTACCTTTTCGTCATTGCCGCAGAAGGCTCCCGGATGATGCGCAGCCTGGAACTCCGCTCCGCCGGTCAAAACTCATTGCGCGTGCGTGTGTATGGCTCGCTCGTCGGGCATTTGCTCCTGCGCTCGATGGATCGCGCCGAACGCGTCTATCGCGCCATGGCCGTACGCGGGTTTGACGGCCAGCTCCGGGTTTTGCGCCAGACTTCGCTGCGTTGGAACGACTGGGCGTTTATCGGCGGATGGACCGCATTCATGATCGCTGCCCGTCTGTGGAATCTTGCCGATGGCGTTGGCCGCTTATTTACGAGGGGCATATTATGAGCCACCACCTTGTCGAAGTCCGTGATTTGTGTTTCGTCTATCCTGATGGCGTCGAGGCGCTGAGCGGCGTTTCCTTCCGGATCACGCATGGCGAAGCCGTAGCCCTGGTCGGCGCCAACGGAGCCGGCAAATCCACGCTCCTCTTGCATCTGAACGGATGTCTGAAACCCACGCACGGTGAAGTCCGCATTGGCGACGTGCCGCTGACACGCGAGACCATGGCCGCGGCGCGCCGCGCGATCGGCATGGTCTTCCAGGATCCGGATGACCAGCTCTTCATGCCGACCGTCGGCGAGGACATTGCCTTCGGTCCTTTGAATGCCGGACTGCCGCCCGATGAAGTCGAGTTGCGCGTGGCCTCGGCGCTGGAACGCGTAGACATGGCGCGCCTGCGCGACCGCCCGCCGCATAAACTTTCGGCCGGCGAGAAACGCGCCGTGGCCATCGCCACGGTACTGGCCATGTCACCGGACGTCCTGGTCATGGACGAGCCCTCATCGCATCTCGATCCGCGCGGGCGTCGACGCCTGATCGAAATGCTCAAATCATTCAAGCACACCAAAATCATCACCACGCATGACTTGGAGCTTGTCGTGGAGGTCTGTTCACGGGTGATCGTGTTAGACCATGGCAAAGTCATGGCCGATGGTCCGACCCTGGAACTTCTGAACGACGAAGCCCTCATGCTCGCGCACGGCCTCGAACGCCCGCACAGTCTGCGGCACACCCATCCGCATTGATTGACCGGGGAATTATTTCATCAAGAGCAGACTGATCGCCATTACGGCCATTCCCGAGATCAGGCCCAGGAGGCTGTCATGTCCTTTGCCGTAAGCACGGCTGGTCGGCAGGAGTTCGTCCAAGCTGATATAGACCATGATGCCGGCCACACCGCCAAAAAGCATGCCCATCAGCTGGGGGGGAACAACGCCGGGGGCGCCGCGCATCATCACAAGCATCGCCAGCCAAGCGAGCAGCGCGCCAACCGGTTCCGCCATGCCGCTCAGCAGCGAATAGAAAAACGCCTTGGTGCGATTGCCCGTGGCGTAAAAAATCGGCACGGACACACTGATGCCTTCGGGAATATTGTGCAGCGCAATTGCAATGGCAATCGCCACGCCAATACTTGCATTATCCAAGGCCGACAGGAAAGTAACCAAACCTTCGGGAAAATTATGAATACCGAGGGCCATAGCGGTGAACAATCCCATGCGCAGGAGACGCGCCTGGGCCACACGGTGATCATGGGCGCCGGGCACCACCTGCGCCGGATCGGAGACAATAGCAGCAAAATCAGGAATGGGAGCGGAACGATCGTGGAGCGGCGCCGTTTCCTGTTCGGTATGGGTCTCATGCGGATTTTCTGCGGAAGGAATCAGCCTGTCGATAATTCCGATCAGGGCGATCCCTGCGAAAAAAGAAGCGGCATTGACCCAGTGCCCCCATGGCGCCCCATAAGCTTTGATCAGGGCTGCCGTTCCCTTGGCAAAAATCTCCACAAACGCCACATACAGCATGACGCCCGCGGAAAAACCCGTGGCCACGGAAAGGAACCGGTAATTGGTGCGCGCCGCAAAGAATGCAATTGCGCTGCCGATCCCGGTGGCCATGCCGGCAAAAAGCGTCAAGCCCAGGGCAAATAAAACATGGTTCATACGAGTATCATCCGCAGTAAAGCGCCTACCAGGAACGACGTCAAGATCATGGCCATTACAGCCTTGAGCATATCCCTGGTGCCCAATTCCTTGAGCATGACTGCCAATGCGGCAATACAAGGGAAAAAGGCAAAAACGGTTATTGCAATGGTCAGTTGCGCCGGGGTCAGGGCCAATGGAACCAGCATTCCCACAGCCATCTCCTTGCGCAGAAAACCGCTCAGTAAGGCCGGCATCGCCTCGCCGGGCAGCCCAAACCAGCCTTGCATAAACGCCGCCGCATGATCGGCCAATTTGGCGGTCAATCCCACTGCATCGAAAACACTGGCGACCAGCACCCCCAGGAAAAGGAGCGGCACCGCCTCCGAGAGGAACCAGCGGATACGCATCCAGGTTTTTTTGATGACAGCCGGCAGGCTCGGCAGCCGATAGGGCGGAATATCGAGAAACAACTCCGGACATTCCTCATGCAAGACCCGGTTGAGCAGCAAACCAAGGACCAGAAACACCGCGATCATCGTTCCGATCACGATCGCAATGTAATGCAGTCCATAATGACCCAACACCCCGAAAATCATCGCCGTCTGCGCCGTGCAAGGAATCGTGATGCCCACGAGCATAACGGCAATAAAACGCTGCTTCCGCGTCTCAAGCGTGCGCGCCGCCAGGATGCCCGGCACCTTGCACCCCAAACCGAGCAGTACCGGGACAATCCCGTGGCCGTGCATTCCCAAACGGTGAAAGATATTGTCGGTGACCGTCGCCAGACGGGGCAGATAACCCGTATCTTCCAAAAGCGCCAAGGCCAGATAGAAAGCTGCGATGTAAGGCAAGACCATGCCCAGCGGCATGAACAGGCCGGTGGTTAAAATACCCATGGATTGGACAAAATCCAGCTGTCCGTCAATCAGTTTGCCGATCAAAATATCGTGGACAAAACCCGGCCCCAGCCAGGCGCTCAAGGCCGTCAACGGCGCACGGATCAATTCGAACAACGGCACAAAGACATAATTGATCAGGCTTTCGCCCACGATTCTGACCAGCCAGAACAGGGCAAACAAAATGACGGCGGCAGTCAGGATCCCCGTCACCGGCTTGACCGTGGCATCCGCCAGATAATCGCGAAACGAATGATGCCGATGGGCGACCGTCTGGACTTTTCGGACAATGCGCCCGACTTCAGCCCAGACATAGTCGGTGCCTGCCAGCTTGGGACTCTCGGGGACGCGCGCTTCATCGAGACGATGGACCAGTTCGTTGACACCCTCGGCGGTGATGGCCACGGTGGGGACGACGGGGACCTTCAGGATGTTTTCCAGTTCACGGGCATCGATATGAACACCCAAGTGCTTGGCCTCATCCCACATATTCAGCGCAACGATAATCGGCTTGCGTTTCTCCAGCAGTTCGACCGTCAGAAGCAGACAGCGTTCCAGGCTCGTGGCGTCCACAACATTGACAATGATATCGGCCTGGTCCAGCAAAGCGACGGCCACTTCCTCCGCCTTGTTGGTGGCTTCCAGCGAATAAGTTCCCGGGGCATCGACGATTTCAATGGTTTCCTCACCCCGCTGCATCCGCCCCTTCAAGAAGTCCACCGTCGATCCGGGATAATTTGAGGCGATCACGTCCACGCCGGTCAACCGGGAAAAGAGCACGCTTTTCCCGACATTGGGATCGCCGATGAGCACAACGGTTTTCATGATTCTCGGATGACGGCAATTTTACGGGCCATCCCCCGGCCAACAGTGATTTGGCGCCTCTCGATTTCGACAACCATCGGGCCGGCAAAATGGTGTTTGGCCACCACGCGGAAGATCTTCCCCTCCTTCAGTCCGACGCTCCTCAGCCGATGCTGCAAAGCGCTGCCTCCATGTAAAGCCACAACAGACGCCTTTTCATCCTGCTTCAAAGCGGCAAGCGTTATTTCTTTCATATGACCGCGAAATATAATTTTCCGGCAAATTGCTCGTCAATATCCCTAGCGTCTCAACCGCTTATGACTCTATCACAAGGCGGACCGGCGTGAGATTTTGGAGATTATCAGAAATCGGGCAACGTCTTTCGACCTCGTCCAAAAATCTCTGTTTTTCCTCCAGCCCCAGATCGGAATCGATCCGCACCCTGGCCGTAATGGCGCTGAAGCCGGCACGGACATTCTGGGACTTGCCAAGCAGACAATCCGTATCCAATTCGCCTTCCAGTTCGATTTCGATGCCGCGCACGTCCAAGCGGCGCTGCATGGCTATAATGCGGCCAATCGCCGTGATGCAGCCGCCCAGCGCCATGAGCTGAATATCGAGCGGCGTGGGCCCTGCATCCGTGCCGCCGCCATTAGCCGGCTGGTCGATTACGACCAGGTGCTTGCCCGCCCGGCATTCCGTTTTGAATGAAGAACCCTGGGTCACTTTAACTTGAACTTTTTTTGATGACATTACATACCTCCTTTTATCCGTTTGTTGCCGAGCGGCACCTGCCAGGAATGGTCGTTTTTCCCGGCCATCGGCACGGTGTTTTAATCGCTGCAAAAGGCAACCTCCGCTTTTTATGCATTAGTATACCGGCGGGAAGGCGCATGGCGAGAACATTTGCAGCATCCTCACAAGTTCAAATCGCAAACCGATATGCACAAACACACAGGGAGACCACCAGCATCGGACACCAATTCAGGCTCCTTATTCCGACGCTCCCCTGGCGACTTGCGGTTCGCGCAAAAACAAAACCGAAACCGTCGCCAGCTATTGCGCGACGCGCTTCCGCGCCATTTTTTTTGTATCGTTTTATGGTAAATCTGTTTATTATAGCACGCAATGAACACACGCCTGTCATTCCCTTGCTTGACGATCATCGTTGCCGCCTGCCTGCTATTTTTGACCAGCGCCGCAAGCGCCGCCGGGCTGCGCATCGTCACTTCGTTTTATCCAATTTACCTCGCAACGCTTAACGTGACCCGCGACATTCCCGGCGTTGATCTCGTCAACCTGACCAAGCCATTTACCGGTTGCCTGCACGACTACCAAATGACGCCGGACGACCTGATCACCTTGAGCAAAGCCGATATTTTCGTCGTCAACGGAGCCGGCATGGAAACCTTTCTGGAAAAAGCCATCCGACAGGTTCCGCAGCTCAAGCTCATCCAGGCCAGCGAGGGAATTCCCCTGCTGACCACCGCCGGCGAGGCCAATCCGCACGTCTGGGTCAGCGTGACTTTGCACATGCGCCAGGTGGAAAACATCGCCGCTGCCTTGGCCAAACTCGACCCGGAACGCGCAGCCTTGTATCTGCAAAACAGCTCTGATTATCTTGCCAAACTGAAAACGCTGCGCGCGGGCATGCATGCCGGACTGCAGGAGATCAAAACCCGCAAGATCATCACTTTTCACGAAGCTTTCCCGTATTTCGCCCAGGAATTCGGACTGACCATCGCAGATGTGATCGAGCGCGAACCGGGCTCGGAACCCAGCGCCCGCGAACTGGCACAAGCCATATCCCTCGTGAAACAAACCGGCATCAAAGCCATTTTTGCCGAACCCCAGTACTCGGCCAAGGCGGCGGAAGCAATCGCACGCGAAACCGACGCGACCATGTACCGCCTTGACCCGGTTGTCACAGGCCCAATGACGCCGGACGCGTATATAGCCATTATGCAGACCAACCTGCAGACACTGCAAGAAGCTCTGGGCAAATAGTTACAAGAACTCCGGCAAATTCGGAACCAAATTTAAATGTTTGAAAACCGGCGCTGAATTCCGCATTCTTTTCAACTCATGATATCGGCTCTCCAACAACAAGCGGCCAGAAAGGATCACCCCTGCGGCGGCTGCTGCACGCGCCTCATTGACTTCGGCGTGACCTTGAACAGCGCCGTCATCCTGGAAGCCATTAACCTGCACGTGCACTGCGGCGAACTGACCGTGCTCCTTGGCCCGAACGGCGCAGGCAAAACCACATTGTTCCGGGCCATGCTTGGCGAGTTGCCCTACAGCGGATCGCTGCATTTCGTCCACGCCGGCAATGAAGAACGCTTTATCCATCCGCGGATCGGCTATGTGCCCCAAAAGCTCGAGATCGATACCCTGGCGCCAATCACCGTACTGGACTTATTTGCCGGCGCCCTGGCGAAGCGCCCGGTCTGGTTGGGCCATTCCTCCGCAATTCGCGCGAAAGCTCTGGACATGCTTGCGTTAGTCAATTCCCAGGCGCTGCTTAACCAACGTCTGGGCCAACTTTCCAGCGGCCAGTTGCAAAGGGTGCTTCTGGCCCTGGCCTTGACGCCGGTTCCCGACCTCCTGCTCCTGGACGAACCGGTATCGGGCGTGGATCCTGCCGGCATCGACCTTTTCTATCGCATGGTTTCCGAATTGCGCCAGACCTTTGACCTTTCGATCCTGCTTGTCTCTCACGACATCCCGACAGCCGCCCGTTTTGCCGATCGCATAATTTTCCTCAATCGCACCATTCTCTGCGACGGATCGCCGCGCGAAGTGCTCGCCGGACCGTGCATTCGGCAAACATTCGGCGTCGACCTGACCAACGCGGCCATCCAACAGATAGAAACCAGGACGGAACACCCGCAGCATCATGAGGAATGCGCCATCCAGACGGCGGATGGCGAAATACGGGCAGCTGACGCCAGACCAATGACAGTATTGAAATAACGGCCGCTAACGATTAATTATGAACTGACTTCTGACCTCCTATGACCATGACTTTCTGGTATCACATCATCGAAAAACTGCCTTTTGAATGGGCGCAATTCACGTTCATGCAAAACGCCCTGCTGGCCGTGCTTCTCATTGCACCGCTCTTTGCGCTGATCGGGTGCCTGGTAATCAGCAATCAAATGGCGTTTTTTTCCGACGCCATCGGTCACGCGGCCCTGACGGGCATCGCAATTGGCGCCCTGGCCGGACTGGCCGATCCGCTCTGGGCCATGTTGGCTTTTGCCGCCGTGCTGGCCATCCTTGTGTCCGTCTTAAGACACTGCAGTTCGGCTTCGACCGACACGATCATCGGGCTCATAATGGCTTTTGCCGTGGCGCTGGGGGTGGTCCTGCTGTCGCGGGGCGGAGGATTTGCGCGCTATTCCCGTTATCTGATCGGCGATCTGCTGACAATCGCTCCGTTCGAGATCCTGCGCCTTGTATTTTTGCTGGCGATCGTTGCCGGTGTCTGGCTGACATTTTTCAATCCGCTGTTTTTTGCCTGCCTGAATCGTTCGCTGGCCAAGGCGCGCGGATTTCCCGTCTGGCAATTGGAAGCCTGTTTTGCCGTGATCGTAGCTTTGGTAGTCACCATGACAATCCCCCTGGTCGGCCTGCTGGTGATCAACGCCCTCCTGATCGTGCCCGCCGCCGCCGCACGCAACATGGCAGGCACAATGACCGGTTACGTGTTGGGCACGATAGGACTCAGCGCGCTGGCGGGCATTCTGGGATTAATCACCTCGTTCCACTGGGGCACCGCCACGGGCGCCACGATTGTCCTGTGGTCCATGGGATTTTTCGCGGTCTCGCTGGCCTTCCGCCGACGATAAATCACGCCGTCGAACTTCATCCGCGCGTATTCCCGCCAATATTTCCCGAAACCACAAGCTTCACGATCAGGAAGTCCGTTGTTACGCGACGCCCGGCACGGTATCCTGGGAATAAACTGCCTTGCGCCGGCCGAAGGCTGCAACGGGGTTGACGGCAGAATGTTCTTTGACTACGCGCGCGGAGCATTGCGCAGTTTCATAAATTGACGGGGCGAGCTACCTTCCACGCGCTTGAACATCTTGGAGAGGTGATAAACATCGCTAAAACCGAGCGCGGCGGCTATCGTTTTAAGGCACTGCCCTTTCATCATGAGATTTCTGGATTGTTGGATGCGCAGACGTATGAGCGTGGCAATCGGCGATTCGCCCGTTTCGGCGCGATAGCGATGCGACAGCGTCGAGACGCTGACATTCAGATGGTTGGCAATGGTTTCCAGAGAAAGACTCTGGGCCAGATGCTCATGCAGGAACTCCGTTACCAGCGTGGCAAACGTCGGCGGCTCCTGCGAAACAGCCACCGGAATCCGATACGTATCCTCCTCGATCCGCACACCATGCCGCAGCAAATCGAGGGCTTCGCATAAAAATCCCGTCGCTTTCCAGAAGCCGGCATCCCCATCGCGCTGGCCGCTTTCAGCCGCCTGCGCGATCAGACGCCCCAACCGTCCTTCGGAGTCGACAAACCGCGCATAGCCGACCGCACGCCGCACCAGCGCATCGAGTCCGGTGTCAGGTCCCGCGCGGAAAATCAGCCAGGCATTCCGAATCGGCAGCTTGACCCGGGTCATGTCTTCCCAATATGACGTACGCGGCGGATAGAGCAAGGCTTCGCCGGCCGCATGGCGCAACCAGGGCGCCTGCCGCCGCACCGCCTTGAACAACCCCAAGTCCGACAAACTGTAATCGAGAACCCAGTAGGGATTGCTATGCCGGGCACTCCGGCTCGAATGCGGAATTGTCCAAACCGCACTGGTCGCATTGACCAGCACGGGCATCTCCGCCGGCGCTGCCAGCCAAGTCCAGCCATAACCTTCCGTATTTGCACCGATCGCTTGTTTGGCCATTGCAAGATAATACAAATTATTTGCCGGACAGTCCATTGCCCTTTTTGCCCCGGCGCCATAGAGTTGCCGGCAGATGGCAGTCTTCCGGCCCCGCATAGCTTTAACGAAGCCGAGAAGGCCGATGTCAGATAACGCAAGCGATGGAGATCAAATCATGAACAATCGACTGGCTATCGAGGGCGGCGCCAAGGCGGTTAAATCGATGGGACCCGGCCCAACCAAAATTCACGTGGATGAACTCCTGGAACTGCTCGATCTATGGGAGTTTCCGGCGGCCACGCGCAAAACGCTGACAACCGCCATTCAGAAGTCGGCCAAGGCGATCAAAGGGCCGCATCTTTTCCGCTATTACAATCCGCGCCCCAGCAAAGTGGATGCCGCCGAAAAGGCTTTTGCCGCCTTCATCGGCGTGCCGCACTGCCTGGCGGTCAACTCCTGCACCTCGGCGCTGATTGCCGCCATGCGCGCATTGGGGATCGGCATGGGCGATGAAGTCATCGTGCCGGCTTACACTTTTTTCGCCACGGCCGCCGCGGTGGGCGCCTGCAACGCCATCCCCGTAATTGCCGACGTGGACGACACCCTGACCCTCGACCCCAAAGACGTCGCGCGCCGCATCACGCCGCGCACGAAGGCCATCGCCGTCGTCCATATGCTGGGACTTCCCGCCCAGATGGCGGAATTGAAAACATTGGCCGAAAAACATAAACTCGCATTAATCGAGGATGTGGCCCAGGCGGCCGGCGGCTCCTATCGCGGCAAAATGCTGGGCAGTATCGGCACGATCGGCTGTTTCAGTTTCGACTACTACAAAGTCTTGAACAGCGGCGAAGGCGGCTTCGTCACGACCCGCAACGAATGGTTGCACATTCGCGCGCAGTCCTGGCACGATTGCGCCGCCTGCTGGCGTCCGAACCGGTACGCCGCGGAACGGCGCGAGGGCGAACTCTTCTGCGGGGAAAACTATCGCATGAGCGAACTGCAGGGAGCCGTGGCCCTGGCCCAAATCCGCAAGGCCGCTCAAATCGTCAAAGGCTATCGCACGGCGTTCCGGCGAATCATGAACGCCTTGAAACTGCCCGCCGGCATCAAGACCCAGCGCCTGTCCGACCCGGAAGGCGTTGTGGGCACGAACCTGGTGATCTTCATGCCCGACATCGAAAAGACCAAATGGGCCACCAAGGCCATGCAGGCCGAAGGCGTTCCGGCCGGCGGGATTTACGACGCCAAGATCAAGAACTGGCATATTTACACGCATTGGGAACATATCATGGAACGGAAAACCGTCGCCCGGGACGGTCTGCCATGGAGCGGCGTAAAGAAGTCGGAACTGCCCGACTACGCCCTGGATATGTGCACCCAGGCACTCGATTATCTCGGCCGCTCGGTCGTTATCGGCATCAATTCCCACTACACCGCCGCGGAGTGCCGGGCCATCGCCGCGGGCATCAACAAAGTGCTGGCCGCAATCTAAAAAAATGTTATTTCTTTAGGTTGTGAGCGCAAGCTCACCTTGGGAGGGATTATGAAATATGGCGTTTGCCTGGAAATGGTGTTCACGGATCGTCCGTTCCTTGATCGCATACAATTGGCCGCGGAAGCCGGGTTTACTTTTGCCGAAATGTGGTTCGGCAATCTGGCGCCGAACACGAACACCGGTCGTGACCGAAAATCCAAACATGCGGCCGAGATTCGCGTCGCCGCCGAAAAAGCGGGAATTACCATCTCCGACGTGGTGATCGGCTCTCCGGACGGCAAGTTGGGAGGCGGCCTGACCGATGCCGCACGCCGCGCGGAATGGATCAAGCAGACTGATGCCACCATGGCATATTGCCGTGAGGCCAATATCGGCGCCGCGATCGTCTGCACCGGCAACCGCATAAAAGGACTTTCCAGAGCGCAGATGCGCCAGAATGTTCTTGATGGACTGAAAGCCACGGCGGAACGGGCGGAAAAAGCCGGGATCATGCTGCTGCTCGAAGCGCTCAACGACAAGGTTGACCACCCCGACTATTTCCTGACCAGTTCCGATGAAGGCGCAGAACTGTGCCGCGAAGTGAACTCGCCCCGGCTGAAGTTACTGTTCGACTGTTATCACATGCAGATCATGGAAGGAGACCTGACCGGCCATATCCGCAAGCACCTCGATGTGATCGGCCACATTCATTCGGCCGGCCATCCCGGACGGCACGAGCTCTGGCTGGGCGAAACCAATTATCCTTTCCTGATCCGCCAGCTTGAGACCCTGGGTTACCAGGGCGTTTTTGGGCTGGAATATGCGCCGACACTTCCATCGGCAGAAAGCCTGCGCCGGACACTCAACCACCTGAAAGGATAAACGCATGCAAACCGGTCACGTTCATAAGAAAACAGTCCGAAAAGAACGCATCCTCGCCTTCGGTTGCCACCCGGATGATGTCGAGTTCATGTGCGCCGGTACGCTCGTCCTCCTGGCCAAAAGCGGCTACGAAATACATATCGCCACCATGACCGGAGGAGAAGTGGGCCACCCGACGATGACCACGCAACAAATCCGCGCCACACGCTTAAAAGAGGCCGAAAAATCAGCTCGGTTGATCGGTGGTTACTACCATTATGCGGGGGGCTGTGACCTCGAAGTCGAATACAACTCAGCCTACCGCCGTATGGCTACCCGTGTAATGCGCGAGGTCGATCCGCTGATCGTCCTGACCCAGCCGCCGATCGATTACCTGCCCGACCACGAGCAAACATCCTATCTGGTCAGGAATGCGGCGTATATCGCATCGGTGCCGCTTTATGACTGCGGCGTTCCAA
Source organism: uncultured Verrucomicrobiota bacterium (assembly GCA_964617825.1). GTDB lineage: Bacteria > Verrucomicrobiota > Kiritimatiellia > JAAZAB01 > JAAZAB01 > VSJD01. The sequence goes on from CAZTWL010000013.1 coordinate 86,159, forward strand.
CCACGCCAACCACACGCTTCCCCTATCTATACTATTGGAATCCATCCAGCTTTACCGATATTTTCGGCCGCCCAATGCATATGCACTTCGGGATCGATGTCACCAGTGTCATAAAGCAGAAAACAAAGATGCTGGCCTGCCATGACTCCCAGCGGCTATGGTTGAAGTACCACAACAAGTACGATTCCTATCTTCAAAGAATGGCGGACAAGACCAGAAAACAAGGCGAACATATTGGCCGTCCATATGGCGAGTGCTTCATCCAGCATATTTGCAGCGGTCATCCGCATGACAACATCCTAAAAACAATCCTGGGCGACCTCTGCGTCGATTTGCCACAAGCCGGCGAAAATAAATTATAATTCATGAGCCAACGGCGTCCAAAACAGCACCCGCGCCTACGAGTGAGGATAAAGGGCGGCAACCAGGAGACATCGACCGCTGAGGGACACCCTAAGCGCTAATGAAGCAGGGCCATGATTTTAACCGCACACTTTTTACCGATGCTTGCGCCAATTCGTGTTCATTTGCCGTTGAATTTATGTGTCGATGTTTTTTATGATGCTTATTTATGTTCGAGACATTGAGGGAATCTTATGAAAATCAATCTTCTTTTCGCGAATGCCAAAACTGTCGGGACTCTGAAAGTCAAATACGGAACCCTGGTGTCAAACGCAACCTTCGGCCCATGCGCCAAAACCACCGTGGAAATCAAAGATGAAAACGTCGATATTGGAGCGTTCCCCACAATCGTAACCGTGTTGGCCGGCAAAAACTCCTTTTCATTTAATTTGCGGGATGTGGCAAGCAAGAATCCGGTGTTTGTGCCGGACTCGGGAGCGGCCGTACTCCCTGATGACGACCGGCGTTCCTATACGGAACTCAAAAACGAGATTGCCTCGAAAAGGCTGTGTTCCGATTTCGACCGGATGAATAGCGAACCCGAGGAATCGTTCGAAAATGCCTGCCGCGATAACCGGAACAAGCCCTCTCCTGTCTGGCTGGGACTTGGACGCGATATGCGGATCTTCAGGATCGGGCCGCAGGAAGCCTACGGGTTCTGGGGCTGGGTGACGCCCCGCTATCACTCGAAACCGGTGTTGATAACCCTCGGGAAAGAAGAACAGCCTTATCAATTGTGCTTTGAACTGGGGCCTGGGTCGCATTGCAGTCCGAAAATTACAAACCGTCTCGAGGCGGGCGTCCTGCCCATCATTCATTCCATTCAGGACGAAGATGCCATTCAATACCATGTCACGGCCTTTGCCACTTTAGAAAAAGGCCCGTTGAAAAAGGAAAACGTGAGAGGTTCGGAGTGGCACAGCGCGCAGATGCATACCGGATATTCCATGATGGCGGAGCAGGAACGTCTCGATGCGGCATCGGTATTCGAACGGGAAAACGAAAAATGCGACAATCAGGTTGTCTGTATCATTCATATCGAGGCCTTGAATGTGTCGGAAACGCCTGCTTATGCTTGGTTCAAGGCGGCTCATCATGGCGGGGCGCATTTCTGCAACCGGTTTTCGTTTATGGAACTCGATGCGGGTATGACGGGCACGGGAATAGCAAAGGACACCAGGGTTTGCGCCGTCAATCGGATCAATGGACAAGCCGCAAAAAACGCCGAAACGGCGATCCTTGTGCAGCCGGGCGAAAAAGCGGTCTTTGAGATCATCATGCCGCATATCCCGATTCAGCGCGAACGGGCGGCGAAACTTCTGGCGCTGGACTATACGGCGCATTTCGAAGCCTGCCGCGAATTCTGGCTCGATAAGCTGGATAATGCGGCAAAATTCTCCATCCCTGAAAAGGCGATTGACGAGCGAATACGGGCTGGACTCTTGCATCTGGACATCAACACGCTTGGACATACTCAGGAGGGGCCGCTTCTGGCAACGGTCGGCTGGTATGGCCCGATAGGTTCGGAAAGCGCGCCGATGATCCAGTATTACGATTCCGTCGGTTTGCACGATACGGCGGCCAGGTGCTGCGAATTTTTCCTCGAACGGCAGCGCGCCGACGGATTTATCCAGACTTACGGCGGCTATGAGAGCGAAACGGGGCCGCTGCTCTGGTGTGTTGGCGAGCACTACTTCTATACCCGTGATCTCAAATGGCTGAAACGGATGACTCCGCGCCTCGTCAAATCCTGCGATTATCTGCTCGAATGGCGCAATAAAAACAAGCTGGAGAAATTCAGGGATCAAGGCTGCTACGGACTCATGGCCGGCAAAGTGGCCGACATTGACGAATATCTGCATGCCTTTTTTCTCAATGCCGGTTCCCATATCGGTTTGAAGCGGATGGCGGAAGTCCTCAAACATACAAAGCCCGAATATGCAAAAATGCTTCGGAAGGAAGTCGAGTTATACCGGCAGGATTTGTGTAATGCGCTTGAATATGTCAAATCCAACGCGCCGGCAATTCCGTTCCGCGACGGAACCTGGGGCCCGAGCTTTCCCGGAAAAACGGAATATGCCGGGCACCAGGCATATCATGCCGACGGCGGCGTGTTCTTTTCCCACGGAGCGATAGCGTCCACCTGCACCGGCCCGCTATATCTGGCCATCAGCGAGGTGCTGGATGTCAACGACCCGCTGGTCACGATGATGCTCAAGGCTAATCAGCACCCGCATACCCGTAAAAATGCGGCGTTGAGTCAACCGTATTACTGCCGCCACGATTATGCTCACCTCATGCGCGGCGAGGTCAAACTGTTTCTCAAGACTTTTTACAATCAGATGACCGCGATGCAGGACCGCGAGTGTTATACATTCTGGGAGCACTACTTCGGGGCAAGCGAGCAGAAGACGCATGAAGAAGCCTGGTTCTTGATGCAGACGCGCTGGATGTTGTATGTCGAGTCCAGGGAAAGGCTCTTCCTTTTCAGAGCGATTCCGCGAAAATGGCTGAAAGCCGGCCAGCGCATTGCGATCGAAGGCGCCAAGTCGCGTTTCGGAACGCTTAATGTCAGCGCCGTCTCAAAAGGGCATACAATCACTTGCGAATTCGAAGTGGAGCGCAAAGTGGGCGAAGTTTGCATTCGGCTGCCGCATGCCGGCGGGAAAAAAGCCGTGTCATGCCGTGGAGGACGTTATGACCCGCAAACGGAAACGGTTGCCGTCAAAGCTCAAAAGGGAAAAGTCATCCTGGAATTCTAACGCCAACCATGCCGCAGCCCAAAGAACTGGCTGGCAACCGGCGCCAAAAGCACACGGGCTTATCCACATTGTTTATATTCTTTGCAATACCCAGGCCAAAGCTTGAGTGGCCTGCAGCGGCGAATCGTGATTGCCGCCCGGCAGCTCCTGATAAAAGAAATCATTTTTAGCGCGCAATATTCCGGCCAATTCGCGAGCCTGTTCCACGGGGATGATTTCGTCGGCCGAGCCATGTGCAAAATAGACCGGCATGCCGAGCCGTTTGGCGTTGGCTAACGTGGAATGGCGGAGATAAATTTCCGGCGCCTGGCCGGGATCGGCGCCGTAAGCCGTGCAAATGGCCGCGGCAATCTCGTGCAAAATGGGCTTTGTCTGCCTTGTGCACCATTCGTGATAACTGCGCAGGTCGGTCGCAGCGCCCCGCACTACAATCCCGTTGACGTCGTTGGGATACAAGACGCCGTAAATCAGGTTGCCGGTCCCGCCCATGGAGCCGGAACTGAAAACGGTTTTTTGCAGCCCGAATTCCGCGCGCAGATAATCCAGAACGGCGTGCAGATCGGCGGCAGCCGCCGGGCACATCCAGGCGTTGCCGCGCAAGTTCAGGGTGATTATTCCGGCGCCTGTCGCCAAGAACTCCGGCAGCCATTTTTCGCGCAGATCGCGGCGAATATATAGCTGATCGCCCTGCGCTCCGTGCCCGTGCAGCACCACCATCCAAAGATCGCGGCGCTTACCCGGCCGCAACAAGGCCCAATCCGGGGCGCCATCCACGGCGCTTGCATAATCCAGCCGCCGGAGGCCCGCCGGATAAAACTCGCCGATTGCGGACTGTAATTGTAAGATTCGCATCTTGAGCGCCTTTCGAAGCCGTTAGCGCCCCGGCATTGTCCGGATACAATCCGCCGCCATAGCCATTGGTTCACACCTTGTGGACTAACTTGGGATATTGTCCCGCGGGGAATAAAGATCGCTTAGGCCCCCATGTCCACCCTACCGTGCAAGATGCGCATCCAGTTTAAGCATCGCGGAGACAAGTTCCCGATGAATATCGGCATAGGGCAGCCGGCCTGCGATCAACGGGACTCGGTATGATTCATAAGAATCGGTCGCAAGGCTTTTTTTATCCGGAGCATAGCCACAAGAGCCGTTGCAGTGGCTCAACACCATCGTGAACGGCGCGCCGGCTGCAGCCAAGACATCGTTCTTGATTGCCTGCATGATCTCGAACGGCGCGCCCAGAAATTCAAGCGGACCGAGCTGAATTCCCTGGACTTCAGCGGAAACAACCGGTTTGGCGCCCGAATTTAGAAAAGCAATCATCTTCCGAATGCCCCCCAAGTTAACTCTTGCCTGTCGTATCTCAGGCCGATTCTCGTCGGCATCGGGTCTGTGGAGAACGTCTTCCTCCTTTTTTTTGAGCTCTTCAAGATGTTCCATGGTAAAGGCCGGACGGGTGGTGAATTCAAAGGTTTCGGAGATCGTTTTCAGGGAATCCGTTACTATCGGCTTAGCTTCCCGGAATCCCTCCCGAATGGCCCTTTCAAATCTGCCGGCAACGATGTCAAGCGCCAGAAGCGACTCCCGCTCCGGCTTATGAACGACGCACGAGTTGACATCGCCGCAGGCGCCCTGCAGGAAGAGACCGATGGAACCTGGAAACTGCCGCATCAGATTATGAATGGCAATCGCCGGATAATCTCCATGAATATAGCGCGTCTGCTGGCAGCAAACCACGGGATGGCACCCGAAATACGCCATAAATCCCTTAAGTTTGCCGGCGCCATCTTCAAATTTGATTACCCGGCATTTTGTGTCGGTCAGTTCCGGTTTGGCCGGACGCCAGTCCTCCTTCAGGACTTCATCGAGCGGGGGGGCATCTTTATCGTAAACGCGGTTCAGACCGATCCCCTCGCACGGAACCAGGGCCGCTGAAACGACAACCGGTTCCATGGATTGCAGCGCATCGAGACCTGCCTGGGCTATTTTGTAAGGAAGGATTTCGTTGTAAACCGGGTCAGGCGCGCCCCAACCGTAGTTCACCGCTGCCGTAGACGGACCGGAATGGGTATGGGAACAGACGACCATGATATCAGACGCGGCCAACTCCGCATGGCGCGCCACGATAATCTTTCGGATTTCGCCAACCGCATCCGGGCCAAGTGCACACAAGTCGCAGCTGACGATCAGGGCTTTTTTCGATCCCGAATCGAAAGCCACCGCCCGCGCCTGAAGGTTGTCGCGGACCCCGATGGAACATCGATTCAGATAAGGGCCGAAGCCGTATAATTCTACGCCGACACGCGGGGTAATGTCCTGCTTTGCAAAACCTGCTTTCACTTGGTGTCCTCCATTTTGCTTATGAGCTTTTCCATTATTTCAAACATTTTCCCGGCAAAAACGGCGTGGCCGTATTTGTTCAGATGACCTCCGTCCGGCAGGAGATATTTTCCGGGTGCATCCTTAAAGGTTTCGTAAAGGTCAAGGGACGGCAGAGAATGTTTTTTGATCAATTCTCTGAATATCCTGCGCTGCGGCTCGGCCAGTTCATTCAGCCCCGCTATTTTCATTTTTTTGAAAGCCGCGCAATACGCCGGGTGTTTTGACTGCTTGTGCTGCGCGTTTATGACCGGACCGTACACCACCCCCACAACCTGCGTTTTGGGCGGGGTCCTGCGCAGCATTTCCTCTATCAAGTCTTTGAATTCTTTACGCGGCACGATCCGTTCGGGTTTGGTAAAGTCGTTGTTATTCCCGCCACACATGACCAGCAGGTAATCCGGCGCATAGGCCAGCACATCGCGGTCAAAACGCCGCATGACTTCGCGCGTTGACTCGCCGCCCACCGCGCCGTTGACGACGGGGAAACAAAGCGCGGGAAAACGTTCCGAAAGTTTCCGCTGCAGCATATTGTACCACCGCTCGCTTGCCGTGTCCGCGCCGATCAGGCCTTCCATGATTGATGAGCCGAAAATTGAAATAACGATGTTTTTCATTCGCCAATTCTTATTATTTTCTTCTGAGCCAGACGCACAGTTTGTTATCTTCCGCAAACCGGTTCCCGGCCGAGGTATAATCGCAAAGCATTGAACCGTCGGAGAGTTTTTTGACGATATAAAATTCATCCGGCGAGTTTGGCGCCCGCGTATCGCTCATTCCCGCAATTCCTGGAACGGGAACATCCACGCCGCCCAGCCGCGAATCCTGCGCCAGCACGATCGGTCCGCACAGATACGCTTGCCGTTCACTGCCGCCGGGATCGTCCGCCACTCGCGCGGAAAGATCGAATTCAAGCGCGACAACATCGTCGGAACGCCATTTCCGCTCAAGCTCAAGATATCTGCCAGGGGCGGCGGGAACAGCCTTCCCGCAACAATGGACCGTGCTCCGCGAAGTCCACCATGCCGGGATCCGCAGTTTCATACGGAATTTTTCCGGCTCATTTATGGCAAGATTGATCCGCACGCTGCCGCTGCGCGGATAATCTCCGGAAATATCCAGCGTCGCCGGCTTGCCTGAAGGCGTCTTAAATTCCGCCGACATGGCCTCAAACAAGTTCACGGCCACGCCTTTGCCGTCGGCCATGACGGCAAGCAGCGGCGCCATGGCGAGCGCTTCCGGCCCCTGCGCCAGGCAACAGTCATGGCCGTGGAACGAGGAGCGGCCGTTCAAAGTCATCTGGTCGACAGCCGCGCGTTTGACCGAGGCGCCGGCCAGCGGAGTGGGATTAATATGGATCCAGCCGGATCCGTCGGGCGTCATCGCGCCAATGACGCCGTTATAAAAAGCGCGTTCGAGCTCATCGCCGATGGCGGCATCCCCGAGGAGGTTCAGCATGCGCTCGCAGTAGTGAATCCAGGTGGTCGTTACGCAGGTCTCGCCCAGCTTGCCGGAATCATTGCGGGTCTGTTTGAATTTGCCGTCATACCAGAACTCGCCGCACTGATCTTTCAGCCCGCCGATACCGGTGACGAAAATTTCACGATCGCGCACCAGCTCGTAAAATTTAGCGACAGCCTCAAGATATTCCGGCTTGGGAATCTCAAGGTACAGTTCGGAGAGACCCTGAAAACAGGACATCAGCTCATAGGCCTTGCCGTCGCCGATCTTTTCCGGATGGGTCTGTTTGCGCGCTTCCTCAAAGATATTATGCGTTGTCGAGCATCCGCCCTCCGCAATCCATTCGGCATAGTCGCGATATTTTTTATCGCCGCTGATGCGGTAGACGCCGACAATCGCGCCCAGAATCGAGCAGGCGGACAGTCCATTGTGGGTGCCGCAGGACTGCATTGTCCTTACACCCGGGCTAACCTGCGTCATAAGATGATCGACAATGCCGCAGCAGGCTTTCCTGACGCGCTCATCCTGCTCGACAAGCGCATAGTAGCGCAGCAAACCAAGCAGGACATATTTCCTTCCCCAGATGTCGCAGACCTCCGTCTGATACTCTGCCGGATAACTGCTGATACAGCCGTCAGGGGTCTGGGTGGTAAGCAGATCGGCGACCGTTGCTTTGATGATGGCAAGCAATTCCTGGTCCTTTGTCGAATACCATGAAAATATCGCCGACCGCACGATCTTCCCCCAGAATTCGCAGCGCCACATCTTGTCGTATTCCGATCGGGTGCGGAAGGGGTCGACGAGTTGGCGGTAATCGATCTTCTTCAGACGGTTTTCAACCGTCAAGTCGAGCGCCCTGCCAAGCGGCCCCCTCAGCTTCAGGGCCCCAGCCGGCAGAAATTCAAATTTGTTCTTTTTTTCGACGTTTTTCATTTTTCACCCTTGATGTTCTTACTTGTTAATGCCAATGCTTGTTTTTATTCCATCCGATGGGCAGCTATCTGATGCGAAACATCGTCCCCTTGGGAATGAGCAACTCGTACGCCCCCATGTCCACCGTGCCATGCAAGATACGCGCGTGACCATCCAGATCAAAAGCGTTATTCATCCACTCCACCTGGTTCGTCCCCGAATTAAAGCATGGCGAAAAGCGGGTGAAGCGGTAATTCTCTCCCGTGAAACTCGTAAAGTTGGGATCGTTGGTCTTATTGCCGCGGTCATCGAGAACAAAATAAGCGTTTGACGTCGAGCAGGAATAGCCGATGGCATATTTGTGTTTTACGGGAAGCGACCATTCCGACATATCAAAAATGTTGTCGCGCGCCGCCGTGCCGCCGCATTTATTGCTGACGATGATGCAATTAATGATGGTATTGGTGTGAGCAGGATCGCTAAAATTGCTGAAATTTATTCCGCCGCCGGCCGAGCTGGCATAATTGCTGACAATCGTGCAGTTGGCGACAAGCACATTAGTTGCACCGATGTTTATGCCGCCACCATAATAAGAGCCGCCGTACAAACCATTGAATCTGATTAAACAGTTTCGTATTACCACAGAATGCACTGCGACCATTATCCCACCGCCGTAGTTATTGGCAAGATTGCTTTCAATGATGCAATTCATGATTGTCGAAAGATAGCCACTCCCACCAATATGTATCCCGCCGCCGCCATTGCTGGCAGTGAGCATCCGGTTCCTTCGGATTGTGCAATTGGCCACGATACAACCACTGCCCGTTATCCTTATTCCGCCGGCCAATGTGCCCTTGGTAACACAATCGGTTACCAGGCAATTGGTGATTGTTCCCTGACTCATTTCAATCCCTCCGCCGCCCGAACCGCTGTCATAACAATTGGTGATTGTCAGACCATCGAGAACACAGTTAGAACTTTCTGCCAGCCAAAAACGCCACGCAGCGTTGCCGTTGAATATCGTCGCATCCCTCCCATTGACGCCCTTCAGGACAATGCCGTTCGTGATCTTGACCGTATTGGTAAGCACATAGACGCCATTGGTAACCAAAACGATCCTGGGCGTGGTGGCGTTAGTCATGGCGGCCTTGGCCACGTCAATAACGCTTGTTCCCGCCGTTTCCCAGCTGGTATAGGGGGCGGCCGCATCCGGATTGGCCGGCACGAGATAATGCGTGGCCGCATCGGCGCTAAAAACGCCAGCAGTGAGAAAACAAATCGCCCAGAAATTAACGATAATCGCTTTCATGGCCACCTCCCTTTGACTGGCACGCAATTCTACCCAAAGAGTCCGACTTCTATTCTCTTAACATCCGAATATGCAGCGAGTTGCGCTATCGTCCACCTAACCGGCCATTCGCTAAGCGCCCGATCCATTCGTTTTTCAGGCAACTATTTG
>CAZTWL010000014.1:0-90061 GCA_964617825.1 uncultured Verrucomicrobiota bacterium
GTGGCAACTAAACACAAGGGTTGCGTTCGTTGCGGGACTTAACCCAACACCTCACGGCACGAACTGACGACAGCCATGCAGCACCTGTGTAGATCGCCTTGCGGCCATCGGCTTTCACCGACTGAACTCTACATGTCAAGCCCAGGTAAGGTTCTTCGCGTTGCATCGAATTAAGCCACATGCTCCTCCGCTTGTGCGGGCCCCCGTCAATTTCTTTGAGTTTTAACCTTGCGGCCGTACTCCCCAGGCGGTACACTTAACGCGTTAGCTCCGGCACAGAAGGGGTCAAATCCTCCCACACCAAGTGTACACCGTTTAAGGCTGGGACTACCAGGGTATCTAATCCTGTTTGCTCCCCCAGCTTTCATGCCTCAGTGTCAGTATCGGGCCAGAGAGTCGCCTTCGCCACCGGTGTTCTTCTTGATATCTACGCATTTCACCGCTACACCAAGAATTCCACTCTCCTCTCCCATACTCTAGCACTGTAGTTTCAAATGCACTTTCACCGTTGAGCGATGAGCTTTCACATCTGACATACAGCGCCACCTACGCATCCTTTACGCCCAGTAAATCCGAACAACGCTTGCCACCTCTGTATCACCGCGGCTGCTGGCACAGAGTTAGCCGTGACTTCCTCTTCTGGTACTATCACCCCGGAATGGATTATCCCCGTCCCGAGCTTGTTCCCAAATGACAGGAGTTTACAACCCGAAGGCCGTCATCCTCCACGCAGCGTCGCATTGTCACGCTTTCGCGCATTGCAAATGATCCTCGACTGCAGCCTCCCGTAGGAGTCTGGGCAGTGTCTCAGTCCCAGTGCGGCTGACCATCCTCTCAGACCAGCTACCCGTCATCGCCTTGGTGAGCCGTTACCTCACCAACTAGCTGATAGGACGCGGGCTCCTCTCGAAGCGACAGGCCCTTGCGAGTCCCTGCCTTTAAACAATTCCGGATGTCCGGAACGATCACATTCAGTATTAGCCCACCTTTCGACGGGTTATACTCAACTTTGAGATAGATTGCCCACGTGTTCCTCGCCCTTTCGCCACTCTCCTCCGCATTTTCTCACCTTGCGGCTTGAAAACACGAATTCTCGTTCGACTTGCATGCCTAATCCACGCTGCCAGCGTTCGTTCTGAGCCAGAATCAAACTCTCCGTAATATAAACGGTCGCGACATCCGGTCGACCCGTTACCAGACCGACCGCCGTCGCTTTCTATTCTTAACTTAGAACATGAGCTTATTCACAAATCACACCACTTCCGACTCGAAATGTATGTATGTGCAGATTCTGTTGTCAAAGAACAATGAATCGTAAAAAAAGCACGCATCGTGAACGGCGTTCATGATGCCGTGCTTTGGCTACGTTTCAAAAAGAACGGGTTCATGCCCAACGAGTTCTTAATCTATCAAATCAAGTTATGATGTCAACAAGTATTTTATAATTATTTTATTTTTTTATAAAACAACTTCCGACATACTTGAAAGCGGGTTTTTTACTCGAACGCCTTGATGGTGTCAAGGAATATTAAATATTTTTTTAAAAATATTTTCGTCATGCAACAGTCCGTCCATCGATAAATTAACGTTGACTTGCGAAAGGATTTTCCGCCATGCCGCCACAACTGATCATCGCGCTCGATACGCCATCATCGCAGTCGCTGCGCGACCTGCTTCAGGAATTGCCCGCCGACATTCTCTGGTTCAAAGTCGGACTGGAATTATTCACAGCCGAGGGACCGCGCGCGCTGGACGCGCTCCTCAAACAAAATAAAAAAATATTTCTCGATCTTAAGTTGCACGACATTCCACGCACGGTCGAACGTGCCGTCGCCGCCGCCGGCCAACACGGCATCGGCATGTTGACTCTGCATGCCACCGGCGGACGCGCCATGTTACAGGCCGCCGCTAAGGCAGCGCAAGCAGCCGGAACGCGCGCTCCGAAACTTATCGCGGTCACGACGCTCACAAGTCTGAATCAAACCGACCTGACGGAAGTCGGCATCGGACGTAAACTGCCGGACCAAGCGCTGGCCCTGGGCAAACTCGCACTGGACTCCGGCATCGACGGCTTGGTCTGCTCCGCTCTGGAAGCCGCACAACTGCGCCGGTGCTTTCCAAAAGCGCTCCTGGTAACGCCCGGCATTCGCCCGGCGGACGGCGCGGTGGGCGATCAAAAACGCACGGCCACTCCCACCATGGCCGTGCGCGCTGGATCGGATTTTCTGGTGGTGGGTCGTCCGATTCTCGAGGCCACGGATCCGCGCGCCGCCGCGCTGGCGATTCTTGATGAAATGCGAAACGCAATCGGCACGCATCAATAAATCAAACGGGAGGCGCTAAACCATGCATGCACGTTGGAACGTATTCCTGCCGACTGTTCTGTTTGCCGTGGCAATGGTTTCGGCCGATGAGATCAACAAATCGATGATCGCCGTTCTCCCAGTTAAGACCGGCGACAAAGAAATAAACCTGATGCCGCCCGCGGAATTGCGGGCTTGCGACTGGGTGGCAGCCTGGCAGGCCGCCCGCGAAAACTGTCCGGACGCCCAAGATATCCGCATCTATTTCAAGGACCGGCCCGGCACCAGCATTAAAGCCGCCAATATTTACGAGTGCATGGATATCAAGGCCCGCGGACAGGTACTGCTCATCACGGTCCGCAAAACGGACAAGACCGAGGAATCCATAATCATCGTGCCCGCCAGCGAAATCCTGCGCCTGGAAATCGTCAAACGCCAGGAACCGAAATAAAGCAACGACCTGTCAACCAATGATGCAGAGCGGGGACGAGGGGTCCCGCTCTGCGCCATTGTGAATGCGGTTCACAACCTAGAGAAAGCAACCGGATGACACTGTTAAGAAGATAGAGGCACGCGACCCTGCTTAAGTCATGCCATATTTGTGCTACCCATGGTCAACCTTTTTCGTCATCGTGTTTTCTGATGGATGCTGCCATTATGGACGCGGAATTTTTCTAATGATTGCGGCTTTACCCCGCCAGGCAATCCATGTTAAATAACGAATTCGAAACGGACGCACAGCTCTCTGGCACGCAGATTTTATTCCTATGAAAAAACACGATTGGATCGCTATATTGGATTTCGGTTCGCAATACACGCAACTTATCGCCCGGCGCGTGCGGGAACAACATATCTATTCCGAAATTGTCCGGCATGACATTCCCGCCGCCGAGCTGAAACGGCGCCAGCCATCCGGCATCATTCTGTCCGGTGGGCCAAACAGTGTTTTTGAGCCCAATGCGCCCAGCTGCGACCCGGAGTTGTTCAAGCTAGGGATTCCCGTGCTTGGCATTTGCTATGGACTGCATCTGATGGCCAAGACGCTGGGCGGCACAGTCAAGCCTGGACTGGCTCGCGAATACGGCAACGCTCGAATCAGCGTAACCAACGCGCAATCGCTCTTCCGTGACCTGCCGCCGCACCTCGACGTCTGGATGAGTCATGGCGACCAGGTGCTTAAAATGCCGCAGGGATTCCGTATCCTGGCCAAAACGCCTACCTGTCCGGTCGCCGCCATGGCCGATCCGAAACGGAAAATGTGCGGGATCCAGTTCCATCCTGAAGTTGTGCACACCCGGCATGGCGTTGCTATCCTGCGCCGCTTTATAATCAACGTTTGCAAGTGCCGGGAAGATTGGCGCATGGCGCAATTCATCGAAGAGAGCATTCGCGCCATCCGTAGGAAAGTCGGCTCAAGCCATGTCGTTTGCGGCCTGAGCGGCGGGGTGGATTCCGCGGTCGTGGCCATTCTATTGCACAAGGCCATCGGCAAGCAGCTACACTGCATTTTTGTGGATAACGGCATGCTGCGCCATGGCGAAGCCCGTCAAGTGGAAGAGACCTTTGTCGAAGCGTTCGGCATCGACCTGCATGTGGCCCACGCTCAAGCTCAGTTTCTCGACGACCTGCGGGACATGGTCGAACCGGAAATGAAACGCAAAGCCATCGGCAAAAGGTTTATTGATGTCTTTGCGGGTGAAGCCCGGCGTCTGGGGAACATCCAATTTCTCGCCCAAGGGACGCTCTATCCGGATGTGATCGAAAGCGCTTCGCCCAGTGGGGGACCATCGGCCACTATCAAAAGCCACCACAATGTCGGAGGCCTGCCACCGGATCTTAAATTCCAATTGATCGAGCCCCTGCGCGAGCTATTCAAGGACGAAGTGCGCGCCTTGGGTCGTGAGCTGGGCATGCCGGAGCATATCATCAACCGCCAGCCGTTTCCTGGTCCTGGACTGGCCGTACGCATTATCGGGAGTGTCACGCCAGAACGCGTGGCCCTACTCCAGCAAGCCGACTTGCGCGTGCAGGAGGAAATCGCAGCCTATGACAAGGACCACACACTCTGGCAGGCGTTTGCGGTGCTATTGCCCGTAAAAAGCGTGGGCGTCATGGGCGACGGACGGACCTATGAAAACACCGTAGTTGTGCGAGCCGTGACCAGCCAGGACGGCATGACCGCCGATTGGGCACGCCTACCCCACAACCTGCTGGCCAAGCTTTCCAACCGGATCATCAATGAAGTACGCGGCGTCAACCGTGTCGTTTACGATATCAGTTCCAAGCCCCCGGCCACCATCGAATGGGAATGAGAATAATTTGCGATTTCGGTTTTTTGATTGCCGATCGGCATATCGCGCCGTTTCCAAACGCTTCCGTCACCGGCTGGCACCTTAGGTCACCGAATCGACCCTATGTTCCCGATCATCAACGGCAATGAAGACGAGGTATAGCCATCCGGCCCCGATATCAAGGCGGAGAGCAGCACCTGCCATTCGGCCAATGCGGGCGCATCGATCGCCGGGTTAACCAAACCCGCGCAAAGGAGACGCTGACTAACCTCGGGTAATCGCGGTGAATCGAAAAACCTTCTTCCAGGATTGCACGAATTGTCCGTCGGTCACAACAATCATACCCCAACCCGTTCATCGGCCTCCGTCGATGGCATCCGGCCCTTGAATTGGCTTACGTAAAGGCGATGGTAAAACCCGCCCTGCGCCAGGAGCGTCGCGTGCGTCCCGCGCTCGACAATCCGACCACCTTTGATGACCAGCACCTGGTGTGCATTACGAATCGTGCTCAGGCGATGCGCAATGACAAAACTGGTGCGCTCCTGCATAAGGTGCAGCAAGGCTTCTTGCACATGCTCTTCGGTGCGCGTATCGACATTGCTGGTAGCCTCATCCAGAATCAGAATATCCGGATCAGCCAGGATGGCACGCGCAATCGCCAGGAGTTGGCGCTGGCCCTGGCTTAAATTATTGCCGCGCTCGGTTAACATTGTCTGATAGCCACGGGGCAAACGATGAATGAATTGCTCGGCATTGGCCAGTCGGGCCACCGCCATGACCTCGGCATCGTCGGCCTCCAGGCGTCCGTAACGGATATTGGCCATGACCGTATCGGCAAACAGGAAATTATCCTGCAAGACCAGGCCCACCTTGCGGCGCAAATCGTCCTTCCGAACCGTGCGGATATCCACGCCATCGATCCGGATCGCACCCTGGCCAACATCATAGAAACGCGGCAGCAAATTCGCCAGCGTCGTTTTCCCGGCGCCGGTGGGCCCGACCAAGGCAATCATTTCGCCCGGCGCAGCGCACAAACTCACTTCACGCAGCACGGGAATATCCGGCTGATAGCCGAAGCACACGTCCTCAAACACGACTTCACCGCGGATATGCTCCAGCGCCCGCGCGCCGGAAATGTCCGTCAGATCGGCGGGCTCATCCATGACCGCGAACACCCGTTCCGCGCCGGCCAATGCCGACTGAATGGCAGTGTATAATTGCGCCAGCTGGTTAAGAGGCCGGGCAAATTGCTCGGCATAGCTGATGAACGCCGCCAACGTGCCGACTGTCGCCAAGCCATGCACGGCCATCAAGCCGCCGACGCCAACGATCACCGTACGCCCAATATTGTTGACCCCATTCATCAAAGGCCCGGCCATACCGGCATAAATCTGGGCATGGGTTGACACCTTCTGCAGACGCCGGTTGGCCTTTGCAAAGGCTTTGATCTCTTCCGTCTCGCGCGCGAAGGCCTTGACCAGGCGCTGGCCGGCGATAGTTTCTTCGATTTGGCCGTTCAAAGCGCCAAGGCTGGCCTGTTGCGCCCGGAACCCCCGCCGGGCATGCCCGGACAACCACTTGGTCATCAGCGCCATCAGCGGCAAAATTACCAGACTCACCAGCGCCAGCCGGGCATTGACCAGGAACATCATCGCCGTCACGCCAATCAGCGACAAGCCCCCGCTGATCAGGTTAATTACGCTGGCCGACAGCATCATATTGATTTGCTCGACGTCATTGGTCAGACGGCTCATGATTTCGCCGTGGGGCTGCCGGTCAAAAAAGCGCAGAGGCAAAGTCTGGATCGCGGCAAACAAGTCGGCCCGGATATCGCGCACAATGCGTTGAGCAAATCCTGCCGCAAGATATTCCTGCAGCCAGGTGCCGCTCGCTGCCAGCGCATAAACCCCGCACATAAGCATGAGCATCCTTCCGAGGCCCGCAAGGTCATGCCGCTGAATAAAACGGTCGATGGCCTCGCCCATCAAATATGGCCCCAGCACTCCAAGTATCGTGGTCAGCACCACAAGACCGGACATGCCCAGCAAGGTCCCCCGCTGGCGCCGGAAATATGTCGCCAACCGCGCCAAAATCAGGCGCGTGTTTTTGGCTTTTTCAATGTCGCCGGGCGTTCCCGGACCCATCGGTGGCCCGCCCAAGGGATGGTGGCCCGGAGTTTTCCAACCTGTATGGGCGCCCTGCCTAATCATATGCCGCCACCCCCTGCCCCAGTTGCGACTCGTAGATGTCCCGATAAATCGAGCTGCTCCCCAGCAATCGAGCATGGGTGCCTTCGGCCACGATGCGGCCATCGTCAAGCACCAGGATGCTGTCGGCTGCCAGCACGGTGCTAATACGTTGGGCAACGATAAAACAAGTCCGATCCCGGCGCGCTGCTTCCAAGGCCGCCTGAATACGCGCCTCGGTCTCGACATCCACGGCGCTGGTGCTGTCATCCAGAATCAAAATCGCTGGTCGCACCAGTAACGCCCGCGCAATCGCCAGGCGCTGCTTCTGTCCGCCGGAGAGGTTGACGCCGCGCTGGCCAAGAAGAGTGTTGTAGCCGCCAGGCAGGCATGCAATGAAATCGTGCGCCTGCGCTGCCTTGGCGGCGACAACGACTTCATCGTCAGTGGCATCCGGGCGGCCAAAGCGAATATTGTCGCGGATGGTGCCGGAAAAAAGCACAGTCTCCTGCATGGCCAGGCCGATCTGCCGGCGCAGAACCGTCTGGTCCAGTTCGCGCACATCCATGCCATCGATCAGAACACGCCCGCTGGTCACGTCATAGAAACGCGGAATAAGCTGAACCAGACTGGACTTGCCGGAGCCGGTGGCGCCCAGCAAGGCCACCGTTTTCCCCGCTTCGGCCACGAAGCTGATGTCCTTGAGCACCGGATCCCCGTCCTGTCCTCCGTAACTGAACGAAACCGCCTCGAACTCGACCTGGCCCCGCAGAGCAAAAAACCGGCGGGCAGCCGGACGATCCGGCACAGCCGGGCGTGAGTCGAGGACCTCAGCAATGCGGTCGGCCGAAGCTGCGGCCCGCGAGATCTGCAATATCATCATGCTGACCATGAGCAGGGACATCAGCGCACGCTGGAGATAATTGATGAAGGCCACGATCTGGCCGACCTGCATGTCGCCCTGGTTCACGTGCAGCCCGCCAAACCAGAGCACGGCCACGACGCCCAGGTTCATGACAATCATCATCATCGGCATGGTGACGACCGCGACGCGCGCGACACGCAAGCTCTGTTCCATCACGCGGGTATTGACCAGACCGAAGCGCTGGATTTCCCGTGCGGCGCGCACAAAGGCCTTGATCACGCGGACTCCGGCCAGATTTTCCTGCATGACGGTATTCAGCGCGTCAATTTGCGCCTGAACCAGGCTGTAAAGCGGATATGTACGACGCACGATCAAGAGCACTCCGGCCAGAACGAGCGCCATCAGGACCAGCGGCAGCCAGGCCAGGCACGGCGCCGTAACGATGGCCATCGCCAAGCTGCCCGCCATCATCAAGGGCGCGCGCACAAGAATACGGAGGAGCACCAGGACAGCTTCCTGAACCTGCGTGACGTCGCTCGTCAAACGGGTCACCATAGGCCCGGCGCCAAGATTATCCAGGTTACCGAACGACAGGCATTGCACCTGGCGGAAAAGCGCCGCACGCACATCCGCACCGAAGCCCTGCGCCGCCTTCACGGCATAAAAGGAACAGCCGATGCCGCCGGCAATCCCAACCAGCGCCGCGAGCAGCAAGCCCAATCCGGCATAGAGAATGAATGCCGTGTCCTGTTTGGCCACGCCGTCGTCAATGATACGCTCGATTATCCACGGCTGGACAAGATCCATGGACACTTCCAGCAGCATCAGCAAAGGAGCCAAAACCGCCCAAAGCGTGTAGCGACTGAGCATCTGCGCAAAATTGCGGACGGATTTCATCGGGCAGTTGTCAATATCGATTCGGAGCCGTTTTCAATTACCAGGGTTATAGCGCAATGCCGCTCATTCCGGCGGGCGGCACAGTGGCAGACGCAAGATAAACATCGTGATTCCATTCCGGAAACTGTCTAGCATGAAAACTCCCTTATGAGCCAGCACAATTTCACGGGCCAGGCTAAGTCCCAAGCCGACGCCATCGATCTTACGATCCCTAGATTTATTGACCCGATAACAACGGTCGAACACTTTGTCCGCATCGGCCAGCGGAATTTCATCGCCGCAGTTCGCAATGGTAAAGTTGCGCAGGTTATTTTTCGGCTGCAGGACAAGCCGGATCCAACCATTCTTCCGATTGCATTTGATGGCATTGGAACGAGATTATGGATGACTTTGGTCATCAAGTCGACATCAGCCATGATATGCAGTCCGCGAGCGATTTCTATCTCCAGGGCAAGATCGGGGCCATGATTGCCACATCTTCAACCATGGCCTGTAAAGCTGCGCTGAAATACAGCATTCAATAAATATTTAGCCCGCAATCGTTGCGCTCACTTCATAATTATCCGGCGAAGGAACGTTGGGATGCTTGTTCCCGACGTTTTCACACCTGACTTGCTTCAAGCCGGAATCAGCGGTATGCTTGATTTGGTTTGGATTATCGGCGAGCACGATATCGTCGCCCGCATATATTCTCGAAAGGAGCGGCACCATGGCATCGATTCTGGTAGTCTATTGCAGTCTGTCGGGCAATACAAAGGCGGCGGCCGAAGCGGTGGCAGAAGGCGCCCGATCCGCCGGGGCCACGGTAACGGTCAAAAACGGTATTGAAGCACAGCCCGCTGACTTATTACATTGCCAGGCAGTGGCCTTGGGATCATACGATGCTTTCAGCTACATGGGGGGCGGGCTCAAGGATTTCTTCGATCGCGTATTCTATCCAACACAGAATCAGGTGACCGGCAAACCCTTCGCCGCCTTTCTCACGCATGGCGGCGGAGGCAAAGCAATTCACAGCATCGAATCCTTGGCCCAGTCGTTAAAGCTCAGGAAAGCCGCCAACGCGGTGCTAGTCAAAGGCCATCCCGACGGCAAGGATACTGCCGACTTGAAGGCACTCGGCGCCAAGCTAGCCACCGCTGCAACGGTCTAAACCGCCCACATCAGCCGATATCGTCACCCATCCAAGCGGGCAGGCCCGCAGTATTGCCAGTTCAAGGCGGGCGTAGCCAATGAAGCGTATCATCGAAAACTTGCAGCGTCTGGCATGGGGCAGTCTGTTCGCGATTGGCTTTATCCTGTCGCCAATCAGCTGGTGGAATGACATCGTGGTCAACATACCCATAGCGTATCTGACCGCCAAGCTGCTGGCAGTTCTTAACCAGCACTTATTCCTGCCTGCTTTTGTCAGCGCATATTGGCTCACGAACTTGTTCGGTTTGCTGGGCATGCATATAAGCGCACGCAAACTGTTGCGTCACACGGAGAATAAAATCTCGCTTAGGCGCTTTTTCCTGATTTCACTGCTCTATACTTTGCTGATTGTGGCCATGGCCCAGCTCAATTGGATTCGATCGCCCTTAAGTCAATTGATGGGGCCATAAATTCGCCAGCCCGACACATCCGGTATCGCACAATCCGCGGGACAAAAACCAAGGCACCGCATTTCCAACGCGACGGTCCCGCCCGAGTTCTGGCCATCAAGGGGAAGCGATTCAGCCGGCCATGAGGCCGCGCAGGAAACGGACGGCAGCGCTGATGTCGGCTATCGGATTGGCGCCGACTTCGCGTTCGATCGTCAGATAGCCGCAATATCCAATGGCGTCGAGCGCCTGAAGATAGTGCTTGAATGCCACGCCACCTTCACCTAGAGGAACTTCCAGATATTCCGGTTGCACGTTCAGACCTGCGGCACTCATGGCGCTCATCCGGCAGATGCCGTCTTTGGCATGGGTATGAACAATATATTTTTTTAACACCGCGACGCCGCCAATGTGGTCGAACGGTCCCAGCATGATCAGATTGGCCGGATCGTAATTGACGGCGACTCCGCCGTTGCCGATTGTATCCAAAAAACGTTTCAGAATTATGGGCTCTTCCGGACCGGTTTCCATTGCAAAAACGCAGCCGCGCTCCTCGGCATAACGGCCCAAGCCGGCAAGCGCTTCAAGACCGATGGTCCAGGCGGAATCGCGGTCATCGTCTGGAAGATGACCGATATGCGAAGTAACGATCCGAACTTCGAGATCCACAGCCAAGTCAATGATTTTACGGTAGCGCGGCAGAATCTCCTTGTTGGTTTCGGCGTTCAAAAACCCCTTGCCCAGATCGCCGCACAAAGCGCTGATCTCCAGGCCCAGCCCTTTGACGAAGGACTTAAAGTCCCCGCGATCTGCCTGACTCATGGCTTCCGGCGCCATATCGCCATCCGTGCAGTAAATCTGGAACCCATCCGCACCCAGCTCTTTGGCCGTACGAATGCCCTGCTTGGTACCCTGCTTTAAAGAATCAATAATTATGCCAATCTTACATTGTGTTTTCATGTGGTAAAATGCCTTACGTTTGCAGAATTCATAAAGCGGTTGCCGATAACCAATGACTTTTTCATATTTCCTGCACAAAACGACGGAGGTTGGCAAGACCTATAGCAAGGCCGGTCAACACGTCTTCCATACCCTCGAATTCGATCGAAAGCACGCCGTCATAGCCTGCCCGCTTCATTGTGCGCAGGCATTGCCTAACCGGCACATCGCCATGGCCAATAATCGAACCGCGTAACCAGTTTCCGGCCCGTGACTGGAACCAGCCCGTGCCGGGGTTCGGCGCCATTCCCGACTTGACGTGAAAATCCTTGGCATGGCAGTGAAACGCATAGGGCATCATGCGACCCACCGCTTGGGCCGGATCTTCATCGGCACACAGGAAATTGCCCATATCCACAAGGGCGCCAAAATTCGGATGATTGACCCCATTGATCAGTTTTTCGACCCGCTCGCTATCCTGACAGAAATAGCCATGATTTTCCACCATTGTCCGGACACCCATATCCGCCGCAAATTCCGTAACCATCCGACAACCCTTGATCAGTGTAGGCAAGGCATCGTCAAACCCGCGTGCTCCATTGTGTCCGGCCCGAAAACCCGAAGTTGCATCATGACGCATGCCGGGCACACCCAATATTTTTGCCACCTGCAATTCGCCTCTGAGCCGCTGGGCCTCGGCTTTCCAATCGCCGTTCGATCCATTGATAAAGTCCGCCCCGATCGTATAGTTGACCAAAGGTAGGCCAACACGGTCGCTCTCCTCTTTCAGGCGGGCCGCCAATTCGGTCGCCGTCATGCCCTTTGGCAAAGCCAGGATGGAAAATTCCATAACGTCAAATCCAAGCTCTTTGGCTTTGGCAATCACATCGATTTGCTGCAGCTGCCCGCCGGAAATCAGCCGACTGAAACTATATGACGATACACCGATTTTCATTACGTTTCCTTTTTTCATTTTTTTTGGCAATAGATCCAAGACCGAAGATCCGCATGGCCGCTACTATACCCGGATGGCGCCCCGCGCGCAAGTTTTCAAGATTGCTGCGATCGGCTCCACAGAAATACTGGCGATACCGCAGGCCAGGCACCAACCAACGGCCTAAAACACGCTTTGTATTTTGAGTGGTAATTTTCGATCATAGACGATAGACTTGAACCATTCGGCAGCTTTCTGGCGATCGATTCCTTTGACATATAAATCTCAGAGAATGGGAACAATAATGCATCCATTTGTAATCAATGCCGTGGCCCCGACACGTATCTGCGATGTCGGCGGCTGGACTGACACGCATTTTGCGAAACACGGCGCAGTATTCAATGTCGCCATTTATCCTTATGTCGAAGTCCAAGTCCACCCAATGGCGCCCGGCGAGTCGGATGGCCGCTTAATTGTGTCCACCGAAAATTACGGCACATCCTACACGTTGGACCCTAATAATATCGTTTATGACAAGCATCCATTGATCGAGGCCGCCATCAAGTGCATGGCGCTCCCCGCGGATCTCGCCTTGCGAATCAACATATTTTCCTATGCCCCGCCTGGGGCCTCGATGGGCACTTCCGCCGCCGTTTCCGTTGCCATGATCGGCGCACTTAATGCGCTTACAGGCAGGAAACTGGCGCCGCATGAAACCGCCGCCCTGGCTCATTCCATTGAAACGAAGGAATTGGGTTTGGAGTGCGGCGTTCAGGATCAGCTCGCAAGCGCCTTTGGCGGCATCAATCTCATTGAAATCAGCGACTTCCCCAAAGCCAATATCACCCCGGTGGCAATTACGGATGCCATCTGGTGGGAACTTGAACACCGCCTTGTTCTGACCTATATCGGCAAGCCCCACCAATCGTCCGAAATTCACAAAATGGTTATTGCCGGCCTCGGTGCTGCGCCCCATAAGGATGCGCGGATCGAACAACTGCGGCAATTGGCCCATCAGGCCCGACCTGCGCTCCAAGCCGGGAATTTTGCCGAACTGGGCCGGATTTTTAACGCGAACACCGCCGTGCAGCGGGCTTTGCATAAAAACCTTGTTTGCGATGCATTCGAAGACATCATTTCCGTGGCGCACGATTTTCAGGCGTTTGGCTGCAAAGTCAATGGGGCCGGCGGCGACGGAGGTTCCATAGCCATCCTGACGGATGGCGACATGTCGAAGAAACGGGAAATGCAGAAGGTTCTTGCTCAAAAAGGCTACCTGACACTGCCCGTTTACCTTTCGCGCCGCGGCCTGCGCGTCTGGAAAACCATTTCCACCACCCCCGTTGAAACCAATTAATCGAACAAAGGAAACCCGACAATGATGACCAGGGAAGAAATCAAGAAGAACCAGAAACTGGCAATGGCCTTGTTCAATAAGGCGCACATCGTGCTCACCCGCAAGGAAATCGACGCCATCGAGGTGGCCGATTTCGGGCTTGGCGCCTATGAACAAACCGGGCTGGCTCTGCTGGTTTATGTGAATACCGACCGTTGTTGCGCCAAAGAACTGACCATGCTTCCGCGCCAGACTTGTCCTGAACACCGTCATCCGAAGATCAACCGGACCAATCCCGGAAAGGAGGAGACCTTCCGCTGTCGTTGGGGAACAGTTTATCTCTATGTCCCGGGCGCCAAAACCACACACATCCACGCGCGTCTACCCAAAGGCAAAGCGGCAACCTATACGGTGTGGCACGAAATCATATTAAAGCCCGGAGATCAATACACACTGATGCCAAACACCCTGCATTGGTTTCAGGCCGGCCCAAATGGCGCAGTGGTATCGGAATTCTCGACTCAGAGTGTGGAAGAGAAGGATTTCTTTACCGACCGCGAAATTCAACGGATCACCAAGATCGGCTAAAGCCGGCTCGCTTGCAAGGTCCGCTTATTCCGCCAGGCTGGTCCAGGCACTGTCACGCACGCGGAATCGCCAAGGACGCCGGGCATCCTTCCCCGCGTACTTGACACCTACGCGGGGCGTAGCAACAATTTGTTCCGGTTGTAAATCGCTTCCCTTCTCCAGCCAGATTTCATTTGCCAATAAGTCATGACCCGAATGGCTCACGGTAATGCCCAGAGCCTGAGCCAGGACGCCGGGACCCGCCGTGAGCGTCCGTTCCAAACGAGTTTTGTGCCGACGCTTGAGCATCGCCGGAATGCCATGCGTTGGCTCAAGGGCCCGGATCAGGACTGCGTGGGGAATGCCTGGCACGCCGGTAACAATGTTGAAAAGCGAATGCAAACCGTAACATAAATAAACGTAGGCAACACCGCCACCAGCGTACATGACATCCGTACGCCTTGTGCGCCGGTTGCCAAAGGCATGCGAGGCGCGGTCGGTCGCCCCGGCATAGGCCTCGGTTTCCACAATGCGCCCTCCGGTCACCTCGCAGCCAGCGATACGGGTAAACAAATACTGACCCAGCAACTCCCGACTGATCCGAACCACATCCGGGCGCCGGAAAAAATCGATAGTCAATCTTTCTCCGACGATGGATGTCGAACAATCAGACATGCTGAACCTTGCTCGCTCGGGGCGCATTGAATACCAAGGCGACTGACTCGTGAAGCGACTCCCACGTCACCGGGATCGCCGGCAAGATAAAAACCCAACAGTCCTCAAGACTCGCTTCCCTTCACTTCTTATTGGTCACGAGGACATTAGGAGCTGCAACTATATTTTCAAAATTGGATTGCGCTCCAGCCGCCGTTACTCCACGAGGCATTTCCATGGCTGTATTATCTTTCGTCTTGCCGCTGCCGCACGAAAACCGCGAAGCCAGAAACCACCCTAAAGCAATGATTAAGAGCGGTTGCGCCACCGCGATAAATTTCCGGCGAATTGCAGCGCCTTTATGCAGATAATTCTGGCATTGCGGACAACGCGCTAAAACCTGGGGGCTCATATATCCGCACTTTGGACACTGCACCTCGCTTGTGCGAGCTACAGGAACACGGGGAACGTCGGACACAAAATCATCCCTTTGGCGGTTGTCACGCTTAAGACTTAGCCGCACGGGAACAGTATGCTCGGTTTCACATGCCGCACACTGCACTATTGAACCGGCAAGATTTCTTGAGGCGGACATTTCCTCGCCACAAGCGCATTTCCAAAAAACATCGGGCTCCGGAACAAGCAGCGGAGTTCCACAGTCAGGACATTGGACCTGACGGCCGGCTTCGGAATCATCCACCGCGAGGCTTTTAGCGCAATTACATTTGAAATATACGAATGCCATCTTACGTCACTTCAATATTTGCGCACAATATATCCTTTTCCCATGCACATCTTACATACCATTCGCCTCTCGGTTCCATGGATCACGGCGACAACCTGGCCCATACCCTGGCAATCGTGGCAGACTTCCGCCCCAGTAGGGAGAACAAAGGAACGCCCGCCATTTTGGTTACATAGAAGACATGTGGACTTAGAACCGGCATCTCCGGTATAACCCAGGCCCTTGCATCGCTTACAACGGACCTTGATAATATTTTCCGGGACGGGAGCTGGCGATGGCGCTGGCACGGCTGCGGAAACGGGGACGGGAACCGGCTCCGCCGTCAGCCACTTTGCATACCAGCGATGCACGGCGTTCACTGCATTGGACTGAATATGTTGCCAATTCGAGCAGACCCCGTCAGCGCCGGATCTAGTTTTTCGCACATCAATATTTTCACTCGCCCAAAATCCGGCCGCACCAACGGCCAGCAAGGCAACCACCCGAAAGGTCGCGCGAAAAAAAGATTTTATTCGCATGGATTGCGGAGGCTGCCGCATATCGGCTGAAGGCTCGGGCAGTTTACCCCTGCAATTGCGGCAATGAATTGAGGAGGCCCCGTTTTCAACACCGCATTGAGGACAAACTCTGATCATAGTCGCACCCATTCCTGCGCCAAAATTATTGAACGTGCGCCGGCCGCATCAAAAGGCAGCAGTTGAGGATCGAGACCGTTGATGGGGATTTCGCAACAACGGCTTATTGCAAACTTGCAGCAGACCGCATCGTCTGGTTCGCCGCTTACTTCAGATTTGAGATGATACTGACCAGCGGCATAAACATGGCAATGACAATTGTGCCCACCACGACGGCCAGAACAATCATCAAGATCGGTTCAATAATGGAAGTCAAGCCATCCACAGCAGCATCCACTTCTGTGTCATAAGTGTCGGCAATCTTGACCAGCATTTCCGGCAACCGTCCGGTTTCTTCTCCCACCGCAATCATGCTCACCACCATATTGGGAAACACACGCGAAGCTTCCAGCGGCGCCGCCATGGTCTCACCTTCCTTGATGCTGTCATGCACGGCTTGGACAGCACGTGAAATCACTTCGTTTCCGGCCGTTTCGCGCACAATCGTCAAGGCCTGCAAAATCTGTACACCGGAGCTCAGAAGTGTTCCCAAAGTACGCGTGAAACGCGATACGCTCACACGCATGGACAATGCGCCGAAAATCGGCGCATTCAACAAATACTTGTCCAACTGATAGCGGCCAAACTTGGTGCGGCCTAAAAGTTTAACAAGAATGATGACCGCGGCAATGCCAGCGACCACCACCGGAAAGCGGTGAACGAGCATATCGCTGGCGCCCATCACAAAACGTGTTATCGCAGGCATCTCTTTGCCCGCCAGGAGTTCCTTGAAAATTTCCGAGAACTTGGGGATGATCAAAACCATCAAGACCCCCGTAATGCCCAGAGCCATGATCAAAACGACCACCGGATAGACCATGGCACCCTTCACGCGCGTTTTGATCTTTTCGGCCTTCTCCACGAATTCGGTCAGACGGTTCAGGGTCAGCTGAAGCACACCGCCAATTTCACCGGCCTTGACCATGTTGATAAAAAGTTTATCGAACGTCTTAGGATGCTGACTGAGCGCTTCGGCAAAAGTGCTGCCCCCCTCAACGGCCTCACATAGTTCGCCGATAATTTCCCTCAGGCCGGAATTCGTTTCCTGCTTCTGAAGAATTTGCAAAGCTCGGAGGAGGGGAACACGCGCATCGATCAAGGTGGCCAGCTGTCGGGTGAATATCGCCAGCTGCTTGGGCTTGACTCGCCGGCGCAAAAATTTTGGCAGAGGAATCGAAAGATTGACGTTCAATCCGCTGCCGGCGCGCGAAGCAGCGCGTTGCGCAGGACCTTGGGCACGCTTGGGAACGGCAGTCGCCGCCAGCACTTCTTCCACTGCTGAGGGATGCAATCCCAACTCACGCAGTTTGACTAATGCCGCCGGCTTGCTAACAGCATCAAGCATGCCGCTTTTGTCTTTGCCCTGGGAATCCGCCGCCGTATAACGATACTTAGGCATGGCATTGACCGCATTAATCAACCGCCGGGATTAGGTCAGGCACCGGCTTTTTTTTCATCCGCCTTGATCGGGACTTTCTTCTCGTCCGTCTTGGGTTCCGGCTTTTTCTTCTTTTTATCCACGTGCGCAATACTGACCCATTCCAGAATCGCCACGGGCGCACTGTCGCCACGGCGTTCGCCGAGTTTAACAATGCGCGTATAGCCACCGGAACGATCCTGACACAGGGGCGCAATCTTTTCAAACAATGTTTTTACCACCGGCGGCTGGCGCAAGACAGCAATCGCCTTACGCCGAGCGGCCAGGCCGCCGCGGCGGGCCAGAGTAACCATCTTTTCGGCAAGGCTCCGGGCAGCCCTTGCGCGCGGCAATGTCGTTTCAATGCGTTTTTCCTCAATCAAACTGCAAACCAACTGCGCCAGCATGGCGCGCCGATGCGCCGATGATTGCCCAAATGTTGTCGATACCATCTTGTGTCGCATGATAATTCCTTAAACCGTACCGGCCGCCATATTGGCCACCGGTTACTCTTTCTTGGTTGTCGCATTGCTCGGTGCCGGCGCCGGCGCCGCAGGACGGGGGGTCAACAGATCGGGATCGATTTGCATCCCCATTACCAGGCCCATCTCGCGCAGTTTTTCTTCAATTTCAAGCAGAGATTTCTTGCCAAAATTGCGGTACTTCAGCATATCCGCTTCAGTCTTGATCGCCAGCTCGCCCACAGTCAGAATATTGGCATTGTTAAGACAGTTGGCCGCCCGCACGCTAAGCTCGATCTCGTTTACGCTCATATTCAGCTTCTTGCGCATGCCTTCACGATCAATATCCACGGTTTTTTCATTCTGCTCGAATTCAATCAGATCCTCGTCATAATTGACAAATACATCCAAATGATGGCGCAGGATGGCGGCGGAGCGGATCATGGCTTCATCCGGGACGATGCGCTCATCCGTCCAGATTTCCATGATCAATTTTTCGTAATCCGTACGCCGGCCGACGCGGACATTTTCCACCGTATAATTGACGCGCCGAACAGGCGAATAAATACAATCGATTGGAATTACGCCGATTTCCAAGTCTTGTTTTTCTTTCCAGTCAGCTGGAACATAACCGCGTCCCAGACTGACTTCAAGTTCAGCTTCAAACTTGCCGTCCTCGGCCAAAGTGCAAATATAGTGGGCCGGATTGACGACTTCCACTGATTGATCGGTTTCAATGTTGGCCGCAGTCACTTCACCCGGTCCTTTGACCTTGATGCGCAACTTGCGTGGCTCGCGGGAATACATTTTGAGCAGTACTTTTTTCAGATTGAGAATAATATCGGTAACATCCTCAACCACTCCGGGAACGGCACAGAACTCATGAAAGGCCCCGTCGATCTTGATAGCGGAAATGGAAGCTCCTTCCAGAGAAGAGAGCAGAACGCGCCTCAAGGAGTTGCCCATCGTATGCCCATAACCGGACTCCAACGGCTCAACCATGAACTTGGCATACGTGCTTGTTGCCGTGCGCTCGTCCTTTACGACCGTTTTCGGCATTTCAAAGCGACCAATTTTGACTGTCATGGAACTATCCTTCCCTACAGGCACTACCGGTTAACAGTTCGGATGAGCGGGCCCTGCCACCATTACGCCCAAAATCAACCGCTGCACCCCGCCCCCCGGTAGACACCGTCTTGTTATTTAGAACACAATTCAACGACCAGCTGCTCATTCACGAAGGGCCCGATTTCATCCCTGTTCGGCACGTGCAGCACATCGCCGGTAAAATTCCCGCGATCAACCGCCAGCCAAGGCGAAATGGTCTTACCTTCATTGGCATCCAGCCATTTTTTGGCAAATTCCCGGCTTTGCTTATGGTCTTTCACCGCCACCCGATCCCCGGCCTTGAGAATCATGGAAGGAACATCTGCCCGGCGCGAATTGACCGTCAGGTGCTGATGAAGCACAAATTGCCGCGCCGCACGCCGCGAAGGACAGAAACCAAAACGATAAACCAAATTATCGAGGCGCATTTCCAGCATCTGCAAAAGGGTTTCACCCGTAATCCCATGTTGTTGCGCCGCACGATCGAAAAATACCCGGAACTGGCCATCCTGCAAACCGTAGAACCGACGCAAACGCTGCTTTTCACGGAATTGCTTGGAATAATCGGATGCCTTAGTTCGGCGCGCCCCGTGCATTCCCGGAGCCGGGCGCCCCGTATCAATCGGGCACTTGGCCATATTGCACCGATCGCCTTTGAGGAAAAGCTTCATGCCTTCCCGCCGACACAATCGGCATGCTGGTCCCTTATATCGTCCCATGCCTCATCGCCCCTTTCCTTAACGTAATTACATTTACCACCAAGATGAAATCGAACAAATTACACGCGGCGGCGCTTACGCGCCCGACAACCATTATGCGGCATCGGCGTCACATCCCGGATCACCGTAATCATCAATCCTGCCGACTGCAGGGCACGGACAGCGGATTCGCGCCCGGAGCCGGGCCCCTGTACGCGCACTTCTATTTCCTGCATACGATATGGCGCAATTTGCCGCGCTACTTCCTGCGCAACCATTGTCGCCGCATAGGCCGTGCTTTTACGCGTGCCGCGGAATCCCATCCGCCCGGAACTGCTCCACGCCAAAACCTGGCCCTTCGTATCCGTAATGCTGACCTGCGTGTTATTGAAAGTAGAATTGACATGCGCAACGCCTACGGATACCGTACGTGCCGCCTTAATGCGCGCCGGCTTGGCATCCACCGCGGCGGCACCATCCGCCGGAGCAACCGCCTCCGCAGACGGAGCTTTTGGGGCCGGTGCATGCGCATCAGCTTTATTCTTGCCACCGGCCTTGGCCGGTGCAACATCTACGGGTTCTTTGTCCTTCGGTATCTGTTTGGTATCGCTTGCCATATCTTCAAACGTCCTTGATTAAATGTCCACTCATCACGCTTTGGATGCGGCAGGGGCCTTTGGAGCGCCGGCTTTGGGCGCAGCGCCTTTGGCTCCCGCGGCCATTTCCGTCTTCACCGCCGCCCGCGCTTCCTTGCCGCGCACAACACCGACAGTCTTACGAACGCCCTTGCGCGTACGCGCATTGGTATGCGTCCTTTGCCCGCGCACGGGCAGACCCTTGCGATGCCGAAGCCCGCGATAGGAACTGATGCTGATCAAACGTCGGATATTTTGGGCTACCTCGCGGCGCAAATCGCCCTCCAACACATAACCTTCCTGAATAATATTCGTAATCTTGGTAAGTTCTTCACCGGTTAAATCGTCGGCGCGCTTGACAGGATCAATACGGGCCTTCCGCACAATATTTTGCGCCCGGGCCAAGCCAATTCCATAAATGGACCGCAGAGAATATTCCACCCGTTTTTTACCGGGGATATCAATCCCAAGAATTTTGGGCATAACCACACCTCTTCTTAAAATTTATCCTTGCCGCTGTTTGTGCCGTACATTGCTGCAAATGACCCGCACGACACCTTTCCTGCGGACGATTTTGCATTGTTCACACATTCTCTTGACTGAACTTCTAACTTTCATCCTGTGTACTCCAGCTTTTCCGGCACCCCGGCTGCCGCGCCTTAAGTAGATTCCGAAGGCATTGGAATTTGTTTGTATATCATACCACCGCTAGAATGGTCAACTAATTTTTCCTTATCCCGCAACGGTCAGCACCTCCGCCTCGGCCTCACCCACTACAATCGTATGTTCAAAATGAGCTGAGGGACGCCGGTCGCGCGTCACCACGGTCCACCCATCATTTAGCACAACAACCTCGGCGCCTCCTAAATTAAACATGGGCTCTATGGCCAAGGTCATGCCCGCGCGAAGTTTCGGACCTTTTCCCGGCGGCCCATAATTCGGGATTTGCGGATCTTCATGCATTCGACGGCCGATGCCATGTCCCACAAAATCCCGCACCACAGAAAAACCGGCGGCCACGGCCTCTTTTTCGATCGCGTACGACACATCCGACAAACGCCGTCCCACATGCGCCTGGGCAATGCCGGCCTGAAGCGCTTGCTTCGTTACCTCCACCAGGCGAATAATGTCAGGATCGGTTACCCCAACCATGACCGTCAGCGCGGTGTCGCCGTTAAAACCGTTGACCAACACGCCGACATCGATGCTAACAATATCACCCACGGCAATACTACGCGACCCGGGAATGCCGTGCACCACTTCTTCATTCACGGAAATACACACATTTCCTGGATATCCACGATATCCCAAGAATGCGCTCCGCACACCCTGCTGCCGCATAAGTTCACAGGCCAGATCGTCTAGAGCCTTTGTGGTAATCCCCGGACTCACTCGCGCTGCCAACGCCTCGCAAATTGCCCGCGCGCTCCGCCCAGCCACGCGCATTTTGGCAACATCCTCGGAATTCTTGATATTAATCATTGCAGGCGTTTCATAATATCCGCCACAGTCTCGTCGCGTGGCCCGGAAGAATCCACTCGTTGCAGCAGGCCACGCTTCTCATAATAAGCGACCAAATCCGACGTCTGCCGTTGGAACACCTCAAGCCGTTTCAAAATAGTATCGCGCTGATCGTCAGGACGCTGCAACAAGGCGCCACCACAGTTATCGCAAATCCCGGGCTTTTTTGGCGGAATATTACGCACGTGATAATTTGCGCCGCACTGACGGCAAATTCGCCGTCCACCCAAACGTTCCAACGATACTTCAGGCGTAACATCTAAAAGGAATACATGGGTCAACGTTGCTTTACGGCGTGCAAACTCGGCATCCATCAGTCGCGCCTGCTCCAACGTTCGCGGAAACCCATCAAACATATAACGCGCACTGGCATCGCCTTTTTCTATGCGTTCCATGACGATTTTAAGAATGGTCGCGTCGGGAACTAGCGCTCCCTGGCGCATGAATGCCTCGGCTTCACGCCCCACGGCTGTTCCGGCCTTGATCGCCTCGCGCAGCATGTCCCCAGTGGAAATATGAATGTATTGTGTGGCATTTCGAATGGCTTCGGCCATCGTGCCCTTACCGGCGCCCGGCGCTCCCAACAAGATTATCGCCTCAATACTCATTTAGTTTAACGCCTTCCGCGAAGTTTGCCTTTTTTAAGAAAACCATCATAATGGCGCATAATGAGATGCGATTCAACCTGCCGCATCGTATCCAGCATCACGCCAACAATAATCAGCAAGCTGGTGCCGCCAAAGAAAGAAGCTACAAGCCAAGGAATGCTGAATTGACGCGCCATAATTGTCGGAATTACTGCAATGATAGTCAGAAAAACCGCGCCGGCCAACGTAATCCTAGTCATGGTCCTGTCGAGAAACTCGGCAGTCGACGTCCCTGGACGGATCCCCGGCACATAACCACCGGCCTTTTTAAGGTCATCCGCAATCTGCACGGGATTAAACACCGTGGCTACCCAAAAATAGGAAAAGAACAGGATCATGAGCCCGTAAAGCACCATATAGAACGTACTTTCCATGCGAAAAGCTACGGCCACATGCTTAAAAAACTCGCCGGGCAGCATTTCAAAAATCTTTTGCGGAAAAATCAGGATCGCCTGCGCAAAGATGATCGGCATAACCCCGGAATAATTGATCCGCAACGGCATATACGTGCTTTGGCCACCAAACACCTTGCGCCCAACCACGCGCTTGGCGTACTGAACGGGAATCTTACGCTGGGCCTGAGTAACCGCAATAGTGGCAGCCACCACAAGAAACATCATCAATAGAAGCCCCACCAGATGGAATGCCGAAAACTGGGCTTCCCCGCCGCCGACAGGACGAAACATACGTATCATGGCTTGGACTGCGCCCGGCAAGCGGCTCACGATATTAACCGTGATAATAAGCGAAATGCCATTACCCACCCCGGAAGCGGTAATCTGCTCGCCCAACCACATCATCAACATTGTACCGGTCGTCATGGTTATCACCGTGACCAAGCGAAAGCCCCAAACGGAGTGCATACTGACAATTTCGCCAACATTGCGACCGAAGAGAGCCGACGGATTCTGCAACGCCACGGCCATGGCGTATCCTTGAATGATGCATAGGACCACTGTCAAATAGCGTGTATATTGAGTAATTTTTTGCCGGCCGACATCGCCCTCACGCGCCAAGCGTTCCAGACCGGGCACTACCGCCGTCATTAATTGAAAAATGATGGAAGCGCTGATATAGGGCATGATACCTAGCGCACCGATGGCGCAATTGCTCATGGCTCCGCCGCTGAATAAATCAACAAGCCCAAGCAATCCCCCACCGACCTGGTTTGAAATATGTTGGATTAGAGCCTGAAGTTCACCAGTACTCACGCCGGGAGTCGGCACTACGCTCAACAAGCGGCAAAGGAACACCATTCCAAGCGTGAACAGAATCCTCTTGCGGAGTTCCTCGACCTTAAACGAATTGATAAATGCAGAAAGCATAAATTTGATATTCGAAATGGAGCGCCATTAGGTAAGGCTAAAAATAACAACAATCACACGCAGTCATGGGCACGCGCCGATGACCATGGCCCATTAAATTACCAAGCTCCCACGGACGCAATCGCCAAATTATCAACCGCGAACAAGGTCTGATCTAAAGGGACCGATTCATACGCTGAAGATTATGCAACTACTTCGGCCGTTCCGCCGGCCGCCGTAATAATCTGTTTGGCACTCGCGCTGAAAGCCTGAACTTTAACGGTCAACTTCTTTTTCAACGCACCGCCACCGAGCACCTTTACGCCCACAGGACCGGAATGAATCACCCCGGCAGATTCCAAAACAGCGACCGTCACCTCAAGTCCATCTTCAAAACAATTTAAGCGGTCAACCGGAACCAGACGATAGGTCCGCTTATCGGGGCGATTGAAACCACGCTTAGGGATCCGGCGCAGCAAGCGCATTTGACCGCCTTCAAATGCGGGCTTATGCTTATGCCCCGAACGGGCATATTGCCCCTTGTGTCCCCGTCCGCAGGTTTTCCCTTTGCCTGATCCCGCGCCACAACCGACGCGCATCTTGGGACGCCGTGCGCCCGGCGTATTTTTCAATTGATGCAGACTCATCATACCCCTTCTCATCCTTTCTATTCCATAAAACGCCCCGCCTAAGACGAAGCCGGGCAACAGGATTATACCGTTACCGGCTCACTGGCAGAACGCTGGCCGGGATGACTCACGCCTCGCATGACATCCGATTCAGCCTTCGTGCGCAACTGCTGCAAAGCATTGATCGTGGCATGCACAACATTCCATTTGTTGTTACTGCCCAGAGATTTGGCCAAAACATTATGAACTCCGGAAAGATTCAACACAACTCGCGCGCCACCGCCGGCGATTACACCGGTACCGTCTACGGCCGGCTTCAGCAAGACCTGTGAAGCGGAATATTTACCAATGACATCATGCGGTATGGTCGTACCGCACAATTTGACCTGGAACAGCGTCTTGCGCGCGATATCACCGCCCTTGCGGATGGCATCGGCCACTTCATTGGCCTTGCCCAAACCATAGCCAACGCACCCCTTATGATCGCCAACCACGACAACGGCGCTAAAACTCATCCGCCGGCCGCCTTTGACGACTTTGGAACAACGTTTCACCTGGACGACATATTCTTCCATTTCGCCGGACGTGACGTCGTCCTGATTCATCCACTCTTTTTGCAATTTGTTTTCCATAGGTTCCGCGCTTATAATTTCATTCCGGCGGCACGTGCCGCCTCGGCAATGGCCTTGATGCGCCCGTTATAGGCATGCCCGCCCCGATCAAACACAACCTCGCTGATCCCTTTGGCTTTCGCGATCTCAGCGGCTTTGGTTCCGAGCCGTTGAGCTGCTTCGCGATTATTTTTGCCAACCAATTCCTTGGTCCGCGTCGACACCGCCGCCAACGTCGCCGCAACAAGATCATCAACCAATTGCACATACATGTGCTTATTGCTGATGCTGACGCACATCCGCGGGCGCTGGGTGGTGCCAATAACTTTTTTCCGCAGACGCTGATGCCGCCGCTTGCGATATTCCGATCTGGTTTTCAGCTTCATAAGTTTACGCCACCGTCTTTCCGACTTTACGCTTGATATATTCGCCCTTGTAGCGGATTCCCTTGCCTTTATATGGTTCGGCAGGATAAAAAGACTTAACATGCGCCGCAAAATCACCAACGCATTGTTTGTCCAGCCCACTGATCACAATATTGACGTTTTCCGTGACTTTAATCTCGATGCCTGCAGGAATATCCATTTCCACCGGGACGGAATAACCGAGTGAAAAGACTGCTTTCCGTCCTTGAACGGCGCCTTTAAAACCAACTCCTTGAATTTCCAATTCCTTGCTAAAGCCCTTCGTCACACCTTCAACCATATTGGCGATCAAGCGTCGATTCAGCCCGTGCAAGGGACTGAGTTCCGGATTTGAAACCTTGGGCTTAATTGCCACCGACCCAGGTTTCAAAGACATTTCGAAAACATCCGGAATTTCCCTGGTAAGCGTACCCTTTGGACCTTTTACGGACAGGATCTTACCGGCCAGCTTGACCTCCACTCCCGTAGGAATGGGAATCGGCATTTGTCCTACTCTCGACATCGCCCCACGTCTCCTTCCACAAACGCTCTATTGGATAAAATTGCCTGTTTCGATTGCGCCCTACCAGATCGTACACAACCACTCGCCGCCGGCATTCTGCTCACGCACTTCCCGGTCAGTCAACAAACCACGGGAAGTGCTCACAATCGCCACCCCTGTTCCGTTTTTGATGGGCCGCAAAGCGGCAGCACTCACATAACGGCGCAACCCCGGCTTGCTGACCCGCTGCAAGCCACGGATGACGCCCTCGCGACCTGGGCCGAATTTGATGTACAAGCGCAGCACCTTGCCGGCGCCGCCGCCCTCGGCGGTATAGTCCTGAATAAAACCTTCCCGCTTGAAAATGCGGGCTATGCTGTCCTTGATCCGCGAATACGGCATTTCCACCGCAGCGGTCCGGGCCATGTTTGCATTCCGCAACCGGGTCAACATATCGCCAATGGGATCTGTCTGATTCATAGTGATACCGTCCCTTACCAACTGGCCTTGACCACTCCCGGAATCTGTCCCACCGAGGCCAGTTCCCGGAAACAGATCCGGCACATTTGAAATTTGCGTATGTAAGCCCGCCGGCGGCCGCACCGGCGGCAACGATGATAGCCCCGGCTGCTGAATTTCGGTTTGCGTCCGGCCTTAACCATTAATGACAACTTCGCCAAGCGCAGGCCCTCCCTTATTTCTTATCGGTTCCAGCAACGGCAAACGGCATCCCCATCAACTTCAAAAACTCGCGGGATTCATCGTTGGTCGCAGCTGTCGTCACAATCGTTATGTGCATACCCTGAACTTTTTTGATTTCGTCGGCCACAATTTCAGGGAATACCGTCTGCTCACGCAGGCCCATTGTGTAATTGCCGCGTCCATCAAATCCCTTGGGCGAAACACCGCGGAAGTCGCGCAGCCGCGGCAACACAGTATTCACCAAGCGGTCAAAAAACTCGTACATGCGTGCGCCGCGCAAGGTTACCATGGCCCCAACGGGCATACCTTCGCGCAGCTTAAAATTGGCAATGCTCTTGCGCGCCACGCACAACACCGGCATCTGCCCCGTAATCGTTGCCAAGTCGCGCACCAGAGTCTTGACGACATCCTTTTCCACCGAGGAATTAATGCCCATGTTCACCACGATCTTAACCATGCGCGGCACCTGCATGACGTTCCGGTACCCCCGCAATTTCTTCATTGCAGGAATGACTTCTTGAGTATATTTATCTTTCAATCTGGCCATATTCCTCACCCATCAAAGAGATGCCCACATTGCTTGCACTTGCGTGCCACCTTGCCGTTTTCACCCCGCACACGCGCCACACGCACGCCATCCTTACAGTGCGGACAAAACAACATCAGGTTGGAGATCGCCATTGCGCCTTCCTTCTTGATGATTCCGCCTTTGGGATGATCTTGCGACTTACGTATGGTTTTATGAATATAATTCAAGCCCTCCACGATGGCCTTCGCCTTACCGGGTATGACTTGGAGCACTTTACCGGTCTTCTTACCATCGGCCTCGCGCCCCGCGCAGACCAGCACAATATCATCGCGTCGAATATGCATTTGGGTCGTCGCCATACTTACAGGACCTCCGGAGCCAGTGAGATAATTTTGGCGAAATTTTTGTCGCGCAGTTCCCGCGCTACGGGCCCAAAAATACGGGTCCCCAGCGGATTTAAACTGTCATCCACCAGCACGCAGGCGTTACTATCAAACCGCAGGTAAGACCCGTCCGGACGGCGGATCGACTTGCGCGTCCGCACAATGACCGCCAAACGCACCTCACCTTTCTTTACCAAACCGCTTGGCTGAGCCTCACGAATGGCCACCTTGATGAGATCGCCGAGATACCCGTAACGCTTGCGCTGCCCCAAAATTCGAAAACACTTGGCTTTGCGCGCGCCGGTATTGTCGGCCACATCCAAACATGTTTCTTCTGTAATCATAAAGCCTTACGCTTTGTCCCCTGGTTCCGCAGATGCCCTGCCCGGCTGGACGATATCAACCAACCGCCAACGTTTTGTCCGGCTCAATGGCCGCGTTTCCATAATTCGCACCTTGTCGCCCATCTTGGCCCGATTAGCCTCATCATGGACGAAACAGGTGTTCGACATCTTCATCTCCTTGCCATAGAGCGGATGGCGCACACGCCTTTCCACCTTGACCACGAGGGTCTTATCCATGGCATCACTGATAACGATGCCTGTCCGTTCTTTACGCTTTCCGCGTGATATTTCCATGGCCGGCGTTTCCCGTTTCCTTCACGTTCTTTTTTTCGTTAATCAGCGTGCGCAGGCAGGCGATCTCGCGCCGGACCATCCGCATCTGAAGCGGATTATCCAACTTGCCTGTCGCCTTTACCTTCCGCAGGTCAAACGCTTCCTTAATCCGGTCCAGAAGTTTCTGGTCCAGCTCATCCTGCGCAAGTTCCCTAAGTTCCTTGGCCTTACTCATGATATCCGTTTCCTAAACAGCAGCCACATGTCGCGAAACAAAACGCGTCCGCACCGGCAACTTGGAAGCTGCCAACCGCATGGCCTCCCGCGCAACATGATCACTGACCCCATCGACTTCAAAAAGCATCCGTCCGTTTTTAATCACCGCCACCCAAAATTCGGGCACGCCCTTACCTTTGCCCATGCGGGTTTCCAAGGCCTTCTTGCTTACCGGTTTATCGGGGAAAATCCGCACCCAGACCTTGCCCTTGCGTTTCAGGTGCCGGTTAATGGACACACGACAGGCTTCGATCTGAATGGCCTTGATCCAGCCACGATCCAGGGCTTGCAAACCATATTCCCCAAAGGCCAGCATATCGCCGGACGTCGCATTGCCCTTCATGCTGCCGCGCTGGACTTTGCGATACTTGACTCGCTTAGGCATTTCCGGCACGTTGCACCCCCGCTTTCACTTCCGGTTCCTGTTCCGGTTTGACACAAATCCAAACTTTAATTCCCACCTTGCCTGCAACGGTATGCGCTTCCGCAGCACCGTAATCGATAATCGCCCGCAATGTATGCAGGGGCACAGAGCCCTCTTTATAAATTTCCCGACGCGCCAATTCGGCGCCACCTAAACGTCCTGATATCTGAACCTTGATCCCCAAGGCCTTCATATCCATCGTCGTTTTAATGGCTCTTTTCATCGCCCGCCGGAAAGACACGCGCCTTTCCAATTGGACGGCTATGTTCTCGGACACCAACTGGGCATTGAGATCGGCATTCCTGATTTCCTTGATCTCCAGGTAAACTTCCTTGCCCGTTATCTTGGCCAGTTCTTCGCGGAGTTTCTCAATATCCTGCCCCTTGTGGCCAATGACAATTCCAGGCCGGGCCGTAAAAATTGTTGCACGCACCCGATTGGCGTAGCGTTCAATAATGACTTCCGGAACGGCCGCACCCGCCAGCCGTTTCATGATCATCTCGCGGATTTTCAGGTCTTCGTGGAAAAAATCACCGTATTGCTTTTTTTCCGCATACCAGCGCGAACGCCAGTTTTTATTGACCGCCACCCGAAATCCAATTGGATTGATCTTTTGTCCCAAGATCGTGCTCCTTTCCTCGACTGATCTTGCCAACTCAACGCCCGCAATTCCAGGCATCGATGCCGGCCATCCTTCATTCGTTCACTAAAATAACCCGAATATGGCTGGTGCGCTTCGTTACTGGCCGTACCATGCCCCGTGACCTTGACCAATGCCGGCGCATCATCGGCCCCTGCTCGATAATGACCTGCTCCACACGGAAATCCTCTGCCGATTGCTTGGCATTATTTTCCGCATTGGCAATCGCGGACTTTAAAACTTTATTGATCAAAAAGGCAGCCTTCTGACGGCTGAATGATGTTGCCCGCAAAGCATCGGCAACGGACAAACCAGTCAA
This sequence comes from uncultured Verrucomicrobiota bacterium, assembly GCA_964617825.1. Taxonomy (GTDB): domain Bacteria; phylum Verrucomicrobiota; class Kiritimatiellia; order JAAZAB01; family JAAZAB01; genus VSJD01. The sequence goes on from CAZTWL010000014.1 coordinate 29,798, forward strand.
TAACCGGGCCAATGGACGGGCCTTTGTTGCCGCAATGCGCGCAAATCGGGATGATGCTTCAATTTTCATGACACTGATTAGTCAAACGGCATTATACCGCTTTTGGCCCTTACTAACGGCCGTTACATTAAAATATCTCTATGCGTTTTGGCGTCCGCTTATGTTTTTTCCGCCGTCTTATCCGTATGCACACCATGCTTCTTGAATATCCGCGTCGGCGAAAACTCGCCTAAACGATGCCCGACCATGTTTTCGGTGACATATACGGACACATGCACTTTGCCGTTATGCACCGCAAATGTATGGCCTACAAACTCAGGTACGACCATGGAGCGCCGTGACCAAGTACGAATGGGACGTTTTTCGCCCGACTTATTCAAGCGCTCAACTTTCTCCAAGAGACTAGCCTCAACATACGGACCTTTTTTAAGCGATCGTGACATGGCTTACTTTCTCCGTGATACAATGAACCGCTCCGACTTCACATGAGCATGTCTGGTTTTCTTGCCTTTAGCATATTGGCCCCACGGCGAACGCGGATGCCCGCCCGTGGATTTGCCTTCGCCACCGCCCATCGGATGGTCAACCGGATTCATGGCACGCGCGCGCACGGTTGGCCGTATACCAAGCCAACGGGCATGCCCCGCCTTGCCGTAGGCAATGCTCGCATGGTCCAAGTTACCAATCTGGCCAATAGTCGCCCGGCAAGCCGCTTTAATCCGGCGCACTTCTCCGGACGGCAACTTGACGTTCGCATATTCGCCTTCCCGCGACATTACCGTCGCCGCCAAGCCAGCTCCCCGCACCAACTGACCACCACGGCCCGGCTGCATTTCAATGTTGTGCACCTGCATGCCGAGAGGAATGCGCGCCAGCGGCAGCATATTGCCCACAGCCGGCTCGGCATCCGGGCCGGCGACTAATGTGGAGCCAACCGCCAAACCAACCGGCGCCAGAATATAACGCTTTTCTCCGTCAACGTACTGCAATAACGCAATGCGCGCCGAACGATTGGGATCGTATTCGATCGCCGCAACCTTGGCGGGAATATTGATCTTTTCCCGCTTAAAATCAATGTAACGGAAGAGCCGCCGCTGGCCGCCACCACGGTGCCACACCGTTACGCGACCCGACGAATTGCGGCCGGCCGTGGACTTGGACGCCTTAATCAGCGAACGCTCCGGTTTAGCCCGAGTGATTTCCTCGAAGGTCGCCGTACCAGCGTGCCGGCGACTCGGTGTTGTAGGTCGATATGTTTTAATCGGCATATATCATTCCTGGCGCAATTAAGCGCCCAAAACCAGAGTATTAAACGATTTCAATTTTATCGCCGGCTTTAAGCGTCACAATCGCCCGTTTATGAAACGAAGTTCGTCCGTAACGTGCCGCGCGCTCGCGTTTGAGTTTGCCCTTGCGGCGCATGGTATTCACTTTGGTCACATGCACCTTGAACAACTGTTCGACCGCCTGTTTGATTTCCAGCTTATTGGCTGCGGGTTCCACCTTGAAACAATAACGATTGGCGTTTTCCATCTCCCGCGAAATCTTTTCCGAGAGGATCAATGTCTTGACTATCGTATAAGCGGATTTCATAAGCTCAGGCTCCTGCCTTGACCGTTTTTAACCGATCCACCAGTGTAACCATGGCCGCTTTCGTGGCCACAACCGTGGGATACCGGAATAATTGATAAGGATGCACATCACTGGCCACGGCCAACTCGATCTGACGCAGGTTACGCGCGGCCAGCCTGACATTCGTATTCGATTTCTCCAGAACGATCAAAACCGGGCCCTGAATGCTCTGCGCCTTCAGAATCGCCAGCAAGCTCTTCGTTTTGGCATCGGCCAGCTGCAATTCATCCACCACACGCAGCGCCTTGCCAAGAATCTTCTCGCTGAATGCCCGCCGGAATGCTAATTGCACCACTTTGCGGTTGACGTCCTTCCGGTAACTACGCGGCTTGGGACCGAACACCACCCCACCGCCCCGCCAAACAGGCGATTGACGATATCCTGCACGCGCCCGCCCCAATCCCTTTTGCGCCCAAGGCTTGCGATTGCTCCCGGCAACTTCGCCTTTGGTCAGTGTCGAAGCCGTGCCGGCGCGCAAACTCGCGCGATAGGCCACAATCACATCCTTGAGAGCCTGCTGACCGCGATTATTCACCAGAATATCATCGGCAATTTCCATTTCGCCTGATGACACACCAGCACTGTTGGTTATCGGTATGCGACTCATTTTATCTGACCCCGTTTCAACGATTTTTTAACGATCAGCACCGCACCGGCGTGACCGGGCACCGATCCGCGCACCATTAACACGTGCTCTTCCGGACGGACCTTTACCACTTGTAAATTCTGCAGAGTTACGCGCTCCGCGCCCAGATGACCAGGCATGTGTTTGCCCTTATGAATACGGCCGGGCAATTCGCGGCAGCCGACAGACCCGACCCTCCGTTTGGAGTGTCCACCGTGAGTTATGGGGCCACCGCTCATACGATAGCGACGCATTACCCCCGCGTAGCCTTTGCCTTTCGAGATCCCAACCACATCCACATACGGCACACCTTCAAACAGCTTCACGGTTACCACATCCCCGGGTTTATATTCTTCGCCGGCTTCCACGGCCATTTCACACCGGTAACGCAGCGGATTGACGCTGAGTTTTTTACAGACACCCAAGTCTGCCTTGGTCATCCGTTTCTCCTTCGACTCGCCAAAGGCCAGCTGAATGGCATCGTATCCTTCGTGGTCCTTAGTCTTGCGCTGGAGAACAGTGCATGGACCGCATGCGATGACGGTCACCGGCACCTGATGGCCCTGATCGTTGAAAATCCGGGTCATTCCTATTTTTTTTCCAAGTAATCCTTGCATATCGAACTCAAATCTTAATGGAAATATCCACTCCCGCCGGAAGGTTGAGCTTCTTCAGCTCGTCAACCGTTTTGGCAGTCGGACCGATAATGTCGAGTAGACGCTTATGGGTTCTAATTTCAAACTGTTCCATGGACTTCTTGTCCGCGTGCGGGCTGCGATTAACGCTGAATCGTTCGATCCGCGTTGGCAGCGGGATCGGTCCCGAAATACGGGCGCCGGTCCGCTTGGCGGTCTCCACGATATCGCCCGCCGACTGATCCAAAGCCCGAAAGTCATATGACTTCAGGCGTATGCGTATGCGTTGCTCTTCCATACCACCTTTAACGACTCAATATGCGTTTCTGTATTTGTTCCGGTACTATTTCAAACATGAACGGTTCCATCGTATAACTTGCGCGACCTCTGGTCAATGATCGGACGGCTGTGGCATACCCAAAGAGCTCAGCCAGGGGCACCTCGGCGCGAATAATCTGCACGGGAGGCTGACTCGCCAGCCCCTTGACTTTGCCGCGCCGCGCATTGAGATCTCCCATAACGTCACCCATGGTTTCAGCGGGTGTCACGATCTCCAAAGACATAATCGGCTCCAACAACACAGGCACCGCAGCTTTAAGGGCTTCCCGAAAGGCCATGACCGCAGCAGTGCGGAAAGCGACATCCGTCGAATCCTGCATATCACAGGAAGCCGCCGTTACTCTGACAACAACATCGACGACAGGGAAATGACCGAGCAGACCAGTGGCCAAGGCATCCTGGATACCCGCCGACACAGCTACTTGGAATTCATGCGGGAGCTCCTCCGTCGACACCTGAATCTCAATCGTATTGCCAGCCTTGCGAGGCGCAGGCGCTACGGTTAACGTGATGCCGGCAAACTGACGGCCTCCGCCAATCTCGCGGTCAAATATATGCGAGCCCGCGCCCTCAACGGTAACAGTCTCGCGGTAAGCGACAGTCGGCTCCCCGGCATTGGCCTTGACCTTATATTCGCGCCACAGACGATCCTTGATGATCTCAAGGTGCAATTCTCCCATCCCATTGACAAGTGTCTGGCCGGTATCCGGATGAGTGCTGACTTTAAAAGTGGGATCTTCCTCACTGAGGGCCACCAAAGACCTTAACAAATCTTCGCGATCAGCCTGAGTCTTGGGCTCGATTGCCATGGACACTACCGGCTCGGGAAAACGAATGCGTTCCAATACAATCGGCTTATTTTCGGAACAAATCGTGTCACCCGTGGAAATATCCTTCATACCGGCTAAAGCGCCGATTTCGCCGGAATACAAACTCTCGACTTCTTCGTGCTGATCGGCATGCAACTGCAACAGACGCATCACGCGTTCGCGCCGGTTAGTGCGCGGATTAAACACGTTTTGCCCCTTCTTCAAGCACCCCGAATAGACGCGCACAAAAATCATTTTGCCCATGTAAGGATTGTTAACAATCTTAAAGGCCAAAGCAGATAGGGATTCGAAATCACTGACCGAACGCGACATGACCTCATCGGTTTTTGGATTGAAGCCTTGAACGGGGGGAATATCGATCGGCGCAGGCAGGTAATCAACCACCGCGTCAATCACCGGCTGAATGCCCTTGTTGCGCAGAGCCGCACCGCAAAGCACGGGAACCAGTTTCCGGCTGATTGTTGCCCGACGCAAACCGTCCTTCAACAAAGCTACGGGAACTTCCGGATTTTCGAGGTAGGATCCAAGCACGGCTTCATCCGCTTCGGCCACTTTTTCCATCATTTCCGAGCGAGCCCGCTCAGCCGCCACGGCCAAATCAGCAGGAATCGCTTCCGTACGAATCACCGTTCCAAAACTGGTATCGTCAAATGCCAAAGCCTTCATGTTGATCAGGTCAATAACGCCCTTGAATTGGTCTTCGGCACCCCACGGCAACTGAATGGCCACGGCATTCGGCGTCAGCCTTTCGCGAATTTCGGCCAGCACCCTGTCAAAATCGGCGCCGACACGATCCATCTTGTTGATAAAGGCCACGCGCGGGACACCATAGCGATCGGCCTGTCGCCAAACCGTTTCCGATTGCGGCTGAACCCCGCCAACGGCACAAAACACACCCACAGCTCCATCCAACACGCGCAGCGAACGTTCCACTTCGGCAGTGAAATCCACATGCCCGGGGGTGTCGATAACATTAACCTGACAATCGCGCCAGAAACAGACCGTGGCGGCACTGGTAATTGTAATGCCACGTTCCTGCTCCTGAATCATCCAGTCCATCGTGGCGGTACCCTCGTGAACTTCGCCCATCTTATGCAGGCGTCCGGTGTAAAACAAAATGCGCTCGGTCAGCGTCGTCTTGCCGGCATCGATATGGGCCATGATGCCAAAATTCCGCACCAGAGCCAACGGACGCTTCCTGCCGGCAGCTTCCCGCGCCGAAGCGTCACCTGCAACCGCGTCATTTTGCTGATGTTTCAAAACCGGCACCATAATGTTCACGCGACCCTGTTACCACTTGTAATGAGCAAAAGCCTTGTTAGCTTGCGCCATCTTGTGGGTTTCATCCCGCTTCTTGATTGCATTGCCCTGATTCTTGAAGGCATCCAGCACCTCAAGCCCCATGGCCCGTTCCAGCGGAACACCTTTACGCGCTTGGGAAAATTGAATTAACCAGCGGATGGCCAGAGCCAATTGGCGATCCGAGCTGACTTCCACAGGAACTTGGTATGTGGCCCCACCGACACGGCGGCTCTTTACCTCAACCTTGGGACGGATATTATCCATGGCGCGCATCAGCACCTCCAAGGGATCTTCCTTACTCTGTTCCTTAATGAAATCCAGCATCCCGTAGGTCACGGACTCTGCCACCGATTTCTTGCCCCGGATCATGACGTAATTAATCAGCCGCCCGATCAGCTTGCTGTTATAGCGAAGATCCGGCGCTACTTCTCGTCTTTCAGCTGTGTGTCGTCTTGCCATGGCATCCTGTTATTTTTCTTGCTTTGCTTTAGCCCGCTTGGCCCCATACTTCGACCGACCGCGTTTGCGATTGGCAACCCCGACCGAGTCGAGCGTGCCGCGCACAATATGATATCGAACACCACCAAGATCTTTCACGCGTCCGCCGCGCACGAGCACAATACTGTGCTCCTGAAGATTGTGACCTTCGCCGGGAATATATGCGGTCACTTCTTCGCCGTTGGTCATGCGCACGCGCGCAACTTTGCGCAACGCCGAGTTCGGTTTTTTGGGCGTCATTACACGGACGGCGATGCACACTCCGCGTCGCTGCGGACATCCGGTCAGGGCAGGCGACTTGCTACGGTTCATGACCCTTCGTCGCCCTTTGCGCACGAGTTGATTTATCGTCGGCATAACGTTTTTTTATTTCCTCCAAATCGAAATTCGAATTCTATCAGCCCAATTATTTATTGCAAGTTTTTTTCAAATTATTATAAAATAAATCTCGCCAACTCGGCCGCGAGCCATGCGGGGCGGCCCCAAACCGGCATCGAATTAATTTAATAATTTCCTTAACTTGTCTTCTGCGTTCTCCGTCTTGGGTAACGCTGCTTCGGGTATTGGCTCGCCGAGATGCACAAGTTTCAGATGCTTGTTGACCGAGAAACCGACACCCGCAGGAATCAGGTGCCCCATAATGACATTCTCCTTGAACCCGAAAAGATGATCAACTTTACCCAAGGTGGCCGCCGTGGTCAGCACGCGGGTCGTATCCTGGAACGAGGCCGCGGAAATGAAACTTTCTGTCTCGATGGACGCCTTGGTAACACCCAGCAAACACGGGGAAGCTTGTGCCGGGCGTTTGCCTTCGGCCATGGCTTTCTGGTTGACTTCCTGGAAGTGATACTTATCCACCAATTCGTTCCAGAGGAATTCCGTATCGCCCGAATCGGTGATGCGCACTTTCTTCAACATCTGGCGCACAATGACCTCGATGTGCTTGTCATTGATTTCAACACCTTGCAAGCGGTACACTTCTTGCACTTCGTTAACCAAGTATTCCTGCAAATCTTGCGGGCCGCACACTTCAAGGACTTCCTGCGGGACAATGGGACCTTCGGTCAGCGGCTCGCCTTTGCGCACGTGATCGCCCTTGGAGACAATAACGTGTTTGCCGAGCGCGATGACATGCTCTTCCTCGTCGCCCGTCACGGTATCACGCACGATCAAGCGCCGCGTACCGCGTTGAATGCCGCCAAAGTCGACAATGCCGGCAATCTTCGAAATTTCCGCAGCATCCTTCGGCCGGCGCGCCTCGAACAGCTCGGCCACCCGCGGCAGACCGCCGGTGATATCCTTGGTCTTGGCTTCCTTGCGCGGGGTCTTAGCGATGACCATACCAGCACTGACTTCCTTGCCTTTTTCCACAAACACATAAGCGCCGGACGGAATGCTGTAATTGCCCACGATGACATTCGTTTTCGAATCCTTGACCAGGATCTGCGGGTGCAAATCCTCGCGGTAATCAAGAATGACAATGCGCTTGAAACCCGTAATCTGGTCCACCTCAATCTTCATGGAAACATTTTCCACAAAGTCGCGGAACTGGACGACGCCAGACTGTTCGGCAATGATCGGCACACTATGCGGTTCCCAGCGAACAAAGACATGACCTTTGGTCACCGAGTCACCTTCCTTGACGGAAACGGCCGATCCGACGACCAAATTGTGCTGTTCCAGTTCATGGCCTTCATGATCGCGAATAACGACCGACCCGTTCTTGTTGAGAACGATATTGTCGCCTTGCGCATCCTTGACCATGCGCACATCGATGAAGTGCACGATACCGGAATTTTTGGCCTTGATTTCGGTCTGGCCCGCCCGCGAACTCGCCGCGCCGCCGATGTGGAAGGTCCGCATCGTCAGCTGCGTGCCGGGTTCGCCGATGGACTGGGCGGCAATGATGCCCACTGCCGTCCCGAGCTCGACCAGCTTGTCGGTCGTCAAATCACGGCCGTAGCACTTGGCGCAGGCGCCGCGCTTGACTTCGCAAGTCAGCACACTCCGGATTTTCACGCTTTCGATATCGGCCTGCTCAACGGCTTCCGCATCGGCCTCGGTAATTTCCTGACCGGCGGTAAGAATGCGTTTTTTGGGATCGCGCGGATCGAAAACGTCTTCCAGCGCCGTGCGCCCGATGATCCGCATGCCCAGCGGAATTTCCACGCCGCCGCTGATGGCCGAGATCCGAATGCCGTTCAGCGTGCTGCAGTCCTGTTCGGTAATGATCACGTCCTGGGCCACATCCACCAGCTTGCGGGTAAGATAGCCGGCATCGGCCGTCTTCAGCGCTGTGTCGGCCAGACCTTTGCGGGCGCCATGCGTGCTGATGAAATATTCCAAAACACTGAGACCTTCGCGGAAATTGGACACGATCGGCCGCTCCATGATTTCGCCGGAGGGCTTGGCCATAAGCCCGCGCATGCCGGCCAGCTGGCGGATCTGCTGACGGCTGCCGCGCGCACCCGAGTCCACCATCATGAAGAGCGGATTGGGCTCGCCCTCCGCCTGCTTCTTCTGCATGGCTTCGAACATGGTGACAGCGGTTTCCTCCGTCGCGCGCGTCCAGATGTCGATGATCTTATTGTAACGTTCGCCTTCAGTAATGATGCCCTTTTGATACTGCCGTTCGACATCCTTCATCTGATGACGAGCTTCTTCGATGATCTTGGCTTTGCCTTCCGGCACGATCATGTCCACCAGGCCGATCGAAATTCCGGTCAAGGTTGCATGCTTGAAGCCCAGCGCTTTCAGCAAGTCCAGGACCCGCACGGTTTCCGCCTGTCCGGCTGCGTGATAGCATTTCCAGATAATCGTGCTGAGCAATTTCTTGGTAACCGTCTCGTTAATAAAACCGACCGTATGCGGAAAAACCCGGTTGAAAAACACGCGCCCAACCGTGGTGGCAATCACGCGCGCATCCACCTTGCCATACACCGTCGATTCCTTTTTGTAATCGGGATTGCGGAACAGGATCCGCGTGTGAACCTTCACTTTACCAGTATCGAAGGCATACTGCACTTCGTTGGCATCCCCAAAGAGAGGCAGATGCTTGCCGCTCTCCTCATCGGCTTTGCTCAGGAACAATTCGTTCTTGGAAGCGCTCGGCCCAAGCGTAAGGTAATAAATTCCCAGCGCTATGTCCTGCGTCGGCGTCATCACCGGCCGCCCGCTCGAGGGCGAAAACAGATTGTTTGTCGAAAGCATCAGCAACCGGGACTCTAATTGCGCCTCGATCGAAAGCGGCACATGAACGGCCATCTGGTCACCATCGAAGTCGGCATTGAAAGCCGTACAAACCAGCGGATGGATTTGAATGGCATCGCCCTCAATCAAAATCGGCTCGAAGGCCTGAACGCTCAGGCGATGCAACGTAGGCGCGCGATTCAACATTACCGTACGTCCCTTGATGACTTCATCTAATGCATCCCAGATGACATTAGTCTGACTTTCAATCATCTTTTTGGCTGCGCGCACCGTATGCACGAGACCTTTCTGTTTCAGCCGGCGGATGATAAAAGGCTCAAACAAGGTCAGGGCCATCTTCTTTGGCAAGCCGCACTGATGAAGTTGAAGTTCGGGCCCCACGACAATCACGGAACGTCCCGAATAGTCCACGCGTTTGCCCAGCAGGTTCTGACGGAAACGCCCCTGCTTGCCCTTGAGCATATCGCTCAACGACTTCAGCGGCCGGTTGCCCGAGCCCGTCACCGGACGGCCATGCCGCCCATTGTCAAGCAAAGCATCCACCGCTTCTTGCAGCATGCGCTTTTCGTTGCGGATGATGACGTCCGGAGTCTTTAAAATAAGCAGGTTTTTAAGCCGGTTGTTGCGATTGATGACCCGGCGGTACAAATCGTTCAAGTCCGATGTCGCAAATCGCCCGCCCTCCAAGGGAACCAGAGGACGCAGATCCGGCGGAATGACCGGAAGAACTTCCAAGATCATCCACTCCGGACGCATGCCGTTAGCCCGCATGCTTTCCACAATCTTCATGCGGTTGGCAAGTTTCTTGCGCGTCTGCTGGCTGCGCGTGGCGACCATTTGGGACTCGAGCGAGACCATTAGCGCGGCCAGATCAATGCGCTTCATGAGGTCGCGAATGGCCTCGGCGCCCATCTTGGCGCTAAACTCCTCGCCGTATAATTCAATGGCCTCGCGATACTCTTCCTCGCTGAGAATCTGCTTTTCCTTCAGAGGGGTCTTGCCGGGATCGACGACAATATAATCCTCATAATACAAAATCCGCTCAAGACTGCGCGCCGTCAAATCGACGATCAGCCCAAGGCGGCTGGGCGTACACTTAAAGAACCAGATGTGCGAGACGGGCACAGCCAGTTCAATATGGCCCATGCGCTCGCGGCGCACACGGGACAAAGTGACTTCTACGCCGCACCGGTCGCAGAGCACGCCTTTATGCTTGATGCGCTTGTATTTCCCGCAGCTGCATTCCCAGTCACGTTGGGGGCCAAAAATACGTTCGCAGAAAAGGCCGCCGCGCTCCGGCTTGTAAGTACGATAATTGATGGTCTCCGGGTTCTTGACTTCCCCAAAACTCCATGACCGAATGGTTTCAGGTGCCGCCAGAGCAATATTAACCGCATCGAAACTCGACGGCTTATAAATCTCCGGATTACTTTTGACGCCGATTGTTTCCATCCTGCTCCTTCCCTGAACTTTTGATGCAGAGACACTGCTCGATTTGCCCACCGTCGTTACGCAACCATTCGACGGGCATCAGCGCTACAATCACGAATCCAATTTATCGAATTCCCCGGCGCGGGCTCAGTCATTGTCCCCGGCGCTGTGCAGACGAACATCCAAAGACAGACTCTGCAATTCCTTGATCAACACATTAAATGACTCCGGCATGCCGGGCTCGATGACGTTTTCACCCTTAACGATGGACTCGTAAATCCGCGTGCGACCGGATACGTCATCGCTCTTTACCGTAAGAATTTCCTGAAGAGCATAGGCGGCCGAATAGGCTTCCAAGGCCCAGACTTCCATTTCGCCAAAACGCTGTCCGCCATACTGGGCCTTGCCGCCCAACGGCTGCTGAGTGACCAGCGAATACGGGCCAACCGCACGGGCATGAATCTTATCACTGACCAAGTGGTGCAATTTGCACATGTAAATCACGCCCACGGTCACGGGTTGTTCGAACAAATCGCCCGTACGCCCATCGTTCAACCAAGTCTTGCCGGATGCCGGCAACCCGGCTTCCTTCATTTTCTTGCTCAGGTTGCTCTCAGATATGCCGTCGAAAATCGGCGTGGTTATATGAATGCCCAGTTGCTTGCAGACCCAACCGAGTTGGGTTTCCAACAGCTGACCTACGTTCATGCGCGAAGGCACGCCCAACGGATTAAGCACGATATCCACCGGCGTCCCATCCGGCAGGAAAGGCATATCCTCATCTTTCACAATGCGCGCCACGACACCTTTGTTACCGTGCCGGCCGGACATCTTGTCGCCGACTTCCAGACGCTTTTTGCTGGCAATATAAACCTTAACCTGCTTGATGATACCGTCTTCCGCATGATCGCCGCTAGAAAGCCTACTGAGCGCGTCCTCGCGTTCGCGCTCAACCTCCGCAAATTTACCCATGTGCTCGTTAATGATGCCCTGAATGCGCTCCTGGATCGGACTCGGATCGATCTCCACATGCTCCCATCCCGAGGCCAGTTTGCGCAGCAAAAACTTGGTGATTTTACGATTGGCCGGAATGATGATTTCGCCAGTTTCCACATTGACGACATCCAAGGGAATCTTCTCGCCCAAGAGCACATTACTGAGGGCATCAGTGAGCTGGTCGGTAAGTTGCTGTTTTTTAACCTTGTGATCGTCCTCGATTTGCTTCATCTGCTGGCGGCGGGCCTTGGAGGTCAGCTTCTCGCGCACCACGTTTTGCTGGGCCGAGGCGCTGACTTCCATCACAATGCCTGACGTGCCGCTGGGGACAGTCAATGACGTATCACGAACATCAGCCGCTTTTTCCCCGAAAATAGCCCGCAAGAGACGCTCTTCCGGGGCCAATTCAGTTTCGTTCTTTGGCGTAACCTTGCCGACCAACACCGTCCCCGGTTTAACTACGGCACCGACACGAATGACACCGTCATTACCAAGATCCTTGAGAGCTTCTTCGCCCACATTGGGAATATCGCGGGTAATTTCCTCGGGGCCCAACTTCGTATCGCGGGCACTGGCTTCAAATTTTTCGATATGCACTGAAGTAAAGATGTCGTCACGCACGACGCGCTCGCTGATCAGGATGGCATCCTCGAAATTGTAACCGCACCACGGCATGAATGCCACCAGGACATTACGCCCGATGGAAAGCTCGCCGCCATCCGTATTGGGCCCATCGGCCAACACCATGCCGCGCGTCACCCGCTGGCCATGCTTGACAATCGGCTTCTGGTTCATGCATGTGCCCGAGTTCGAACGCATGAACTTGCATAGTTCATAAACCTGCCCGGCATCACTTTCCTTGATGCCTTTCTTCGGAAGCTTGCCGTCCGGGGTAACAATGATCTGCGTTGCCGAGACATAAGCCACCTTACCCGGTTCCGTGGCTGTGACCATGACACGCGAATCGAGCGCCACACGCCGTTCCAACCCGGTGCAAACATAGGGACTCTCAGACCGGATCAGCGGCACAGCCTGACGCATCATGTTGGAACCCATCAAAGCACGGTTGGCATCGTCGTGCTCCAGGAAGGGAATCAACCCGGCAGCCACACTGACAACCTGCTTCGGCGACGCATCCATGTATTGAACCGTGTCCTTGGGTTTCTCAAGGAACTCTCCCCGATAGCGGACGGAGACATTCTCCTCCTTGAAGCGGCCCTTTTCGTCCACCGGCGCATTGGCCTGGGCAATGACAAAATTTTCCTCTTTATCAGCAACCAGATATTCCACTTTATCGGTCACACAGCCGTCTTCCACCTTGCGATATGGCGTTTCGATGAAACCGAAATCGTTAACCCGCGCATAGGTACCCAAGGACGAAATAAGTCCGATGTTCGGGCCTTCAGGCGTCTCAATGGGACATATACGACCATAGTGACTGCTGTGCACGTCGCGGACCTCGAAACCGGCCCGCTCGCGGCTCAAGCCGCCTGGTCCAAGAGCGCTGAGACGACGCTTGTGCGTAAGCTCGGAGAGCGGATTGGTTTGATCCATGAACTGACTCAACTGACTGCGCGCAAAAAAATCGTGCACCGATGCCGAGAGCGATTTGGGGTTGATCAGCCGCTGAGGGGTAATTTTCTCAATGGCGGAATCCATAAACACCATACGCTCGCGCAGGGTGCGCTGGGTGCGGGCAAGACCAACCCGGCACTGGTTTTCCACAAGTTCCCCGACGGTCCGCAGGCGCCGGCTGCCCAGATGGTCGATATCGTCCACAATACCATTGCCGCGCGACAGATTGATCAGATAGCGCAATGCCTCAACAAAATCCTCGTTGTCAAGCATCCGCAAATTCTTATCCTTATGCAGTCCCAGTTTCTGATTGATCTTGTAACGACCAACGCGCCCAAGATCGAACCGGCGCGGATCGAAGAAAAGATTTTTCAGCATCTGGCGGGCATTGTTGACAGTTGGGGGATCGCCGGGACGCAATTTTTTGAAAATATCCTTGAGCGCTTCGTCCTCGGAATGCGTCGTATCCTTCTGAATATTGCGCAGGAAAAGACCCTCGTCCCAAGAGACGTCCACCACATCGACAACATCGAACTTGGCGGCCACCATCTGCTTGATTAGATTGCCCGTCAGCGGATCATAACGCCTTCCCAAAATAGCCTGGGACTCGACATCAATGATATCCTCCTTAAGGACGCGATGCTGTAATTTCTCCTCGGGAATCTCGCCGCGCAGATTCAACTTTTCGATCTTGTAGAAAAGGCCCAGTAATTCTTCATCGGAGCCATAACCAATGGCACGCAAGAAAGTGGGCGCCATGAACTTACGGCGGCGATGCTGACGATCCAAATAGATATGGATGATATTACTGGCATCGAACTGGACTTCCACCCAGGAACCGTGGTCGGGAATCAGCCGGAAGGAAAAGATCGTGGACCCGTTGGCATGCATCGCCTGTTCGAAGCAGATTCCAGGCGAACGATGCAACTGGCTCACCACAACACGTTCGGCCCCATTGACGACAAAACTGCCGCTCTCGGTCATGATGGGGATCTCCCCCATGTAGACCACTTCTTCGCAGACCTCCTCGACGTTTTTCAGACGAAAGGTTACATGCAGGGGCGCAGAATATGTTTTACCATCCTTGAGGCACTGGTAAGGACGATCTTTGGGTGGCGTGAACTCGTATTTTACAAAATCGAGCACGAGCCGATTGTCGTAACTCTCGATCGGGAACACCTCTTTAAATACAGCCTGCAAGCCGATTACCTTGCGGTGGTTGGGCGCCACATCCATTTGCAGGAAATCTTTATATGATTTTGCTTGTATTTCGATCAAGTCCGGCGGCTCAATAACGTCCTTCAATTTGCCAAAATTAATGCGCTCCATTATTTAGCACCTTCCCTTTGACAAGCCAATCACTCGTCCAGATATTTCCAAGTGTACCCCTGAGATGAGCCAGCGAGTGTGCGGAATACTCCAGACCCATCCCGAGGCAAACCGGAAATTCACCTTACCCGCCCGCAGGCATTCCCACGACCAGCTAAAACCACTTGCTAAATCACTTACTTGATTTCAACTTTGGCGCCGGCCTTTTCCAGCTGCTCCTTCATCTTGGCAGCCTCTTCCTTGGAAACGCCTTCCTTGACATTCTTAGGCGCGCCTTCAACCAGATCCTTGGATTCTTTCAACCCCAGCCCGGTGATAGCCCTGATTTCCTTGATGACCTGAATCTTCTGTGCACCGGCATTGGCCAGAACGACGGTAAATTCCGTCTTGGCTTCTGCGGCAGCACCACCAGCCGCCGCGCCCGCGGCACCGGCTGGCATGGCCATCATCGGCGCTGACGCCGAGACGCCTAAACGCTGTTCCAAAGCCTTGACCAGCTGGGAAAGTTCCAGCACGCTGATCCCTTCGATCCAGCTTACAAACTCGGCCATTTTACCTTCAATTTTGACGTCGGTGGCTTGCGCCGGCGCCGCTGCGTTTTCTGCTGTGACTGCTTCCGTCATGGTGTGCTCTCCTCTGCTACATGCTACCGCTTACTGCGGTTTTTCTTTTTTTTCCTGCACCGCTTTAATGACATAGACCAGACTGGCCACTTTTTGCCTGAAGACACCCGCCAAATGCGTCATAGGCGCCGCAATGGTACCGACCAGCATACCCAGCAAGACCGGACGAGCCGGCAATTTGATCAGGGTATCCACATCGGACGAACTCAAAAGCCGCCCATCTAAAAGCCCGCGCTTGATGGACAAGACATGCTGCTCCTGCTGGAAACCGGCCAGAACCTTCGCCGTTTCCACGACATCGCCTGCGCCGAAAATAACCGCCGTCGGCGCTGCGAGAGCATCCGCCAATTGCGCCCGTTGATTCTCAGGTAATGCCAGCTTGAAAAAGCTGTTCTTCACGATGTGAAACTGCGCGCCAAATTTGGCCAACCGACGACGAAGATCCTCGCCCTGGCGCACCTTCATTCCCCGGTAATCCGTCAAAATCACAAAGGAAGCGCTCTCCAGACCGGAGCGAAGTTCATTGACGATGGATTTTTTTTCCGACCTCATAACCAAATTCCTATTAATTACTCGGATTTTAAAGTTTCACGCACATGGACTTGCAGGCCGACGCCCATAGTGGAGCTCACCACGCAGCGTTTGACAAAGACGCCTTTTGTGGCAGCCGGCCGAGCAGCCAACACGGCATTGATGATGGCATGGGCATTTTCCAGCAACTTGGCGGCATCGAAAGACCGCTTGCCGAACGGCACCATGACATTGCCATGCCGATCCATTCGGAATTCCACGCGGCCCGCCTTGAACTGCTTGACGGCCGTGGCGAGATCATCCGTCACGGTGCCGGTCTTGGGGTTGGGCATCAGGCCGCGGGGGCCCAAAAATTTACCCAGCTTGCGCACCTCTTTCATGGCATCGGCGGTGGAGACCGCAACATCGAAATCGGTCCAGCCACCCTGAATTTTGGCGATAAGATCCTCATAGCCGACACTATCGGCACCCGCGGCGCGTGCGGCATCAGCCGGCGCACCCGTGGCAAACACAAGGACTCGCACGTTTTTGCCCGTGCCGTGCGGGAGAGAAACTGTACCGCGCACAGTCTGCTCCGATTTGGTAAAATCCACACCAAGCCGGAAGGCAATGTCCATGGTTTCATCAAACTTGATGGCAGGCTGCGCCTTGATGAACGCAATAGCCTCCGCCAGATCCACAACCTTGGCCGGGGCTTTCTCCTTGATCGCTCGATAACGTTTTCCGTGCGTGGCCATAATTAATCCACCACTTCTATGCCCATGCTCCGCGCCGTACCCTCGATCTGGCGCATGGCCTGGGCTTCTTTGGTCGTGTTCAGGTCTTTATGTTTAATCTTAACAATTTCAAGAATCTGGGCATGCGTAACCTTGCCGACTTTTTCACGGTTCGGAACACCCGAACCCTTGGCCAGCGATGCCTTCTGCTTGAGCAAAACCGCCGCCGGCGGACTTTTGACAATGAAGGTAAAAGACTTATCCTGGTAAACTGTAATGACAGCCGGCAGAATCATACCGTTCTGACTCTGGGTGGCGGCATTAAATTCTTTGCAGAAGGCCATGATATTGACCCCCTGCTGACCCAAGGCTGGTCCCACCGGAGGCGCCGGATTGGCCTGACCTGCGGGAATCTGCAACTTAATAATTGCTGTGACTTTCTTTGCCATACGTCTCCCCAAAACGGCCTGTGGCTATAACCAACAATTTAATCTTCAAAACAAACCAGAAAACCAATCTACTCAGACGCGCTCCACCTGCCAGTACTCGAGTTCCACCGGCGCAGTACGTCCGAAGATGGCTACGGACACTTTCAGCTTGCCGCGATCCGGATCGATTTCTTCTATGACCCCGCTGAAATTTAAAAATGGACCATCATTAATCTTGACAGTTTCGCCAGGCTCAAACTGCACCTTCGGCTTGACTTTTTCTTTCTTATCCTCGACCTGATAAACAATGGACTCGACTTCCTTCGGCCGAAGCGGAGTCGGCCGTTCGCCGCCAATAAATCCGATCACACCCGGCGTGTCATTGACATAATACCAGGCGCGCTCATTGATCTTGCCATCCTCTTTGTACAAGCCGATTTGAATCAATACATAGCCCGGATAAAACATCCGGGTGCTGGTGCTCTTCTTGCCCTTTTTGACTTCCGATATTTTTTCGGAAGGAATCGAAACGTCGCCCACCAAGTCGCTCATTTCCTCCGTCTTTATCCGACGCAGGAGACTTTCCCGGACCCTCATCTCCTTACCCGTGAGCGTATGAATCACAAACCATTGCTTTTCCATGCGTTTCCCCTGTCTTCCGCGCCCGGTTTCTACAGAATCAGGTGTAAAACCCGCATCAAGATCAAATCGCTAAGCCCCACAAAAACCCCGAGCACAATAACTGACATAATCACAACCAACGTGGACTCTTGCAATTCGGCGCGGGTCGGCCAAGCTGATTTCTTAAGTTCAAGACCGACTTCATTGATAAAACTGGCCAACTTGACAATTAATGCTTGAATTTTTTTCACAGCGTAACGGCCTTTGCTACTTGATTACAATCCATACGCCACGCTGGGCACATTGACTCGTGTCATCCGCCGCACGCACTTCCCCAACACAGCCCCAGCTCCCTGGCACGAGACGCAATCCCCTGCAGTCACCTGGCAGGGGAGGGGGGATTTGAACCCTCAACACCCGGTTTTGGAGACCGGTACTCTGCCAATTGAGCTACTCCCCTATATCGCAGAGGACTACCGAATCTCGCGATGCACGGTATGCTTACGCTCAAACCGGCAATATTTTTTCAGTTCAATTCTGTCGGGAGTCAACTTCTTGTCTTTGGTCGTCGTATAATTCCGACGTTTGCACTCGCTACACGCTAAGGTTATGATTTCTCGCACCATGACTACTCAAGCTTTCGTTCTTGGTGTTGACCGCATTTCTACCCCGGAACAAACCGAAGTATCAGGCAATGATTTCCGTCACCTGACCGGCGCCCACAGTACGGCCGCCCTCGCGAATAGCGAAGCGCACACCTTTTTCCATGGCAATCGGGGCAATCAGTTTGACTTCGATTTCGACGTTATCGCCCGGCATGACCATTTCCACGCCCGCAGGCAAAGTAACGGAGCCAGTGACGTCGGTCGTGCGGAAATAAAACTGCGGCCGATACCCGTTGAAAAACGATGTATGCCGGCCACCCTCGTCCTTGCTCAGGACGTACATCTGACCCTTGAAATGTGAATGCGGCTTGATCGAGCCCGGCTTGGACAGCACCTGGCCGCGCTGAACATCCTCTTTCTTGGTTCCGCGCAACAGGCAGCCGACGTTGTCACCGGCGCGCCCTTCATCCAACAACTTGCGGAACATTTCTACGCCCGTGACCACGGTCTTCACCGTATCTTTGATGCCGACAATTTCGACTTCATCGGCAACCTTGATGATCCCGCGCTCTATGCGACCAGTAACCACCGTGCCGCGGCCTTCGATGGAGAACACGTCCTCAATCGGCATCAGGAAAGCCTGGTCCGTAATGCGTGTCGGCTCAGGAATATAATTATCCAGCGCATCCATCAAATCCTGAATGCACTTGGCATCCGGATCGTCCGGCTTGCTCGCAGCCAGAGCCTTCAACGCACTGCCGCGAATAATCGGGGTCTTGTCGCCGGGGAATTGATACTTGGTAAGCAGGTCACGGATTTCCAATTCGACAAGGTCCAGCAATTCCGGATCATCCACCGTATCCACCTTGTTCAGGAAGACAACGATGGAAGGGACACCCACCTGGCGGGCCAGCAGAATGTGCTCGCGCGTCTGCGGCATGGGCCCGTCCGAAGCACTGACCACAACGATAGCGCCATCCATCTGGGCGGCGCCGGTAATCATGTTCTTCACATAATCGGCATGCCCGGGACAATCCACATGCATAGTGGCGCTTCTCGGACTGATATTCCACATGCGAAGTAGCGATCGTCAGAATCTTGGTCGGATCACGGCGCCCCTGCGATTCGGAAGCTTTCGCCACCTGGTCGTACGAAATGAAATTGCTCATCCCCTTTAAGGATTGCACCTTGGTAATGGCGGCCGTCAAGGTCGTCTTGCCATGGTCCACATGCCCGATGGTGCCTACGTTGACATGCGGTTTCGTTCGTTCAAATTTTTCTTTTGCCATTGTGCGCCTCCTTCAATTTGCCATTCCTTTTTTTACCACCATCTGGAGCCCACGAACGGAATCGAACCGTTGACCTCATCCTTACCAAGGATGTGCTCTGCCAACTGAGCTACGTGGGCCAACTATTCGCTCAACGCGAGCCTTTACGAAAAAACACAATAAAACCCCTACCCTCATTTCCTCGTGATTTAAATCAGGTTATGAGGTTCACAAGACGCCCCGGTTTTATATTCCGCAGGCGCGCTAATGCTTGCTAAACACGAAAGTTATGACAAACGAACTGGCAATTTAACACAAAGCGTCTCTGTGTCAACTTTTTTTTAAAAAAATTTTTCTGTCGCGTGCTGGCCCGGAAATTTCAAGCTTAACACTGGACGAGGTTGTGGAAGAATGCTATGTTTCGCACGGTATTGCAAGATATTTTTTAGTGCAGCTAGCGCAGCCTTGGGAGCTAAACATGACATTCGCAGACTTGACAACACGACGGCGGCCATGGCTTGGATGGATGTTAGCCGCCATGCTTGCAGCCCTGCCGGCCGCCGCCATCAGCGCAGGAACTTTCAATCACGACGGTGATTTCGATGGCGATGGAATCATGGATCCGGCTGTGTACGACGAACCCTCCGGCGCATGGCATGTTCTGTTAAGCGGCGAAGGCGGCGAGTTGCAATCGTTCGTGTGGGGCGGGCCTAACTGGACTCCCATCCAATCGGACTACGATGGCGACGGCCGCGCCGATATCGTGGCCTATAATCGTGTGACCGGCGAATGGGTTTTCCTCTTTTCGCGCAGTTTTTTTGCAACGCCTGTGTCCATCAAGGCTTTCGGGGGGCCGGGCTGGGTTCCCATCCCGGGCGATTATGACGGCGACGGCCACGCCGATCCGACCATTTATCACGAAGCATCCGGAGCTTGGGTCTCCATGCTGTCGCGCCCGGAAAACCCCACGGTCGCCGGATGGCTGGGCGGACCGGGTTATACCGCCGTGTCCGGCGATTTCGACGGCGATGGCTTCAGCGACCCGGCGCTTTACCGGCGCTCTGACGGACAGTGGTATGTCCAAATTTCCTCGCTGAATTATGCCGCACAAACCTGTTATGTGGACACCAAGGGCGACGGCCCGCTCGTCCCATCGCCGGCTGACTATGACGGCGACCGTCGAACCGATCCGGCAGTTTTCGCTTATTCAGCCCCATCTTGGGAAGGGAAGCGTTATGTTTTTGCCTGGCACCTGCGCTATTCCTCCTTGCTCTACCGACAAATCGATTCTTTTTATCAGTTGGGCCGGGAAGACGGCCGGCCTTCGAATGCCGATCCGGCGCCGGGCGATTATGATGGCGACGGCAAGGCCGATTTTGGCGTGTCTTGGCCGGATTACGAAAGCGCCAATGTGATGTGGCGCCTCTGGAAGTCTTCCAATAATTTCAAAGGACATAACGACATCCTTTTCTGGAGCGGAGACGACTGTCACCCTGTCTTGCGCTAAATCGTTTCCGGTCCTCGAGCGTACTCGGGTTTTGACATGCCATCCGAGTTTGTTAGGATACCGTAGTTCAGGCGCCGGATTTCCATTGTATCCGGCGGGAAATAGCCAATAATATCGCCGGCAAAACTGCATAAAAGGAGCACATCCCATGACCATGTCCCTTGCCGTCATCATCCTGCTTGCTATAGTTGTTATTGCATTTTTGTACGTCATCGGCATTTACAACCGGCTGATCAGCCTTCGCAACCGCTTTAAAAATGCATTTGCCCAGATTGATGTCCAGCTCAAACGCCGCTATGACCTGATCCCCAATCTGGTTGAAACTGCCAAGGGGTATATCAAGCATGAACGCGGCACATTGGAGGCCGTGACGGCGGCTCGCAATCAGGCTTCGGCCGCCGTGCAAAAGGCGGCCGCCAACCCGGCCGACGCCATCGCCATTCAGGGCCTGATGGGCGCGGAAGCCACCCTGACCGGCGCGCTCGGGCGGCTTTTTGCCGTTGTCGAGGCCTATCCTGACCTGAAGGCTAATCAAACCATGTCCCAGCTGATGGAGGAATTAACCTCCACCGAGAACAAAGTTTCGTTCGCGCGCCAAGCCTATAACGATGTCGTCATGAGCTACAACATCGCACGCGAAACCTTTCCGGCCGTGATCGTAGCAAATTTATTCGGCTTCACACCGGCCCAGCTGTTTGAAATTAACGCCGCACAGGAGCGCGAAGCGCCGAAAGTGACTTTCTCCTGATAAATTGCTGATTTTTGATTGCTGATTGTGGATTGCTGACGGTTGAACTCCTTCGGCCGGTTTTCAATCAACAATCATAAGTTAAAAAATCATAAATCAGAAAATCATGGATTTCTTTGAGCATCAAGAAAAAGCGCGGCGCAAAACAACCCTCCTGGTGGGTTATTTTGTGCTGGCCATTGTCCTGATCATCGCCGCCATTTACGCCGTGTTTGCATGCGTTTTCCTGCCGACGCCGCCTCCCGGCGCTTCCGACTCGGCATTATCTATCGCCCAACACTGGTGGCGCGCCGATCTATTGATGTGGGTGGCCACCATAACCATCGGCATCATCGGCCTGGGATCGATCTACAAGATTATTGCACTCTCCCAGGGCGGTGAAGCCGTAGCCCGCATGCTGGGCGCACGCCAGGTGCCAGCCACGGCAACGGACCTACAGGAGCGGCGGCTGTTGAACGTGGTCGAAGAAATCGCCCTGGCCTCCGGCGCACCAATTCCACGCGTGTTCGTGCTCGACAATGAAAATAGCATCAACGCATTCGCCGCCGGCTTTTCGACTAAGGATGCCGTCATCGGTGTCACCAACGGATGCCTGACGCGCCTCACCCGGGATGAGCTGCAGGGCGTAATCGCGCATGAGTTCAGCCACATTCTCAACGGCGACATGCGCCTTAACCTGCGGCTTATGGGTTTGCTCAACGGCATTCTGATCATCGGGATAATTGGCTACTGGATTTTCCGCATCGCCACCAATAGCGGGCGCACAATAAGCGTGGGACGCAAGAAAGGTGGCAATCCGGTTGCGTTCATCCTGGTGGGGCTTGCCGTCATGGCCATCGGCTATATCGGCGTATTCTTCGGCAAGCTGATCAAGAGCGCAGTTTCGCGCCAACGCGAGTTTCTGGCGGATGCCGCTTCCGTTCAATTCACACGCAATCCGGACGGCCTATCCGGAGCGCTTAAAAAGATCGGCGGATTCGCGGCCGGCTCGCGTATCCGCAGTTCCAACGCCGAAGAGGCCAGTCATCTGTTTTTTGCCAACGGACTAGGCCGATCGTTCCTGAACCTGATGGCCACGCATCCGCCATTGGTCGAACGCATCCGGCGGATCGACCCCGCTTTCAACGGCGATTTTAGCGCCGTGAAGGTGGCGCCCGTAGCGGCTACCGCCGATGCCGGCGCAACGGCATCCGGCTTCGTTCAAACCAACGCCAGCAAATCTTCAACCATGCCCCTGCAATCGCGGGAAACTATTCGGAGCGTCGGCCATCCGCAAGCGGAAAATTTGACCTACGTCACCACCCTGCTCAACGCTTTGCCTGCAACCATCAAAGCCGCAGCCCGCGAGCAGGTCGGCGCACGCGCCTTGATTTACGGGCTACTGATCAGCGACGACGAATCAATCCGCAACGCCCAATTCCAGCACCTCGCCTTGAACGCCGAAACGGATGTCGCCGAACGGACCCGCAGCCTGGCGCCCGAGCTTATCGCTTTGCCGGCCGCAGCGCGCCTGCCGCTGACCGACATGGCCCTGACCGCCCTGCGCGCGCTGTCGCGCGCGCAAGTGGAAAACTTCCAGGATAACCTGCACGCCTTGATCACAGCCGACGCATCCATTTCGCTTTTTGAATATATGCTGGAGCGCATGGTCGTTCGCCGCCTCGCCGGCCTTTACGAACGTCCGCAGCGGACGATTATCCAATATTACGATCTCAAGCCTCTGTTGCCGGCGGCCACGATCCTGCTCTCCACCCTGGCTTACTACGGACAACCGGAAGATGGCCTGGCAGCCGGCGCCTTCCAATCCGGCGCGGCGCGAATAAATTCGCGCCTGAGCTTGCTTCCACGGGCATCATGCGGGCTGGCCGCCGTGGACCAAGCACTGGCCACACTGAACACGGCCTCGCCCGCCATTAAAAAGATCATTCTGGATGCCTGCATCACTTGCGTCGCCGCCGATGGACGCACAACGGTAACCGAGGCCGAACTCCTGCGTGCTGTCGCCGACTCGCTGGATTGCCCCATTCCGCCTTTTGTTCCGGATGCGGAATGAAATATCATGTGTCTGGCATTCAGCGGGCGGAAGTACATGACTAATAAACCACGGCCGTCGGGCACGACCCATTCGGCATTACTGAATGAACAACAAAACCAGAAGAATCTACGTCGCTCTTGCCGTTCTGCTCGCCCTCGTTTTCGGCGGATGGTGGATGACGAACGGGCGCGCCCCGGACCTGGTCTGGACGGCAATTGACGTGAACGGCCTGCCCCAGCAGGGCGATGCCAACTTGCTGCAAATCAATCGCACCAACTATTTCCTCATTGACACCGGCCACAAACTTTACGCGCCGCGCCTGATCCGCTTTCTTCAGGGCCAAGGGGTAAATCATCTCAACGCCGTTATTATCACCCATGGGCACAGCGATCATTACGGCGGGCTGATTCCCATTCTGCAAACTAACATTACCGTGGGGCGGGTCTATTTCAATCCCCCGGCTATGGAACTGGTAACTAATGAACTGTTCGGGTGTTCACCGGCCGAGTTGGACGACATCCGGAGCGAACTGGCCCAACGCGGCATACCCATGACGCCGATGACCGATCGAACCTGCTGGTCTTTCGCCAATGGCATCACGCTGCGGGTGCTTTACATTTATGACGGACTGCACACACCCGTCGGCCGCACCGACATCAATGACACTTCGGCAATCATCATGCTCACCCATCGCCACCTGAAATACTTGTTTGCCGGCGACCTGAACACAGCCCTGGGCCGTTATGTTACGGGCCTAAACGCAACGACACCGCTGCAGGCTGACATCCTGAAGGTCCCGCATCACGGAACGGAGGGGCTGGCCGGCAACGAATTTTTTGACGCTGTCCAACCGAGCGTAATGGTCGTTCCTTCACCAAAGGCTCTTTGGCTATCCGAACGCAGCCGTCGCGTTCGCCTGCGAGCGGAAACTTGCAAAACGTATGTCAACGGCGTGCATGGCGATATTGTAATCGAATCGCATGGCTCATCGTATAGCATCACAAATCGTTTGGCAGGCAAGTGATGCTCTACACCGTCTGCTGCACGGCGACCCAGCCTTCCCTGCCGGGAATGGTCCCCATGGCGATGCGTCCATCAGGAACGGCCAAGGGAGGGGCAAGCAGAGCGCCTAACGGCGCAAACTCGTGGCCAAGCGCACGCGCCTTCTGCACAAACTGTTGGAACAGGTCCAAACAGGCGATGCCTTCGGCCTCGGCATGGATAGTCAGTATATTCGGGGCATCGGGTCGGAGTTGGGCAAGCAGGTAATCATTGTAGCGTCCGGCATCGATGCCGTTGCGACCGATCACCTCGTCATAGGTTGGCAGAGTGACCGGCACCTGAGGCTGGTTCATGCGAACGCCTGCGACCAGTGGGCGGAAGATCGTCTGTCCACGGCAGTCGCTGTTGAATGTGAAAGGGAAGCGCTCTTTTTCAAGCAAGGCCGCTTCCGTACAACGCCAGCCGGGCGCCGCCGAACAGGTTGGTGGCGTGCCGACAACCGTGGTCATAAGGTCAACGCCCCGGCTCAATCCGGCACGGATAGCCTCCACCGACATGCGCTCGATTTGCGCCTGCCAGGTATAGTGGTCCCAAGCATGGAAACCCATTTCATGCCCGGCGCCGGCGGCCATGCGCAGGCAATCGCCCAGGCGCCGGCCGATGATCGTTCCCGGCCAGAGCGTACCCCGCAGCAGAATGTCCCAGCCGTAAAGTCCCGCGGCATTACTGCGAAGCATTTTCACCATAAAACGAGGGCGCACCAAGCGCCAGAGGTGGCGCCCCATATTGTCGGGCCCGACCGAAAAGAAAAATGTGGCACGGATCCCGTTAGCGACCAGCAGGTCACACAAGGCCGGCACGCCTTCGCGCGTGCCACGGAACGTATCAACATCAATGCGTAATCCTATTTTCAAGACCGCTCACTTTGTTCAGGCTTCGTCTTCGATGCCGAATTCGCCGCAAGCAACGGCTTCCTTGAGGAAGAAATCCAGGGTGGTATCCACCGATTTTTCGAGCGGGATCGAAGGCGTCCAGCCAAGCAGCTTTTGCGCCTTGCGAATGCTGGGCCGCCGATGCGCCACGTCCTGGTACCCGGCGCCATAATATCGGCCGCTTTCCATCTCCTGGATACCGGCAAACGGCGGAAACTTGTTCCGCAGGGGATGCTGTTTGAATTTACGGATCAGGATCTCGGCCAATTCCTTGATACTGGCCTCATTGACCGGGTTGCCGATATTGAAAATCTGGCCATCGCATTTGCCACCCTCGTTTTCGATAATCCGGAACAGGCCTTCAATGCCATCCTTAACGTCCGTGAAACACCGTTTCTGCGCACCGCCATCGATTAATCGAATGGGACTGCCTTCCACCAGATTAAGAATCAACTGGGTAATGGCGCGCGAGCTGCCGATGCGCGCCGAAGTCAGACTGTCCAGCCGCGGGCCAATCCAATTGAACGGACGGAAGAGCGTAAAGCGCAGATTTTCGTGCCGGCCGTAGGCCCAGATCACGCGGTCCAAGAGCTGCTTGGAGCAGGAATAAATCCAGCGCTCCATCCGGATGGGACCAACGATCAGGCGCGAATTGTCCTCTTCGAACTCCTCGTCATCGCACATGCCATAGACTTCCGAGGTCGAAGGGAATATGATGCGGCGGCCATACTTGGCGCAGTACCGCACAATGCGCAGATTTTCCTCAAAGTCCAGGTTAAACACCCGTAATGGATTGCGCACGTATTCGATCGGCGTGGCAATGGCCACCAGCGGCAGAATGACATCGCACTTGCGCACGTGGTATTCGATCCACTCGCGCGAGATGGAAATATCGCCTTCGTCGTAATAAAAATCGGGACGTTTGAGCAGCCGCCCAATCTTGTCCGAGTGCAAATCCATGCCATGCACCACATAACGGCCGCTATCCAGCAACCGCTCGCTGAGGGCATTCCCAATAAACCCGTTTACCCCCAGGATCAGCACCGCAGTTTTGCGCTTGGCTTTGACCTGCCGCCGCGCACCCAGACGCGTACCCTTCGTCAATCCCAGGACGTTGGCAACCTGTGCCCCGGCCATCACAACGTCTTTTTCCGGCTGGGCCTGGTCAATCTGCACGACACCCTGACCACAGGCCACGGTCAAAGGATCGGTGGCCAGGACCGTACCGGGGACGTTGCTGGTCTTCGCTTTTTTGACTGTGGCCGCCCAGACCATCAGCTTGCGGTCGCCAATCCAGGTAAACGCGCCCGGATAAGGATGCGTCACGGCGCGTACCAGGTTGCAAACATCCGTCGCGCTTTTGTTCCAGTCAATGACGCCATCATCCGGGGAACGACCGCCGAAATAAGTGGCCTTTGCATGGTCCTGCTTCGTACGCGGCGACTTACCCTCGCGCACGAGCGGAAGGATCTCGTCCAGGAGACAAGTAGTCGCCGCGGTCATTTTGCCAAAAAGCGTCAAGGCGGTGTCGCCCTTGTCGATCGGCACCTTGGTCTGGGCAACGATATCGCCATCGTCCGGGTGCGGGGTCATATAATGCAGGGTCACACCGGTTTCCTTTTCGCCGTTGATCAGAACCCAATTGGCCGGACATCGTCCGCGATACTTGGGCAGGAACGAACCATGCAGGTTGAGACAGCCCTGGGGCGGGATGTTCAGGATCACCGGTTTCACCATCTGACGGTAATAAAACGAGAAGATTATATCCGGCTGCAGCGCCCTGATTTTTTCCGCCCAGATCGGATGGTTGATATCATCCGGCGCATAGACCGGGAGTCCGCGGGACGCTGCAAACTCTGCAACCGAATGGAACCAGACCGTCTCGCCGGGACTGTCCTTGTGCGTAAAGACCGCCTGGACGTCAAATCCGTTCCGCAGCAGCGCATCGAGTCCGGCGCAACCGATATCGTGATAGGCTAAAACAATGGCTTTCATTAATGGCTCCATTCTGAATTGACGGCACAAAACGCGATTGACGATTAACTTAACCTTTCGATGCGCCTTCGACTGTGCTTATGACTTGCTCCGGAATAACCTTGGGCAGTGGACTGTTCTCCAGACCGCAGTCAAAGACCGCAGAGCTATCCATTCATGTTTTTACATGACTGGGTTAGGTTAAGCAAGCCGGCGGGAAAAAGCAAAAGTTATTTTTTGGTTTATCAAATCACCACATCAACGCGGCGGCCGCACTGGCGGCAGGCACGGTTCACGATGCCGACGATGCGCGTATCATATCCCTGCCGGACAATCAACTCTGCGGCGCACTGCGGACAGAGAGTATTCTGCCCGACGCTCGTCAGCACATTGCCCATATAGACATAGTCCAGATCCTGCCTACAGCGGTTATAGGCGCGCTCAAGAACGGCGGGCGGCGTGGATGGCACGTCCATTTTGTAATCCGGATGGTAGGCGCTCAGATGGAGCGGCGATAGCCGGCCGAGGTTCGCGGCCATCCAAGCTGAGAGCCGGCCGATCTGCTCGTCGCTGTCATTCAACCCGGGGATCAGCAGGTTGGTAATCTCCACGTGACAGTTGGCCGCCACGGCTTGGCGCGCGAACCGGAGCACTGGCGCCAGCGCACCGCGGCATTGCTGTTTATAAAATGACTCTTCCATGCTCTTGATATCGATGTTGAGCGCATCGATATGCGGCAAAATTTCCGCTGCGGGCCTCTCCTCGACAAACCCGTTGGTTACCAACACATTAAATAGTCCCGCCACGCGCGCCTTCTGCGCACAATCCTGAACGAATTCGTAATTAATCAGCGGCTCGTTGTAGGTATAGGCAATGCCCGGCGAATTCTGATCCCGGGCTGCTTGGACAACATCCTCCGGCTGGAACGCTTGCGCGTGCGCATCGACCATCTGGGAAATCTGCCAGTTCTGGCAGAAGCGGCAGGCAAAGTTACAGCCCCAGCCACCGATACTGAAAATGGAACTGCCCGGATGAAAATGGAACAACGGCTTCTTTTCGATCGGATCGGTATGCAGCGACGATATCCGCCCGTATCCCTCCGCCACCAGGCTGCCGGAAATTGCCCGCCGAATGCCGCATAAACCGGTTTTCTTTTCAGGAATGACGCAGTGATGCGGACATAGCTCGCATTGAATTTCGCCATTTTCTTTTTTCCGCCAGAATGCCGCGCTCTTCACGTTATGACCTCCATTATTATTTTATTATGATCATAAAAACCGCAAAATGCAATGGCATAATTTGAGCGAGCCCCGCCTTCTGGGAAGCGCAAAAAAACATTGACGTTTGAGCCTTAAATGGCCATGATAATTGGCGAAAAAGGGCTGTTCAGGTTCAACATGGCTTAAAGGAGCAAGGCGATGAAACCCATTTCCCGCGCGGTAGTGTCGGTTGCAACCATCGGCGCATTACTGATGCTGACCGGTTGTGCGATGTTCCGGGTAAAAGTGGAAGACAAGGATGTCAACAACCTGCCGGCCTATGATGCCACCTACGGGGCACAGGACCTGCGCAACCTGAGCGAAAAGGTGGCCACGAGCATCGCCACGAGCGATTTCATTCGAAACCAGCCGGGCAATCTGATCATGATCATCTACGGCGTCCAGCCCCGCACGACCACCTTTGTGGATACCCAAGCCATGACCGACCGCCTGCGCACGATCCTGATGCAGAAGAGCAACAACAAGATTCAGTTTGTCAATGAAAGCCGCCGCCAGGAATTGATGAAAGAACAGGGCTTTCAGGCCCAGAATGCCACCGACGATACGCGCACAGCCGTCGGCAAACAGCTGGGGGCCAAGTTCATGCTAACCGGCGCGCTCATCGAAATGCAGAAACAAACCGGCAAACAGGTCCGGGTGTCCAAGACAGAACTGGTTTATTACCAGTTGACCATCGAAATCACCGATCTCGAAACCGGAATCATCGCCTGGTCCACGCAGGAAGAATTCGCGCGCGCGGCCAGAGAGCCACTCATTGGATGGTAACATGCATCAGGCGTTTCCGGGATTGCCCCCTTTCCTCCGATGCGGGGCGGTGCTGGTGGTGTGCCTGACCGGCTTCCTGGTCGGCTGTGCATCCCCGCCACTCAAGACGGCGCGCGCGAATTTCTATGCGGGCCGGTTCGAGCAGGCCAACACCAACCTGGCCACCATCCCGACAGGCGACAAAGACGAGATTCTGTACCTGATGGAGCGGGGCATGATCCGTCAAAACCTCGGTCAATACGATTCCAGCGCCCTGGACTGGCGCCGGGCCGGGGACCTGGACGCCAAGCAGGAGACCTACAGCGTTTTCCAGGGGACATCCAGCCTGATCGTGAATGACCGCACGCTTTCCTTTCGCGGCATGCCGTTCGAACGCACCTTGATGTATGCATTCCTGGCCAAGGATTACCTTGCGCTTTCAAACTGGGATTACGCAGCCATCTGCGCCCGCAACATTATCAAAAAGCTGGAAAACCTGGACGGCTTTCCGGATATCGCTTATGGCCGCTACATGGCTGGATTCTGCCTGGAATTGATCAACGATGAGGGCAACGCCGCCATTCAATATCGAGCCGCCGCGCGCCTGTTAACCAACAACGTCATGATCGACGCGCTTTCAGGCGACATCCTTCCGGGAACAAATGTCGTTCATGCCATGGCGCCAATTGCCAAAGCCGCTTTGCGAACTGAACCGGCGGAACTGGTTTGCTTCATTGGCATGGGCCGGATGCCGGCAGGTGAAATCTACGGGGATTTCTATTCCCAATTCCCACCTTATGCTGAAATCTACGCTAACGATGAATACCTGGGCCGCAGCTATCCGTTTGCCAATACCGCCGCCCTGATGGGCGCCAGTCAACGCCGTCTGGCCGCCATCCAGTTGGCAAAGGATGCTACGCGCATCGCTACGAAAGTCGCGATCTCCGAAACCGTCAAGCAGCAAAACGATGCATTGGGAGCCCTGGTCTACCTGGCATTATTCGCCATGGAAGCACCGGACACGCGTTGTTGGGAAACGCTGCCTTTGTGGCTGGAAATAGCCCGCGTTCCCTGCCCCGCTGACGTAAAATATTTCACCGTGGTCTTTAAGAGCGCCCACGGAGTCACGCTGGGCAGCAAAGTCATCGCCGCCCCTTTCGCCCGTCGCGGCCATACCTTCATTGCTTTCTGCCGGGACATTGGACGCTGAAAGACCGCTCCGTGTGCAGGATGACAGCGTTCCGCACAACAAGCGATTCCTCGCCTTGCCTGGAATGACCTGAACCTTTATTTGCCCGAATCGATCGTATTGATGATCCAGGCCGGTTCGACGCCGCCGGTGCCGGCAATGACATTGACACGCGCTTTGTCAAGCACTTCTTTCATTTCCTCGGCGCTCAGCTTGGTGCGAAAGAGCGGCACCTCGATGGACGTGTCGGCCTTGAGCAGGATCTGTTTGCTGATATCCTGATATCCGGCCTTTCCGATCGTAATTACGTGATCGCCGGCGTAAACTTGAAAATTCGTCAAGGGCGTTGTGCCGATCAACATACCGTCAATTTCGACCATTGCCGGATCAGCCGCTCCGGCTTTTACCGAAAGCTTGACTTTCGGCCGACTATTCTTCTGGTCCAGACGCGCCTGCAATTTTTGCTCCATGGTCGGCACAGCCTTAGTCATGGCCGCCTGCAGCAGCTGCACAAGTTCATCCTCGCCCACAACGGTTTGATGCACATCCGATTGCCGGAAACTACGGGTTGCCACACCTTCCGCCATGGCAATCACCGTGCCGTCGCTGGTATCCAAAGCCTCCAGCGCCACGCGCAAAGTCAGGGTTTGAAATTCAGTTTTCAATCCGCCCTGGTTAATCACTTCCTTCCCGGGCGAATAGCTCATCAGATTACCACGCAGGACCGCATCCGCATTCACCGCCTGAGCCGCCCGCAGAAATGATGGCTTAACCGAGGTCTTTTTATCGTTATCGGTCAAAGAGAGCGACTGGATCTGGGCAATAAATTCCCGTCGATCGATAAGCACATAAGCCTGATCATTGACCAGTAAAGCGCCTAATGCAAATGCCCCCTTGTCGGCCAGGGCTTTGGGCGTCACCCCACCAACCACAGCCGCATCCGAGGCCACACTGGCTTGATTGTCAAAGTCCAGCAAAGCTACCCGTATTGGCGCCGCCGCCGCGCTTGCCGTCACTGCAATCATCAGGCAACTGAACAGAATTCCGGTTTTCATTTCAGGATTCCTCCGTAATTATTGCCAATAGGACAAACAAGGTTTTCGGCATTCGGCCAGCTGGGCTCAGGCCGTAAGCATCCCGATCCACGCTTCTGCCACGGCAGATCAATGCGTTCGCAAATAGTAAATCAGCCAAAAGATAAGCACCAGCACCGCAATCACCATGAAAATGGCCTTGTTCCGAATAATCCGGCTTTCCTGGCGCAAAGGTCGCAAGTTCTGAAAATGGCCGGCCATGAAATAATTGGCAAATTTTTTGCGGACAGTCTGCGGATTAGCATCCGGTTGATCGAAGAGCGAGGGATAACCTTTATCGCCTGCGAACGGATGCCCGGTCGCCTCGCCATTGCCGGGAACCGACTGCCGCGCCGCGTGGGCAAACAAATCGTTTTCCGTTTGCCCCAGAGGCGGTTTCACTCCGAACACCGGTCCGGGGGCTGCGGGACCTCGCGGCGCAGGCATCCGCGGATATGCCGCGACCGGGCGCGCGGCCGTCTTCATTTCACCCTGAACGCGCTCCATTTCCTTCCGGAGTTCATTGATGCGCCGGTCAATAACGCTTACTTTTTTCTTTCCAAAAAGCATGACAAACCTTCCGCAATAGTCCCGGCAGCACGAACGCTTACAACCCCTTGACGACCAGCACACCGATCAAGACCACCAGCACAATAATCAGTGGCAGACTGAAGGCCAGTCCGACTTTCATCCAGTCGCCGAACCCGCGCGCGCAGCTGACCAGTCCTTCATTTTCATCTTGCATGGCCGGACGGGCAATGACGCCGATATTGTGGCTCTCCCGCATGGCCTCGATCCGGGCAAAGGCTTTATTGTATTCCTTGCGCGTATTATCGATAATCATAAGCGCTTTGCCCAATTCCTCGCGCAGGCCCTCTGTATCGGTCGGCCACTGATCCTCGTTAAATCCGCGCATGTCATTCAACAGCTGCTTGAAGCGCCGTTCAGTCTCGGCCAACAATTCCAGTCGCTGGTTTAGAACGATTCCCTCGCGCTCCAGCGCAATAAGACTTTTTTCGAGGTGATCGATCATTTCGCGCTTGCCGGCTTCGTACTTCTCCTGGTTATTACGCAAATTTTCCAGAGAGTTTTTTTCCCTTTCCAGGGCTTCCTGCTTCGAACGCAATCTTTCCAATTCATCCAGCTTCGTGGCCACCTGACTGTTGATTTCCTCATTGCGCCTGGTCAAAGGTGTCAGGTTCAAATCCGCGGTGGGCACCGGTTCCGAACGCGGGATGTCGCTCCCGGTTGAACCCTTGTGCGTCGGCCCCATGTTCACTTCCTTGACCGCGTCGCGGCGCTGGATCAGATCGTCGTCAATAAAATCAGTATTGCTCATTTTATTCCTCCTCTTGATTACCTCGGTATTATCAGAATCTGACCGGTCTTCAGTTTTTGCGAGCCACCCAACGTTTCCCGATTGGCGTCGTAAATCAACTTCCATTTGCGCGGATTGTGATACACGTTGGCAGCCACACGCGAAAGCGTATCACCCCGCTGGACCCGGTATGGCGTTCCGGCCGGTTTGCCAACCGGTGCCAGCTTGGTGGGCGCCGCCACCGCCGAAGCCGCAACGGAATCGGCGATGACCGGCACGGGATTAGTCGATTCAGCGACATGCCCGCCATCCGCCGCCGGCGCTGGCGTTGTCTTGCCGAGCAGAAGTACGGCAGAGCTGGACGATTCTGAAGTCACGGACGCCGGTGACACGGTAACGCGTCTGGCTAAATTTTCTCGGACTTGCCGCAAGTCCTGCTTGAGCCGATCATTTTCATCCTGGAGCGCCTGCACTTTCTTGTCCAGCCCGGGGACCTGCTCGGCCATCGACGCGGCAAAGGCAATCTTGGCCTTGCGAATAAACCCCTCGATCATCTCTTTTTTTTCGGTCTGCGGCCGCAGCTCCAGATAGCGCTCGTAGTGATAAATGGCCTTCACATAATTATGGTCATAATCGCCATACAATTGAGCGACTTCCAAGTGGGCTTGGGCTAGTTGCGGCTTTTCATCGATCGCCCGGTTAAGGAGTTCCAAGGCCGCCTGTTTATCGCCTTCACGCAACTTGGCGCGCGCCTTGCGAATTACAGGATAATTGAATTCCAAGGCATCTTGCTCTTGGACCTGCGAAGAACAGCCTGTCAGCAGTCCGGCCGCCAGTACCACTGTCATGACCCATGCATTAACCTTGGAAATCATCCGCAACCAGACTCCTTTTGCCCAACCAGTTTCACGCAACGACAACTTGGCAGCATATCTTTTGTTGACAATAGTGTATAGCGAAACCCAACGGCCAAAGCAATGTTTTTTTGCAGCACCTTGACGCCGAAACGGCCTGAAAATAGCACCACGATGCTTAGCCCGTTCATGACGCGAGAGATTCTATGCGCTGCCAAAAAGCTACTTTGGGCGCCCTCCATCACACGGCACTACGGCAACGCCGTGATAGATGCCGACAAGGCCAGGGGATTCGTAGGCGACATCGCGATCATGTGCATCGCATGGCAGTTCTAGCGCGAGACCGATTCGCAATCAAAACCAATCAACGTGAACGGTGGATTGTCAATGCAACCACACCGTCCTGCAGGCCGCCGGGTTTGGTCACCGTAACATCCACCGCTGCAATGCGCGACTCACTCAGGCAGATATCGGCAATATGCTGCGCCAGTGCCTCGAGAAGTTGAAAACGGCTTTCAATCACCGCCTTGCGCACACACTCGGTCAAAGCGGCATAATCGATCGTATCGGTTAAACGATCGCTTCTTCCGGCCGACTGCAGGTCCAAATGCAGGTCCAGATCGATAATCACCGTCTGGGGCGCTTGGCGTTCGTGCGGATACAAGCCGATTACGGCGCTCATTTTCAATTGCCGAATGTGAATCTGGTCCATAAGCAGGCCAAAAAAATGTTCAATGATTGATGCTCAACGAAAAATGATAGATCAGAACAAAAAATGCTCGCCATCCCCTGTCTTTCGTTCCTCGTCTGCTGTTGCCTACAGCCTGTCTCATCCCAGCAGGTGTTTGCCGCTGTCCACAAAGACAACCTGCCCCGTGATGGCGTCCGACTCCAGCAGGAAAAGCGCGGTCTTAACCACCTCATGAACACTGGGTCTGAGATTTAGCGGCAGAGGCCCGGCGCTTTCGCGAGTCATACCGGCGGTGTCCGCGGCCAAAACAGGGCCCGGTGCCACGCCGTTCACGGTTATTCCCGGCGCCAGTTCCAACGCGGCCAGGCGCGTCAGGTCGGCCAGCGATTTTTTGGCCAGACTGTATGCCACGGCATCCGGTTGGTGCGATGCAATGCGGCAATCCAGCAGATTGATGATCCGCCCGCACTTGACGCGCCGGGCAAATGCCTGCATGAGCAAAAGCGGGACCAGCAGGTTGACCTCCCATTCCGCGCGAACCTCCTCCGCCGTGACCTGCATCAAGCGCTGTTTATTGAACACCGCTGCATTATTGACGAGAATATCCAGGCTACCGGCCACGTCCAAGGCTTGGAGTACAACGCGATCGGCGGCCTGCGGCACCCGGCCATCGCCGGACAGGAAATCGCCGGCCACCGTCCAGGATTTTACACCTTTCCGGCGCAGACGCGCGGCCAGCGTGGCCGCCGGTCGCGCGGAGTGGTTATAATGAATCACGACCCGGCAGCCTTGGGCGGCCAAACCTTCGCAAAGCGCCGCACCGATCCGCCGGCCGCCGCCCGTCACCAGCGCTGTTTTGCCTTTAAGTTGCATAGACACACCTATAGTAACTTCAGACCGCCACGGCCGCTATTTCTTTATGTAACTGCAACGCTAACTTCGTGGCTGCCGGACGAATCCACCCCGTTTCTGCCTCGGCCATATACATCTTTTCGCCATCAATCAAGACAGGTGCGGCGGACGATGGTCGCCTACTTTTGGACATACCTTGCCAGAGTCCGGTCATACAAATCCACCACGCATCTGAAAGGAGAATAGATCAGCCGAAGACGCACCAGAGCCACAAACATTTCCACGGAAGCCTGTCCCACGCGCAAGCGTGATCCGGACACATCCCGCCAGATTGTCGGAGTTTCCAAAATGGCGAATCCGGCACGGCGCAGTTGAAACAAGAGATCAACATCAAAAGCCCAGCGGGTGATGCCGATATGCGGCAAAATGGCCTGGACCGCTTCGCGTGTCAGCAACTTGGCCCCGCACTGGGTATCCGAAATCCGCAGCCCGAACATCAAACGAACCAGTGCATTGAACAAACGCGAAGTTAGGCGCCGTTTAAAAGGTTGCTGGACACTGACGCGCGATCCTGGCATCCAGCGCGAGGCGATGATCGCGCCCGCCGAGCCGATGTTTTCCACAAGTGCCTGAAACGCATCCGGCGGAGTGGCGCAATCGGCATCCACAAAACCTATCAGCCGTCCCTGCGCTTTGGAAAATCCCAGGATAACCGCGCCGCCTTTGCCGATCGGGCGTGGATCAACAACGATCCCGACATGTTCATGCGTGCGGACATACTCCCGGACAACATCTTCCGTGCGATCGCGCGAGCCATTGACCACAACCAGCACCTCGTAGCGGTCGCCATACCGTTCGTTAAAGAACGGCAGGTATTGATCCAGCATCCGTCCCAGGCGGGCTTCTTCGTTATACGCCGGGATAATGATGGAGAGTTCCATGGGAATGAATACGGTTAAGGGTTGACGCCAAACGAAAACAGTTGATTCGGAATAAACAAACGTTCCTTGCACAAAGCGCAATCCCGCTCTGAAGGGCCCATTCGTCCTCGCCCTGCATCGACCAGTCAGCACCGGCCATTACCAATCAACTGGCATGATTGCGCAGAACTTTTTGAATCATTATGCCGCGCCGTTTAAATGTTGGAATGTCCAGGTTTTTGCCTTCCACCATCGTAGCTTCCACGTCCTTAAAACGGCCATGGCTGACTTGCTCAAACAGCCCAGCCTGCACGATTTTGCCTCGAACCGCAGGCTCCGCTGCGGACATTTCGGCCGGCGTCATTTCGATCAGGCCAACACCCGATTCATCGTCGCTTTGGGGCGCATTGAATACCACGCCGTCCGCCCCCTTCTTTTCCACGACCAGGAAAACAACAAACAGCCGGTCCTGCCATTCGTGCTCACAACAAACCCCCGTCATGGTCAGCGCTTCCGCGCGGCCAATCTTGGCAATCCCGGCCATCAATTGATCGACTTCTTTCAAAGAGAGATCATTGCCGCCCATTACGCTCACCAGGAAGGCCTCAGCCTCGGCCAGCACGGCGCCCCGGTTCAAGAGAGCATGAGTGCGCACAGCTTGCAGAACCTGGTTAACCTTGTCCGGGCCGGCGCCTTCGGCGCTGGCAAAAACACAGCGCCCGGTCCCCTTACGCAAGAGCGCGCTCACATCCTCAAAATTCAGATTAATCACCCCGCGGCGGCTGATGACGCACCAGACCGCTTTCATCCCGCGCGCCAACATATCGTCCGTTTGCTGGAACGCGGCAATGATGTTTGTCTTGTCCTCCACAAGGTCCAGCAGCCGTTGATTAGGCAGGCAAATAACGGCATCGGCGACCGCCTGCATGGCCATCAAACCCCGCCGGGCGTGTTCCATCCGGCGTTTGCCCTCGAACTCGAACGGCAGGGAAGCGAAACAGAGCGTCAGCGCGCCGGACTTACGCGCTTCCTCAAGAATAAGGGGAGCCGCACCGGTACCAGTTCCACCCCCCAGGCAGACCACAAGAAAGACAACATCCACATCCCGGAACAGCCCGCGAATCGCCTCGACATCCGATTCCGCCGCGCGCTGTCCCATCCGCGGCTCGCCGCCCGTGCCTAACCCCTTGATGACACGCACGCCGATGTGCAAACCGGGAAGATCACCGACCTCCTCCAGGCTGCGGCCATCCGTGTTGACCGCCACGACGCGCGGCCCTTCCTTCCACTGTCGGGCCATGGCTGCCACGACTTTACACCCGCCATTGCCCAAACCCACCACCAGTGTCCGCGGGAGAGCCAAGCGCGTCACGCCCTTATCCCTGGTCGCCTGTGGCGCCGCCGACGGCTGGTAAACTGTGCCCGTGCTGCTCATGATCGCCCCCATAACTTGCCCAGAAATCCACCCCACCCGATCGGTTCCGTTTGACGATAGGCGCCACTGCGCACGGCATAGCGCAGCATCCCCAGAGGAACGGCATATTCCGGGCCCTCATTCGCCATGGCCATTCCGCTGTAATTCACGGGCACGCCAATCACACAGGGCAAATCGAAGATTTGTTCCGCCAATGGCACAACGCCCTTCAGATGAACGCCGCCGCCCGTCAATACCAAGCCGGCGCCCAATCGCTGCGTAAGTCCCTGCTTTTTAAAAAGATCGGCCAGTAATTCCAGCGTCTCATCCATCCGCGCCTGAATGACGGCGCTCAAGTCGGAAGCGGCCACCGAACAGGCCGGGAAGCCGACCTCCGCCGGAATCGCAATGCGCTGGAAATGCATGCTGGCATCGGGAATAACCGACCCGGCTTCCTGTTTAAGCATTTCGGCACGTTTCAAAGAAACTGAAAAACCGATGGAAATATCGTTGGTGATATGATCGCCGCCTACCGCCAGAACCCCCGCCAGAGCAATCGTACCGCCGGCATACACCAGATAGCTGGTTGTGCCCGCGCCAAGATCCAGGAGCGCCACCCCGCATTCCTTCTGTTCCGGAGTAAGCGTCGCCATCGAGGCACACAGACCGCTAAAGGCCACATCCATGACGTCCAGGCCAACATTGCGCACAGCTTGGACGGCATTGGTTAACACATTCCGCGCGCCGTGAACAATAAGCATATCCAGCGAAAGTTTTGCGCCACGCATGCCTTCCGGGTTACTTACAACCAACTGATCGTCCACCATGTATTTCCGCGGAATCGAATGCATAAGTTCGCGGTCATGCGGCAGGTTGACGGCCCGTGCAATATCCATAACCTGCGTCATATCGTCCTGCGTCACTCCCGCCTTCACATCCATAACCGGCGTGCTCCCCTGGCTGGTCATGCTGCGAATATGTTCGCCTGCAATCACCAAAAAAATCTTGCCGATTTCTACCTGGCCGCTCTGCTCGGCGCTTTGGATAGCCGTCCGCACACAGGCACTGGCCTTTTCCAGATCCATAACGACGCCCTTGCGCACGCCACAGGAAGGACAACACCCCACGCCGGTGACCATGATATGCCCGTCCTCGCGCGCATCTCCAACAAGCGCACACACCTTGGATGTCCCAATTTCCACCGCCACAATCGGCTCGGACGCCATTCTTATTATCCTTTCCTGTCGGAAGTCAAAACCGGAGAGCAGCAACGAATGGACCCACCCCTATCCTTGCCCGACGCCAGTCTTCCTTCCGCATTCTCAAACCTGCATTTCTTCAGTATTCCTGAGCTGGAAAATTATTCTCCAGCGTCATATCGATCCAGGCAATGCGCTTGCTGCGAGAGGCAGCCGATTTAAGGCTTTCGGCCAACCGCGCAAGTTTTTGCTCCAGCTGTTCGCGGGCCAGCGAGGATACCTCGCCCATGCGGTTCCACGCCAACAGGACCCGCTCGCCGTTCGCCAAGTGGAGTTCCAACGCCTGCACATTACGCACATCGATGGAAGCGATTCGGACCCTCTGGCCGACTGGCGTTGTCTGGCAGACATCGAGGACCTCCAGAGCATTCCGGACGCCAGGCGCGCTCAATTGCACGCCCGGACGGATTCCCGGCAGGTCATAACCTACCAGGATCGGCATGGTTTTCGATCCGGCGGCCTTTCCCAGCACGTAGCCCTCCCGATCCAGCGTTAGATAATATTGATGCACCTCCAGTTGCGCCATGGAGATGCGTTCCCGTACCCGGATAATCAATTCACCCGGTAGCCGCCGCTTGATTTCTACGGACTTAAGCCGCGGCACTTGCTGCAGTAAATTACGGCGGATCTCATCGATATTCGCGGCAAACAGGTATTTCAGTTCCGACAAGCGGGCATAGTCCATAATGTGCTTGGGCGTAATAATGTCACCGTTACATTCGATCTTGATGTCCCGAACGCGGAAAAGTTCGTTTTGCTGAAAAAGCAACTGCCCTAAGTACCGGGTTCCTACCCAAACAAGGACAATACATGCGGCCAGGCTGGACAGCATGATCCCCAATAGCAGCAGGCGGTGTCCCCATTCCTTGCGACTGGAGCGATCACGGGCGCCAAAGTTCAGGATAGATTCCGGCCGGCCTTTCCGTTCCACACGAGACCAGCGCCGCCGTTTTGGTTCACTTGAGCGTTTCCACCACATAATTCAACGTCTTCCTTCAATCCGGAACGCACGCCCACACAATAGCCCGACAATCTTTAAGACAATGTCCCAACACGCAATCCAACCCAAGCCCTTTCGTATAAAATCAATATGAAACATCCCGCCATATCCGTCAAGATCAAAGCAAAGCATGAACACAGGCCAACTTATGCACATTGCCGGACTGTTCGACAATCCCATTCTTTCGTTATACAATGTTTGCAAAATAATTAGACAAATTCAGGCCTCAAAACAGTCTTTATTACTAAAGGTCGGAGTCCGGAATATGGATGAAGTGCCTATCAACCGCATTAAAGACCTGATCCGAGAGGATGATCCGACAGCATTGGACATCATTTACGACAGCTTGGGACAGCGGATATACCATTATGTGCTGGGCCTGTTGGGCTCGGAACCGGAGGCGCAGGACGTGATTCAGGAGCTTTTTATTCGATTGGCCAAAAAGCGCCGCCACTTGCTGAAAGTCGAAAATATGGTCGGATATTTATTCGCCATGGCACGCAACCTGTCCCGGGATGCCTTGAATAAGCGAGAGCAACAAACCGTGAATATTGATGACTATCTGAATGTCCTGGTCAGCGATACGGAAAGACCGGACCAGTCCGAAAACGGCGCCGAGGTGTTCCGGGCGCTGCTGGCCCTGCCCTTTAAGCAACGGGAAGTCGTTAACATGAAATGCTTGGAAGCCATGACGTTTGAAGAAATCGCCAAAGCACAAAATATTTCGTTTAATACGGCGGCCAGCCGCTACCGCTATGCCGTGGCAAAACTTCACAGGAAATTAACGCGAGGATAACATGAACGAATCTGAGATTGAAAACAAACTTTCGCGATTCAAGCTCAAAGATTCACCGGTAGTCGCACGCACCCGCATCCTGACTGCCGCACACGCCGCTTGGAACGAGTCAGCCCCGGCCTGGGCCATCTGGCACTGGCCCACTTATTATGCCGCCGCCGCGGCATTGTTGCTCCTTTTGAACGGCATCGTTATCGCCCTGGATGAACACCGGATAAGCGCCCTCCTCGCAGAACAGGCCCCGGCACTCGACAACACGCCGACCGCCACGGAGCAATTATATGTCGAATTAGGCTGCGACCCCGCGGTCGCCCGGCGATTGCGGATGTTGGCGGCGCTGCCTGAACCCAAGGGCAATATTAACGAATTTCTGCATCGGAAAAACCAGTTACTGCAGGCAACGGAGTTATTATAGGCACAACAAAATGGAGGATTGACCATGAAAATCGTTAAAAAAATCATGAAGTGGATGGGAATTGGCATTGGCATGTTACTGGTTTTAATAATGCTGGCCTCTCTCATCATGAACGTGGTCTTCGGCCGCGAACTCCGGCAAACCATGGCCAAATTCAAGGCCGAGGGCCGGGCACTGACCGTCGCTGAAATCCGGCCCGCACCAATCCCGGATGACAAGAACGCGGCGCCGCTGATTGCAAAGGCAAGCGCCCTCATCACAAATGCTCCGGCAACATCAGCGATAAAAGAACTGTCCAGCCTGATTACTACAAATAATTCTGTGCTTGATATCAGCGTTTGGCCGGCAACGCACCGCGAAGCGCTTCCGCGCCTGATCCAGGCCCCGGAGATGCAGGCGCTTTTTGCCGTCCTGCATGAAGCCTCACAAAAGTCCGGCTATAATAACAACCTGAAGTATGAAGACGGACCCGGCATGCTCTTGCCCAACCTGATCTCCTTTCGACAGATGGCCCGATTCCTGAGTATCAAGGCCGAACTGGCCACCCAAGATGGAAATGGTGCAGAAGCGTGGGCAACAGTCTTGGAAGGCCTTGAGCTGTTTCATCTCTTAAAACAGGAACCGGGGCTGATTACCCAGTTGGTGCGAATCGCGTGTAATCAAATATTGATTGATCGCCTGGAGCGTATGGCGGACAAAACTGATGTCTCGCCCGATCAAGCTCGCATCCTGATCGCGGAATTAGCCCAGCACACCGATGCCACGTCGTGGATTCGAAGCATGGATGTCGAAGTGGTAATGGGATTATGGTGTTTTCAGGCTATCCAGCATGGTTCGTTCCGCGATTTTAAAGCATTGGTGGACGAGAATGCCCCGCAATGGTTCTTCTGGGGATTGAAATATGCATATGCGCCTATCTCGAAAAAAGATATTACTGTTTATCTGAATTTGATGTCCCAGCAGCAAGATTATTATAAAATGCCCTACTGGGAAGCCGCAGAAATAATGCAAAATCATCCGCTCGATCAACAGCTTCCCCCCTATTACATCCTGACACGCATGCTTATTCCAAACTTTAACGAGCTTGTTAAAAGGAAGGCCGAACATGACGCTGCCGTAAATATCTCCCGGGTTGGGCTGGCGCTAAAACTGTTCAAGCAGAAAAACGGCGCCTACCCGGATACGCTGGAAAAGCTGGCGCCGGAATTCCTTGCAAATATTCCGGTAGATCCCTGTACCGGGAAAGCGCTCATCTACCGCAAGGCCGACGCCGGATTTATCCTCTACAGCTTGGGCAAAGATCAGCAGGACGACAACGGCAAGCCCAAGCCGACCGGCAAGAAAGATACGGGCAAAGAACCTTACGACATTGTTTGGAAATGTGAACGGTAAGCGAAGACGGGAAAGAATCTGCGGCGATCACGCTGTGGCCATCTGGGTATCGGATTCGCATAATCAGCCGCTAAAAGGCGCAAGCACCTCAAACCAATCATATTTTCGATTTGAAATTACCATGGGAGCCGCTATCCTGCCCTCCTCTTATGGACCGCTATAATATAATCAGCATTCTGGGCCTGTTTGTGTGCATGTCCCTGGCTTGGGCCTGCTCAACCAATCATCGGCGTTTGAATCTCCGGCTGATCGGCTGGGGCTTGGCACTGCAGCTCATCATGGGAGTTCTGATCTTCATGGTCCCCGCCAGCCGGCATGGATTCATGCTACTGAACGGCTGGGTACTGAAACTCCTGGATGTCGCACAGGCCGGCCAGCGCTTCGTGTTCGGCAGCCTGGCCGATTCCAAGGCCGTGGGCTTTGTCCTTTTCACGCAGGCGTTTCCCATCGTGATCTTCTTTTCGGCCTTGATGGGGCTGCTCTATTTCTGGCGCGTAATGCCGGTGATCATTTGCGGCTTTGCGCGCCTGTTTACCCGCCTGATGCGGATCAGCGGCGCGGAAAGCCTCTACACGGCCAGCAACATTTTTGTCGGCATCGAGTCGGCCACCGCCATCCGCCCCTATCTCCCGCGCATGACGCGTTCCGAATACTGCACGCTCCTTACGGCGGGCATGGCCACGGTGGCCTCCAGCACCATGGGACTTTATGTGCTGTTCCTGGCGGACACCTTCCCCAGCATCGCCGGACACCTCATCGCCGCTTCGTTCATGTCGGCGCCGGCTGCGCTGTTGATGTCCAAGCTTGTGGTTCCAGAGGAAGAGCACCCAGTCACGCTCGGATTGGACGTGCATATGGATTCACCGCAAGATGCCAGTTGGATCGATGCCATCGTTAGCGGCGCCATGGCGGGACTGCAACTGGTCGGCGGGATTGTCGCCCTGCTGGTGGCATTCATGGGACTCCTGGCACTGGCCGATCTGCTGATTGGCGCGCTGACCGGCGGCCACGGATCCCTGACCACAATCCTGGGCTATGTATTTTATCCCCTGGCACTGGCCATAGGCATCCCGCCAGCCGATGCGCCCTTTGCGGCCAATTTGTTGGGACAAAGGCTGATCCTGACGGAAGTGCCAACCTACCAGAACCTGGCGATAGGCATCAGGACCGGGCAAATGACCGATCCCCGTACAGTAGTCATCATGGCCTATGCCCTATGCGGATTTGCCCATATCGCTTCGCTGGCGATATTTATTGGCGGCATCGTTGCGCTGGCGCCGGCACGGCGCAAGGATATTGTGGCCGTTGGCCCCAGGGCACTGCTGGCCGCCACACTGGCCTGCCTGATGACCGGCGCCGTGGCCGGCCTTTTCTTCAACAAGTCAAGCGCCTGCCTTTTGAAACTGGCGCCGCCGTCTTCCGAGTCGACTTTGACGCCCGCCACCGCGCCAGCTGGTCACAGCCATCCCTGATCAAAACCAGGCCATCGCCGGCGCTGCTGCAATAGACATATTTCTTCTTTGTGAGCCCTGGCACGGAACTGCATCCGCTCGGATTATTTTCGAGTGTAGTAGTACAGTGCGCAGGTGCGCGGCTCGGGCAGCACAATCCGGAAATTACGAAGCTCCCGGCCATTGATTTTTACCGTGTCGCCCCGGAACTTTTCGAGTTCGTAATCGCCATCGGACTCAATGTCCTGGAGCGTCAGGACTATCTCGGCATCCGCACATTCCGGGCGGCGGAAAGCAATGAAAAAGCCGTCGCCGGATTGCGGGACGTGGCACTGGTAGGCATTCCAGACTTTCGGGTCTTCGGGATGCGCACTGAGCGGATAAAAATCGCCGTAGAAATACTTCATCATGCGCCTCGCGTTCGCGATCATTTCCTTCTGCCAGGCATAATCGTATCCCGCCTTGAATTCGGGATAGGAACAGGAAACGCCAGAGGTTATGCCGCTGAGGAAG
The DNA here is from genome assembly GCA_964617825.1 of uncultured Verrucomicrobiota bacterium. GTDB lineage: Bacteria > Verrucomicrobiota > Kiritimatiellia > JAAZAB01 > JAAZAB01 > VSJD01. Next base: position 74,351 of record CAZTWL010000014.1, read on the forward strand.
GCATAATCGTCGCCCGAATTGACGGTCACTCCGCCGGCATGCAGCGGAACCCATTGCGTCAGATAATGGATTTCAGTGTGGTTGACTTCGCTGCAATCGAACCAGGGACGCCCAAGAAGGTCGGCCCGCCAGAGGCAGATGCTGCGCGACATCGTTTCAAAATCGATACGCCGTCCGCCGCTCGCGCAGTTATCGATAAGCATGTCAGGGAAGCGTTCGCGCAGCGTGTCCCAGAACTCATAAAGTCCGGCGATATATTTGGCCTCAGAAATGCCCTGGCGATCCACGGCATCCTTCTCCGCCCAGTAGGGAATGGTATTGAAATTAAAGTCCTGACGATAATGATCAATGCCTTCGTCCCGAACCAGCGTCGCAACCGTTTCAACCGCCCAGTCGCGCGCCTCTTGTTTACCAAGATTGAGGAGCAAACTCTTTGGATTGGCCTTGGTGCTTAGAATCCAGTCCGGATGCGCCAAAGCCACGGGCGTGCCGGGCATCACGCGTTCAATCTCAACCCACAGGAGGAATTTCATGCCCTGAGCGTGGATCGCATCGGCGATCGAACGGAATCCACCCGGATGCGGCACCTGATTCACTCGCCAGTCTCCGACCGTCGACTGCCAATCGCTCTTCTCGTATTCCACGGGGCTAACCCAACGGTCAGGGCCATACCAGCCGGCATCGATCCAGAATGTATCGTAGTCGAAACCATGCTCTTTGACCTTCTGCAGGATCGCCAGGGTATCATTGGTCGGGAATCCGCCCCAAGCCGTAATCGGAAGCGGCGTCTTGATGATTTTGCCGTGGGCATCGCGCGGAGAGTGATATTTCAGGATGAACTGGCGGAGTTGATTCTGGCCCTCGCACACGGTCAGCCCATCGCGATAGTGAATGAAGATCGAAGGCTGCCGGATCTTTTCCCCTGGCAGAACGCGAAAATGTGTCTTCATCATTCCGGCCTTTACGCACAGGGAATCGTTGAGTTTGAATTTGGCGCTCCAAGCGCCGGACCAGCCGATGCCGACATTGAAGCCGCGTTGATCGGAGAAATCGATGCCGAAGAATGGCAGCCAGACGGCGGAGGAGCGTCCCTCATCGGTGTCCATAACCAAAGCGTTATCGGGATATCGGTCCCGCAACAGGAACGGCTGATCCACAAAGTCGTCGCGCCTGTTTTTCGAGCCAAAGGCACGACGGATGTTGACGGCCTTGAACGCGTATTCCTTTTCCTTGTTTTGGGACTGAACTTCGTATTCAAACGCTAATGATTGAAAATCGTCAACTATGCCACTGGGCTTATTGCCAATATTCACCAATTCGGGGAGCCACTCCACAACCGGAAAATCCTTATAGATTCTGATGGCCAATTGAAGCTGCAAAACATGATCCGGGGCCGTATAAATGGAACGATAAACATCGCAGTCAGCGCCGCCGCCAAGCGTCTCTATATCATGTATCCACCGGCCGTCGCTGAAGGCCCGGCCGCCATAATTAAAATCCGGTCCCAGTTTATGCGGCAAGCCTGCATTGGCTCCGAGCTTCTTGTGCATCTCAGACTTAGCTAAATCAAAGATATTCCGCGCAGAGTTCGCAAATGCTTGCATGGTGATTATCCTCGTTTTGATTTAATGGAATATTTGCCTTCCGCCAATAATTGTCATTGCGATTCAGTTATGAGCCAAATCCAGACTGGCCAACACCATCCCCGCCGTGATCAATAAAAATCCGATCCATTGCGAAACCAGGAGACGGCTTTCAAAAACCCAGCTTAAAACAAATTGCGAAAACAGGAATGACCCGCCCACGCCCAGCGCCAGTGCCAGGTTGGGATTCATGCGCGCGTAGAGTTTCATCAGCAGCAGGATGCTGGATGCGCCGAACACGTTTCCCGCGGCAAACCCAATCCACCATCTGGCCGACGTCCCTCCGCTGCCATACTTGAATAAAACCTGGGCCACGACCTGCATGGCCCAGAATATTAAAAGCAACCATGCGGCAACAAACAATTCTGATGTAAAGATCTTCGCGATAATCATAGTTACTTCTAAAAAGATTGCTGAATTTTACAGTGCCCGCAGGAAAAAAAGCCGGCTTTCGCGCGGATTGGGGATCTGAACCAACAGTCCCTTCGAAAGAAGTGCGGCACCTGCGATCTCCTGCTTCTCGCCGGTATCCGCGTCTTCCACCATATAGCGTTTATTTCCATCGAGTCCCTTGAGCGCAAGTTGCGCCGAAATGAACGGACTTTGATCCCGCCTGAAAACAACGAGAAATCCTTCGTTAAGATCGTCCCGGTGCATCTGATACGCCACCCAAATGTCCTTTGCAGCCCGGTAATGATCACTGCCGCTGCCTGGGCTTGCAGCGCGCAAAGACATCTCCGTCCAGTTGTCCATGACAGCGGAGCAGGAAATGAACGGATAAAAGTCGCCCGCAAACGCGGGACGGCACCTTTTCAGCTGCGCAATCATGTTTCTGAGCCACGGCCAGGGATAATCCTTCGGCATGTTATTTGCATCGTTGATCAGCGGCGTCAAGGCAATGCCCGCCGCCAGGGCGCTTCGAAAATCGTACGTGTCGTTCGGACGGATAAACGTTCCCATTGCACTGAACGGGATCCAATAGTTCAGCCCGATTCCCTGGATTTGACTGCCGGTGGCGTCAAATTCCGGGTAGCATTGATAATCGCTACGCCACAGGGGGATGCTTCGCCTGATGGTCTCTATGTCGATCCGGCGTCCGCCGCCGGCGCAGTTGTCTATGAGCAGGTTCGGATGCCTTCGCAGCAAGTCATCCCAGAACGCATAAAGCCCCTCTATATGCCTGATTTCGGTCATGCCAATGCGGTCGGGGGCATCCGCCGCCTGCCAAAGGAGATGCGGGTTGCCTATATTGAAGTCCTGCCGGTAAATGTCCACGCCCTCGCGCGTGATCAGGTCGGAGACATAATTTGTCACGAAACGCCTTGCTTCCGGGATACCAAGATTGAGCAGGAGCGATGCTCCGTCACTGGGAATTCCAAGGAACCACTCCGGATGTTCCTTGGGCCAGGGTGTACCGGCTATCGCGTGTTCCGGGTCGAGCCAGAGCAGAAATTTCATTCCAGCTTTGCGTGCGGCATCGCCGATTGGCCTGAGCCCGTCCGGGTGCGCGCTGGGATTTACCGACCAATGGCCCGCACATTTATACCATCCGGGGGACCATACCGATTCACAGCTTGTTCCTTTCGGGCCATACCACCCAGCATCAATCCAGTAGCAGTCGCAACCGGCATGTTCGGCTTCAAGTTGCGCAATCCGTCCAATGTGAGCGGTAGTCGGCGAGCCACCCCAAGCGGCAAATGCAACCGGCGTTATCGGCTGCCGGCCGCCCGGGCGCGGCGTCCCGTGGCGCACGAGGAAACGTCGCAAAAGATTGTGCCCGTTCAACGGTTCGCCTTCCCAGAAAATGAGCAGAATCCGCGGCATCCGGATTTCCTCGCCGGGATGAAGCGTAAGCCGGGTCCGCTCCATGCCGGCTCGGATTTTCAGAACATCCTCATCAAGCCGGTTGAATTCCGCAAGCCATGTCCCGGTCCAGCCGATCGCCATCACAAGTCCATTTTTGCCTGTTTCAACATTAAAGAATGGAAGCCACATATGCGAGGATCGTCCGCTGGTCGTTGTCATTCGCAAGTTTGTGCCGGGAGCGAGATCTTCCTTTGAGTACAAAAAGTCTTCAACTATCGCGGCGGAACCGCGGGAGCGATAAAGCACGGTGGTGGCAGCAGCCGGCCATGAGAAATCCGCCGAGAGAATATCTTCAATGATTGGTGTATTGACTTTACCGTTGTTCTTGAGGCGAAGCACATATTCTACAGCGGGGAAACCGGCAAATTCCGTCGCCTCCACCACGACCTCCAGACCGTATATGGGATCGTGCCATGCCACCTTTTTTTGTGAAAAACCGTCACCGGACGGCAAAATTTCCATCAAATAGCTAGAACGCTCCAGCACCTCGGACGAGGGCTGGCCACTCATCCTGAACGAAATCGGGGGAATTCCTCCCTTCGGAAGATTTTGCGGCATACCCACCGTCACGATGGCCCCGTCCTCGAGCTCAATTTGGATATCTGCCCAATCGGCATGGGCAAACTTGATGCTGCCACCGATGTCACGCGTCTTCAACGTTATCTCGCGCGCGCCATTGAGATCGATTTTAACTTCAAGAGGCGGGCTGTCCAGCCCAAGGGGTTTACACGCAAACAGCTCTTTTCCTCCGACTTCAACGGAGAAAACAATTCGCTCTTTCCGGGAATGGTGCTTCAAGCTGATTAAGTTGCGATCCATCCCGACAACCGCGCATAATCGTTTTCCCAGCGATGGAAGTTTCAATACGATCTCGCTATCGGCATGCGTGCCGATACCGGACGAAAAAACTTTGTCGCCCAAACAAAGCGGCCCATTAACAATTGATTTTCCATGCTTGGGCAACCCCCACCCTTGGCTTAGGCACGTCAACTCCACGCGCAGCGAAGAATCATCCCGCTCGCCAAACGCGGCCCTAGGCCAATCCCGCGCCAGTTTTAGCAATGCTTCGTTCAATATGTTTTTTGACATATCAACTTCCTCTTTTATTCGAATAATCGTTTGCTTTGAATACTATCGAAAACCGGCCTTTGGCAATTCCACCCTTGCAATCAAAGGCATTGTTACCGCCAAATAGCGCCATCAGTCCGGAGCTGGTGTATCCAAGAGATTATCCATCTGGCAATTAGAGCGTGCTTGACGATTGATCGTTCCGTGGTTTACCAATAGATGTCCGCGCCGTTCACCGCCCGAAACCTTGAGGTGGACATCGGCCAGATGTAACGAATCAACGATCCCTTCATTGACCAGAAAGTCCAGCGATGTTAGTGCTTCATTGGTGACACAGGCGCCGCGAATCCCCAAATGTTCGACGGTCGCATTTTTGCTGACGAAAACGGTGGGCGGGGCATTCTCCAGGCGCTCGCGGCGCAAGATGTTCACCAGATTAAGATTGGCGACCCGCACGTGCGGTTCAATCCAGAATAAAGGGCATGTGTGACGGCCCGACTCATCGCTTGCAAGCGGTCGTGCCAGCGGAGCCGATGGTTTGGCACAGAAGACGCCATCAATCACAATATCGCTGATCTGGCTGGGCTCGTCAGGATGTACGTTGTGATGGGTAAAGGAGGTTATGAAATAGCGGAAACTTCCGAATATATTGGCGATGTGTATCCGGCGGACAGGTGACCCGGCGGACAGTATCCGTACGCCGGTATAGCCGTTCTCGGCCCATAGTCCGTCCACCTGGATGTCCTCGATCGGACCGCGACTCATCTCGGCCATCCAGCCGTCATCGGCGTTAAGAGCCACCATGTCGTCATTTGTCGCGCCCTTGAGATTGGCGATCCGTCCCTGCCGACAGTTGCCGTGCAGATGCACGCCATCCATGTTGCCACGCAGCATATTGTAGTCGAAGGTGATGTCCTCAATCGTGAATCGGCATAGATTGCCGACTTGGATGCCAAACATCTCCGGATCTTTGAGCGTCAGGTTGGCAATCCGCAAATCCGTGACGTTGTTGAACTGAATGAGAACACCAAGATAGCGTTTGGGATCGTACGGCATGTGCCAGTCAACGCCTTGGTGATATTCGCAGGTTTGGTGGGCATTATTGCCGTCCCAAATGCCGCCGATTATTGTGATCATGGCGTTGCCGGCGTCATGATCGGCGTTGGTCAGCATGTGGGCATGGGCATGATCCGCCAGCCGGATCACAGTCGAACGGTCCAAATGAAGGGTTTGCCCGGAATGGACGCGCAAGGTCTTACTGATGAGATAGTGATTTGGCGGCGGCGGCAGACACACCAAACGCACACCACTATCAAGCACCGCCTGAATGCCCGGCGTGTCATCGTGCACGCCATCTCCAAACACTCCGGACTGGAGCGGTGATATGGAAATTATTTTTGGGTTTTTAATCTTTTTTTTGTATGATTTTACGTTCATAATTATTTACGCGTTTAAGTAGCAAACGCTTCCCCACTGTATCAAAAAACATCTCCCTGCAACTTTCCGTCATATATTACGACGGTCATTCCCGCAAAGATGGCAATCCAGTCCTACATATGGACGCATAAACCTGGATTACCATTTTCATGGGAACGACAACCCCATTGTTCATTTTAAATACTGCCGTCGCACAATGCATCCGGGGTACGCATGTCCAGCGTGCTCCGCAAGATCAGTTCCGGCATGATCAGGATTTCGGGAGATTCGGGCGCACGGCCAAATTCAAGGTAATTATAGAGAATCCCTGCGGCCGTTCGCCCCTGATACGGCTGATTTTGATTGATACTACAGTGGATTACCCCCCTCCGAAGACCCTGAAAAACATCTTCGGACACTCCCGTGGCCACGACCTTGACCTTTTCTGCCAATCTTGCCTCAGCCAAATAACGGCAGATTCCGGCTGCATTTTCGGTCCCAATATAAATACCGGCAATGTCCGGATGTGTTTCGAATATTTCCCGCGCCACCGGATACCCCGTGTCGGGGTCATCATGCGTTTCCCCAATCCCGACCACTTTTATTTTGGATTGATTAAACCGGCTTTGAAAGCCATCGATTTTAAAGTCGTGATCCAGAACCCCCTTCCGACCTATGAAAATCGCAACAGAGCGATCCGGCGCCATCCACTCGAGAATCTCGGCCGCCATTCGTCCGCACCGGCGACAGTCATGCCACACGGAACAAATCTGTGGTCCTCCAGGAAGATCACTCCCGAGCAGTATGAATGGAATGTTTTTTTTCTTGAGGATCTGCCAAGCCTCGTCCAAACATTCCGGGCTATAATCAAACAGGCACACAAGCAGCCCGGAGACTTTTTTATCGGCCAACTCTTTTATAACCGACAGGAAAGATTTTTCATCGCCTGCCGGAATCGGTCTCAGCAATGAATTGACGCGATGATCGCGGAGGCGTTCCAGACTTTGGCAGGCGCCGCGAACGAGCAATGCGTTATGGCTGGGCCAGATGTCCGGATACACAAAGCCGATGGAAAGAACCGGACGGGCAAGCGCCTTGGCCAGACTATTTGGACGGTAGCCAAACTTTTCGGCCGCTTTGATCACCAACTCACGGGTTGCCGGACTGATCCGCGGTTTGTTGTTGAGGGCCTTGTTAATCGTGCAAACTGAAAACCCGATCTCCTCAGCCAGTTTTTTGATCGTGATATGCGCTTGCGTATTCACCGATAAACCTCAATGAGTAATCGTTTATCCATAACATGCGCAAAATCCCGGATATTGTCAATGATCATGTGGGTAACGGATTTTGACTTCAGGCAGATTGCCATTACGGATTGTAACGGCTCGGATATCAAGGCTTGGCCACGACGGCCCCTTCCCGGCATACCGCTTCAAGACGAGGATCGTTGCCGGCGCTGAACCCGCCCGGCTCGCCAAGCCTGAACCCATCGCCATGACCGGCCGTCGGACCGTTGATAATCTTCTTATTTGCCGACGGGACATTATTGTAGGCGGCATACACGGAAGTGGGCGGACAAACTGTATCGATAAATCCGACGCTGAATATCGTTTCGCACTTGACGCGCCGGGCAAAGTTGGCACAGTCATAATAAGGCGAAACTTTTACAACCTTATCGAAAAGCGCTTTATCGCTCTTATACTGATTCCTCCTCAGGAGATGTGGCCATCCTTCGATCTGATTGTTGAGATGCCCAAGATGGTCGCACATCGCCGGCGCGCCGGGCAGGCACAAGGTAACCTGCGGATCGAGAGCCGCGGCCACGATCGACCGGGCCCCGCCGAAACTCGGGCCGCTGGCGATCAGGACTTTTCCATCCCATTCGGGACGGGATTTCAGATAGTCCAACGCACGGATGATCCTGAGAAAAATGGTTATTGGGATATACTTGTCAAGATCATCGGCATTTTGCGAATAGTAATCGTTGATGCCCGGGCGGCTGCGGATCTCCGGAACTTCCTCTTTGGCCACAATGTTTTTCGTATCATGCGAGTTCATGGTGAAAACAATCGCATTCATTTTGGCAGTCAACCCAAACGCCGGGCTCGACCCTATCCAGCTTGCGCCGCCAAACGTGATGATCGCGGCATGTTTGCCGGGACACGCATTCGTGGGAACCGTCAGGATGCCCGTCGCGTTTACGACTCCATCCGCAATCCGGACATCGTAAACGGCGGCCTGGCGATTTGTGAATTCGGCGGCAATGTCTTTTACGGTTATTTCGGGTTTGCGCGCACGCAACTGGGCAATTTGTTTTGCCCAGAACGCATCAAAATCCGGCGGCGCTTTCGTTCCCGACTCGATTTTCTCGGGCTCAACGCCGGCGCCCGCCAAACGCTGGAACGCTTCCTTACCGCCTTCATTCAGGGTGAGTTTGAGCAGAACAAATCCCGGGCGGGGAAGCGAAGCGTCGATGACAACCGGTTTATCGGCAGACTCAATCGTGCCGTTCGTTTTATACCCGCCATCGCCGGTCAGTTCCCAGTCGATTTTTTTACCCGGCACCATCTTATAATTGCCGGGAAGCGGATCCTTGTATTTTTTCTCCGGAACATCGATAAAGCTTACTAGAAACTTGATTGGTTCATTTACTTTATAGAGCGCGGACTCCTTATCGGCATAAGCTATAATTCGCGGATATTGGGCAAACACGGGCAAACTTGCCAGAAATAATGCGGCCGCAATCATTTTTTGCATGTCTTTCTCCTCTAAGAGTTATTTTGTCGCAATCCCATTCCTTGTTGATACGACATTTAATCAACGCGCAAAATTATTAGCCGAAAGAACTCCGAAAAGCGAGCGCCATTTATCCCCGTCATAATAAAAATGAGCAACGAATTTTAACCGCAAAAGAACGCGTTTTTTCGCAAAGCTCGGTTAGCCTGCTTCATTATCGTTTATTTGCATTCTTTGGCGGTTGATACCTTCGATGGCGGACATCCCGCATTCGTGCATCAGGAAGATGTGACGGAGTCGAAGACATAGCTGCCGCCAAGCGCCGTGAAGACGGCACAACCATCCTGCATGCCGGAGAAATGCAGAACAGCCTTATCGCCGGAAACCTGCACATCTTCTTGGTTCTTGGCTGGAACCCATATTTCGGCTTTGGTATTGGCTGGCGTTGCAACTTCCATACGCAAGCGGGAGCCATCAAGCGTCCAGGCCGACCGAATCTTACCCATCGGCGACAGATAGGTGACCTCGGCCAGACCAACCCTGGCATCCGGCAACGGCTTTATCCTGATTTTTTTGAATCCTGGTTCCAGAGGGCTTATGCCTCCGATATACTCGACCATCCATTCCCCGACAGCTCCCAGGGCCGGATGGCAGGCCGAATTATTGCCCAGCTTCGTGTTCTTGTCGAAGCACGGCCCCCTTCCCGGCGGACAGATCTCGTCCTCCGGCAATTCAGTCCGCCGTGAATACCAGCGTTCCCATATCGAGGCCGCACCCGATTTAATCATATAGCCCCAAGAAGGATATGTTTCCTTGAGGATCACGGAATAGGCCTCGTCGGGATGGCCCGCGGAACATAATGCGGGCAGGACTGCTGGAGCGGCGAAGATCCCCGTCCCAATGTTCCAGTCATGCTTGCGGAACTCGTCGCGCAGCTGTTTCGAGACAAGAGCGCGTACGGCGCCATCGACAAGCTGGAACGCCAGGGCCAGGGCGCAATTTCCTTGTGTCGGGTGTTTCATGCCGTGCTCGTCGACATAAGCTTGGTTGAAGGACTGCTTGACGTTCTCAAAATAGCCTTGAAACTGCGCGGCATCATCCTTGTGCCCCAGCTCGGCAGCTATTTTGGAGGCGGTCATGAACATCTTTGCCGTGTAGGCCGCATAGCATATCGAGGTATCAGCCCCCCACTCCGAGGTCTCGGCCGTAAAGAAGTGATCTATCGCAAGCCAGTCGCCATACCACTCATTGGTGATCGCAATAATGCCCTTGCTTTCATCCCTGAGCCAGTTGCTCAGCGTCGTCTTGCGAAATTCGACATACCGGCAAATCGCCTGGTAGAAAATTTGCAGTACTTCGCGGTCGCCATAGTGCCGGTAAATTTTCCATGGCAGAACCACACTGATATCAGCGTAGATTGGCCCGCCATCCGGATCGCTGTCCGGCCAATAGCCGTTGTTGTTTGGGGCCAGGCGAGCGAAGCCGCCGCCTTTATGCTGCGAATCGAGAATTTCTACCATCCACTTGCGATAAAAGGAGTGGAGCTGCGCCTGGTAGTTGGCCGTGTTGGCGAAAATCAGCGCATCGCCGAACCAACCCTGACGCTCGTCGCGTTGCGGACAATCTATCGGGGCCTCGATGAAGCAAGCCCGACGGGTATTGCCAATTGATTCGAAAAGCTTGTTGAGCATCGGGCTGCCGCAGGCAAAGCTTATGGTGTCGGGCGCATATTGAGTAATTTCGATCCCGACCACATCGCTTTCGGACGGGCCTTTGGGATCCGGCCAGCCAGTGATCTCGACATAACGATGTCCATGGAAAGTGAAACGCGGTTCCCAAGTCTCTTCAGGCGCACCGGAACAAATATATTCGTCCGCCATATTCACCGCCAAACGCAGATAGGCGTTGAAGAGCGTGCCGTCCTTATTGATCCAGTCTCCGTAACGGAGGCGAATGAGCTGCCCGCGCTGGGCGCCTTTGATCTTAAGTCTGACAAATCCGGTGTAGTAAGCCCCCATGTCCAAAACGAACATTTCGCCGGGGACAACACTCTTGATGGCGGCCGGCTTCCGCTCACGGTAGACTCTCACGGGCGCCGAAGGATAGGCTTCCAGAGCAGGTTTGGCAGGAACATTGACTTTCGAGGCAAACGGCTTTCCGGGATCGAGGCCCTCGACCGGAACCTCCCACTTCGAGGCGTCAAAATCTGTTGTATCCCATCCCTGAATGGCCTTGCGCATGTCGCAGGACTCGCCCAACAGAAGATGCGCATAGCGCTCGGGGCCAAGCGCACCGCGCCAGCTGCCGTCAGTTGCAACCAGCGCGGACGAGCCGTCCTTGAATTGCAGTTCCAGTTGGCCCAGCAAACGCATTTTCCCGCCGCGATCCGGCCAATTATGCCAACCTCCGGCAACAACGCCCCCGATGGCATTTTGGCCTTGTTTCAGAAGCGCAGTCACATCGTAGGTATTATAATAGAGCCGGATACGGTAGTCCGTCCAACCCGGCGTGAAGTAGTCATGGCCGACACGCTGCCCATTGATCCTGAACTCGTACCAGCCGAGGGCCGAAGCATAAAGCGTGGCGGATTCGAGCTCCTTGCCGATTGCAAACTCTTTCCTCAAATAGACCGGAGCAAACATTTGCGCATAGCGAATCTGGGCATAAGGCTCCTTATCCAAGCCAATCCACTTCGACTGCCAGTCTGATTCCGAAAGCAATCCCATTCTGAATTGCGCAGTTTCGCTCCAAGAACCTTCACTCCCTGTTCCATCCCATACTTTCACTTTCCAAAAGCAACCGGCACGGGACGGAAGGGCCTTGCCGGCATAGCGAATGTCGATGGTGTCGCCGGATTGCACCATGCCGGAGTCCCAGAAATCACCGTCATCAGCGGCAAGCCTTGCATCCGATGAGGCGACAAGAACACGATATGCGGCTTGGATGGCGCCGGGAAGTTCCGACTGGAATTGCCACCCCAACTGCGGACATGTTTTGCCGGTCACAACGCAGCCGTCCAGATGTTCACAGCTTAGCGCAACGGCGACAGGATGTTTTTTTGCCATGGGGATCGATTTGCCTTCTTCTCCGGGTTAGCACCGCGAACATCAAGAAACACCGCGAAAAACACAAAAACAAGCGACGGGACACTTCTTGCGGTTCAGCATACACCGCCTCGAAATGGTGTCAACATTGCTGTTGGAAACGACTCGTAACCAAGAAAGCGGCAGGCAAAAATCATCGCGATCTCGCCTACTCCTTCGCTTGCACGAGCTACTCAGCTTCGCATGTAATCATGCATGCATTCTCCATAGCGCATGATGTCCCCGATGTGGACCGGCTTGAGAGGCAGGTTGGGATCGAAGGTTGCAAAAGAGGTCACGCTCCGAATGCCCAGACTGCGGTAGGCTTTCAAATCCTGCCGCATGACGGACAACGCATATTCCTTGCGGCATTGCAGGAATTTCTGATCAAGCCAGTATTCGATGACATGCGCTTCCGCTGCGGGGAAAATCGTCAGTAGATGCAATAATTTTGCCCAGATTGCCACATTCGTGCGGCAGCGCCTGTCATTCACGGCATGCAGATAACAGCGATGAATCGGCGCAAACTCGAGGAAAATGCCGGGCGCCGGTTTGACGATCTCCGGCCCAACCAGCGTATCGATGTAGGCCAGAAATGCAAGCCGGGCCTCCGGGATGTTCTGCCGCAGGGCGCCGACCATGGCATTCATCGCCAGAAGACTTTGGTCGGCGGCGCCATACGGGCGGCATTTCGGGCATCGGCACCAGCTCTGACAAATGTCATCCTGCCACAGGAAATAACGCCCCGTGGTCGGCGGATAGCTGCGGGCCAGGCGCACCGTCTGCCGGCAGACGGTGGCCAAGGCCTGCGGAGCATGAAAACAAAAATTATAATCGCGAACTCGCTTTTTCTGCTTCTCATTATACACAAACCATTCGGGATGACTGGAAAACAGACGCCTGGGAAGCAGGGACGACATGGCATGTAACTCATATTCGACGTCGATTCCAAAATTCCGGCAGCTTTGGAGCAGATTATGGCCGATCATTGTCTTCAACACCTGCCCAAGTTTCCTTGCATTTTGCAGGCCGCCGCCGTTATGAATGCCCAAAGTATTTAAGCCCGCCTTTTTCATCAGCATTGCCCAGTCGATTCCGGATGTATTCCGACAACTATATGGGCAGATGACAAATCCCTGGCGCTGGAATGGCGTCGACGATTTTTTCATTGCTTTCGGTATCCTTTCATTGCTTTGAGTTAGCCCAGAAACAAGGCAATGTTCCCGGATTCACGCCCTCGCCGGCACAGGTCCAAAACCTTGATTTTTTCGCCTTCATGGAATCGCAACCCGGCCAACCCCGGCTTTTCGCAAAATGTCAGCGGCATGGGCAATTGTGGCGGCATCCGGAGGCTTCACATCCGGCATCGTGTCGGCATGCCCAACCGTCGCATATTTCGAACGCGCCAGATGGTATGGCAGCAAGCGCACGAGCGCGATGTTCGTAAGACCGGCCAGCAGTTTCCCCATGGCCGCCACACTTGCCTCGTCAAGGTTGAACCCGGGAATCATCGGAATGCGGATCTCTATGGGAACAGCGCATTCCGACAAGCGCCTGAGGTTGTCGAGAATCATGCGGACCGGACTGCCGGTGTACTCCTGGTGCCGGCGATCGTCGACATGCTTCACATCGTAGAGGAACATATCCGTGTAAGGCAGGACGGCCGCAAAGCCCGCCCATTTCACCGCTCCCGATGTGTCAATGGCGCAATGGACACCCTCCTGACGCAAATGCTTAAGAACCTCCGCACAAAATTCGGCCTGCAAAAGCGGCTCCCCTCCGGAGATGGTGCAACCGCCTCCAGACTTGGCATAGAAGGTTTTGTCCTCCCGAACAGCCGCAACGGCATCCGCGGCGGATATCGCCTTGCCATAATATTCCAAAGCGTCGGACAGACAGGCGTCGACGCATTTGCCGCAAGCCTGACAAAGCTCGCGTTTAAAGACATGCTCTCCATCCTGGAAAACGTGCGCCCCGGTCGGACAAATCTTTGCGCATCTCCCGCAACGCACGCATTTCCTCTGCAAAAAGCCGATTTCGGGCTGGGACAAAACACTCTCCGGATTGTGGCACCAACGGCAATGCAACGGACAGCCTTTCAGGAAAATTGTCGTCCGGATGCCGGGCCCATCATGGACCACCATACGCTTTATGTCGAGCATCCACCCTTTCATCAGGCCACCTCTGCCTTGGCGATGAAGATCGACTGCTCCTCCGGAGCGAGGTCGACAAATCGCACGTTCCAGCCGCATACGCGCACCTGGAGGTTGGCATATTTTTCGGGATTCTTCTGGGCTTCGCGCAGCAATGCGGCATCAAAGATATTGAATTGGATGGCCATGCCGCCTTGAGCAAAATAACTGCGGATAATCGAACCAATCGTTCGCAGGCCATCAGGCCCCTTGACAACACTGGGATGCAACATGACGTCCAATACCGTTCCGTTGGGAAACAGCGAAAGGTCGATTTTGGTGACGGAGTTGATGAGCGCGGTAACCCCGTTCTTTTCCATTCCGGCGGTAGCGCCGGTGTTCATGGTCAGAGGCTCCCCGGCCAGACGTCCGTCGGGCAACGCCCCGGTCAGCTTGCCGAAGCTCTTCGCGGCATTAATGATCGCGTAGAGCGCCGCCTGGAAGACACCGCCGCGGGCATTCGGCTCATGATTGATCCGCTGTCCGAGGAAATCCGTAATTTTAACGGCAATACCATCGACGCGCTCATCGTTGTTCCCCCATTTCGGAACACGGTTGCGCGCAATGAGACGCAGTTCTTCATAGCCCTTCCAGTTGACCGCCAAAGCCGCTTTAAGTTCAGCGAGCGTACAACGCTTCTGCGCATAAACCAGCTGTTGAATCACGGCCAGGGAGTCGACCGCATTCGCCAGGCCGACACAGCAGCAACCGCTGGTGTTATACTGCGCCCCGGCCTGGGAAACATCCCGGCCTTTTTCAAGACAGGCATCCATGGTGCCGGAAAGCAACGGCGACGGGCTGATTTGCGCCCACAGACGCTCCCCCCGCCGCACCCTGTCGACAGCAAGGGATATCTGCGCATCGAGAATCTTTAGATAGGCGGCCATCAGACCATCAAAGGAAGCGAAATCGTCCGAAGCCAGCGCCAGTTCAACGGCCTTGGCAAGGTTCAAAGTGGACGCTCCGGAACAGTTCAGCTCCCTGCCCATGACCGCCGGCTCGTAACAGCCGATTAGAATATAATCGCTGGCATCCGCCAAGGTCTTGCCGTTCTGGCGCAACATTTCGATTTGTCCGGCATCGTTGACCGTCACGATGCCGGTGCAGCCGGCCCGGATACAATCGGCCACCGTTTCGAGGAACTTCTCCGGCGTGGATTCCGCAAGGCGGACATGGAGTTTGGGATCGACAACCTGCATCTCCCGGTAGACTTCGAAGGCCAGATAAGACAACTCGTTGACTTCGGGCCCGAAGAGGAACGGCTTGCCATAGAGCTTGCCCTGGCTCCTGGCATAGAACTTGATCCAGAAATATTTGATCATTTCCTTGGCCTGATCGCGAGTGAGGCGCCCCGCCTTCAAATCATTGACATAGAAATCATTATAGAGCAGGTCGAATCTGCCCATGGAACGGACAGAATAACCGTCTTCCATCTCTTGAAGCTCATGATAAATATAGGCCAGTTGCAAAGCCTCGTGGAATGTCTGCGGCGGACGCTCCGCCAAGGCCGCCAGCGCCTGACCGGCCGGCGCCGATCCGGGCAGTGCCACTGTAAATCGCCTGGCCAGGATGATTGCCGCATCGTAGACCATGGCCACAGCCCGATAGAACGGTTCGGGCCTGGATACCGCACGGTCACGCAAACCGGTAAAGGTAGTGTCTTTAATCTTCAGCAAAAAGGATGGTCATGGTAATCCTCGGGGAGAA
>CAZTWL010000015.1:0-86586 GCA_964617825.1 uncultured Verrucomicrobiota bacterium
CGAAGGAGCAGACCTACGTCCGCGTGACCTATGAGCCCGAAAATATTTATTTCGGCATCGAGGCGATGGAACCGGAGACAGGCAAGATAAAGGCGGACATCAAGGAACATGATGGCCCCGTCTGGACGGACGCCACGATCGAGCTCTTCCTGACGCACCCGGACCTGGGCGCATCCTACTATCACCTTATTTTCAATGCGAACGGAACGCTTTTCGATCGCTTTGTACGCCCGGGGTCCGACCCGGACGTCGCGTTCGAGTCCGGCGCGGAAGTCAAAACAAGGAAACTCGGCGACCGATGGGTGCTGGAAACCCGGGTGCCGACCGCGCCGCTCGGGGAAAAATGCTTCGACGGACAGGCCTGGAAGGTGAACGTCTCGCGGTCGCGGGAGCTCAGCGGCGACGTGATGGGTTCCGAGGTGCCGCGTGAAAGCTCGACCTGGAGTATGGGAAGCCCGCACGACGTTGCGGTTTTTCTTCCCGTCCAATTTGGGGGAAAACGCGCCGTCTCAATGTCCCGCCAGGAAGTCGACCCGCGCCTGTGGAAAAATCCATCGTTCAACAAAGTCAGGGAAGACAACAATATTCCGCCGCGCTGCAAAGCGGCGAATAATATTGTCCCGTCAGAGTGGTCGCTTTCCGGAGAGAACGTCGATCTTGAAATGGTCCGGCAAAGCGGCAACGCGGACGATTACTTTGCCAAGCTGAAATCGGGAACGCTCCTCCAGCACTACGGGCCGTGGGCAAAAGAGCCTTCGCCCAACCGATTCAGGATCAACTTCCGCGCGAAGGGACACGGCGAAGTCGAATTCCTGGTGTATGTCTATACGTACGCGCCGCACAACCACCTTCGGAGCGATTCGGCCGGCAAGGTGAAACTCGACTCGGATGACTGGAAGCATTATCAACTCGACTATGAAAAACAAGACGCCGACGTCAACATTTCCGGCGCGATTCGCTGCAATGCCGGCGAAGTCTGCGTCGACGATGTCTTTTTCACGGCGGCTGAGAAAGGAACAAAATGAAGCAGCTCTACCGCGAGTTTTTGAATTCCATAGACGGCGAACGCCTGATGGCGCATACTGCACGGTTGTGGAACTGCGAATTCGGACAGACCTTCCGCGATTACGCCAACGCGGCGAAGTATGCCTGCGAACTTATGAAAGCCGAGGGCATCCCGAATGTGGAAACAGCCGAGTTTCCGGCGGATGGGCGCACGACCTATTTCGACGCGACAATGCCGCTCGCCTGGGACGCCTCCCTTGGGCGTCTCACGCTGCTCGATCAGGACGCGCAGAAAGAGGAGCGGATCGCGGACTATGCGCGTCACCCGTTCCATCTGGTGAAAGGCTCCGTCGCGACGCCCGCGGGCGGGATCGAAACGCGACTCGTCACGGAGCAGGATTTTCGCAACGGCGCAGACGTTCGTGGCGCGATGGTCCTTTTTGACGCGGAGACCGCCGCTACACGGAACTCGATTAGGCCCATTCTCGACAAGGGCGCGCTCGGGTTTGTCGCGGATTATATTTCGGCGCGCGAACGATCGATGGACGCCCTTCCCTGGCTGAACGCGGCGACGGACAGCGGGTCCTGGCATGTCAACTGCCGTGACCGCCCATTCATCGGCTTCACGGTCACGCCGCGCACGGCGGAAAGACTCCGCGCGGCCGCGAAAACAAAGACACTGCGATTGCGCGTCGAAAGCGACGGGCGGCGGCACGAAGGATCCTTCCAGACGATCACAGGACTCATCCCCGGGCGGCGGCAGGAGGAGGTCTGGATCATCGCCCATATGTATGAGCCGCTGAGCACGGACGATGCGATGGGCGTCGCCGCCTCGATCGAATGCGCCCGGCAGATCATGGCCCGCGGAACGCCTGAGTTTTCCGTCCGGCTGGTCTTCACGATGGAGGTCTACGGCTATTTGGCCTATATCGCGACGAACAATGCGTTCCGGCATGGACGCGTCATCGGCGGCTGCAATCTCGATTCCCTCGGCGGCGTCAAGGGCGCCGTTTTCCTATGTAAAAAATCCGGCCCGGCATCGCCCTCCATCGGCAATCCGCTTTTTGAGGCCTTGATCGACGAAATGAATGACGAACCATTATATGTTTCGATGACAAAAGCCGGTTCGGCATACTTCGACGACATCTGCTATGCCGATCCGACGATCGGCATTCCGCTGGTCTGGGTTCTCGGCCGCTGCGCCGGAATCCATCACAGTTCCCTGCTGACCATGGATTTCAT
This sequence comes from uncultured Verrucomicrobiota bacterium, assembly GCA_964617825.1. Classification (GTDB taxonomy): domain Bacteria; phylum Verrucomicrobiota; class Kiritimatiellia; order JAAZAB01; family JAAZAB01; genus VSJD01. Next base: position 2,248 of record CAZTWL010000015.1, read on the forward strand.
CGATAAAGAAACGTTCAAGCGCCGATGCGCTTTTTCTGCCGCTTATCTGTGGATGCTCGCCGCGCCCGCAGAAAAACAGATCGCGACACTACTCGACTATTTTTCAGCCTGCCCGGAAAGAGTCCTCGAATCCATGCGAAATCATCCGGTCGGTTCGCCGAAAGAGTGTTTTCTGCATCTGACTGCATGCGAACGGAAAAATCTGATCCGTTTGCATGAGCTTTTTCCTTCCCCTGCCGTCGAACGTGTGCTTGCGGACTTCGACCGCCAAACAAAAACGCATGCGGCGCGGCTTGCCGAGAGCATTCCCCATTCGCCGCTGCGGGACAAGGCGTCGAGGATTGTGCCGCGCCGCGCAACTGACGGCTTTCCGCTCGATTGCACGCGGATTCCCATCGAAAAGAAGCGTTCGCTGCCGGACGGCGTCATGTATGGGGGGTTTGCGAACATCCTCGCGAACATGGACGGCAAAAAAGATCTTGCGCGGCTTTTGCGGGAAGCGGAATACGAGGTTAATTCTTCCGTCGGCGAGGAATCCGTCGGGAAATATCTGGACGGGATCTTCTATCTTGCCGAATACGGATATCTGGAATTAGCTCCCGGCATTTCTGCGCGTTGATCTTATTCTATGATTGACGTCAGGCCGGCGCGAGTATAGTTTGCGTTGGCAGTCCATTTAATGCCGGCCGAATGCGTTGCGTAATCACATCAGGGGGAAACAAAAAAAATGAAAAATCTTCGATCCGGATGGGCTTTGGGTTTTTATACGGCAGTGTCGATTGTCCTGTCTGCCGGCATGGGCCGGGCTGCGGCAACGTCGAATTCCGCGGCCATGCCCCATACGCCGGCCGGCGATTTTGGCATTCATGATGGCGACCGCGTGGTATTCCTCGGGGACAGCATTACAGAGCAGAAATTTCACAACAACCTCATCGAGGTGTTCGCGCTGACCCGGTTCCCGGAATGGAATCTGCGTTTTCGGAATGCTGGTTGGAGCGGCGATACGGCGCCAGGCGGACTAAAACGCCTGGAACGCGACGTACTGTTCTTCAATCCCACGTTGGTGACCATTAAATTCGGCATGAACGATCACGGCTACAAGCCGTTTGTACCGGAACGATTTCAAACATACATCGCAGCCCAGGATGGGATCGCCCGCGCATTGAAGGCTAAAGGCGTCCGTGTCGTGTTTTTGACTCCGCAGCCCATTGAGGATAAGCGTACGGATCCGGACAAGGACGTGCGCAACCTGAGCTTGCGTCAGTATTCCGACGGACTGAAAGCGGTCGCGACATCCAACGCAACCGGGTTCGTCGATCAGTTTGACCCATACATGAAGTTTCTGGTTGCCGGGCATGCCACGAATGCGACCGCCTCGATCGGCGGCGGCGATGCGGTCCATCCCGGTCCCGTCGGCCACACCTTGATGGCTTGGATCATATTAAAAGCTCTTGGTGCTCCGGCCCTGGTTTCGTCGGCGGATATCGATGCGGCGGCGGGAAAGGCGATGGCCGCGGAAGGTTGCCGGATCGAGAATATCCGGGTGACCGACGGCGTTCTCCGTTTCGATCGACTGGACCAGGCCCTGCCGCTGCCGGTGCTGCCGAGTGCCGATAAGGCGCTCGGTCTGGCGCCGGTGATGAACGACCTCAGCCTTTACTTGCTGAAAGTAAGCGGGCTCAAAGCGCCGCGTTATGCCCTCGCGGTCGATGGGGAAAAAACCGGGGAATTTACCGCTTCCGAACTGGCCGCCGGGTGCAATCTGGCGCTCCAGGCCGGTCCGATCACCAAACAGGCCCAACAGGTGCTGAACCTGGTGATCCAAAAGAACGCGGCATATTATGTTCGCTGGCGCCAAGTGCAAATCTTCCAGTTCCCGGCCTGGATTCAAGGCCTCGATATTGAAGCGCAACGGAAGGCGGAGCTGGAAAAACAGGACAAATCCATCGCCGATCTGGAGTCCCGGATCGACCTGGCCCGCAAGCCGAAAATGCATACCTTCGAGCTGAAGCCTTTGTAAGCGCCGTCCGCTTTTCCGGCTATCGCCGGAAAGTTGGAATATGGCCGGCGTGTTGCACGGTCCTTGTTGAACGATTATTCGTCTTGTGCTTGGCAAGTAGATCGCTATCTTTTATTTTAAGGTAAGGTGCTTCACGGTGCCAACGCTTTTTTGACACGCTTCAGAAAATTCGCTTGGCGTTTGCGGGCCAGATCGTGTTCCCAAATTCGCAATACCCGCCAACCACTCTTGCGAAGTGTTTTTGTCACCAGTCGGTCCCGCGCCTTGTTCGTTTTCAGTTTCTTCCGCCAGAAGAGCGCGTTGTTTTTCGGTTGGGTGGCGTGCAGCGGGCAGCTGTGCCAGAAGCAGCCATCGACAAACACCGCAATGCGCAGCTTGGGGAAAACGAAATCCGGTTTGCCGAAAACGGGCTGATGCCGCTGCCAACCGGTGATGTGCTGCGAACGGAAGATGCGTATCAGAGCAAGCTCTGTGTCTTTGTTGCCGTGCCCGCGAATGCGGGACATGACCTGTGATCGCTTGGCATTTGTAAAGACGTCAGGCATCTGGAGGTTCTGTTGCTTTAAAAATAGGAGTGGCGGCGCCGAGGGTTCGGGCGGAGATAGCGACATACCACGCGTTCATTCTCTTGTCCCAGGACCGCACTTTCACAAAACTGGCCCACGACAGTTGATGAATGGACTCTAACGACCAGTCCTCCGCCAGTATCACGATTAGAACATGTTCGAACAGTTGTTTGTCGCGGTCATCTGGTTCCGGGTAGATGGTCCCCGTCTTCGAGCCTTCGCAAACGGTCTTGATTGAGAAGCGGTCGCCATTGCGAGAAAGGGCGTCCACGTTCTTCGTGCCGCGCGGAGCCAGTTGCAGTTTCGGCAGGCACGGAGTCTTGCGAAAGTGCTCGATGGCTAACTGCTCACCAACCGCTCCAACCGAATCGGCTATCCCTCTCTTGCGCATTTCAGCCCGAAGTCTTGCCCGAAGCAACAGCAAGTCTTCATCCCGCATCTTGGAGAGTTTGTCGAAGCTCATTGCAGGGGGATATAACAACATATCACTTTCCAGTCTCTCCTTCAGGAATCAGGTGCAGAAAATCCTTCGGGCGCAAATTTGCTGTTCCAACCGAAGAATAAAACTCGGCAAACCGCGCCTGAAGTGCCTCGGCAAATGGGGTGTCTAGGACCGCCAGAGCTTCGTAGTCCGTTTGAACTGTCGCAAGAGGAAGGCTTTCGATCTGCATGAAGTCGCAGTAAAGATCCGGCATGTCAAGGAAGCGCGGCAAGAACCAGAATCGCCCTTTTGGAGATCCAAGGTCAGGGGGGGAACCAATTAATCGCCTCGCCACATCAGCACGATCTTTGGGTGTCTTGAGTTTAAGATTCTTCTTTTTACTATCCCATACCTTTGTGATTTCTTCCTGTGCCGTTGCCGTTTTAACGGTGAGAACAAAAGCCGCACGCGGTTCTGTATCTCCAGGCTGAACTTTCAGAAGGCAATGCGGCGTCAAAACTACTCGATATTGAGCCGAATCTCTTCGCTTCAGAATTTCTCCAAGGCGCAATTCAGAACCGGAAATCTTTGGGTGGATGTAGAATTCGGAAGCTCCTACGTCGGTGACCTCGGTGTCACCTGTCAAGCGTGCCAACTGAGTTGCTGCTCGCCTCCTGAGCAATCGTTCCAATGCTTCCGGCGTAGTACTATTGCTTCGCTTAAGGTCCTCCCACTTCTTGGTGAGGAAATCCCAAAGATACCTACCGCCCAGGCCATCCAACTCATCATGCAGTCGGCGGGCAATTGCTGGCACACCACTGGTCAGCACTTCTTTTAATTTCGCAATGATGTCGTCATTTCCCCGCGCCTTATCTGCGAATCGAAGAAACACGCCTTCAAACAGGTCCTCGGGTTTAGCGCGTGATGAGTATGCAACAATTGGGCAGAATCGCTTTCCTCGGATTTGCTCGATCGTCTTAATGCCACGGTAGTCGGGAGGCACTCCTTGTTTGGTTCGGAAGGCCAAGTCGGTGACCACAACGTCATAGCGGCGACTTTCAAGTCGAGATAAAGCTTCTTCAAACGACGGGCATTTATCCCAAACAAGATCGTAACCATCAAGTTGCGTGGGAAGTGTTGCCGAGAGTTGTTGCAACACTTCCTCCTCGTCGTCCACCAAGAGTAAAAACAATTTCATGGCACTTTCATCTAAAGCCCGATGTTATGCTCAAAGAGGGCCTCAAAGCATGCTCCAGGCAACTCGCCTTCCTCATGGAGCAGGAGCCTGCCATACGGTTCGATTACCATCCGGGCAATGTGGAGTCCAAGCCCCATGCCATTTGGCTTTGTTGTGAAATACGGCTCAAAAATACGGGTTCGATCCTCTTGAGGAATGCCGGTTCCATCATCGCAAAAAATTACGCGAAACCCGGTTGTGCTTTTGGCCACTTGGACGTGGATTCTTCCGCCGTTCCCTTGGCCGTGCTGTTGAGTGATCCAAAACATCGCATTGTCTGCGAGATTATAAAGGATCTGGTCCAGCACTGCCCTTGACATCTTTGCTCTAATCGGTCCATCAGGCTCGGTCATCTCCGTCTTGATGCCCTGGTTTTTCAAGAGCGCTTCACAAAGATGAAAGCAATCTTCCACTGCATCCTTTACGAAGAAGGTCGTAGCCCGCCCGCGTTTAGAGGGGATCTGTGGATCTAGCCGCTGCCTGAGGAGCAAAACTTGGTCAAGCCAACCCCTCAAAGGCCGCAGTGTTCCCATTACCTTTTCGCAGACATTGGGATCAGAAATCGAGCTAACTTCCTTCTCGATGGCAACCAATTGCCGGCCGATTTTACCGATAGGTGCTCCAATCTCATGGATGACAATATCAACCATCTGCCCTAACCCGGACAGCATCAACAACCGCGAAAAAGCGTCTTGGACGCGCTCAACGCCTTTTTTGATATTTTCACTGGCTTGGCTGACGAGTTTGGTGACGGGATGTCGCGGGCCTAACTGGCTTCGGACTTCCTTGACGGTAGGAGTTAAGTCAAAGGCTTCAAAGAGCGGTTGAACACCTTCTGGGGATTCTTTGTGCGGCCGCAAGTCATAGCGTTCTTTCTCTAACACAGCCAAAACGAGCTTGAACCAGTCTTCCAAAGCGACGTGCTCGTCGTTCAGCACCATCCCTTCGCGATTAGACTTATCCTTCAAGCAAGGGTTCTTAGTCCTCGATATTTTCACCGAGGCGATGATTTGATTGTTCGCGAGGCTCATGCCGGGATTCTGACGACTCCTCAGGTCAAGCCTTGCCCAGTCATTGCCCGTCTCGCCGTATGGATGAACTCGGAATCCATCACGATAAATCGTGACTCCGCAAAAATCGTTCAAAGTACGCCGCATTTCCGCAATCCCGAGACCTAATTTGTTGCCCAAAGGTTCGAGTCCTTCACGATCTCTGTCCCACGCCCGCAACTCGACCTCGAACCCGCCGCAAAGAGGCTTCCCGTCGCGACCTCCTATTTTTAACATGTTGAATGACTTGAGAGTCTCTCCATCGAAAATCATTTTGCCTGAAAAATGACCCTGGTCATCCAGATGTCCTTCGAGCAGGTACCGCGGTTGCGAAACCAGATCCGGCGCCTGAACTTCACCATGCAGGTCGGGATGCCAAGGTATCGAAAGATTGATGACAAATCCCTTAATGTCATTGAACGGCGAAATGAGTCGTGAAAGGCGGGTGTGGAGCTTAGAATAATCCTCGTGTTTCCACTCCTTCTCTACGGGTTCCATCGTCAGTCGGGTGCCGTGATCTAAATTTGGTATCTCCTTGACATCATACTTAATTTTGATGTCCTCAAGATATTTGAGTTTGTCGAAATCTTCCCACGAGATGTCCACGGTAACGCCCCGCTTATCGTTTTTGCGTTTCGTTTCCAACTTCAACCTAGGAGCAAGACGAGCAGCCGCAAAGCGTCCAATGCCTTTCGCTCCAAGATACAACCTCCCTCCGGGCGAAACGTTAGTTTTTCGTTTTGAGTTTGTTGCGGGTTCAAGCCAGGCTCCGAGCACATTTCTCAGGCTCATGCCGCACCCATCGTCCTCCACTACAATCCGTGTCGGGTGCTCTGGTACTTCGCCCTCAAACCGCACGTCAACCTTGGTGGCATCTGCGTCATAGGCATTCTTGACCAATTCCACTACAGCAACTGGTTCATCGCTAATGAGCTCCTCGCCGATGAGAGCAATCAATCGCGCCCTCGGGCGCATTCGAGCCACTTGCAAATTTGAGGCGTTTCTACTCATGTGAATCCGCTAAAATTAGGGTCTTGATCACAGTCTTCATCACGGGGGGGCAGACTGCGTTGCCAATCATCTTGATACGGTCGCGACGTGTGCCGAATTCGAGTTTCATTTTCGGCGGCATTCCCATCGCCGCTTTGAGTTCGGGAACCTGCAACATACGCATGACGTGTCCGTGCTTTGTGTCCGGCTTGACCAGGGCAAAGCGGTCTACGGTGGTGATGGTGCGCAATGGGCGGTTCAGTCGTTGCCACCCGCCACTGCCATCCGTACCATAGTAAACGAGCAGGAAAGGCGTGGTTCTGCCGAGGACGGCGAATCCACGTTCGGCTCTTTCGAGCGTGGCCTTGGCACGATTGGGCTGTCGCAGTTGCGTCCACCGATACGTTCCATTCAAATCCACAATCCCGGCGACATTTTTTGGGACGATCTTCCGGGGTGCCACCTTCGGCGGCATGTGTTTTGTGTCAGCGACAAGGAACAAGCGTCGTCGGGACTGCGGCACGCCAAAATGCGCGGAGTTCAGAACCTGCTCCTGCAACTTGTATCCAAGTTTTTCGAGCGCGGACTTGAACTCGGTGTAACGGCTCCATTTGCGCATATTGACAACGTTCTCAACGACAATCCAGCGCGGTTTGAATGCCTCGGCAAAGCGAACGACCTGAAACGCAGTTTCCTTGCTTTGCTCGCATCGCGGCTTGTTGCCTTTGGCTGGACTGTGGTTGGTGCATTCGGGAGAGGCGAGGATGAGGTCAATCGGACCAAATCCTTTCACGAGCGAGTCAACATCCAAATTTTCTAAGCGACCCGGGATGAACTCGGCTTCGGGGAAATTCGCATCGTGGGCTTCACCAGCCAGGGGCCAAAGGTCGAATGCGGCGATGATTTCGACGCCTGCTTCGCGTGCGCCCCAACTGCTGCCGCCGGCACCGCAAAATAAATCAAGTGCGCGAATTTTCATAACCAGTTGCATATTGTCAGGTGTTTTGTGCTATGCCAAGCAGAAACTAGATGTTGCTTAATATTTGCGTATTGTTGGTTGGCTTCAGGCACGTATCGTCGTGCAGTCGGCCGAGATCATAGTTCATGTTGGGCTGTCAGGGTCACCCAGTCCTGTGAATAAGCCTGTTTGGTATTTGTTCAAGTTTACGGTTGTAATCAAATCCGTTGCGGTATAGCCGCCCGGTCATGATTGTTAGCTTGGCAGATCATGGCGCAACCGTGGACGCCACAGCCTCGGCACTACGATGTCCACAAATGGCCCAGGCGATAGCGTAAGGCAAGTTCCCGGTGCCTATCGCACCCCGATCTCTGGCTGGGGATCATCATTTTTGGCCTTGCAAGTGTATTCCGGCCGGTTTTGGTTGCACTCGACCGCCATCTTTTGGGCACTTTCCTGCCTTTTTCTGCCACTTGCGAAAAAGTCAATAAAACCAAGGTTTGTTCAATAATGACGGGACTTAAAGGTGGAGGCGCGAACCGGAGTTGAACCGGTCTAACAGGTTTTGCAGACCCGTGCCTAACCGCTTGGCTATCGCGCCTTGAAGAAACGACCTGAAAAAGACGGCTTTTCAGACAGCCACACATGGTATCAAGCCGAAATTTGGCGTCAACTGCTATTTACTTGATGAATTTCGGAAAGAAATCTCGACAGGTGCAATCGGCGTGTGATAAAAAAACCATATTGTTTCAATCATCTGTAATTCGCTAAGCATGGCTCCCGCTGCCGGCTGCGCAAGCCGGGCGGCATCTACCAAAGGATCAACATATGAAGAACGCACCTATCTTTACCCGGCTGGCAGGAGCGGTTGTCCTGATGCTGGCCACCAGCGCTCTGGCCGACGATACGGGCGCGGCCCCAACCTCGATGCCCGCCAAGCAACCGTCTGTCTTTCAAAAAGTGGATGTCAACAGCGACGGTAACATTTCGGCGGCCGAGTTCACGTCTTACCGGGATGCATCGTTTAAGGCAATTGACGCCAATGGCGATGGTCAGCTGACGTCCGACGAGTTTGTCAAGGAGCAGCAGGGCCGGTTCAAGGAAATGGATGCCAACAACGATGGCATAGTTGTGGCCGAGGAATATATCGCTTTCTTTTGCGGATCGGGCGCCAAGGGCGATAATGCGATAAAGTCAGCCAAAACCGACAAGACCACGCTGTTCGAAGCCATGGATGCCAATGATGACGGCTTTGTGACAGTTACGGAGCTTGGAGTTTATCGCATGGCCATTTTCCGACAGCTGGATGCCAATGGCGATGGCCAGTTGACGCCGGAAGAATTTGCGGCCGGCGCCGGCAAGTACTTCACGGCCATGGAGGCCGATAAAAATAATACGGTTGCCAAAGAAGAATTCGATGCGACAGGCGTCGACAAGTCGCGCGGGACCCGCGCGCCGGAAACCAATCTGCCCGTGGCAAAATAAGCGGGATTAAAGCACGCGTGCCCCGGCGGCCGGCCGGATCACGCGGGTTGTGCAGGTGCGGCCGAACTGGTGCGCATAGACGGATGCAAGGGTTTTGCCGACGGCATCCGCGTCGCTGGGGTGGAGCATCAGCACCACGCTGCCGCCAAAACCGCCGCCGGAGAGGCGCGCGCCCAGGACCTCCGGCAGCAGCCGGGCCTGGTCGACGAGAAAATCCAGTTCCGGGCAGGAGTTCTCAAAATTTATCTTCGAACTTTGGTGGGATCGATACATCAGCCGGCCGAAGTCCAGCACGTTCCCTGCCTGCAGGAGCCGGTTGGCTTCCAGGACGCGCGCATTCTCCCCGATCACATGCGCCGCGCGGCGTGCCGTGGCCGGCTCCAGGCGCGCGGCACACGCCTTCCATTCATCCAGAGAGACATCGCGCAGGGCCGCGACCGGATGAGGGAGCACGGAAGCAAAAAAGGCGGCGGCCTGTTCGCATTGCTCCCGGCGTTCGTTATAGGCCGATGCCACCAGGCTGTGCTTGACGCAAGTGTCGGCCAGCAGAAAACAGATATCCGCTGATAGCGGAAGGGTCTCGACCTTCAGCGACCTGAAATCCGTGAACACCAGGGCTTCCGATTTGCCGCTCAGACTGGAAATCTGGTCCAGCAATCCGCAGTGCGCGCCGGTAAAATCGTTCTCGGCCGCCTGGCCAATCTTGGCCAAAGTCAAAGGATTCGCCGTAATTTTATAGAGCCGGCAGAGCGCCAGGGCCGTGGCGATTTCCAGGGCGGCGGAGCTGGAGAGCCCTGCGCCCATGGGAATATTGCCCGCAAACGTGGCCTGAAACCCCGGCGCGATGTGCCCGAGTGCGCCAAGTTTGTTGACCACCCCGCGCACATAATTGATCCAAAGCGGCTGCTTGGCAGGCGCGGTAACCGGCAGATCGAAGCCGGCTTCTTCATGAATATCCAAGGCCTGCACCGTACAGGCCTTGCCGGCGACGGGACTCAATGCCACGCCGACGCCCAAATCGATGGCGGCGGAAAGCACAAATCCTTCGTTATAATCCGTATGGTTGCCGAGAATTTCCACGCGCCCGGGCGCATAGGCCACGACGGCCGGCGCTGCCCCAAAACGTTTGGCATGGGCCTGCTCGATAGTTTCAATTAATGTCATTTTCATCTTGAGATCAGGCGGTGACGGGTGCCGCCGCCGCAACTGCTTGAAAGCGTCGTTTTTTGACGGATGATCTGCGCCTATGCGCGGATAATGTCCAAAAGTTCCTGCGTGCGCCGATCCAGCTGGGATTTGGTTTTGGCTTCCAGGTTCAGCCGGACCAGCGGTTCGGTGTTGGAAGACCGGACGTTAAACCACCAGTCGGCAAATTCCACGCTGAGCCCGTCGAGTTCGAACTGTTTGCCGTTGCGATATTTGTTTTTCAACCGCGCTAGAACTGCCGGCGGATCCTTGACCTCCGAGTTGATCTCCGCGCTCTTGAAATAGCGCTGAAAGGGTTTGATCAGCGCGGAAAGCGGCTCCTTGGCCTGGCTCAATAAATTGGCGACGTAGAGCACGGCCATGGAGGAGCTCTCGGTGAAGTAGTTGCCTTGAAAATAGTAATGCCCGGAAAGTTCGCCCGCAAAGAGCGCCTTGGCCGCGCGCATTTGCTGTTTGATGAAGGCGTGGCCCACCCGGCACATCTGCGGCGTGCCGCCGTTTTCCTCGATCACTTCGCGGACGGCCCAACTGCTGCGCAGGTCGTAAAGAATCGTGCCCTTCTGCTTTTTCAGGATGCTTTGCGCAATCAGGAGCGTGATCATGTCCATGGGTACGATGGCGCCGGTCTCGTCCAGAAAACCCACGCGGTCGGCATCGCCGTCGAAGGCGGCGCCGAAATCGTAATGGCCCGCGCGCACTTTTTTCTGGAGATCGGCCAGGGTCTCGGTCTTTAACGGATTGGCTTCATGGTGCGGGAACGTGCCGTCCAGCGTGTCATAAATGGCATCCATCCGGATCAAGCCCGCCAAGGCTCCGGCCTCGACCGAGCCCATGGCGTTGGCGCAATCGGCGGCGATCGCTATCGGGCGCCGGATGGCGGCCAGCTTTTGCACGTGCGCCACATATTCCGGCAGGATATTGTAATCCGAGATCTTGCCGGGCGTTTCCGGCGCCGGCGCAAAATCGGATTGCACCACACGCCGCTCGATTTCCTGGATACCGGTTTGCCCGCTGATCGGGACGGCTTGCGCGCGGCAGAGTTTGAAACCGTTCCACTCGCCGGGATTGTGCGAGGCGGTGATCATGATGCTGGCATCGGCGCCCAGCTTGCCGTTGGCGTAATAGGACATCGGTGTCGAGCAAACGCCCACCCGGATCACGTCGGCGCCCTGCTGGGTCAGCCCGCGGGTCAGCGCCCGGAACATGGCTTCCGAGCTCGAACGCATATCCTGTCCGACGACGATGCGCCGGCAGTTCAGAAAACTAACGAACGCCCGGCCGATCTTGTTAGCCAGATCCGCATTCAAGTCTTTGCCGACCACGCCCCGAATGTCATATGCCTTGAAAATGCCAGCCATAGGTGAACCTCATAAATAATGTCGATGCCAACTACGCGTGAGCGGCGAACACAGTTAATCGTTTATCATATTGACCGGATCGGAAACAAGCTTGAAGCGGATGTAATCTATGGCGCTAAAAAGTCCCGGATGGGTTTGCCGGCCACATAAAGATCTTCAATCGTTGCCCGGCCGTTCTGCACGCGCACGGCGACATATGCATCCTGCCGGCCGCTGCGCCCGGCATGTTGGCGATAGGCGGTATCGGCCGCCGGCGCCAATTTTTCATTCATATAATACCGGTCGAACGGGAACTGAATCAAAACGTTGGTTGGCGATAGGCAGTAACGGACTTTCACGCCGAAATAATCTTCTGTTGGCGGCCGTTCGAACGTCAAACCCTTGATCTGGGCAAATCCGTTTGTCCCGATCTCAATCAAGGCAAACATTCTCTCGCCGGCGCTGGGATTCCGGACATTGGCCATCAGCGGCGCGCTTTCCCTGTTAAAGCCCAGGGCCACATACCGGCCGCGGAACGCATCGTAGGGATCCACCGGATGCGTCTGGAATTTGAAAACCTTGCCGGTCGCAAGCACGGTTTCGTAGCGCCAGATGATCGAGGCCGGAATGGCCCACTGCGCCAGAAAGGTCGCCGCCATCAAAGTCAGGAGCCAGGGAGCTGTTTTCATTGCGCCGCTCCTTTCCGCCGCAGCATGACGATATTGACCGATAGAAATAAAACTCCGGCGCCGATGAAAACCAGGCCCTTGGCCATCAGGCCGAAATCGGCGTCAAAAAAACGGGCCAGAATCAAGGCGGTCAGCATCAGCATGCCGGCATTGATCGGTGCCAGTCGTGACGTTTTGATGCCGTCGGCCAACGGCCAGATTGCCAAGGCGAGAAAATACGCATTGAAAAGCAACCAGAGCAACGAGCCCTGATGAAGCCCGACGGCATAACCTAAGAATGTCACGATAGGAAACGCGCCGTAAAGCGCAATATCCCATTTTCGGCGCCGGGCGGCGCGGGTCAGGAGCAGAATGGCGGCAAGAGTCAGCGCCGTTATAATTACAAGCACTATGGCTGTTTCAGGCTGGTGGAAAGCATCACTTGCAAACCAAATTTGCCGGCCGAGATGTCTCCAAGGCCACTCGAAGGTCAATAGAAAAGCCAGCACGGCCGTGCCGCCCGCGCCAAGGGCAAAAAACGGACGCTGCCACATGGTCGGCGCCGTGCGGAACCATCCGGCGTCGGTCAGAAATAATACCGCAAAAAAACTGGCATAAGCCTGGATCCAGAGATCGTCGATTTCGTGGCGGAGACTGGCGCCCAGAGCGATGCCCAGGCAAACAATCAGGGTCCACAGCGGGAATACAGCGCCGGGACCATAGCGGTTTTCCCTGATTTTCCAGCCGATAAAAGGAATGACAGCCAACAATAAAGGCCAGAACCCAAGGACAGGCGCATGGTTCCATGAACCCGTGAACCATGCCGTTATGCCGGCCATGAAAAGCATGGCCGGCGCTGCGGCCTGGAGCAGATATGCCACCGGCAGGGTCAATAGCATCCAGGTCAGCATGAAATCCTGCCAGGTGCCGCCCAAGTTGTAAGTCTGGGCGATCAGTGCCAGCGAGGCGCCGACGGCCAGCGCCAGCAGCATGCCGACACCCTCGCGCCAGGCTGCGCTGAGGCGACCGGTGCGGAATATCCAGACACATAGGCCCTGCGCAACGGCCATTGGGATGAACGAAATTATCGCCCGCATCCCGCGCGAGAGCTGATCCCAGTTGTAGCCCAGTAGCATGATGATGCCCAGCCCGATCAGCGCAGCCCCGATAACACTGAAAATGACCATGGCCCAGCGACGCCCGGAAGGCTCTCCGGCTATGCCATAATACGCGTGCAGGCGCTCGGCGGCTTCCGGTGCAATGATGCCGGCTTGCACCCATTTTGGAGTTTCCTGTGCCAGCCAACGTTCATGTTTGGCGCTCATGTGCTCCTTTACTGGATGGCGTTTGGATCGATCCGTGCCCGTCAGTGTGCAATGTATTTTTTAACCGTGCGCCTGTCAAGCTGCGCGCGGCGGGCCACTTCTTCATAGCTTCCATGCCGCTGGTACAATAACGTGCAATATGCCGATAACAATGCCTCGGCATGAAGACTGCCGCTTTCGATGCCCGCTAAGAGGCGTGCCTGAACATCAGGCGCCGCGCGGCCCACAAGGTCGCCTTCGTATTGGCTGGTAAGCATTATCCGCCGTACGGCCTGTTCCAGTTCCCGGACGTTGCCAGGCCATGGATAGCGTTCACCGAGCTGGTTGCGGAATGCCTCCCGGATTTCATTAAGCAGGGAGTCGGAATCTCGTCCGGTCAGCCGTTTTATAATATGTTTCAGGAGCTCGTTGGATTCCCCGGGATCTTCCTGCAGGCGCTGGCGCAAGGAAGGCACGGTAATGACATCCGAGCAGAGCCGATAAAAGAAATCGTCGCGGAAATTCCCGTGCTGGCGGAGCTTGTCCAAAGGCTTATTGGTAGCCGCGATTACGCGTCCGCAAAAGCGCAGTATTTCATGACTGCCTACGGGCGAAAAGGTTCTGTCCTGGAGCACTTGGAGCAATTTGATTTGAACCGGAACAGCCACATCGCCGATTTCGTCGAGAAAAATCGCGCCATGCGCGCTGCAGCGGGCCAGAATGCCGTCATGCCGGTCGATCGCTCCGGTGAAAGCCCCCTTGCGGTGGCCGAACAATTCCGACTCGAGCAACGCGGGCGCGAATTGCGAAAGATTAATGGCCACGAAACTTTGAGTGAAACTTTCACTGAAACATTCGGTTTCCATGTTAAATGGAATGTAACCGGATCGTCCGATGGCGGCAGCCGCCGCGCCTTTGCCAACGCCCGTCTCGCCCAACAGGACGGTGGAAAAATCCTCCATGTGGTCCCATAAATAGCGTTCGTACCAGAGGATGTCGTGGGTAAACACATTATTCCAAAGACGCTTGCGCAAGGTGCGCATGCAGGGACTCTGGCCGACCAGTCCGCGGTTGATGAAATGGAAGGCACGCCGCAGTTGATAAAATAGGGCAAAATAGTGCTGAAAGGCGTCCGCCGAAAATCCGCGCCTGGTCATCCGGGCACGCGCCGCCGCCGCGAAGGGAACGGGCAGGGGCGTATCGCCGGCTTTGGCCTGATCCAGGATCAGTTGGTCAAACGCCCCGATCCATTGGTGAAAGCAGTCGAACAGAAAAGCGGTCTGAACCAGTTCGCGGTCTTCGCCGGCAAATCGGCGCAAGTCGCCGCACCCGGCGGCATCTAATTTGGCGATCCGGGCGGCCACCGTTGCCATCATCGTTTGCAAGGCGCGCTCCGCGCTTACCCGGCGGGCCAATGGACCGATGATCTTCAAGTCTGTCTCCGCCCGCTCTTCGCTGAATGGATTGCTGAATGCCGCCGCGCCTACCAATCGGAAAAAAGCCCGGTCTTCATCCGCAAGCTTTATGGGTGCAGTCATGCATAAAATGTAAGTTATATGTTCATAATATGTCAATATATAATAATGTTCTCCAAGTTCTAAATAATTATTATTAGTTGCTTATTAGATGCTTATAATATTTTTACATTACTTGGCACATATCGTGCTATGTATTATTTCCATGAAAGGAGAGCTTTTTATGAAATGTGACCTGGTATTTATCGTAGTTAGCGTTGTGCTTTTGGTCGTTATGTTTTCCGGTGTGGTGCCATCAATCCAGAGGAGGGGCTTCTTTACAAAAGAAATCGTCAACGATCCGCCGGCAGAATATGTCTTGAACTACATGCCCACGCCCAGGTGGTGGCCCCATTGAGGTGCAAAATATGATTCTTATCTTGCTTGCTATGGCGGTTTCTCAAATTGATTCCAATGCCGATCATGAACGTGTTGTACTTGGCCAAGGCGATTACGTTGTTTTGTTGCACGGAATGGGCCGAACGACGCGGTCAATGCAGAAAATGGAAAAGCATTTCTTGACGCATGGGTTTCGCGTGGTCAACTTGGCTTATCCTTCAACCCGTAAACCGATTGAAACATTGGCGACCGAATATCTCGGTGCGGCGCTTGTCGCCCAATGCCATCAGCCGGACCGCAAGATTCATTTCGTGACGCATTCGTTGGGCGGCATTGTTCTGGCGTATTACCTGCAGAACCATGCGCTCCCCAATCTCGGACGGGTAGTGATGTTAGCGCCCCCGATGCAGGGCAGCGAGCTTACCGACCGCTGGCACAGGCATGCCCTCTACCAATTTATTATCGGACCAGCGGGCCAGCAACTGGGCACGGCGCCATCCAGCTTTCCCAACAAGCTGGGTCCTGCCAAGTTTGAATTAGGAGTGATTGCCGGGAACCGAACGATCAATCCCTGGACTTCGCATATCATTCCCGGCGATGATGACGGCAAGGTGGCGGTTGTCCGGGCTAAGGCAGCTGGCATGCAGGATTTTATAGTCGTGCCGC
Organism: uncultured Verrucomicrobiota bacterium; assembly: GCA_964617825.1. Lineage (GTDB taxonomy): Bacteria > Verrucomicrobiota > Kiritimatiellia > JAAZAB01 > JAAZAB01 > VSJD01. Next base: position 18,008 of record CAZTWL010000015.1, read on the forward strand.
GGACCCACACATTTATCATGCGCGATCGCGGCGTGATCAACCAAGCACTGTGCTTTATTCGAACCGGGTTGTTTAACAAAGATATTGCTGCCGGGTCGCTGCTTACCGGCGGCCTGTTTTAGTACCTTGAATGTTGGGAACAGTCTTAAAAAACAAAAATCTTTTCCGCGGGCAGACGGATGGCGCTGATATGGAATGACTTAACCCGGGTCACACAGGCCTTTCCATCCGTGTAATCCGTGGTTGATTTTTTTAGGTTGTGGGCCGAGCCCACATTAGTACAAGCAAACATCGGCATAAAAAAAGGAGTCTCATGAAAATCCTGCTTGTCTTGCCCGCGGCGGAACACTTGCGCATCAACGACAAAACGGCAGAGGTTCCGAAAAGAGCCATGCTCCGGTTCAGCATCCTGCCTTTAACTCTGGTGGCTGCCCTAACGCCGCCCGAGTATCAGGTTGAAATCTGCGATGAAAACGTTGAGTCGATCGATTTTGCGGGCGACGCCGACCTTGTCGGCATTTCGTTTATGACCGCGCTGGCGCCGCGTGCCTACGCGATTGCCGCGGAGTTCCGCCGTCGCGGCAAAATTGTCGTTGCCGGCGGCTATCATCCGACATTGATGACCGGCGAAACGCTGCTGCATTTCGATTCCGTGGTCGTCGGAGATGCCGAAATTCTTTGGCCGCAGCTGCTCGGAGATGTCGAGTGCGGCAATCTTAAGCGCGTTTATCGTCATGCTGTCTTGCCGGACTTGGCATCCACGCCGGCGCCAAGGCGCGATCTGGCGCAAGAAACGGCCAGGTATTATGTGACTACGGCCGCCGTGCAAGTGGGGCGGGGCTGTCATCATGGGTGCCGCTATTGTTCGGTCGCTGCGTTTAACGGCCGGACTTACCGTGCACGGCCGCTGGATAATGTGCTGGAGGAACTCGACCGGATCGATCGCGATTTTATTTTTGTGGACGACAATATCATTGCCGATCGCGAATATGCCCGCGCCCTGTTCCGCGGCATGCTTGGCATGAAAAAGAACTGGGTATCCCAATGCTCGATCGAGATTGCCGACGATCCTGAGCTTTTGGATCTGGCCCGCAGGGCGGGCTGCCGCGGGCTGTTCATCGGAATCGAAACAACGAACGCGAGCAATCTTGCCGCAGTCGGAAAAGACTTTAACGATAGCCAGGGTTACCTGCAACGCATTGCCAAAATCAGGCGATATGGGATTGCCATAATTGCCGGCATCATTGTCGGTATGGATGGGGATGATTGCAGCGTTTTTGCGCAAACGTTGTCCTTCCTCCACCTGGCCGGAATCGATGCGCTGCAGCTTAATATCCTGACGCCGCTCCCCGGTACGCCGCTTTATGATGATTTCGAGCGGGATGGGCGGATCATCGACCATGATTGGAGCCATTACGATTATCGGCATGTGGTAATCAAACCCGCCAAAATGACCGGGCGCGATCTGCAAAATGGAGCCGATTGGCTTTATAGCCGCTTCTATCGGTTGGATCGAATCGTTCTGCGCGGACTGCGTACGCTCTTCACTGTGGGTCTGAAGCCGGCCTATCTGGCGTTTCGCTTAAATCTTACTTACCGTTACGATGTTATCCGCGAAGGTATCCAAGGTGTGAATCCGCTGCAAGTCGGCAAAGAATGCCAGTTTCGGCTGTTGCCGTACCCTATCCGTTCGCTAATGTCGGTGGCCGGCCGACCAGAAGCGTGAAACTTCCGGTTTCAGCCACGGATGTGCCTTTCAGCCGGTATGACGGCTGCCAGAACAGAAATAGGCGGATAATATGTTCGCATCCGACAAGGATACATCGATATTTGCGCGAATATTATATAATTTGAGTGAGGTACGATCGTTTTATGCAATACAATCACAGGAACGCCAGAAATCAGGAGCTTGTTCATGAGTGCTATTTTCTCCCCCGATAAATCGGTGTCCATGCCCAGAATTTGTCTGACGCTGGCGATCGTCTTCGGCATTTTTGCCGTTGCCATAGTGCTGCTCGTTTTGCTGCCGTTTCGATCGGCTGGTCCGGTAGGTCTGCTCCGACTTGTGTTGTACTGCGTGGCATTCGTTTTTGGCGTTGCCTGGGGCGCCCTGTCGCTCTTGGCCATTCCCCGGTCGCTCTTTCACCTGAGTCGGTTCCGGTGGCCGGGGACATCCGTAAAAACCTTGCTGGCCGGACTCGCGGTCCTCTGCCTGGGCTGTTTCCCTTTTGCGGCAGGTCTTGCCGGCTTTTTGATACTGCGTATGCCGGACATGCATCCGATTACGGCGCTTCCGCCGCTGACCGCGGAACAGCGTCTCCTTTGCGATACGCTCAGGGCGGATGTGAATATGCTCGCCGGGACGATCGGCAATCGCAACGTTATCGCCCGCTACAATGCCCTCTGCGCAGCGGCTGACGCCATTGAGCGTTCGCTGACGGAAGGAGGTTATCAGGTCCGGCGCCAAGGTTATGAAATTAAGGGACTTAAGGATCGCCCATGCTACAATCTCGAGGTCGAAATCCGGGGCGCCAAGTTCCCCGATGAAATTGTCGTCATCGGCGCCCATTACGATTCGGAGGAGCGCACCCCCGGTGCCAACGACAACGCCAGCGGCGTGGCCGCCTTGCTGGCCATGGCCCGCGCCTTTGCCGGCGTCCATCCTGAACGGACGCTGCGTTTCGTGGCGTTTGTCAACGAAGAACCGCCGTTTTTCTGGACCCGTAACATGGGCAGCCTGATATATGCGCGCCAATGTCGGGCCCATAACGAACGGATCGTGGCCATGATCAGTCTGGAGACTCTGGGGTATTATTCCGATGAACCTGGAAGCCAGCGTTATCCAATTCCGTTACTTGCCCGCATTTATCCATCCACCGGTAATTTTGTCGGTTTCATCGGCAATCTCAAATCCCATGCGCTTGTTCGGAGCGCAATGCAAAGTTTCCGTCGCGCGGCGCTCTTTCCGGCGGTGGCCGCTTGCTTGCCTGGCTGGGTTACGGGCGTCGGTTGGTCCGATCACTGGTCATTCTGGCGGACAGGCTATCCGGCCATCATCGTGACGGACACCGCGCTGTTCCGTTATCGCTGGTATCACACGGCGGAAGATACTCCGGAGAAACTCGCCTATGACCGGATGGCGTTGGTGGTCGAAGGCTTGAAAACCGTTGTGGCCGATCTTGCCGGCGCCCATGGCGAACGCTGAAGAATTCGTTGCGGTAAAAATAATTTGCTGTTTGATCTCGATCCGCATTGTTATATAAGGTGCCATATGACCGAAGGCCTATTTGACGAAGCCATCATCCGGGCGCGCGCCAAGTTTGTCGCCATGGCGGCGACTTTTTCGCTGGGCACGTTCAACGATAATTTTTACAAGCAGTCGGTATTGCTCCTTGCGGTCGGCGCGGGGCATCCGGAAATGCAGGGCTATGCCCTGGCTCTCTTCACTTTGCCGTTTATTCTTTTTGCCGCTCCGGCCGGCTGGCTGGCGGACAGGTTTGCCAAGCGCACAATCGTGATCGGCGCCAAGACCGTCGAATTTGCCGCCATGCTGGCCGGAGCCGCCGGCGTCTGTTCCGGGCACGGGTGGCTGATTTACACCATGCTGGGCCTGATGGGCCTGCAAGCGACCTGCTTCAGTCCCGCGCTCAATGGGTCCATTCCCGAACTGTATCCCGCGACGTACGTTGCCAAGGCCAATGCCATTTTGCGGACATTTATTACGATTGCCATTTTGAGCGGCACGGCTGCAGCCGGATTTGCCTTGGACCGGACCGGTTTGGGCTGGTTCGGCCTGGCCTGCGGTCCCCTGACGGTGGCCATGGTCGTTATTGCGGTGGCCGCTGTTGGACTGTTAGTCAGTTTCGGCGTGCCACGGCTCCCGGCGGCGGCGCCGTCTGCAAAATTTCCCTGGACGGGCCCGGCCGATACCATTCGGCAACTGGTCGAAATCGGCAAGGATGCTCCGCTGGCGACTACCATTGGCGCCGACGTGTTCATCTGGTTTGTCGGATCGCTCCAAATATTGCTCATCAATCCACTGGGCCTTACGCAGTTTGCAATGAGTTCTTCGGTCACCAGTTGGCTGGTTGTCGCCGAACTCGGCGGTATTGCCGTAGGCGGCTTGCTGGGCAGCCGCCTGGCCAACGGCCCGCGTTGGAATCGGCCGGTAATCCTATCCGGAGTAATATTTTCCCTGCTCATGATGATTATGGCGGCGGTTCCGTTGCTTCCGGCATATCTGCGGCATCCGGCGCTTTTTGCAATCATTGCCGCCACAGGTATGGCCGGCGGCGTTTTCCTGATTCCCGTGGAAAGTTTTATCCAGATTCGCGCCGCGCCGGAACGCAAAGGGGCCGTCCTGGCGGCGGCCAATTTCGTAGTCTTTATCGGCATCATGCTTTCCGGATTCCTGTCCAATCTTTTGAATCTTGCCTGGCGGCCGACAACCAGCTTTGGCCTGACCGGAATATTGTCGCTGCTGATCGTAATCTGGTTATTCGTGAAATATCGCCAAGATGCCGGGCAATCTTTTCTTTCAAGTCGAACTCTTTAGCGTGGGGGCACAACATGCTTATCCGTTTGCTCAGCATTCTAGCCCGCGGCTTGTTACGCCTGCGGTACCAGATCCGATTGGACGGCATGGCGCCGATTGAAGCCAAAGGCCGCGGCGGCATTTTGTTTTTGCCGAACCATCCGGCCCTGATCGACCCCTTCATCATCTGGTCGGAACTTTCCAGGTATTTCCGGGTGGGCGCCCTGGCGGACAAGGACCAGATGGATCGGCCGATTCTGCGTTGGCTTGCGCCGCATGTCGGCGTGCGGATCATCCCGGATGCGCTGAAATATGGCGAAGCCTGCCATCCTGAAGTGGCGCGCGTGCTGGCGGATTGCGTGGCCGGTCTGAAGCGGGGCGAGAATCTGCTTTTATATCCCGCCGGGCGCATTTATCGCAAAGGCCGGGAGGATTTGGGCGGCAATAGCGCCGTGGAGTTTATTCTCAAAAATATACCCGAATTGCGCGTCGTCCTGATCCGAACGCAGGGGCTTTGGGGCAGCCGGTTCAGTTATGCCTGTTCCGGGCGTGAGCCGCGCGTGGGACGCGCCCTTTTGCAGGGATGCTTGGCCATCCTGGCCAACGGTATTTTCTTCAGCCCGCGCCGCAGAGTTGCGATCGCAATGACCGAGCCCGACGACCTGCCCCGTTGCGCGGACCGCAGCACGCTCAATCGTTACTTGGAAGCCTTTTACAACCGGGATGCGCAGGCCAACACCTACGTGCCTTACACGATTTGGGAACGCGGCGGAGCGCGTCCGATGCCGGAACCCTCGGTTTTGGCGGTTAAGGCTCCTGACGAGCCGATTCCGCCGGCCACGGCGGAAATCGTGTTGCAGCATCTACGCGATCTTTCCGGAAAACAAAGCCTGCGGCCGGAGGAGACTTTAGCCGGAGACCTGGGCCAGGATAGTTTGGCGCGCGTCGAATTGGCGCTGTGGGTCGAACGTGAATTCGGCTTTCAGGTCAGCGAGCTCAGCCTGAATACCGTGGCCGATGTTTTGTACGCTGCCTGCGGACAGCTGACGGCAATCGAGCCGCCCAACCTGAAAGACGTGCCGGGCGCCTGGTTCGCCGCGCGCCGGTTGCCGGTCATGGTTCCCGAAGGCCGCACCCTGGCGGAAGTGTTTCTGGCCCAGGCCCGGCGCGGTCCGGGCCGGGTTGCCATTGCCGACCAGGCGTCGGGCGTGAAAACCTATCGGGACATGATTGCCGCCATCCTTGTTTTGAAACCGGCAATCGAACGCCTTGAAGGCCGTTATATCGGCATCATGCTGCCGGCGGCGGCGGGCGCCGTGATCCTCTATTTCGCCGCGCTCTTTGCCGGCAAAATACCGGTGATGATCAATTGGACGATAGGCGTGCGCATGCTCGCGCATGCCGCGCAATTACTGGACGTGCGCCATATCCTGACCGCCTCCGCCCTTGTGCAAAAACTGAAATTGCAGGGCGCCGAATTCGGCGCCATCGAAGATCGGTTCCTTTACCTGGAATCCTGGGGCAAAACATTTTCATGGCGCCACAAGCTCGCGGCTGTTTTCCGGAGCTGGACAAGCTGGGCCGCGCTCGACGCGGGACGCCTGCCGGAGACTGCCGTGATTCTCTTCACCAGCGGATCGGAAAGCCTGCCCAAGGCCGTACCCTTGACGCATGCCAACCTCCTGGCCAACATCCGCGATTGTCTCAGCACGATTTCCCTGCGCGCGAGCGACCGGTTCATGGGCATTCTGCCGCCGTTTCATTCGTTCGGGATCAATGTGACCATGGCCCTGACCATGTGCGCCGGCATTCCGGTCGTTTATCATCCGACACCCACGGAAGGCGGTCTGCTGGCGCGCCTGATCGAAGCCTACGGGATCACGCTGCTGGCGGGCACGCCCGCATTCCTGAGCGGTATTTTGCGCGCGGCCAACGGAAATGCGCTGAAGACGTTGCGCCTCGTTATTTCCGGCGCCGAAAAATGTCCAGCCGCCATACAGACGACATTGCAGCAAAAAGCTCCCGGCGCAATCATATGGGAAGGTTACGGGATCACGGAATGCTCGCCGGTCGTTTCGATCAATGATGGACGCCTGCCGGGCGCCATCGGCAAAATATTGCCTTCCCTGCATTACGCCATCGTGCATCCTGAAACCGGCCGGCGGGTGGCGCCCGGCCAGGTTGGCCTGCTGCTTTTGCGCGGACCATCCATTTTCGGCGGCTATTTGTATTATGAAGGGCCCTCGCCATTTGTGGAGCTGGAAGGGGAAAAATGGTATCGGACCGGCGACCTGGTTTCGGAGAATGCCGAAAGCATCTTGACCTTTGCCGGAAGACTCAAGCGGTTCGTCAAGCTTGGCGGCGAAATGATATCCTTGCCGGCCGTCGAGGAAGTTTTGACCGGTCATTTTGCCGACGCCGCCGCGGAAGGTCCCGAACTGGCCGTGGAGGCAACCGCTTCCGATACGGCGCCCGAGCTGGTTCTGTTTACCATCAAGCCCATTGCCCGTGAAACAGCCAACCAGACAATTCGCGAAGCGGGTCTTTCCCCTTTGCACAACATCCGCGCCATACGCATGGTGGAAGCCATCCCAACGCTGGGAACCGGGAAAACGGATTATCAGACCTTGAAGAAGATGTTGGCAAATCCGGTTTGATTTGCGGAAGGCCGGGATCGATCCGGGTTGCTGCTTGCCGGAAGTTTCTTCGACTTTGCCCGGAATGGCGAACTAGGAGCGCGCCAGCGGAGTCCAGGCGCCGATCTTGGCCACAGTCCGAATCCGCTGCGCACACCCCAGCTTGCGGTACAAAGCGGCGGTCCACCGGTAGGCCGGCGGCATTTTCCCGATAAAGGTGATTGGACGGGGAAACAGCAATGCGAGATTGTGCGGCAGATCGCCGATTTTAAGGATTCCCGGCAATTCCGGCGCCGTGGGGTCCTGGTGGGATTCGGGAGGAGCCTCCAGGATGATTTCGGAAATATTTTCGTCCAGTATGGCGGCATAAATGGCCAGGACGGCCGTGTGGCCTGTGCCATAGACGGCAATCGGCCGGCGGCCGATTTCACGGCGAGCCAGGGCGATGCCGGCCAGCAGGTCGCATATCTGGCGTTCCGGCAGGGTTTGGCCGAACAGCGGATAAGTCCGCCGCAAGGTCCATAAATAACCCGGACCGACGGAGGTCGCGCCGGTGTTGCGGACTTCGATGCAGGCCGTGGTCAAACCGTCGCCGATACACGGTGCGCCCCTTCCGCCGACGCCGCTGAGGGCATCGGGCGGGAGCGCGAGGGCCACCATCGGCGAAGATGCTTTGGTTGCCTTGCGGGCGGCCAAATGCATCCGCAGGGTCAAGCCGTCGGCGTTGTTGAAAATGTAACTTGAATAAGAATCGTGCGCAGTTGCCGAGCCATCGGCGCGATACTCGATCAACCGGTATGCATCGCCTGGCTGGGGAAGATGCCGGAATGGGATCCGCTTTAATTCGGCGCGTGCCGCGCGTTGAGCTTTGAGCCATTCTTGCCGGCTGCCAATCCTGGGGAGGTTGGCCATCCGGGGCAGGATCAGATCGATTTTGCGCATGGCATCCCTGGCGGGAGGTTTCCTGCCGAAAACCAGCAGATTGTCTTCCGGCTCGACATAATCGGTTGCGTCATCGCAGACCGGCGCGTTGTCGTTTTTCAAGTGGTTGTTGAACCAGCGGAAAATTGTCCGGCGCAGCTCGGGCGTGTAACCGTGCGGCGCCACGGATTCTACCAGCATGGCTTTGTCCGGTATGCCCAATGCGGCGTACTGCCGGCGGATGCGGTGGGCCACATCGCGGAAGGCATAAGGGCGCCATAAAGTGTCTTCGGTGCCCGAGGCGACCAGCAATGCCCGTGGGGCAATGAGCGCGCCGATATCCGGCGTGCACCAATTATGGTAATTCATCCAGACGGCGCAGTCGCAATGGCCGTCGATGGACCGGTCGGTAACGAGCTGTTCGATGCTGCCGGTCTGGCAGACCGGGACAATGCATTTAACCCGTTCGTCGGCCGCGCCCAGAAACCAGGAGATGGCGCCGCCGCCGCTCAGTCCGGTCACGCCCATGCGGGATTTGTCGACATCCCGGCGCGTTTCCAGATAGTCGAGCGCCCGCATGGCATTCCAGACCTCGATCCCGGCTGGAGTATAGCCCCGGCTGCACCAATCCCAGCGATTATACGTATAGGTGCCGTGATGGATGCCCTGACCTTCGCCGACTTGAATGGGGTCCAGCACCAGGGCCACATAGCCATGCTGGGCGAACCAGCGCGGGTTAGCCTGGTAATGCGGGGCGGCTTTGCCTTGCTTGGAATGGCCGCATAAATACAGGACGGCGGGCAGGCGTCCTCCGATGATTTTAGGACGGTACAAATTGCCGGGCACATAGGCGCCGCGAACACTTTGAAAATGGATTTTTTCAACGACATAGTCGTCGCGGTCAAGAATGCCCGTAACGGTCATTTTTAATGGCGTCCGGGCCGGCAGCGGCCAGAGTCCGAGCATTTCCAGCCACATCCGGCGCCTGGCCGTCAATGTGTTGCGCCATTCGGCTCCGGTTAACGGCGTTTTGAGAGACAGGCTGGAAATTACCCTGGCTTGGGTGCAAACAGAATTATACATAATGTTACCGGCCTTTCCGTTGATGGCGCTTTATACTACGGAAATGACGATGAGGCAAGTCCGCTGCGCGACGAGAGGATACAGGCGCAGGAAAGGGAGGAAACTTAAACGGCGGAAAATGGAGCGGCTGGCCGGGCACGGACACGGGAAAAGAGTCCGGCGGGTCAAGGGAAAAAACAATGGCGGCCCCAAAGAGGCCGCCATTGTCGTGCAGATGTTATGCCGATACCGTCAAGCCTTGGCGGCCTTGGCTTCGCCAACGATTTTAACAAAGCCTTCCGGATCGTGGATGGCAATTTCGGAAAGCATTTTGCGGTTAAGCTGGACGTTGGCCTTGGTCAATCCCTCGATGAAACGACTGTAAGAGATGCCATTCAAGCGGCAGGCGGCCGTCAAACGCGTGATCCACAGGCTGCGATATTCGCGTTTTTTAAGTTTGCGGTGGATGGTGGCCAGGCGCATGGCCCGGTCCACGGCCTCCGTGGCCTGCCGGAACAATTTGCTGCGCGACCCGTAAAATCCCTTGGCCTGCTCCAAACGGCGTTTTCTCCGGCGGCGCGAGGCCGGGGCATTAGTGGCTCTTGGCATGACGCGTTCTCCTCTTCAATTTGAAAAATTAAAACAGATTGCCGATGCGCTTCTGTTCCGTAGGACCCAATGCGCTCTTGTTGCGGGCATTGCGTTTGCGTTTGCGCGACTTAGTGGTCATCAAATGACCCCGCCCGGCGCCCAGATGTTTAATTTTGCCGCTGGCCGTTTTGCGGAACCGCTTGCGTAACGCTTTCTTGGTCTTCATTTTCGGCATAGGCTTGCTCCCCTGTATAACGTGAAAGCCGCTTTTTATATCCGATTCGGTACAAATGTCCAGCCTTTTCTTTATTTCCCTTTATTTTGCGACCGACAAGACAACGCTTTCGAATACCTGGAAACGGGCGCCCTCGCGCCAGGCATCGGCGGGTAAACCGGCCTTCTGACTGAGGTACGAGAGCGTCTCTTCCTTAGTCCAGCCCTGTTCGGTGGCCACTTCCGGCAAAAATACGGCCCGATCCATGCCTTTGCCCAGGATTATCCCATGCTGGCCAAGTTTGAATGCTTCCAGGTTCGGTATATCCCGGATGGGGCTCAAAATGGAAACGTCCACCGTGATTTCGGGCAATTCGGCGCTTTGGACCGGGCTGAACCTGTAATCGTGCATGGCCGCGTTGATGGCATTGTTATGCACCGAAAGGTAGAGAGATTCCACCGGGGATAGCGACCCGATACAGCCGCGCAATTCCCCGCGGATCTTGAGCGTCACAAACGTGGCGGTTTTTACCTTGAGCTTGGGCGTGATCGGGTAGGAATCGATCGGAAACGGTCCTTTTTTCCTGGTCACGCACCAGGCCAGGGTGTCTTTGGCGATGGCAAAGAGCGTCGTTTTCTCCCCATCCGTCAGTTCCGGTGTCCAGCTGCCGCTGCGATGTTCGATGATTCGCATTTCTGCCTCCTTTGTTTTGATCCTATTCGCAGATGGCTCGGGTGCGTTAGTGACAACACTCGCGGCGGATCCCGCCCAGGGGATCGATCCAAGCAACACAACCAGGACGCATACGAAAATAGCCCGCATGGCGGAACCCTCCTTTGCCTTGTGCGATTATCCGGCATTCGCTCGATATGCCGCATTATCTTCTCCGACTGGCTCGATCCAATATATCGCGGTCATGTTGCGTCAGCCGGCCCATGCCCCATTTGGATATTTTGGCCAGAACCTCGTCCACTTCCTGCTGCGAGGGCGGTGTTCCCTTATCGGTTTGCCAATCCTCGTCGGATCCTTGCAAGATCTTGAATTTGCGCCGCTGCCGGTTCCAGCGAAAATCGGTCCACCACCGGAATGGATTGAACGATGCAAGCCCAAATCCTTGGTTGGCTCCATACAGGCCATAAAGATAACCGGCCAATCCGCCTGCCAGGTGGGCGGCATAGGCAATTTGACCCTGCTGGCTGACGCTGGCCAACAAATTGAAAAGTCCAAGGCCGATCGCCAGGGTCCGCGCGCGCATTGTCACCGGAATCACAAAAAGGACGAGCAGGGTTACCGGCCTTTGTGGAAACAAGCCCGCGTAAGCCCCCAGCACGCCGAAAATCGCTCCCGAGGCGCCCACACAGGGAAGCACGGACGAACCGCCGATCAAAATCCAACCCAGTCCGCCAAGGATGCCGCAGGCAAAATACAACGCCACGAACCGCCGTGTTCCGATGGCGCGTTCTGTTTCCGGGCCGAAGAAAAAAAGGCACAGCATGTTCAAAACCAGGTGCCAGAAGCCACCGTGCAGGAACATATAAGTCAACGGCTGCCAGAAATTCAGGGCGCGGAGCCCCGGAAGGCTCAAGCCAAAGACGGCCGTGAAACCCCCGGCGGTCAGCCGATCCGCAAAGAGCTGGACGAGGAAAGCCATCCCCGTGCCGATCAACAGGGCTCGAACAGCTGGGGTTATCCCCGGCGCGAATGAAGAATAATAGCTATTATTCATAAAAAACCGAAATGTTCAAGCCGCTATGGTGGCGCCGGCGTGGACAAAGCGCCTTTTCGATTTTCCGACAGGCAGGTTTTTCTTTCTGCCTTTGGCTGGGCCGTGTGCTGCATACGAGGTTTCGGCAGTCGAAACCCCTGGCCGCCTGGCGCACCATCGCAGGCTCTGCGGCTCGGTTGGCCTATTTGCTTCGCGCCTGCAGGGCCTGTTCAAGCGTTGGCAAAACCGTCCGGAACATGCGATAAAACCCGAGGTCGTTGGGATGACACCGGTCAACCGTGCAGGCATCGCGGTCTTCTGTGCCGAATAAAGTCTCGCCATCGACGAACCAGACTTTTTTATCTCCGCCCTCAACGGCATGCGCGTAAGTTTGCCTGATGATCTCACGCCTGGCCAGGTCATCTTTCGCTCCCCAAAAATCGCATTTGGACATTATGATCACCGGCAGGCCGGGGTTTTTCGCGCGAATGATTTTGAAGAATCGTTCATGGGTGTTTTTAAGATGCTCAACGGATGGCGCGTTATGGTCGTAGTCCATGACGAACGCGGCGAGATCCAGCCCGGCAATCGCCTCGGCCACGGCGGGTTCGCCCCGGCCCGAGCCGGAAAATCCGAGATTGATCTGGGGCGCGTCCACTGCGCGGCAAAGCATGGTCGAGTAGGCGTTGCCAGGGCGCGATGCGCATCCGCCCTGGGTGATGGAGGATCCGTAAAAGAGCACCGGCTTGGATATCGCATGCGGCGTCGGATTTTCGAGTTTTGCGCCGGGGGCAATCCCGATCTCGATTTTCGCGGCGCTTCCGTAAAGCGGCAGATTGAGAGTCCAGTCGGTCATTTGTTTGGGCTGGTCGCTGACCAGCAGGGTCTCCAGCGCCGTCTGCCCGCTGCCGGGCTGCACCGTTTTCCGATGGCGCATGGCCCTGCCGGAGCCGCAATACAAGTCGAATCCGGCGCTGCCGGCGCGCGGCATGTGGTTCATGTCGCAGGAATAGGCAAGAATAGTTCGCAGGGTGAGATATGCGGAGTCCGTCCGGAAACGTATCGCTCCCCCGGTAGTGTGTTTGGCAAGTGACAAGGCGCCGGCATTCACATCTTTTTCCGTGAAAGTCGCCGGCAAACGGTTGAAAATCAGCGCGGGATCGCGCCACGGGAACCCCTCCAACGCGAAGGGCTGTTTCAGCGCATCATAGTAACAGACATCGAGATTGCCGAGTTTTGCCGTCTGGAAATTTTTATCGATCAGTTCTATTTTCATGTTTGATCCTGCGTCGTTTTGAGAAAAAGCCGGGGCGGTCGCGACGACAGTCGCCGCCGTTGCCATCCGGATGACTTTTCTCCATTGCATGCCATTCCCTTTAAAAAATTCGATCCACTCCGGTCCTATCTCAGGAGCCCATGCATTTGACGATGCTCGCGGCCAGGCCGTCGATGAACTTTGCTTCGCTGAACCGCTCGGCATTGGCCCGGATAACGGCAGAATCCCACCGGATGCCGGCGGCCCGTTCGACGGCGGCCAACAGGTTGTCCTCCGTTTGGGCGTAGAAGAGAACGCCGGTTTGGCCATCCACGATCGTTTCCGTTGCGCCGCCGAGCCCATAGGCCACCACCGGACGGCCGCAGGCCTGGACCTCCACCGGCACGATGCCGAAATCTTCCTCACCCGGGAAAATTAGCAAACGGCAATGGCGATACAAGTCGCGAATGCGCTCGTCATCCACGCGTCCAATAAATTCGACATTCTTCTTGGCCATCCGGCGCAATCGCCGGTATTCCGTGCCGGCGCCAGCAATTTTAAGCGGATATCCCGAGCGGTTATAGGCCCGGACGGCCATGTCGATTTTTTTATAAGGCACCAGTGCGGAAACAATCAGATCGTAGGCGCCGGACGTGCCGGCTGTCCCGGCGCCGGCATTTTCCGGCGGGGCAGGCGTCCAGAATGATGTATTGACCGGCGGATAGACCACATCAGCCTCGCGTCCATAAAACTCCATAATGCGCCTTTGAACGTGACGGCTCAAGGTCACAAAGCGATCCACGCGATCGCAAGTTGCGCCGTCCCAGGCGCGTAAACGGTTTAAATAGGGATTAAGCGCAAATTTTTTAAGCGGGTTTTTGCCGAAATATTCCTCGTAAAACAGCCAGGCATACCGCATGGGAGTAAAACAATAACACAGATGCTTGGCGCCTTTGGGCGGCCGCAGGCCCTTGGCGACGCAATGGCTCGTGCTGATCAGCAGGTCGGCGGATTCCGGTTGCAGGCGCTCAATGGCATCGGGAAAAAACGGAAGGAAATAGCGGTAGTATTTCCAAATAAACGGAACGTGCTGCAGCCATGAGGTCGTGACCGGATGCGCGTTGATGACGCCGGAAACGGCTGCCGAATTATGAATCAGCGTGTAAATCGGCGCCGTCGGAAAGGTGCGGCAGAGGACTTCCAGGACGCGTTCGCCTCCGCGCATGCCGGTCAGCCAGTCGTGGGACAGGATGACCCGGTCCGGAAAATTCCGATGGTCACATGCCGGTTTTGGATTGAATTGATCCATTCTTACCGTCCTTTTGCGCCATTCGGCATTCGATTTCGGGAGCAGGGCGCAAGCCTGCCGTTCAAGGCCTCAAAGGGCCGCCGCTTTTTTATAAGCTTCCAGGGTCAGGCGCGCCGTGACTTCCCAGGCGAATTTTTGCGCTTGCCGGAGGCCGCGCTCGCGCAGATCCTGAGCCAGACGTTCGTCGGTCAACACCCGCCGCAATGCTTCGGTCAGGCCGATCATGTCCTGCGGCTGAACGATCAGCGCCGCGCCCCCGGCCACTTCCGGCAACGATCCTTTGTTGCTGCAGATGACCGGCGTGCCGCAGGCAAAAGCTTCCAGGACAGGCAGGCCGAAGCCTTCATACCACGAAGGCTGGACAAAGACATCGGCATGCTGGTATTCGCTCACTAGATCGTCGTCGGACAGGTACCCGAGCCAGGTCAATGCGTCTTCCACGCCCAGGCGGGCGGCGCGCTGCGCCGCTTCCGGGTAACGTCGGTCTGGGGGACCGACAATGCGTAATTCAACCGGCAGTTTGCACTGCTGACGCAGCGCGGCAAAAGCTTCGATCAAAACTGCCAGATTCTTATAAGGATCCGCCCGGCCCACATAGAGGATGGTGTGTTTGGCTTTGGCGCCGCCCGGTGCCCAGCCTGTGCCGCCGGCTTGCGCCCGCGCGGCGGGCTGAAACCTGGGCTCGACTCCCAACGGAATGGCCAGGACCTTTTCCGGCGGCAGGTGCAAATGGCGGACAACGTCGTTCTGTGCCGATTGACTGTCGGTAAGGACAAGATCCGAGCGCATGGCCACCTCGTGCATGAGCCAGCGGTACAGGGGGAAGAACCGTCGTTTCCAGGCGCGCGGCGCATAGCCTGGGAACATCAGCGGGATCAGATCGTGGATGGTCGTTACGCACCGGATGCGCCCCGGCCGGTTGCGGGGAAAGGCGCGCAGCGGAATCATGTAATTCGGGGAATGAAAGATGTCCAGCGCGGCTTCGTTCAGCAGGCCGGGAAGGTGGAGCTGATTGCGGATGGAAAACAAGCCGAAAGGCAGCAGGCGGGTGCTGAAATTGGGCGCCTGGCCCAGTTCGGTTTCCGCCACTGTCCGGTCGCGCAGGAGTGGGTCGTTGAAATAAATCAAAAACTGGTGCTCGCGTTCCAGGCGGGACAGGTGCCGGATCAGTTCGCGGGTATAGGATCCAATCCCCGACAGCTCCTTGAAAATCCAGCGTGCATCGATGCCGATCTTCATCCTGCCACCTTCCGGTAAATAGTCCAAGTTTGGCGGGCGGTTTCGCGCCAGGTATAGCGCTGGGCCCAGGCGCGGCCCTTCTCGATCATTTGGCGCCGGGCGGCGCTGTCCGCAAGCAGGCGCAGGGTTTCCCCGGCCCAGCGTTCGGTATCGAATTCGGCGATCAATCTGGCGCCGTCGCCTAGAACTTCCGGGAGCGAGCCGGCCGTCGAGGCCAGCACCGGTGTGCCGCACAGCATGGCTTCCAGAGGCGGGAAACCGAACCCTTCGTATATTGACGGGAAGAGGAATAATTCGGCTCCGGCGTATAAGGCGGGGAGATCGCTGTCGCTGACATATTCCAGATAATGAATGGCGCGGGCGCGCGGAGAGGCGCGCAGCCGTTCCAGGATTGGTTCGTATTTCCAGCCGCGCATGCCGGCAATGACCAGGTCGCCGTCGAAAGCGGTCAAAGCTTCGAAAACGCTTGCCAGGAAAACGGTGTTCTTGCGCGGCTCCAGCGTCCCGATCGTCAGCAGGTAGGGCCGCGTCAGGCCGCGCTCACGGCGCAGGCGCGTTACGGCGTCCTGTTCGGGCGGGCGCACGTGGTCCGCCGCGCCCAGCGGGATGGCAAACACCTTGGCCGGGTCCGCCTGCAACAGGTCGATGATTTCCCCCGCACTGAAGCGCGAATCGGTGATGATGGCATCGGCGCTCCGGGCGGTATGGGCTATGCGGGCCTTCAAGTAGGCCAGGTTCTTGGCTTCGGCCATTTCGGGAAAACGCAGAAAACTGACGTCGTGTATGGTAACCACCGTGCGTCCGCCCGTGAGCGGCGGAATGATGAAATTTGGGAAATGATAAACATCTGCCCGGCCTGCCAGCCAGTCGAATGGCGGCCAATGCAAGGTTTTCCAGCTTTTCTGGAGAAGCCGGCCAGGGCACCAGCGGATGGCCTGCCGCTCCAGGCCGGGAGTGGCGAACTCCAAGCCGTGCCGCATAAAATCGAAATAGAACAGCCGCAGGCGGTCCGCGCCGCAGTTTTCAGCGAGGTGCTCGACCAATGCGCGGGTATAACGGCCCACTCCGGCGCGCTGTGAGACCGCTGGCTGAATATCAAGGCAAACGTTCAATGCGTCCTCTTTTTGAGTTGACAATCACCGGCAGCATTCTAATAAAGATGGCCGATCATACAAGTAACTACTCAAAATCCTTGAAAAATGCCCGGAATGGGCTATTTTTCGAATTAGCCGACATCCATGCGCAGACAAGCTCAATTTGAAACCCTGCGGGCTTCGGAACTGTATTGTCCGGCCTGCCGTAAACTTCAGCCGGTGCGCGAACGCCTCCTGCTGGTTCTGCCTCAGGCCGAGCTGTATGACTACCGCTGCGTAACATGCGGCCTTTCGTTGGGATCCCGTGAAGTCAAGGCGCCCGCCCGGCCGCTGGTTGCGGCTTCTTCATTGAATGCCCGTCGGCCCCACCCGAGGAACCATGTATGAAGGTCAATGGTTGATGGTTCATGAAGCAGGAAGCATACGAAGGCAATAGCTCCGCATCGATGGCCGGTGCGCAAACCGGCGCCGACCGTATTTGCGCTGATGTGCGGATCGGGATAAGCGCCCGTGGAGGCTGCCCATGATCGATTGGAAACGTAATTTCATCATAGTAGCGCTTTCGCAGTTTCTTTCGATGATGGGCTTTTCCTTTGCTTTGCCGTTTGCGCCCTATTATATCCAGCAATTAGGTATTATCGAGCCCAACGAGCTGAAAATGTGGGTGGCGCTGTTCACGGCATCGTCGTCGTTGACTCTGGCCGTCGCGGCGCCAACTTGGGGCGCCCTGGGCGATCGGTATGGCCGGCGGATCATGTTGTTGCGGGCTAACTTCGGCGGCATGCTGGTGCTCTGCTTGATGGGGCTGGTCCCCAACGTGCAAATGCTGATCGTTTTGCGTCTGTTGCAAGGGATGCTTTGCGGAACGGTATCGGCCGCCCAGACGTTTATTTCCGTGCAAAGCCCTTCGCATCGCAGCGGCCTGGTCCTGGGCACGCTCAGCGCGGCGGTTTTTTCCGGCAGCATGTGCGGCGCATTTGTGGGCGGACTGTCTGCCGAGTGGTTTGGTTACCGCATGGCGTTCATGGCTTCCAGCATGCTGCTGCTGGCCTCCGCGTTGCTGGTCCTGCTGGGGACGAGCGAGAAATTTGTGCGCCCGATCGAGGAGGACTTCGACTCGATGGAAGACCGGGCCCGGAAGTTCTGGGGTAAAATCGGCCCGGCCCTTCCGATCCTGGCGTTAATGACGGCCATCGGTTTTGTGCTGACGTTCGACGGCG
The DNA here is from genome assembly GCA_964617825.1 of uncultured Verrucomicrobiota bacterium. Lineage (GTDB taxonomy): Bacteria > Verrucomicrobiota > Kiritimatiellia > JAAZAB01 > JAAZAB01 > VSJD01. Next base: position 35,788 of record CAZTWL010000015.1, read on the forward strand.
CCTGGTTGCCGTTACTGGTCCAGGAAATCAACGGATCCTTGAAGGGCGCCGCGGTTTGGACCGGCACGCTTTCGGCCACCGGCGGCATTGCCGGTTTCCTGGTCGGTCCCATTATCGGGCGCATTGCCGATCGGATTGCGCCGCCGCGCATTGCCAAGATTTCGGCTTTCGGTGCTGGGGTGATGATGATTGTCGTCGGGTTCGCGCATGGGTTCTTGCAGCTTTTCATAGGACGATTCGGCGCGACTTTCTGCGCCGGCGGGCTGGACCCGGTCTTTCAGATCTGGCTGGCCAAAACCACGCCGGCGAAATCGCGCGGGTTTATTTTCGGCTGGGCCGTGACTGCCAAGTCGGTGGGCTGGGTGTTTGCACCACTGGCCAGCGGCACGGTGGCGTGTGTTTTTGGCCTGCACGCAGTTTTTTTTAGCGCGGCAATATTTTTCTTTCTGCTGATCCCGCTGATTGCGCTGATTGTCCGGTATTTGCCGCCAACATCGCCTCCCTCCGAGGGAAAAGAAAAGACGACTTAATATGTGGATATTGTGGGCCGGAGGCGTATTCCGCGGCCAGGCGGACAAATCTTGCCGGAACAGGGGACCCGGTCTGTAAAAAATCCCGGCCGCCGAAGATGCAGGATCGCCGGGTCGTATGAGGCTGCAGCCATTGGCCGCCTGGCTTTCCGCATCGAAAACACGGGAGGTTTTATACATGCAAATTGCCTGGATTGGGACCGGCGTGATGGGAAGCGCCATGGCGGGGCATCTTTTAGCCGCCGGGCACGAACTGGTCTTGTGCTCGCGGACGAAAAGTAAGGCGGCCGGCCTCCTGCAGCGCGGAGCGCACTGGGCCCTGTCGCCGCGCGCGGCGGCGTCCGGCGCCGCCTGCGTTTGCGTCATGGTGGGATTTCCCGAGGATGTCGAAGCGGTTGTGCTGGGGTCCGAGGGCGCTTTGCAGGCTATGCCGCCAGGTGCGCTGCTCGTGGATTTTACGACCAGCCGTCCGAGTCTGGCTATCCGTATCGCGGCGGCGGCGGCGGCGCGCGGCGTTATGGCGCTCGATGCTCCCGTGTCAGGGGGCGACATCGGCGCTCGCGAGGCGCGTCTTTCCATCATGGTCGGCGGACCGCAAGAAGCCTTTGCGAAAGCATTGCCCATCTTGAACTGCCTGGCCAAGACCGTGGTTTACCAAGGAGCGTCGGGTTGCGGCCAGCACGCTAAAATGGTTAACCAGATCATGATCGCGGCGAACATGATTGGGCTGTGCGAGGGACTGATGTATGCGCGGCGGTCCGGCCTGGATCCGGCCAAGGTGCTGGCCAGTGTCGGCGGCGGCGCGGCGGCCTCTTGGAGCCTGGCAAATCTTTATCCGCGCATTCTGGCAGGCGATTATCGACCTGGATTTTATGTGGAGCATTTCATCAAAGATCTGCAAATTGCGCTGGAAGAGGCGGAGCGCATGCATCTGACCCTGCCGGGTCTCGCTTTGGCCAGGCAACTCTACGAGACCGTGCGTGCCCAAGGCGGCGCGCGGCTCGGAACCCAGTCCCTCATCCTGGCCTTGGAGCATTTAAACCATTCCCATAAAAAATAGCGTTTCAAGCCCGCGTTTTTTGGAATCGTCCAATGTTGACATCATGCCGTTGCCTTATTATCATCTAAATATTCTTATGGCATTTGCAACGGCCCAAAGGTCGATTCCATGCCTAAAAAACAATCATCGCTTCTTAGGCCCAACTCTAAAGCGGGTATGGGCAAATCGTTAAAAATCTCCGTGAAACAGCGGCAAGGCCGGCCGCAGTCGCACAAGGATGCCGGCGCGCCGGAATATTCTGCGCGCGCGGCGGACAAAGATATTACTTTGAGTTCCATTGTGGAGCACTTTTCGGATGCGATCACGGTGCTTGACCTCGATTATACCATAACCCATATCAATCAAATGGCGGAACAACTGTACGGCTACACCCGGGCTGAGCTAAAAGGCCAAAAGCTGGACATATTTAATGCCGACCCAATGGCGGAGCAGATTCAGAAAAAAATATATTCCACCATTGCATCCGGAAATTCATATTTAGGCGAATCGCTGAACAAAAGAAAAGATGGCGTGACTTTTTATTGCGAATACAAGGTCATGCCTGTCAGAAACAACGCTGGCAATATTTTTTCGTACATTGCCGTTCAAAGGGACATTACCAAGCGCAAGCAGGCCGAGGAAGCTCTGCGGGAAAGCGAACAACGCTATCGGACTTTGCTCGAAGCTTCGTTCGACCTGGTCTATGTTATTGACCGTGACGATACTGTCCAATATGTCAACCGCGCGGCCCAGAAAGCCCTAAGACTTCCCAGCGCGGAAGTGCATGGCAAGCCGCGGGCCTTGTTTTTTCCGCCGGAGATTGCCGCCAGGCAGAAGTCTTCGCTCGACCAGGTCTTTGCCACCGGCGAGGCTCTGTTCGTGGAAAATAAAATGGAAAAAAAGGGGAATGTCTCCTGGCAAAACACGCATTTGATCCCGCTCAAAGGCGCGGATGGGCGGGTGAAGGCGATTCTCGGCATTTCGCGCGACACCACGGAACGGAAGCTTGCCGAAGAAGAAGTCCGCAAACTGAATGAAAGTCTGGACAAGCGCGTCCAGGAACGCACCGATGAGCTGGCGCAAGCCAACCAGGAGCTGGAAACGCTGATCCGCATCGCGTCACACGACTTGCGTTCGCCGCTGGTGAACATTCAGGGGTTCGTTCAGCTCCTGAACAAGAATTATGACGCGATGATGCATGCTCTGGACACGGCAGCCCTGCCGGACGAGACGCGGCAGACATTGGTTGCCTACCGTGAAAAAGCGGATAAATCCATCCGTTTCATCAATGCCGGGGTGGAGAAAATGACCGGCCTGATCAGCGGACTCCTGCGGATGTCGCAATTGGGCCGCGCCCCGCTGACGCTTCAGCCGCTGCATATGAATGCCCTGCTGCGAACCGTTTTGGAAGCCATGGCCTTCCAGGTGCGTGCGGCTGCCGCGGAAATAACGGTGGATACCCTGCCGGATTGCATGGCCGATGAGGTGCTGATCAACCAGGTCTTTTCGAACCTGCTGGACAATGCCGTCAAATACCGTGACAGCGCCCGGCCCCTGTGCGTACGGGTCTGGGGCCGACGGGAAACGGATGGGCGCATAATGTATTGCGTCGAGGATAACGGGGTGGGCGTGGCGCCGGAGCATCGGCAGAAAATATGGACCTTGTTTTTCCGGCCCACCCCTGCGAAGTCCAACGATGGAGATGGAATTGGTTTGGCGGCTGTTCAGCGGATCGTGCAGCGGCATGGCGGCAAGGCGTGGATGGAATCGGAATTCGGCAAAAGCAGCCGATTTTTCCTGACCCTGCCGGCGATCACCAAGGAGGCGCAAGCATGACCGGCGAGCATGCCAAAATTACAATCCTGATTGCCGACGACGACGATGGTCATGCGGAGTTGATTAAGGAACAATTGCGCAGCGCCGGCGTTGTCAACGACATTGTGCGTTTTTGGGATGGCCAGGAAATCTGGGACTATCTTGGAGTCCAAGGTCGGCGGATATCCCAGTGTGCCCGCCATGGTTTTCTCCTGCTTTTGGATATCGTGATGCCGCGCATGGATGGCTTTGAGGTTTTGCGGCGCATAAAGACCGACAAGCAGTGGCACAGCCTGCCCGTTATCATGCTGACCACAACGGATAATCCACAAGAGATCGAGGACTGTTACAATCTCGGCTGCAACTGCTACATCGTCAAGCCGTTGGAATATGCTTCATTCACGGAAATGTTGAAACGCTTGGGTTTGTTCCTGACGGTGGTCCGGATACCGACAATGTCGCCGAAGGATAGCCAAGGAGGGCCGTGTTCATGACAAAAAAGAATTGTGAGGTGTTGTTGATCGAAGATGACCCGGCGGATGCCCAGTTGATCATGGAAATTCTAAGAGAAGAGCCCGCGAACGCGATGAAGTTCCGCCAGGCGCATAATCTGGCGCAGGGCCTGGAGATTTTGGAACAAGGCGGAGTCGATGTGGTGCTGCTGGACTTGACCCTGCCGGATAGCTCGGGGCATAATACGTTCAGCATGCTGTCCAAGCACGTGCCGGCGATGCCGGTGATTGTGTTGACGGGAATGGACGACAAGGAGATGGCCATCCGCATCGTCCAGGAAGGCGCGCAGGATTACCTGGTGAAGAGCCTCGTGGATTATACCATGCTGGCGCGCTCGATCCGCTATTCGATCGAGCGCAAGCGAGCGCTGCAGGAGAAAGACCAGTTGATCTGGCAGCTGCGGGAGACGCTGGCCGATGTGAAAACCTTGAGCGGCTTGTTGCCGATCTGCGCTTCCTGCAAGCATATCCGTGACGACAAGGGGTACTGGCACCAGGTGGAATCATACATCCAGGAACATTCCTCCGCCGTGTTTACCCATGGTCTCTGTCCCAAGTGCGCGCAGAAACTTTATCCTAGACCGGCGGCCGACAATGAAGTTCCCTGACGGCCGCTTCGGTTGGCGGCGGTTATTCTTGCGTCAGCCGCGGCGTTGCCCGTATTTCCCGAAAATGCGGCCGTCATCGCCCGTTTGCCGCCCTATGGTCCGGTGTCTTCCAGCTCGAAGTCGATCGTTATGTCCTTGTAGGCGCCGCCAAACCCGAAGGGCAGTTCCGGCAATTTTTGGACCGATTCCACGGCGGTCATCACGGACGAATCCATGAGGCCGTTGCCGGAAGTGTCCGCCATTTTTTTCTGGATGATCTGGCCATCCTGACGGACGCGTACCATGACCCTTGTCGTCAGGCCGCGTTTGCCGGCCAGGGCGCTGGGTTGTTGCCAGGCATCGTACATAATCGCGCGCACCTGGGCCAGATACCAGCCGTAGGGTGTCGCTTCGCCGGAGCCGGAGCCCGAGCCGGTCCCATATGCGGCGCCCGGCGCGCCGGCGGAAGAAGACTCCCCGACGTTGGCCACGGCAGAGCCCAGCAGACGGCGTATCTGGGCGGCCGATAATTGTTTGACCTGTTTTTTGGCGCCGGGGACGACGGAGCGTTTTACCAGATTGGTGCTCACTTCGATTTTAGGTTTCGTGGTGTTTTCGGAAGGCTTGGTTTTCGGTTTGGGTGACTCCGCCTTCTCCGGCTCCGGAATGGGTTCGGGAACATCGGCCGGCTCCGGCTCGGCTTTTGCGGTTTCCGGCGCTGCGGCTGCAGCGGACGCCGGCGGAGGCGGCGGTCCGGGCTGAAAATCCACGAAGAACGTCATATCCTTGGGCGGTCGTCGGGAATGGCAGGAACATAAGGAAAACCCAATCAGAACATAGACGCAGGCCAGATGGACCGCGACACAGATCAGTATGTTCCGTAGATAAGCATTCTTCATGGCGCGCTTTTCTTGCCCAGGATTATTCCGCCTGGGATACCAGCGCCATCTTGCTGAGTCCGGCGTCGTGCAGAATGCGCATGACATCCATGACCCGGCTGTATTTCAGGTCCTTATCCGCGCGCACGAACACCGTGATGGCTGGATCCGTTTTTCCCAGACGATTCATTTCCGTCTTCATCTGGGTTTCCGTTACCGGCTGGTTATCCAGAAAAATTGCGCCGTCCAGGCGCACGCTGACCGTCCGGGAGCGGTCCGGCTTCAGCTCCGAGGCCTTGCCTTGGGGCAGGTTGACATGGACCCCTTGCTCCATGAGGGGATAAGTGATCAGGAACACGGTCAGGAGCAGGAACGCGAAATCGAGCATGGGGACCAAGTTGATTTCGCCGACGGCGTGAAGTGTTTTCCTGGTTCTTCTGGGCACGCTGGGCTCCTTGCCTATTTGCGGAGGCTATGGCGTTCGAGGTCGGCCATCAGTTCTTCGGCAAAATGTTCCATCATTGTGCTCAGAATCCGGATGCGGCTGGTCAGCATATTGTAACCGATCAGCGACGGGAGCGCCACGATCAAGCCGGCCAGCGTGGCGATCAGCGAGCCCGAAATGCCGGGGGCCACGGCTGAAAGCGTTGCCGTGCCCTGGATGGCCAGCCCGCCGAAGGCATCCATGACCCCCCATACCGTGCCCATCAGTCCGATGAACGGCGCGGCTGTTACGGAAGTGGCGAGGACCACGACGTTTTTCTCCAGCTGAATGACTTGTTCATCCACTGTCTGGTCAATGATGTTACGCACGATTTTCATGTCCGCATCGTTCAGCTTCGGCGTCGAGGGTTCTGACCGGCCTCCGAACCACTCTGCCGCATTGATGCCGCGGGCCTCGATCAGGCCGTGCAGCGTTCGGCAAGCGGTGCGGTACATCGTGTACAGCGGGCAGCCGGGAAAGCTCTGACGCTTTAAAATCAGGGAGAGAGGTTGCGCCTCTTCCTGATAAACCGCCAGAAAACGCTTGGATTCGCCGAGCGCCCGGCGATATTCCTTGAACTTGGTGACCATAATGGACCAGGCCACCACCGACCCGATCAGGAGCAGGACCACCAGCGTTTTACCGGCCGCATTGGCCCGCATGAAGGCATCCACCAGATCCGCCTGGGGAAACAGAGGCAGGAAAAAAAACATTGTATTCATGAACGTGCATTATAGAACCCACCCCCCGCCGGTCAAGTACCGTGTCGCGAAAACTTCATCTCTCCAGTTGCGATCATATCTTGACAAGTGGCTGCCGTATTTTTTTGTTTTATTCGCAGACGCTCAGATCCTTGAGGCGGAGAACCTGCTTGACCCTGCGCATTTCGGTCAAATAGAGCGCTTGCTGCGACGATACCACCGCTATGCCGGTGATTTTGATGGGATAAGGCAAGGCATTATCCCGGTTGGGACCCAGCCATAGCTTCGGCACCGATCCAACGGATAAGTCCGGAATCGGCGACTTGTCCGTAAGCGGGAAACTTAAAAAATTCCAACCGTCAAAATTTATCGATATCCGTCCATCATAATCGGTAAAGCCGTGGGATATTTGTCTGACGCCATCGGCCCCTTCAATTTCCCAGCAGATCTGTCCCCATCCCGAATTGCCTTTTACCCAGATGCCGATGGTCGTCGGCTTGCCCAAAACCGTAACCGGCTTTTTCAGACGGAACATGGCATATTCGCTCATGAGCGCCGGCCGCCGGTTGTTGGGCGCGAGCTCCACTTCAAGGCAATCGCCTTTTTCATCGTCCTTAACTCCACGCATTATGTAATTGCCGCGAGTCTGGTATGGCACGTTTCCCCTGGCGTTTTCCAGCATGGGATTAATATCCTTGCTCACTTCCCACTCCGCAGGATCATTCATGACATTGACAACTTGCAAGCCGTCCGGCGGCAAATCGTCCGGGTAGGTTCGTTTGCCGCAGGTGATCGTGCGCACTTCGAACGGCGTTATCAAATATTGAGCCGCCGTTCCTGCGATCAGCTCAAGACCTTCGGCCCCGACAGGCAATTTCCGGATGCGGCCATACATATCGACGACTTCCACGTTGGTGACTTTGGAAAATTCAATTTTCAAGGCGCCCGTTCCGCGGCTGGCCCAGATTGCATATACTTTCCGGCCATCCGGCCGGTTAAATTCCAGCGCATAGATGCTGTAAGAGCCGGTTGGAAATTCGCGCTGTAGTTGCGCCCGGTCAAGCACCCGCGTCAGGACGGCCATGCCGACATAAGCTTTTTTCGGGAACAGAAGCGGGTAACGGCGGCAGAGCCCGCTACCGCCCCAGAATGAATTTTGGTAGTTGTTGCCGGTATCGTAAAGCAGCGCGGTAGATATATACGGCGACCGGTACGCCAGGGCGATCAAGTTGTCGCGCACATACCATTCGGCTTGAAGTTTTTGACCGATCAAACGATCGAGCCGGTAGTTGTATTCAAAACAAGTGCAAACCTGCCAGTTGTAGCCGTATTTGCGGGCAATTTCTCGGAGCAGCCAGAAACACTGGGTCCCGATGACCGTGAGTTTTTCCGGCAAGGCGGTCCGGTTGACAGTTTCGTTGCCGATGTAATCGGCGTATTCTTCAGGAAACCCGCGCCGCAATCCCTCGGCGATAAGTTCCGAACAGCCCAGCGAATTGCCGATGATAATGTTTAAGTTCGGGAATTTTGCGCGGATCAGCTCGGCTGCCCATGTGGCTTGCTGCCAACGTTCGTTCGCACTCTCGTTTGTTTTGCCGGGGCGAATGAGATCGTTGGTTGCCGCCAAATCAATCAGCTCCGGAGCCTGTTGATAACTGCCGTTGGCGCTTTCGTGAAAGATCATGATGGAATTTATGTGCGGAAATCTTTGCAGGCGATCGCGAATAAAGTCTTCGATCCTGGCGTCCGGCTCCCCTCTCGCTTTCATTCGGCCAACCCAGCCGATCATGGCGTCGGTCACTTTCCAGGGGGCAAGCATTTCCTCGCTCAAGTTTTCGACGCCTTGATTGATGTGCACGCGCCGGAATCCCAGCTTGTTCAGCAATGGGCCCGCGATCCTGATGTCTGCCGTGCCGTAGTGGGACTTGCCGAACCACCAGCTGCTATACGGCGATTCGAAGCCGGCTTGGCGCGTGTCGGGGCCAAGCAGGGCAAACGCCGCCGGATACTTGATCAACTGCCGCTGGCCTTGCCATAATTCGACGTCAATACCGTACCATCCCGGCTGCGACTGCTGCAAGGGAATGATGGTTTTTTGTTCGCCCTCGCTTGCCTTCAAGCTCAAATTTGTTTCGCCGCCGGCAATTTTTTGGCCGTCAACGTCCTGGATGTTCCAACGCAGAATATATTCGCCATCCCGGATCGGGCGCAGGACCACCGGCAGCTCCGGCTTTTCGTCATTGTTAAAGATATTGCCGGGCTGGGTCTGGCGCACTTCCATTTCCACCGGCGTCTTTTCCAGCGTCAGGGCCAGCACCTTCACGCCACTGACGGAGTTGGGCTCCGGCTTCCAGCGTTCATCGCCGAAAGGATGGGATAATTTGGGCAGCTTGCCGAGCAGTTCGAAATCCAGGTACGGCCCGATTTGCAAGGTGCCCCTCACCGGCTTCTCGTCCCACAGCAGGTCCTGAATGGGGCCAATATCCAGCGGAACTTCAACCAGCCAGACCGGATTGGTTTTGTCGTTGCTGATTATCGATCCGGCTTGAACCATGCCGGGACCGGGCGTCTCGTGGCCGCGCGGCAATTTAACGGTGACATCCGCTATTGCGTCCCGCCCGCGACCGGAATATTTGCCCTGATCAACAAAACGGGTCAGCCGGGCGGTAATCACCGGTTCTTTTTTGGGGTCATCGTCAACGGCGCAGAGCATCCACGCCCGGATATATTGCTCAGCCGGAACCGTAACCAAAATTGAGTCCTTGAGCCCGTCAAATGAGCTGCGCCCCAAGATATCTTTAAGTTCGCGATAGGTTTGGCCCACATCAAGCCAGGCAGACAAGGGTCGATGGATGGGAGCCTTGTCCGGCGAATCGGCCAGTTTTATGACCACGCGGGTGTTTTCCGGCAAACCGGCGGCGGCTGGCAGCCGGGCAATGTCCAGCGGCATATATCTCGAATCACCTTGTGCGTAAGCAAAAACTGTTTCGCCGAGCGCGGAGCCGGGCATAATTTCGAAAGTAATTTCTTTTAATTTGCCGGGATGATCAATGCGTCCCGCATAACGCCCGTCCAGCCAGATGCCCGGGCCGGTGGTATCCATGCGGAAGGCTATGGGAAAACAGTGCGCCAGCGGTGACGGCAAATTGTCCCATTTCCGGACGTATTCCTGCCAGACATTTTCCGGGTAGCGGGCAAGATTGGGCCGGACATAGTTGCGCACTTGTCCCGGGGAAAACTCAATACCGGCGTTTTTAAGGATAACCTTGGATTTGTTCGTGTAGGCAAGGGTTTCGTCAAACGGATGGATGGTCAGCTTGTGGATCACACCGTCCTGCCAGCGCAAATAAATCCGGATCCCTTCCGGACCGGAGCGCACCATTGTCGTCGCGGCGATAACGTCGTTGGAAACCGCTGTGCTTTGTTTAAACGATCGATCGGCGCTTTTCAGACCCTGTTCTTCTTTGAATACCGGATTGTCCGCTGAATTTGTTGGCGGCATGACGGCGCCATACCCGGACAACATGAAGCCGCAGGTCAACACGCCCGCCATTAGTTTTTGAACAGCCCAATATAATTTGCGCATGCAGACTTCCCTTCCGAAGTTGGAATATTCGGATGTTTTTTGACAGGTCAAAACAAGAAGGTCTGCAGAGACCCACTGGTTTGTCCGATCATACCATAGGCAAGCCGGCTTCTGCGGGAGCATATCTTTGTCGATCTTATCCAAGCCTGCTTGTCTAAAATCTGCATGATCGAACCTAAGCGTGGCTTGTCACGGGACGGCGAAGGGGGAGATGGCCCGCAATTTTTTAATGATGGGCGGCAGACATTGCAGTACATACTCGATATCCGCCACCGTATTGTAACGGCTAAGGCTGAAACGGATCGAACCGTGGGCCGACATGAAAGGCACACCCATGGCCCGGATCACATGCGAGGGTTCCAGCGATCCGGAAGTGCAGGCCGAGCCTGAGGAGGCCGCTATCCCGCAATCGCTCAGGTGATACAAAATGGATTCACCCTCGATATACTGGAAACTGATGTTGAGCGTGTTGGGCAGGCGATGCTTCTCGTCGCCGTTTACGCGCACGTCCGGACAAGAGGCCTGAATGCCCGCCTGCAGGAGGTCGCGCAAGGCGGCCACGCGCGTCATCTCGTCGCCCAGCTCCCGGGAGGCCAGTTCGCAGGCGTGGCCCAGACCGACGATGTAAGGCACATTTTCGGTGCCTCCCCGTTTGCCGTTTTCCTGGTGTCCGCCCAGGAGCAGAGGGCGGATCCGCGTCCTCCGGCGGATGAACAGCATCCCGATGCCCTTGGGCGCATGCAACTTGTGGCCGGAAAGCGAAAGCAGGTCCACCGGCACGCGCCGGACATCGATCGGCAGTTTGCCCGCCGCCTGGACGGCGTCGGTGTGCATAATGCCGCCGGCGGCCTTGACCAACTCGGCGATTTCCTCCATCGGAAAGATTACCCCGGTCTCGTTGTTGGCCCACATCAGGCTGACCACGGCGCGGCCCCGGCTCAGGGCCAGCCGCAAATCGTCAAGGTTGATCTGGCCCTTGCCATCTACTTCCAGTTCGATGACGGGAATGCCGTGCTCCTTCAGCATGCGGCATGGCTCCAGGACGGCAGGGTGCTCCACGCGGGAGGTAATGACATTGACCGGACCATTGGCGGCTTCGACCGCGCCGCGAATGGCCATGTTGTCGCTTTCGGTGCCGCAACTTGTGAACAGGATTTCCGAAGGGTCCGCACCGATAAGTTTGGCCGCTTGCGCGCGCGCCAGCTCCACATGGCGGCGCACCTGGCCGCCGAACATGTGCATGCTGGAAGGATTGCCCCAGAGCTCCGTGAAAAAAGGCAACATGGCCTCGACTACTTCCGGGGCCGGCTGGGTGGTTGCATTGTTATCCAGGTAAACGTTTCTCATTGATGAGCCTCCTCGATCACCAGATCCGGCGCCACAAATTCGCGCAACTTGGCTTCCACCACGTCCTTCAGCGTAAACCGCGCCACCTGGCAATTGGCGCACATCCCGCGCAAGGCCACTACCACGCGGTTATCCACCACGTCTATGAGCTCGATGTCGCCGCCGTCTTTTTTGAGCGCCGGGCGGATTTCTTTTTCCATGGTTTCCTCGATCAGCCTGATCTTCTGGAGCGTCGTCAGGTGTGGCGGCGTCGGAGTCGCCGCGGGAGCAGCCGGTTCCTCGCCACGGATGCGGGTAATGATTGCCTCGATTTCGCCCCGGCATTTGCCGCATCCGCCGCCCGCCTTGCAGTAGTTGGTCACCTGTTCGACGGTTGTCAGGCGGTTTTCGCGGACCACGCGCGCGATTTCATCCTCGGTCACGCCGAAGCAGTGGCAGACGACCTTGCCCTCCAGGATTTTTTTGGAGGTCGTGCCGGTGCGGTAATTGGCGATGGCCACCTCCAGGGCTTCGCGGCCCATGACCGAGCAATGCATTTTCTGCTCCGGCAAGCCGCCCAGAAAATTGGCGATGTCCTGGTTGGTGACTTTTTCGGCTTCTTCCAGCGTTAGTCCCTTGATCATCTCGGTCAGGGCCGAGGAAGAGGCAATGGCGCTGGCACAGCCGAAGGTTTGAAACTTGACGTCGGCAATGCGGCCCTGCTTGTCCAGTTTGAAGAACAACTTCAGCGCGTCGCCGCAGGCCATGGAGCCGACTTCGCCTATGCCGTCCGGGTCCTTAATGGTTCCCACGTTCCGCGGGTTGCGGAAATGATCCAGAACTTTATCAGTATAGTCCCACATGCTTTGGCCCCCCTTTGATATCGTTAGCCCCGTCCCGCGCCAATCGGGCGCGGCGCTTAGTCCTACAAAAAAGAACATACACCATTTTCGAGGTGATATCCATAAAAATGCCCGCGCTCATGGCCGGGCGGCACGATTCCCGCGAATTATAAATTTCCGGCATCAAGGTTGATTGCGTTTATATGCAACTGTGATATTCTTGAAGCCTAATCCGGGGAATGCCATGAAACCATACATCCTGATCTGCAACGACGACGGTATCTACGCGCCCGGCATCATGGCGCTCCACGAGGCGGTGCGGGAACTCGGCGAGGTTGCCGTGGTTGCGCCCGATGCCGAGCAGAGCGCCGTGGGCCATGCCATCACGCTGGCGGATCCGATTAAAATCAAGCGGATCCAGCGTAACACGCATTTCGAGGGCTATGCCGTGGCGGGCACTCCGGCCGACTGCGTCAAGCTGGCCGTCACGGTCTTGCTGGATCGGCCGCCGGACTTGATTATCAGCGGAATCAATCTGGGGCCGAACGCGGGCATCAGCGTCATTTATTCCGGCACGGTTTCGGCCGCTACGGAAGGCGCGATTCTCGGGATTCCCAGCATGGCAATCTCGCTGGCAACTTTCAAAGACCCGTTTTGGGACACGGCCAAGCATGTCGCCCGCCGGCTAACCGGGGAACTGATTGCCCGCCGCCTGCCCGCGGACACCTTGCTCAACGTCAACGTGCCCAACCGGCCGCTGGACCAGATCAAGGGATTGACGGTGACGCGCATGGGCCGCTCGCGTTTCGCCGAAATATTTCATAAGCGCACCAATCCGCGCGGGGATACCTATTACTGGATGGATGGCGAACTGAAAATCACCGGGAATGCCGCCGGGACCGATATTGAGGCCTTGGACAATGGGTTCGTGTCCATGACGCCCATCTGGTTTGACCTGACTCACACGGCCGTTCTGCCGCAGCTGAGGGATTGGAACCTTACCATGTAGGTCGATTAAAACTGCGCTATTGTGCGCGGCTTGACTTTGGGCGGTTCAGTTGTAATGGGCGATGTCCTAGTTCACCTTCATTCCGGTTTCCAGCAAGGCTTGCCGGATTGGTGAGGACTGAACCTTTGGCGGGGCGCCAAGTCTACAGCTTATTTCGTTACAAGGGTCGTCCGCATGGGAGCGGGATTTACATTTCAATGCATTCCGGTAATTCGATAATATTAGCTTTTCTTTTGCCCGTAATCGGCGCGGTCACGGCGGGCTGTGGCTATCCCAATCCCTCTGCCGCCGCTCTCAAAGGCTTGACCGCCGCCCCGGCGCGCATCGTCTGGTGCCAGGATGCGGGAAATGGTTCGGACGCGGGGGCGGAAGGCAACCGCCTGCGTTTAATGGGCTTCGATACGGAGGATGGCCGGGGTGAGCGGGTCATCCTGTCGAAGCTGTCCAACTACGCCAAACCGCTTTTGACTCCCCGCGGGGACCGTGTGGTCTTTTCCAATCGGCAGGAGCAGAAAATCTATATCGTTAACTGGGACGGATCCGGCCTGCATCCGGTGACCGCCGGTTTTGCGCTGGCCGTGTGGGAAGACCCGCAAAACGGCAAAGTGTGGATTTACGCCGGAACCCCGGTGCCTGATTCAACGGCTTTATGCCGTGTCCGGCGTCATTTGCTGGCCGAGCCCTCCATTAGCGAGCCGGTCTGGGATAAAACGCCGATCGATATCGATAATTTTCAATTATCCGCCGATGGGCGCCGGTCATGCGCCCTGTATCCCTGGCCGACTTGCGGTATTCTCGAACTTCCCAATGGCGCAGCCAAAAAATTGGGCGATGGCTGCTGGCCATCCCTGGCGCCGGATAACAGCTATCGCTGCTGGTTTTTCGATGGCGCCCACCGGAACTTGACGCTTTTTGACCAGGCCTCCGGACGGCGCTGGATGGTGAACATCAATCGGGCGCCCGGCATTAGCGGGTTCGAGGTGTACCACCCGCGCTGGAGCAGCCATCCCCGGTTCATGGCCATGACCGGCCCATATACGGCCGGCGCCGGCGCCAACCGCATCCGGAGCGGCGGCACTAACGTCGAAATTTACATCGGCCGGTTCAGCGCCGATTTCCAGCATATTGAGCAGTGGGTCCAAGTGACGCATAATACGAATGCCGATTTTTTCCCCGATGCCTGGATCCTGGGCGATCCGGCTCCAACGGGAGCAACGGCTCCAACGGGAGCAACGGCTCCAGCGGAAGCAACGGTTCCGGCGGGAGTAGCGATGTCGGCAGGTGCGACCAACCCGGTGGCGGATTCGACGCAAAGCCGGCCGTCGGCCGCGCGCCTGGTGCTGACGGCACGACCGGTGGAGCTTTCCCGTATTCCACTGCCTGCGGCGATTGCGCCCTACCGCCGGGCGTTGGTGGTCAACCGCTATGATGTCGATCAGGTGGCCGAGGGCCGGTATGCGGAAAAGCAAATCATGGTTGCGCATTGGGCCATTCGCGACGCCAAGGTATTGCCGAAGGCGACACGGGACAAAACCAGGACCTATCGCCTGATCTTGGAGCCATTCGATGCGCATCCGGAACTGGAAGGCGAACGCCTGATCATGGATAGCGACGAATTCCGCCTGCCGCTGTATTATGAGGTCGGGGAGTAAGCATAAGGATCCGGAAAAACCGGTTGCCTGTTTAACGCGCAGATATCGCGAATTCCGGCTCCTGAATGATTGCCAATAAATATGGTTTTCAGCTCCCACATTTTTATCTTCTATTTTCTGCCGCTGATGCTGACGATCGTGTATGCCCTTTATCGGGCGCCGCAGCGCTGGCGGAATTTTGCGCTGGTTGTCTTGGGTTACGTTTTTTATGGCTGGGCCAATCCTAAATTCGTGTTCCTGATGTTCGGCACGACTTTTGTGGACTGGCTGTTGAGCCTAGTTATCGGGCGGGATTCCTGGAGATTCTGGCGGACCTGGGGCCGGGAAATAGTGCCCTTGCCCAGGAATGCATCCCGCACCAGGACGCAGCACGGCGCGATTGTCCTTTCGGTGGTCTCCAATCTCGCCATGCTGGGCTTCTTCAAGTATTTCAACTTCGGGATCGACAGTTACAACAGCCTGGTAACGGCCCTGGGTCTGGAAGCCTGGCGCTGGGACACGTTTTTCCGGGTCGTGCTGCCGCTGGGCATCAGCTTTTATACCTTCCAGTCGCTGAGCTACACGATCGATGTCTATCGCGGCGATGCCAAGGCAATGAAAAATTTCACGGATTTTTCCTGCTTCGTCTCGATGTGCCCGCACTTGGTTGCCGGCCCGATCCTGAAATTCTCGTACTTGGCCGACCAGCTCGAAAACCGCGTATTGACCCGGGATAAATTTGCGCGCGGCGTCGCCTTCTTCTGCCTGGGGTTAGCCAAGAAAGTATTGTTGGCCAATGCCTGCGGCAAGATGGCCGATACGGTCTTCAATGCCGCTGCCGTCGGCGCGCTGGACGCCTGGTTCGGCGTGTTGGCCTATTCGTTCCAGATCTACTTCGATTTCAGCGGGTACTCGGATATGGCCATCGGGCTTGGGCTGATGCTGGGCTTTGTGTTTCCCAAGAATTTCGATTCGCCGTATCGTTCCCTATCCGTCACCGAATTCTGGCGGCGCTGGCACATCTCGCTCTCCACGTGGCTGCGCGAATACCTGTATATCCCGCTGGGCGGCAATCGCAAAGGCGCCCTGCGCACTTATATCAATTTGATCGTAACCATGTTGCTGGGCGGCCTCTGGCACGGGGCCTCTTGGAACTTCGTCATCTGGGGCGGAATCCACGGCGGCATGCTGGCCTTTGAACGGTTGTTGGGCAAGGAGAGTCCATATAAAAACCTGCCTAAAGCCGTCCGGACCGCCCTGACTTTCCTGATTGTCACGCTGGCCTGGGTTTTTTTCCGCACCGGTGATCTCCACCAGGCCGGCGCGTATCTTGCGGGAATGTTTGGCGTCGGACACGCCACAACCAATACCGCGCTTCTGGGCGGCCTGCTGCTGCAGCCTTACTATCTGCTCAGCTTTTTTGCCGCGGCGGCAATTATCTGGGGTGGAAAAGATACATGGAGTTGGACCCAGCACCTGACATGGACCAAGCTCGCTATTTGCCTGGGTCTTTTCTGGCTGGCACTGATTGTCCTGGCTACCCAGGCATACAACCCGTTTATTTATTTTATTTTTTAAGGCAACGATAATGGACCAAAAGCACATACCGGAATTGCCGCTTTATCACAAGGGCAGCCGCGAGGAAGAGGCCGAGTTATGCCTCAAGCACACCGTGCTCAGCCGGAGCGTGATGGCGGCCATCAGCCTGATCTTCCTGGCGACCATTTTCGCCGAGCCGGTTTTCCAGCGTGTTATGCAGGCGTATGACCGGCGCCATAGCCGCGCCGTTACCGCAGTGGAAACCGGCCGGCAGGTTAGAAGGTTCCGTGTCGGCTGGTCCCTGATGCCCTCCGTAAAACAAATCAAGGCTTTCGAAACGGCCATGGAAAACGGCTCTGTTTTCGCGCGTTTCGTTCGCCCGTCGGCCCAGGCGGTCTTGATCCGTCTCGGCGCCGGCAATGAAAAGGTCTATTGCGGCCGGGACAACTGGCTCTTCTATCGGCCGGAAATCGATTTTCTGACGACGGCTGGCTTCCTGGATGACAAGGTGTTGCGCAAACGCGAACGCAACGAAAGCCGGCAAATCCAGCCGGATCCACGCAAGGCCATTTTGCAGTTTAAGGACCAATTGGCCGAGCGTGGCATCGCGCTGGTCGTGATGCCGATGCCATGCAAGCCGGCGATCCACCCCGAGCGGTTTTCCCGGTTGTGTGTCGGTTCGGATTGCCCGGTGCGGAATCCGTCTTCCGAGAGTTTTTTAAGCGAGTTGACTCAAAAAGGCGTGCTGGTTTTCGATTGTGCCGCGGCGCTAGCCGCGCGCAAGCTGGAGACCGGTGTGCCGCAGTATCTGGCAACGGATACCCATTGGCGAGCGGATGCCATGGAATTCACGGCCGGCTTGATGAGCGATTTGATCCGGGCTCGCGTTAAACTTGCGGAGCGCCCTTCGGCGAACTACCGGCGTGAAGAGCAAACGGTTGCCAACCAGGGCGACCTTGCGGCGATGCTTAAGCTTCCCAAGGACCAGCCATATTATGCCGCACAAAGCGTCGTGATCCATCCGGTGCTGATGGCCGATGGAAATCGCCTGCAGGCGGATCCCCTGGCCGATGTGCTGGTGCTGGGCGACAGTTATTGCAACATCTATTCCGACGGCATCAGGCCGGAGCCGGGCGCTGCCTTTAGTCCGGACCGCGCGGGCGCCCTGGGCTGGGGGGCTGCGGCCGGATTTATCGAACAACTGGCGTATCGCCTGCAGCGACCGGTGGATTGTATCGTGCAAAACGATTCCGGAGCCTTCGCGACGCGCCAGGCGCTTGCCCGGGAATTGGCTTCCGGCAAAGATCGGCTGGCCGGCAAGAAGCTGGTTATTTGGGAATTTGCCGAACGCGAATTGGCCGAAGGCGACTGGAAACTGATGGATTTGAAGCTCGGCAAGCCGCCATCCGGCCGGTTTCTCGTGCCGCCGGCAGGCGCAATGTGGACGGTTCAAGGTGTGGTCATGGCCATCGCGCCGGTCCCGCGTCCCGGCGCCGTTCCTTACAAGGACCATGTGTTTGCCTTGTATCTGGCGGACATTGTTGGGCCGGAGGCCGGGCTGACCAACGGACAGGCCGTGGTTTATCTGCAAAGCATGCGTGATAATGTCTTAACCCCCGCCGCGCGCCTGCGGCCCGGCGATGCGGTGACCATGCGCCTGAGGCCCTGGTCGGATGCGGCCCAGCGCTACGAGCGCATCAACCGCACCGAACTGCCGGACGATTCCTTGCAGCTTGTCGAGCCCTGCTGGGGCGAGTTGAATCCGGACTGAACGCACAAGAAAGCAAAAAGAATATCCGATCAAAATTCGGCGTCTTCCGCT
The DNA here is from genome assembly GCA_964617825.1 of uncultured Verrucomicrobiota bacterium. Taxonomy (GTDB): domain Bacteria; phylum Verrucomicrobiota; class Kiritimatiellia; order JAAZAB01; family JAAZAB01; genus VSJD01. The sequence continues at coordinate 54,089 of CAZTWL010000015.1, forward strand.
TTTTTCCTTATGAGGGTCTGCCAGGCCAGCCAGCACCAGACAGCCGCGATGCCGACCCATCCGGCGAGGCGCAGCAAAGCGGCCATTTGGGTGTCGTAAGGCAGCATGTGCCACTGAACGAGGATATTGAACCAGTCGTGCTCGCCGCCACCCACCAATGGGAGGACTTGGGCGCGTGCATCGGCCATATACCGAGCCACGTTGAAAAAGTTCTCGAATAACCAGATCCAGCCGACGGCAAACGATACCGGCGCGCGCTGCCGCCAGAATCCGACGATGATCACGATTGGAAAAACGAATTGGCCCAGTGTGCCGCCATATAAACCAAGCGTTGTCCCCAACAGTCCGAAAGCGATATGGCCGGCTTCATGGAACAACAAATTGGCGTCGTCGAGCACGGGGAGGTAGCCGGATTCGCTGCGGAGCAGGCAGACGCTGAAAATTCCAAGGCCTAACGAAAACAGACCGAGCTTGAACCTGGTGATCGGATGCCAGTTGTTCATGAGCGAGATTATCTCGAAAGCGCTGCGCAACGCAAGGTTTTCATGCGCAATCCGCTGATTTTTGTCTGGCGTATATGGATAAGCTCTGGTAGTTTCGTCAATAATTTGATGATGCAGACGATTTGCGAAAACGATATTATGAAATCCGAAAGCGAGCATCCTGCAAAGCAACCACCATCCCTTGGCCGATATACCGGTCGGCTGCCTTTGATGGTTTTTCTGCTGATCGTTGCCATCACCGTGGTTGCCGTGGGGCTTTTTTATCGGCATGCGCAACAGGCGGTAGAGCTGGCTGCGCAAGAGCGGTTGTCGATTGTTGACCAGCTAAAAAGTGCCCAGCTTGACATATGGCAGCGGCAGCGGCTGAACGATGTCGCTGTGATTACGAAAAATCCGCTGAATGACCAATATCTCGCGCCGTTTCTTGAAGGACCGGTGCCAGAGGCCGTGCGTAAGACCGTTCAGGCCTGGATGGATGCGCTTCTCAAGGATAGTGCCTACCGCAGTATTATTCTGCTGGATAACGAGGGTAATGCGCGCTTGGCCGTTGGTCCCGCCGATCTTAATCTTGATCCGCAGACGCGCAGTCACGTCAGGGCCGCGATCGATTCCGGCCGATCGTTGTTCCAGCTTATCCACCCGGCGAGGACCCCGGGGCGGATCCACTCCGGCCTTTATGTGCCGCTGCGGCGACAGAACGCTGCGGCGCCCCCGGACTATATCGGGGTGATGCTGTTGGAATTCGATCCCGAAGATTATTTGTATCCTCTGATTCGGTCCTGGCCCATGCATGGCCGGACGGCGGAAACCATCCTGGTCCAGCGCGAGGGCAAAGAGATGCTCGTTCTGAACACGCAAAAAAGCGGGACAAACGCCGGCACAATGAAGCGGCTCTTAATCGATGCTTTCAACTCTCCGGCTGCCATGATCGCCCGCGGCCAGACCGGCATGGTCTATGGCATCGATTGTCGCGGCGTTCCCGTGTTGGCGGTGTTGCGCAGGATTCCCGATTCACCCTGGTCTCTGGTTACTAAAGTCGATTACGAAGAAATAATCGCTCCGCTGCGCACGCGGGCTTTAGTTGTCGTTTTGCTGGCAGTCGCTTTACTGACTGTGGTTGGGATGCTGGTTTTTGTAATTCATAAACGGCGCGAGGCTGATTTTTACCGGCAGTTATCCAAATTGGAACAAACGCGGCAACAGCAGGAATCGATGCTTGCTGAGCAGCGCAAATTCTTCGAGCGGATATGCGAGAATACGTTGGCCGGCTACTGGTACTGGAATATTCCCGAAAAGCGCCTGGAAGCGAGTCCGCGCATGAAAATGATGCTGGGATATGCGGAGCGCGAGATCCCCGACACGCAGGAAGCCTGGCTACAACTGGTCCATTCGGACGATAGGCCGTTGCTGGTTGCCGCCTACGAAAAACATATCGCCAGCCATGGTCGTGCGCCTTGTAACATCGAAGTTCGTTATCGGCACAAGGATGGTTCCATTGTATTGGTAATCTGCGCCGGTCTGGTAATCGAGTGGGATGCCGCCGGCAAGCCGTTGCGCATGGCAGGTTGCCAGATCGACTTGACCGGACACCGGCGGACGGAAGAGTCATTGCGCCAATCCGAGACGAAGATGCGTGCGCTTTTTGCGGCAATGACCGACGTCATTATCGTTGTGGACAAGGATGGGCGCTACCTGGAAATCGCGCCCACCACTCCCTCCTTGCTGTCTAAGCCGGTGGGCGAGTTGTTGGGCAAGACCTTCCATGAGATATTTCCGCCCGCCCAGGCGGACTATTTTCTCGAGCATGTGCGTCGTACGCTGGCCACGCATCGACCGGTGGCCATGGAGTATACTTTGAATATAGGTGGCAACGAGGTCTGGATTGCGGCGATACTGTCGGTTTTGACGGACGCTAGCGTTATCGTTGTGGCGCGCGATATAACTGCGACCAAGCGAGCCGAACTGGCCGTGCGTGAAAAAGAGGCGCTCTATCGTACGCTGTTCGACTGCGGCAACGATGCGATCTGGCTGTATAGCATCGATAAAGATGGTTGTCCCAGGCAGTTCATCGAAGTCAACGAGGTGGCCTGCAAACGTCTGGGATATACCCGCGACGAATTCCTTAAATTGAAACCTGAGAAAATCCGTCAGCCGGGAATCCAGCCGACACTTGCCAGTGTCGGCAAAATAATCGTTTCAAAAGGCCGTGCAATTTATGAATCGGTCAGTTTGACCAAGGATGGCCGGGCCATTCCAGTGGAGGTCAGCACTTCTTTGCTTATGCTGGACGAAAAATCCATGGCGCTGGCGATTGTGAGGGATATCACGGAGCGCAAACGTCTCGAGACCGAATTGCGCTGCGCCAAGGAAGCCGCTGAACTGGCCAGCCGCGTAAAAAGCGACTTCCTGGCCAACATGAGCCATGAACTGCGCACGCCGCTGAATTCGGTAATCGGTTTCTCCGAAGTGCTGGCCAATCAAACCTTTGGTGTTCTCAATCCCAAACAATTGCGGTATGTCAATCACATCCTGCAGGCGGGTCGGCATCTGCTGAGCCTGATCAACGACATTCTTGATCTTTCCAAGGTGGAAGCCGGCAAAATGAAACTTGAACTGCAGCGCATGTTGCTGGATAAAACGGTGACCCAGGTTGTGGATTTGATGCGCTACAGGGCCGAAAAAAATGGTTTGCTCTTAAGCCAGGTTGTGCCATCCGGTCTGATCGTGAAAGCCGACGAGCGGATGCTGAAGCAGATCCTCTTCAATCTCCTTGCCAATGCCGTCAAGTTCACGCCGAATGGCGGCCAGATTACGGTGACCGCCGAGCAGCTTGGGTCCGAAGTGCGCATCAGCGTGGCCGATACTGGGGAAGGCATTAAAGCGACGGATCAGGAACGCATTTTTAAAGAATTCGAGCAGGCGGATTCATCCATGGGCCGCAAGCACCAGGGCACGGGTTTAGGGTTGGCTTTGTGTAAGAAATTGGTCGTCCTTCACGGCGGACGCATCTGGGTGGAGAGCGCCGGCGAGGGGCGCGGCAGCGTATTCCGTTTCACTCTTCCCTTCGAGCCATCCGACAGGGGGAATCTCGTGACGTAACAACAGGAGGCGCACATGCTCCCTTCGCAAAAAATATTGGTTGTCGAAGATAACCCGATGAGCATGGAACTGGTCGAGGACCTGCTTGTCATCGCAGGGTATCGCGTTCTGCAGGCCGTCACGGCCGAAGAAGCCTTGCCTCTGGCCCGGATCGAAAAGCCGGATTTGATCCTGATGGATATTGCCCTGCCGGGCATAGACGGATTGGAGGCCACTCGCAGGCTGCGGGATGATCCCTTTACCGCGGGAATCCCGGTGGTCGCCCTGACGGCTTCCATCATGCGCAACGATCAGGAAAAGGCCCGGTTGGCCGGTTGCCTGGGTATTATCAGCAAGCCAATTGATACTCGGACGTTTGCTCAGACCATTGCCGGCTATCTGGCCAATGCGCGGCCTTTACCCGGAACCAAATGAGGTCCGGGCATATTGCGCGTGTTTGTGTAGAGCTATTGTTGCACGGGCAAGGCTATATGATAATATAGAATGCAAGCAAGGCTCTGTTAAGCAGGGAGAATCTGCCCGCAATGCCGGCAGGCGAGGCTAGGAGCGGTGGCGGTTGACCATTAGATCCTTCGCTTTGCTCGGGATGACAAGCGGTGTTTCCCGCAAAAAGTGCTGGAACAAGCAGTATGGATGAAAAGATCGATAGCGGAACGGCAAAGGGGCGGGTTTTGATCGTTGACGATGAAGCTCGCAACCGTGAGTTGCTGCGCGACCTGCTGGAATCACAGGGCTATGAAGTGACCGAAGCGGAAAATGGCGCGGCCGCCCTTGCTGTTGTTGCGCAGGCTGCGCCGCACGCCATTCTGATGGACGTGATGATGCCGGGCTTGGATGGCTTTGAAGTTTGCCGGCAGCTGAAGGCCAATCCGGCGACGGCGCCGATCCCCATTCTGATGATTACCGCCTTGCACGAGCGCGATGACCGTCTCAAGGGGATTGCGGCCGGCGCCAGCGATTTTTTGACCAAGCCCATTGACACGCGCGATGTCATGCTCCGCACCAGGAATGCCGTTAATTCCAAGCAGCTTTACGATCTTGTGCAGACTGGCCTGGAAAAATTAAAACACCTTGAACAGTTGCGGGATAATTTGACGAATATGATCGTCCACGATATGCGCGCGCCGCTGACGGGCATTTTGGGGAACCTCGGACTGATGGAAATGCATCTCGGCCAACGCTTGGAGGCCGGCGATAGGACCTGCCTGACGGAAGCCCTTTCCGCAACGCGTATCCTGATCGAGATGGTCAATGCGCTGCTGGATGTCAGCAAATTCGAGGCCGGTGCGATGGTCCTGAAACGTGAAATCTGCGATTTGAAGCAGGTGGTTGCCGATGAGGTGCAATGTCTCGGAGGTTTGTTCAAGCAATCATCCGTTATCATCAAAGAACCCAACGGGAACAGCAAGGTTTTTTGCGACAGGAAACTCGTCCAGCGCATCGTCGCCAATCTGCTTAGCAATGCGGCCAAATACTCGCCTTCCGGCGGCTTGATCGAAGTCGTTCTCCAACAGGTCGCAGATACGGTCAAAATCATGGTAATCGATCAAGGCCCAGGGGTTTCCCCGGAGTATCACGCCAGGATATTTGAAAAATACGGCCAGGTGGATTCCGGGATGGAACGCAAGCAATATTCCACCGGCTTGGGCCTGATCTTTTGCAAGCTCACGGTGGAGGCGCATGGCGGTCATATTGGAGTGGATAGTGTCCCCGGCCATGGTAGCACTTTCTGGTTCACCCTGCCGATCAGTTAAGCTGGGCTAATAATTGCGTCTCGCCAAATTTCCAATCAAGCTCGTCCTTTTTGGTTGTGCCCGTAGAAAGATGCAATTTTTTTTACACCCCTAATTTTGGCGCGATCGCTTTTAAATGTTGGTATTAAGGCTTTAACGCCGATAATACCTCCCGGACGCCATTTTCGATAGCTAAACATATTTCCCGTCCGTGTCCCGCCCTGTTTGCATTTATCTTATTGCCGGCGAACAGGTTAATGCTCTCCACGTGCTATTGGCACATTTATTGCTATACATCAACCGGACGGATGCGCTTTCGACGGGTAGTTTTTTGACGCTGTGGCGGTCACGACGCGAATTTCAGAACGGAGTCCGCAGCGTTGCTGCGGCAGTTGCAAGAATAAGTCGCCCCGTTTAGGAATCTGATCTGAGCGGCTTTGAAAAAGGAATACGAACGGTGATGACAGAAAGGAAAACCATGCAGGAGCATCATCGCAACGTCTTTACGGGTTCCTTATCGATTGGATTCCTTGCGGTATTCGGAGTCATTGCCGGTTATGGCCAGAATATTGTGGCTGTAGGTTTGGCCGGGGCGACCGGCCATGGCTATAATCCGACGGCATATTATTGTTCAGCTATTGGAGCATTATTCTGACAGGTGCGGCATTTCATGAAGTTCGACGCCAAATTTTCCCGGGTTCCGGAACAACCGATTAAAAAGCAGCGATCGCTCTCGATCTTATTAGCCGATAATAATCCCGGCGATGTAACGCTATTCAGGAATCTGGTTGCCTCGCTGGAAAGCGACCCTCGTCACCACCTGTGCATTGCCCTGACGTGCGTGGACTCAGCGAGCGCCGTTCAAGCGTGCCTTAGCGGCGCACGGATGTGCGACATGCTTTTGTTCGACTTGAATCTGCTCGATAACTGCCACGAAAAAACCGTCGAGTATATGAAGGCCTATGCCGAGAAAATCCCGGCGATTGTCCTGGCCGGCACACATTATGAAGCCATAGCCATCCGGGCTCTGAAAAGCGGATTTCAGGACTATCTGGTCAAGGGCGAGTTGAATGTTCATCGTTTTTACCGTGTCGCTCATTATGCCATTGAACGTTTTAAAATTCTCCGGGAACGCAATAACCTTATTGCCAGCCTGCAGAAAGCCATCGATGAAACCAATACTTTGCGCGGTCTGCTTCCGATCTGCACGCATTGTAAAAAAATCAGGGACGACAAGGGCTATTGGGCGCAACTCGAAGTGTACATCAGCGCGCACTCCCATACGCTGTTTACCCACGGTATTTGCCCTAAATGCGCGCAGCAAGCCCTGGATAAGATGCGGTCGGACATCATGCGCCAATGATTAGGGGATTGACCGCCGAAGCCGCAATGACCTCCGTCGGTTCCGTTTTTGCGCGCGTTGCGGACCAACCTGTTGCATTCGATGGTGCTGTCTATCCTGCAAATATCGATTGCCCGCATTCCGGTTGCCGGTATCCCGCGGCCTTTTCCGGCCTGGCGCGGAACTGTCGACAGAGATTTGCGCTGGAGTTTTGGATTTTAGCCTGCTAAGTATGCCTTTAGCCCGTACATGAAATGCGACATGCTCTTCGAATTCTTCGGCTTGTTATTCCCGATGGTCCTGCAACTAACAAATTCAGGGAGGAAACCCAAATGGCGGCGAAACAGACGACAGTCAGGACGGCGATTATTGCGGGGATGGCATTTTTGAGTGTTGTTCTTTGGCCGGATAATGGCAGGGGCGAACAGAATATCGCGGTTAAGGTCATGACTTACAATATCCGGCACGGAGAAGGCACGGACGATAAGCTGGAATTGAAACGGATTGCCCAAGTTATCCGGGAAACTGGCGCGGAGCTGATCGGCTTGAATGAAGTTGATAACAATTTCGGGAGGAGGAGCGATTTTGCCGACCAGGCAAAATCGCTTGCCGGGGAACTTGGGATGAATTATGTCTACGGCCCCGCCCTCGTTCGCGGAGATGCGGGAAAGCCGGCCCAGTATGGCGAAGCCATCTTGAGCAAATATCCCATTTTGGCATGGAAGAATCACAAGTTATTTACCGTTCCGGAGCTTGAGCCCCGGGTATGTCTTGAGGCGAAAATCCAGGTTGGCAAAGAGGTTTATTCTTTCCTGGTTACGCATCTTGACCATACCGGCAAAGGCGAGGCGCGCGTCCGGCAGGCGGAAGACATTGTCAAAATCGCCCGGTCAATTCCCGGCAAGAAAATCTTGATCGGCGACTTCAATTGCTCCTCGCCGCTCGAGCAGCCTGATCCCAAAATGGAAAAAATGACCCGGCCGGTAGCCCTGATCCTTGAGCAGTTCAACGATGCCTTTGCCCTGGCCGGGAGCGGGCTTGCGGAAACCATTGGCAGCAAAGCCCCTCAAGACCGAATCGATTACATCTTTGTCTCGCCGGATCTCGGGCCCATGGTGAAATCTTGCAAGGTGGTCTACACGCCTCTCGCCCAAGTGGCCTCCGACCATCTTCCGGTCATTGCCGAGATTGGCGTAAGTCCCGTGCCGCCGAATGAAAGAAAGCCTTTCGACTTCAAGCAACACAGCCTGATCATCGCATCCTTCAAAGGCCCCGGCAAGGTCATTGTCGAAATGGAAAAGGGGCAGGAGTCAGCCGAGACCAATATCGTCATCCGGGTCAAGGCTATTGAATCCGCTGAAGGAACGATTGCGTGGGATTCTGCCGCAGGTTATAAAATCACGCCGGCAACTTTCGATTACAAACTCACGAACGGGCAGGAATCCGTTTTTACCTTCCATTGCACGATTGCCCCGCTCAAGAATACGGATGAATTTCCATGTTATAAGGTCGCCTATGGCGCTAATAACGCCCGAAAAATTTTTTTCGGCGGTTTTTACCTGGCCGTGCGCAGCAAGCCCAAGACGGCAATGTGTCCGAGGATTTTAACGCCGCCTCGGATTGACGGCAAGTTGGACGATGCCTGCTGGCAGAGCGCGGCGATTTTGAAAGATTTTGTGCTCAACAACGGAGATCCGGCCCGGGAACAGACCATTGGCTACCTGGCTTGTGACAAGGACAACGTCTACATTGCCATGAAATGCCTGGAGTCGCAGGTGGCAGGCATTGTTGCCAACGCCAAAGAACACGACGGACCGGTATGGGATGACGATACTGTGGAGATATTTTTGGATCCCAATAATGACCAGCAGGGCTATTTTCAGATTCTGGTCAATAGTCGCGGCGCATATGCCGAGCAGAAATGCTCGGCCAGCGGACGCGATTGGAAGTGGAACCCGCGCATTGAAGTGGGCGGTTCCGTGCATTCGGAGTTCTGGGTGGCGGAAATCGCCATTCCTTTCAAGGAATTGGGTCTGACCGAATCGGGGAAAATATGGGGTGTAAATCTGAACCGGGATCGGCCAAAGAGGAATGAGGGTCAACCGGAGTCCAGCAGTTGGAATTACACCGGCGGCCGTTTTCATGCGCCCGACCGGTTCGGAAAAGTTCAATTTGAGCGAAGCGAAAATAAAGGTTCGTCTAATATTGGCTCCGCGCAGCCTGAAGAAATCGGCCGCTGATAACACGGAGATCAAGGCAAGGGTGATCCGGGTTTAGTCGCTTCACCGGCGGCTACTCTTTTGTGATGATGACGGGCGTGCCGATTTTTAACATGGTAATCAGTTTGTCGGCATTCCAGTTGGCCAGGCGGAAACAGCCGTGGGAAGCGGCTTTGCCGATATCTTCCGGATGCGGGGTGCCATGGATGCCGTAGCCGGGTTTATCGAGTCCAATCCATGTCGTGCCTACGGGATTATTTGGACCGGGCGGCAGAATAATTTTGTGAATCATGGTCTGGGCTTCGGTGTCATCGGCGAACAGAGCGGGATCGAATGTATAGTTTGGATGCTCGACAAGCGTTATGGTTGTCAAATCGCCGACCGGCCGGTTTTCAGCTTTGGCCGCAATCGTGCAGGGAAAATAGGCCGCAATAGCGTCCTTGTCATCCAGCACGCAGATTGTTTTCCGCTTAAGCGATATTTGCAGGCGCGCGGCGCGAACCTGGATGGCCGGGAATGGATTGGGTACCCGCAGGCAACTGCCCGGCGGCGGGTTGGGCCAGCGGATGCCCGGATTCAAATCGCGGATGGCGGCCTGGGACGCGTGATAACGTTCCGCCACTTCTTCCAAAATGGTTTCATAGCCCATGGCGCCCATGGTCGCCTTTGCGGCCCATGTGTGGGGGATGGCGGTCAGATTTGCAATGGCCTGTTCGGTCACGACATGTTCCGCAAAAACGCCTTCTGCTGACCCCAGCATTGCCACAATGGTTTGAGTTGTCGCATTTGTCCGGGAAAGGCCGGCGTTTTTTCGCCAAACCTCGATGGCCTCGCGGGTTTTTCTGCCGAATTTGCCGTCAATGCAGCCGCACGACAGATTGAGTCGGTCAAGTCTGGTCTGAATGGCGACGACGGTTGCAAAGGGGAGATTGGTTGCCGTTGCCGGAGCATTTTCCGCCATGCTGTCCGCCGGCCGGAAGAACAAGCCGGCCGCGATGGCCATAACTACAAGTGGCGCGCGCCATGGAGACCGCAACCGAGGGATGAGTGGTGTCATCATGACCGCTATCGTCAACCCAACCGCGATTTCAGTAATCAAACAGTTCTTTCAAGGAATATTCTTTGCCTGCCGCTTTATTCACCGCATTGATAAGTTTGAACTGGACGTTACGGGTTAATCGCCGTCCTTTGCAGGCGCGCGCTACCATCTTGTATGTAATTGGTTCGGCTGAGGCGGCGACCAGGTCGCCGGCCTTGAGGTTGTGTTTGACCATGATCAGCGCGATAGGTTGCGCGCCAAGGTTGCGTTCGATCTCATCATTCATTTCGAAGTTCCCAATGCGGGATATCTGCAATCCAAAGAAATAATCCGCTAATGAGGGCCGATCGGATTTTTTAATAACAAACTTGTTTGACGACCTGCGCGTCCGTTCGCGGCTGCAATTCTTGGCTGAGGTTATCTTGGTTTTGCGACGGCGCTTAACTGTTTGCCTGTTTCTTTCGCGCCTGTCCAGCCTGTGTTAATATGCGGCAAAGGTAACGGTTGTGAAGGGCGCTGTCAAAAGCCAATTTAATCCTTGGCCCATTTGCCGCGCTTGATGGCGTCGCGGCCAAAGGATTTTCGCAAGCGATCCACCACCTGATCGATTTTTTTGTTTCGACTATCCTGCGCCCGGCCGGATAATTCCGCGAACAGTTCCGGCTGAGTCGGAGCGGCCTGATCCGCCCCCACGAGGTTGCTCACGCCGAACCCAACCAGCCGGATGGCGCGTTTGACCTGTTCGCGCTCGAACAGGTCCAGGGCGCAGGCAATCAATTCGCGATCGTTATTGAGCGCTGCGGAAAATGAAGTTTGCCGGGTAATGGTCGAAAAATCGCCGAAACGCAGTTTGATTTGGGCGGTTCTGGCCAGTTTGCCGGATTGACGCAAGCGCCGGCCGACTTCCTCGGCCAATTCCAGCAGACGTTGACGGACCAGACCCGGATCGGGTTCATCCTCGGCAAACGTATGTTCATTCGAAATGCTCTTTTCTTCCCAATGAGTTATAACCGGCCGGTTGTCGCGGCCCCGTGACAGGGCGGCCATATCCGCTGCGCCGGTTTTGCCGAACAAGCGGACCAGGGCTGCCGGACCCAGCGCCTGCAGTTGACCGATTGTCCGGATGCCTTCTTTGGCCAGGCGGGCTCCCGTAACTTTGCCGATTCCCCACATCTTGGTTACCGGGAGCGGCGCCAGAAAAGCCATGATCTCAGGCTCGGTCGCCGGGACCACGGTCAAGCCGTCCGGTTTGTGCATATCGCTGGCCATCTTGGCGAGGAACTTATTAGGCGCGATCCCCACCGAGGCGGTCAACTCCGTTCGTGCCTTGATGCGTTTCTTCAATTCCCGGGCGAGGCTTAGCGCAGTGCCCCAGGTTCGCAGAGCGCCGCCGACATCGAGGAAAGCCTCGTCCAGCGAGAGCGGTTCGACCAGCGGCGTAAACTCCTGGAAAATGTTCATGATTTGCGCGGAAATTTCGGCATAACGCTCCATGTGGACGGGCACAAAGATAGCCTGCGGGCATAATTTGCCCGCCGTCCGCGACGGCATGGCGGAATGAATGCCAAAACGGCGGGCCTCGTAGGAGCAGGTGGAAACCACCCCGCGTTGGTCCGGCGCCGCGCCGACGACTAAAGGCAGCCCCTTCCACTCCGGATGGTCCAGCACTTCGATGGCTGCATAGAAGGCATCCATGTCCACATGCAGGATTGTTGAAAGCGGGGCATTCACGTTAGGGCTTGGAACATTTTAAGAGCTGTCACACAAAACAACAAACCATCAGCAAAGCATTTCAACCTTCATGGTTGAGGACGAGATCTTCTTCGATTGGTCCGGCGATTACGGTTTATTTTGACAATATTTTGCCACCACGATGCGCAATTCCATGGCTTGTGCGGCTTCCCGAAGGACGGCCTCGACATTTCCGGCATCCTCCGGGTCGGCGATAAAACGCACCGACGGCGCGTAAGCTTGCAGCATCCGTTCCAGCATGCCTTGCGGAATGGGCTGGCCGCCCGTGGTGGCCGAACACCCGTTATTGAGAATCAAAACCTTGAGCGCCAGTCCGCGTTGGACGGCCTCGAGCAATCCGAGCTGGCCGGCCGCGATGAATGCAAAATCGCCCGTAATGGCCCATGCCCTCTGCCGGCCACCCAGGAGCGCGCCGATAGCCAGCGGCAGACTGCCGCCCATATACGTGCAGAGATCGATGCCGTCGAACGGAGGAAACGCAAAAAGCGATCCGACCCCGACATCTCCGGCCACGATGTCCCCGATCTCGCCGGCCTCCCGCAGGCGATGAAACGATCCAAATAAAGGCAGGTATGGTTTCATCATCGTTTGCCATTGCTGCGGCAAGTCATCCGGAACTTTGGGCAACTCGGGCGGCTGCAAAGTTTGCCAATCGGCTCCGGCCAGTTTGGCTTTCAGAACCTGTTGTTGATAATCCGCCAGGAAGGGGCAGAGCAGATGCCGGGCAATATCCCGCCGATAGGACGGTGAAGGCGGCAACGGAGCGCCGGGCATATAGACGCCTTCCCCTGCCAGGTCATCGACGTCAACAGCTATGGCCACCGGCAATTGCAGGGCCTCCGAACGGCGGAACGCATCAAAGATTGCCCGCTGAATATCCTGGATGGGCGGGCGCTCGAAGGGAATACCCAGGCCGCGCGCCAGAGTGGCGAAGGCAAGGATGTTGTCCGAGTGTCTGCCAAATTTGTCCTCGGCCGCCAGGACCACCAATCCGGCCGTCGTGCCGGCCGAAAGCGAATCCGTCACGCTATTGGCTGCCTTGGCCAATCCGTGAGTTTTAATCAAGACGGCGGCTCGCCGGCCGGCCAAGGCGGCGCCATGGGCGAGCGTATAGGCGGTCTCCTCATGAAACGAGATTGGATGGCGGATGCCGCCGATTTTGCGGATGGCGTCGAATATTTGCGTGACGCCGAAACCTGGAACGTGGGTGACCACGCCGGCGCCGGCGTCGACAACAGCCTGTGCGGCAATTTGGGCGAACGATGATTTCACGGAAAATATTCCAGTTGGTGCGTTACGGCGATACATGGAGTTTGCCGGCGAAACACGCAAAGAACGCGCAAACCGTCTAATTAGCGGGAATAAATATTCGTTCGGCTTGTATTTTGTCCTGTTCGTGTTTTGCGGGCTGCTCGTTTCCCAATGGCGCGAGCAATCTAACACATATATCGAGGGATAAAAAGGAAAGAACGGATAAAAGGAGGGTAAGGCTCGGAGCGCGCCCAGGGACGCTTCGACATAAAAGTAGTGTGTGGCATCGGCGTAGGGCTGGCTCCGTAACGCCGCCGGTAGCTCAATATGGGCTTGTCCCTTTGCGGATGCCGTTGTATGTTGGCGCCAACGTCCGGTACGTATTCGGATTGAGAGCGACGCCACGGAAAATGAAAGGAATAATCATGCGCGAAATCGAAGCAACCAAGCTTTCCCTCGATGTTGTCAACCTTTGGATGAACCGGTGGCTGTTGTTGACTGCCGGCACCATGGCGGACTGCAACATGATGACTGTGGGATGGGGCAGTCTGGGCTGCATGTGGTCAAGGCCGTTTGCACAAATTGTTGTCCGGCCCCAGCGCCACACGCTCAAGTATGTTGAACAATCGGATTCGTTTACCTTGTGCGCTTTTCCGGAAAAGTATCGCCAGGACTTGCAGACGCTGGGCTCGCTCTCCGGGCGTGACGGCGCCAAACTGGCCAAGACCAGGTTGACTTTGAAAGCTTCCCGCAAGGTGGCGGCGCCGGCATATAACGAGGCTTGCTTTATTCTGGAATGTCGGAAGATATATTTTCAGGATATGGATCCGCGCGGTTTTATCGATCCGACCATTCGAAAGAATTATCCGGCCAACGATTACCACCGGATTTACTTCGGCGAAATATTGGCGGCCCACGTCGAGTGAATTGGAATCAGGTCCCGCAGCTGGGCGCCGGTAACAATAAAAAGCCGCTGCAATAATGTTTAAAAAGCGCGGAAAGCAAAACAAGCGATCGAAAAATCTTTTAGGCGCTTTTTTGCGGCAAGTTTTCTGGCGTTGTGGCAGCCGGCCGTATTCATGTCTTTGCGGGTCGCTTCATAACGTCTTGTTAAAGCGGATGACAATCAGGCTGTTTGGTTTGGCGTTGGCGACCGTTTGGCGGGTTCCGTTGGGCCAAAAGATTTCCAGGCTGACGGGCTCAGTTTGTTGACCGAGGCCGAAGTGAAGGGTCAGATCGTTCTGATTGCCTTCGCCCGTGCCGGCTTCCACCTGGCGGATAAGGACCTGGTCCTTAACTCGAATGCGCGCCTGGGCACCGATGGCCGAGCGGTTGACGTCCACGCCGTCGCCTTGGAGGTTGACCTTGATCCAGTTGGTCGCGCCGCCCTGATTGGCAAACAATTTTCCCGCGGTTGCCAGGTCCAGGTCGCCGTCATTGTCGTAATCGGCCCAAGCCGCCTGATAGGTGGGGGCCAGCTCGGCCAGCTGGGATGTGGCCGTCGTATCGACGAAGACAAAATTGCCTTCGTTGCGGTAGAGCACGGGAAAGTTCTTGATGCCCTTGGAAGCCGTGCCGTAAACTGTGGTGAAAAACAGGTCCAGGTTGCCGTCATTATCGTAGTCGCCCGCGCTTGGGCTGGCATAGGATTCCTGGTAGAACACGCCGCATGTTCCGCGGTCATCGAAAGTGTAATGTTCACGTGGGCCGCGGTTGCGCAGGAAACGCGACTTGGGCTGGTCACCGCGATTATCCTGATGGGCAAAGTTGCCGGCAAACAGATCCATGTGCCCGTCGTTGTCGAAGTCTCCCCAGCAGGCGCCGATAGAGTGGCCGCCTTCGAAACCACGGGATGTCGCGATGGCGTTATACGCGGCGGCGACATCCCGGAGTCTTCCCGTTCCGTCATTGCGCCATAGAATGTTGGGCTGCAATCGGTAGTTGGATGCGTACACATCCAGGTCGCCATCCTCGTCGAAATCGCAGGCGGTAACTCCGCGGGTGCGGTAGCATATGGAGTTCCAGCTGAGAATAAAACGCCGGCCCCGCTCGTTCATCAGGATCAAGTTGGGGTAAGTGATTCCGGCATTCCAGTCTTCGTAGCCGCCGATGTAAAGGTCCACAAAGCCATCGCCGTTAAAATCGCCCCAGCACGCGCCGCGGGAGACGCTCTTGGGCAGCGGTGGCAGATCGATCGGGGTAAAAGTTTTTCCGGCATTGTTGTGGTAGGCCTTTAAGTTGGACCAAGCAAACAGATCCGCAAAGCCGTCGTTGTCGAAATCCGCGGCGACGACTGTGCCGAGCTTGTCGGCAATCTTGCTGAAGTTCTTGCCGGCGTTGTTTCGCCAGACGATTCCCCCGGTGCAGAGATCGGTCCAGCCGTCATTGTCGATATCCACCCAGCAGGCGGCCGAGTTTTGCAGTTTCAAGCCCAATTCGTCCGTCCGATCCTTAAAGGCCGGCATGACTTGCTGGGCGCCGCTCGGAAGCCCCCACATCGAGATCCATAGGCACGCCAGCGACAGCAATCGGATGGAGATGAAATTGAACGTGCGCATTTTTCCGAGCCCTTTATCGAAGAAATTCGAAATGTTTAAGGTCATGTTCGCAACACCAGGCAATCAGGCGCTAATGAAAAACGTTGGTTAAATTTCCAGGTATTTTTCGATATGTTTACAGGTTCGCGATAATAGCCTGCGCTGGTTTTTATTTGCCATTGCCTTATTTCGGGTAACCGACGGGCATGATGTATAGCGGCTCCTGCTCCGCCGGGAGATTAAGCGCGGCCGACACGGCGGAATCGTCGAAAGCGCCGACCATGCATGTGCCCAGCCCGATGGCCTTGGCCTGAAGATGGACATTCTCGCCGACATGGCCGACCTCCATATGCACATAGCGTCTGCCGCGTTTGCCATAGCGGCCGGTGGTTATGGAATAATTAGCCGCGAGCACCATAACCAGCGGCGCCTGCGCCACAAAATCCTGGCCTAGCGCAGCCGCTGCCAGAGGTTTGCGCTGGTCGCCGGCAAGCTGCAGTCCAAGGGCATGTTCCTCCGGCAGGTAACGGTAAACGCCGGCGGGAACATTGCCGCAGGTTTTTTCGCCGACAACCATGAAAAGCGTCAGGGGGTAGGTGGCGCCGGCGGAGGGCGCGGCGCGCTTGCGCCGGTCGGACGCGGTTATGCCCTGTGCGCACCATGCCATCTGGGACAATTGTTCTTTAGTAAGCGATTTGGCGGCATAACTCCGTTCCGAACGCCGCTGCTTGATGGCCGCCTCGACCGAAACAACGCCGATATCGTCGGGTTTGGGCAATTCGATCGTTGAGATTGTGGAATCGGGCTGCTTGTTTTCCATTGTATTGGTTCCTCCCGAAAATCCGCTGGCATTGGCCATAAGGATTAAGCTCAAGATGCCGATGGCTCCATAGTTCATGGCTCCTCCTGATCGTTTACAGTTCGAATATTATCGCAAACGGCAAGAAGCGCTATAAAAAAACCGGGAAATCCCTGTTGCGCTTTCCGGGTCTGCGCACATTGCTATTTCCGACAACTTGATTCCAGAGTATATTCCCTTTCCTGTCGGGGTTGCCAACGAATTTTCGACCATCCAAATATAGGAGCTTTCATGGCAAACAAAAAGTCGCGGGTTATCCGTTTCGGGCTGATCGGCTGCGGCATGCACGGGTATGGGGCGGTTGTTCCGGCGTTCCGGTCGGCGCAAGGCGTTCAGCTGGCGGCCGTGGCGGATTTAATGCCGGCGAATTTGGCCCGGCTCGATGACAAGAACATTGCCGGCTATACGGACTACCGGCAGATGCTGAAACAGGGAAAACTGGATGCGGTTTATATCGCGACACGAGTCGAGCACCACGGCGAGGCAGCCCTCGCGGCTTTCAAGGCCGGCTTGCATGTCATCACCGAGAAGCCCATGGCGGCTTCCATCCGCGAATGCCGCCGGATGATTGCCGCAGCGGAAAAGGCCGATAAATTGCTGGGCGTTGATTTCGAGTGCCGTTACATTCCGGGTTTTCGGCAAATCAGGGCCTGGATCGCCGCCGGCCATATTGGACGTGTCCAGGCGATCCACCTCGACAGCATGTGGGATGGACACAAGATCTGGGGCCCATTGGGCGAGCGCCGGCGGCGCTTCTGCGACAGTTCCGGTTGCCTGGATTGCGGCATCCACAAACTGGATTTGGCCAGATATTTCAATGGCGGCGGCGCCTGGCGCGACATCAATGCTTTAGGCGCCTGGTTCGGCGAAAAAGTGAAATATCCCGCGCATATTGCCATCATGGCGCGTTTCGATACGGGCGCGCTGGTTACAGTCAACGCCAGCTTTGCGTTCACCGCCTATATCAAGCGGCGCATGCAGGGCGCGGTCTTCTACGAGGGTCTTGCCATCCTGGGCGACAAGGGCGTCATCGTTTTGCATCAAAGTCCCGCCGGCGAAAAGCATCTCGAGCTGGCGGGCGCAAAGCTGGCGAAAACGGTTCCATTCGCCGATCACGGCCATAGTTCCGTGATCACGCTTTTATTGAACGATTTTTCAAAATCCATCCGCACGCGGACGCCGCTGCCTGGCGAAATTGCCACCGGTGCTGATGGCCTGGCGGCGCAGAGTTGCGCGGACGAAGCCAACCGCCTGGCAGTCAAGGCCGGCGACTCGAGCCGGCCGATGCCGGTTCGCGCCTGATGTCAGGCGGGCATAACCCGGTATGTCTGGCGCACGGCATCGAACGGGCACTTGGCAAGGTAGGCGGCAATGGCGGTGTCGTAGGCGGCGGTATGGGCAAAAGCCTTGCGGGCCAGTTCGAAACGGGTCTTGAGCGATAATTTGCCTTCAGCCTGTTTCAACTCCGATACGATGGAAGGGTAGTCGGCGGGATCGGTGACCGAGGCCACACGCAGAAAATTTTTGGCCGCGGCGCGCACCATGCACGGCCCGCCGATGTCGATGTTGGCCCGCGCCTGTTCGGGGGTCGCCCCGCTTTTGGCGACGGTCCGGGCAAAGGGATAAAGATTGACGATGACCATGTCGATGGCCACGCCTTTGACGCGCGCTAAATCTTCCGCATGGGCCGGATTGTAGGTCTCGCTTAACAGGCCCAGGTAGATTTTGAAATCCAGTGTCTTGACCAGCCCGCCCTGCATTTCCGGCTGGCCGGTATAAGCGGAAACTTGCACAAGATTGTTTTTAGCCATGTCTGCGCCAAGGCATTTCTGGAGCGCCTGGAACGTGCCGCCCGTGGAATAAATGGTCAGGGACGGATTGATGCGTACCAGTTCGGGAATGAACGCGTCCAGTCCGGCCTTTTCCGACACGCTCACCAGCACATTGCGGACGCGCACGGCGTCATCGATTTGCTCGACAAAATTAATCGCCATGAAAACCTCCGGGAAAATAATGGTTAATGAGTAATGGGCAACTGACAATTGATAACCGATACCGGCCGAAATGTTCAATGAACAAAACAAGAACGGCGTCGGAAAAGTTACCAATTCGATGTCAGAACGCAAAGACTAATATTCATCAGGACCGCAATCGGTGTGGAATCCGATTTATTTCTGTTTTTTACCGACCTTGTTTGCTGTATGCTGCCCGTGTCCATTCAAAAAGGCCGCGCCGGGGCGCGGCGCGCAACATGCTCCGCAAGGCGGGACCAATGACCGAATCGATTTCAAACCAAAATGCGCCCTGCGCGGTGGCGATAGTCGGCCGGCCGAATGTCGGTAAATCATCCATTTTCAACCGGCTGGTCGGCCAGCGGGTGGCGATTGTTCATGCCGAACGCGGTGTTACCCGGGATCGGCTGATGCGTGAAGTGCTGTGGGGTGATCGCCGCTTTGAATTGATCGATACTGGCGGCTTGGGCCGGCTTGAGGCGACGGACGATCCGGCGATTCTGTCCGGCGAGCGATTGGAAGCCCTCGTGCGGCGCCAGGTTGAAATCGCCGTCCAGGATGCTGCCGCCATTATTTTTGTGACCAATGTCGAATCCGGCGTTCTGCCCCAGGATGAGGAAGTGGCCGATTTTTTGCGCAAGAGCGGCAAGCGTATATTCGTTGCGGCCAACAAGGCCGACGATGCAAGTCACGATGCGCAGGCGGCTGTATTTGAGTCCTTGGGTTTTGCCGTTTTTCCCGTTTCCGCCACCCATAACCGCGGGTTTAAGGCCCTGATGGATGCGATCCTGCCGATCTTGCCGGTAGTGGAAAATCGTACGCTGCATTCTCCTTTGAGGGTGGCGATAGTCGGGCGGCCGAATGTCGGCAAATCATCGTTTATCAACCGTTTGTTGCAGAGCGACCGGGTCATCGTTTCGGCCATGTCCGGCACAACGCGCGACAGCGTGGATGTTCCCTTTGTGGTCGGCCGGGACCTTCAGGCGCGGCATTATCTGCTGACCGATACGGCCGGCATCCGGCGTGCGGGCAAAATCCGTGAGTCCGTGGAGTTTTTCGGCTTGGATCGTTCCACGCGCAGCATTGCCGGCGCGGATGTTGTGGCGCTGGTGCTTGACGCTACCCAGGGTCCGACGGCGCAGGACAAGACCATCTCCAGTCTGATTCAGGCCCATCACAAAGGGTGTCTCCTTTTGATTACCAAGTGGGATCTGATGACCAAATGGTCCGAGAGCGAATATCGCGAAGCATTGAGCAGAGCCGTGCCGTTTTGGAGTTCGGCGCCCGCCGTATTTGTTTCGTCCAAAACCGGATTTAACATCCGCAAATCGATTGAAACCATAGATGCAGTGGCGGCCCAGGTCGGATCGCAATTGCCCACGGGCATATTGAACCGCACGTTGATTCAGGCCTATGAGCGGGTTCCGCCGCCGTACGTCAAAGGCAAGCGCTTGAAAATATTTTATGCCACGCAAGTGGGCGTCAAGCCGATAACGATCTTGCTCTTTGTAAACGATGTCGCTAAACTTTTACCTGCTTATGAGGCATACCTGACGGGTGCTTTGCGCAAAACATTCGGTCTGGAAGGGGCGCCCATTGTTTTTAAATTGAAGCAACGTGTTGCCCGCCCGGGAATGCCGGCAAACAAAGTGATCCGTGATGCTGCCGCCGGCGCGCAACAGCCCTGGCGGCGGCGGGCAAAGGGGACCACGCGCCAAGGAAAGGTTCGCCTGCGGCGCAAACGAACGGCACGCCATTAACAGCTCCATCTGGAACTTAAACGCCCGGGTTGCATGTAATTCGACCGTGTTTTTGCCTGACAAGACCGGCATTCGGCCGATGTTGGGAACATCGGCGTTGCTCAAGACAATGACAATTATACGTCTGAGCAAGGCATACGATCCAAAAGTTGGAATTTTGGATGTGTTCTGGAATTTCGGCGGTCGCATCGTTCCGACAACAGGGTCGTAATGAACTACTTACAGTTCTAAAAAATAAATATATTTTTTTCTTGGCATATACTACAGGTGGTGGTAGAAGCATAGCAGACATGATTTTAGTAGCACATATAGTGGTCAATAATTGACCGAAAACTGGTTTAATTGGCGTTCTGTCTGCTATTTAGGAGAGAGTGTTATGCTTGAAACGCGCGAACCCGCAGGGCTGGCTTTGGGACTGGATATCAGCAAAATTGAAAATGACGCGGCCATGAATAACTCTCCAAAAACCAGGAATTCACGTAAAAACGGCCAAACTCAGGCAGCGAATCAAACTACCCGGAAAAAAGGCCTGGCCGTGACGCCGCTTTTTACCCGTCCGGGTGTTGATCCCTTCGATGAAATCGAATGGGAAAAGCGGCGGGCAGTCATCAAAAACGACAAAGGCGAAGTGGTCTTCGAGTCTAACGACATCGAAGTGCCGAAATCCTGGTCGATGCTGGCAACCAACATTGTGGCCTCCAAATATTTTTACGGCGCGCACGGCATGGATATCCAGGAAAAATCCCTACGCCAGCTGGTGCATCGCGTGGTGCGCACGATTACCGATTGGGGCATGCGTGACGGCTACTTTTCGTCGGCGGCGGATGGCGAAACCTTTTATAACGAGTTGGCCTACATCTGCGCAAATCAATATGGGGCCTTCAACAGCCCGGTCTGGTTCAACGTCGGTCTCCATCAGGTTTACGGCCTGTCATCTGCCAACAAGGCCTGCTATTACTTCAACCCGGAGACGGCCAAGATCGAACGCACGAGCGATTCCTACAAGCATCCGCAGTCGTCGGCCTGTTTCATTCAATCGGTGGCCGACAGCATGGAGGACATAATGCGCCTGGCCGCGTCGGAAGCCATGCTCTTCAAATACGGTTCCGGCACGGGAACGGATCTGAGCACGTTACGGAGCAGTCGCGAAAAACTTTCCGGCGGCGGCGTACCTTCCGGCCCCTTGAGTTTCATGCGCGTATTCGACCAGGTTGCCGCGGTGATCAAGTCCGGCGGCAAGACGCGCCGCGCCGCCAAGATGCAGAGCCTCAAGGTGGATCATCCCGACATCGTTGATTTTATCCAATGCAAGGTGAACGAGGAAAAGAAAGCCCGTGCCCTGATTAAGTCCGGCTATGACGGTTCTTTCAATGGCGAGGCCTATTCCTCGGTCATGTTCCAGAATGCCAATCTCTCGGTGCGGGTCTCGGATGAGTTCATGAAGGCCGTGGATGCCGGCACGGTCTGGCACACGCGCGCCGTGACCACCGGAGAAATTGTGGACGTGCTGGAGGCGCGCATGGTGATGCAGAGCGCCGCCGATGCGGCTCATTTCTGCGGCGATCCCGGCCTGCAATACGATACCACCATCAACCGCTGGCATACTTGTCCCGCCAGCGGGAGGATCAATGCCAGCAATCCCTGCTCGGAATACATGTTTGTGGATAACAGCGCCTGTAATCTGGCCTCCATCAACCTGACGAAGTTCTCGGATGCCCATCATGTGTTCGATGTTCAGCGGTTTCAGCACGTGGTGCGCCTCCTGATAATTGCCCAGGACATCCTGGTGGACAACGGCAGTTACCCGACGCCGGAGATTGCCGAAAATTCGCATCTATTCCGTCCCCTCGGCCTGGGCTATGCCAACCTTGGCGCCCTGATCATGAGCCTTGGCAAACCCTATGACAGCGATGAGGGGCGCGCATTTGCCGGCGCGGTGACCGCGCTGCTGACCAGTTATGCGTATACGACCTCGGCGGAAATTGCCGCCACGCGCGGGCCTTTTGCGGAATACGCCAAGAACAGCGCCTCGATGATGGGCGTTCTGGGCATGCATCGGGATGCTTTGAACCACATCAAACACGATCAATGGATTTCGCAGCTTACCCGTGAAGCGCGCCAAGCTTGGGACAATGCCATCGAAGCCGGGCGGCGGTTCGGCTTCCGCAATGCCCAGGTTAGCGTGCTGGCGCCGACCGGCACGATCGGGTTCATGATGGACTGCGACACAACCGGCGTTGAACCCGATATTGCCCTGGTTAAATACAAACAAATGGCCGATGGCGGCATGTTCAAGATCATCAACCAGACATTGCCGCTGGCGCTGAAACGCCTGGGGTATACTACCGAGCAGATTACGGCGATGCTGGCGCACATCAACGAGCACGACACCATCGAAGAAGCGCCAGGTCTGAGCCCGGAACACTTGAAGGTTTTCGATTGTGCGTTCAAGCCCAAGAAAGGCACGCGTTTCATTGACTATAATGCGCATTTGAAAATGATGGCCGCCGTCCAGCCGTTTCTTTCCGGCGCGATCAGCAAAACCATCAATATGCCCGCCACGGCCACGCCCAAGGATATCTTCCAGGTGTTCATGGATGGCTGGAAGCTGGGCCTGAAAGCCGTGGCGATTTACCGTGACGGATCAAAGGGCATTCAGCCGGTCACCACGAGTAAAACAGGTGAAGAGGCCGCCGCTCCGGAAGGCTCCGCGGCGGCAGAAGCCACTCCCAAGCCGTTCCGGCATCGGATGCCTCGGACGCGCCAGTCCATCACGCACAAGTTCGAGGTGGGCGGACATCAGGGCTACTTGACCGTGGGCCTTTACGAAGACGGCACGCCCGGGGAATTGTTCATTACCATGGCCAAGGAAGGCAGCACGGTCGGCGGAATTATGGATGCGTTCGGCACGGCCATTTCCATGTGCCTGCAGTACGGAGTTCCGCTCAGCACGCTGATCGAAAAATTTTGTCACAGCCGTTTCGAGCCGAGCGGCTTTACCTCGAACCCGGAAATTCCCTATGCCAAGTCGCTGGTGGATTATATTTTCCGCTGGTTGGACACGACTTTCCCGGATGGCCGGAATCAATCCATGCGTCTGCTGCGGACAGGCTCCGATCAGGCCGAATCCAGGCCGGAGGTTGCACCTTCTGCTGCGGCGCCGGCGGAGGTTGCCGCGCCTGTGCAGTTCAAGGACATGCAGGCCGATGCGCCGCCCTGTTCCAACTGCGGCGCCATTACCGTACGCAACGGCGCCTGTTACCGCTGCTTCAATTGCGGCAACTCCATGGGATGCTCCTGATCAATCATAAAGTGTTCCTATGCCTTTTCTCAAATCCATGGAGTTGGCCCGGGCTTCGTTTGCGCACAAGCCGATCGTTATGCTGGCAACCGGTTTCGGACTGGGTCTTAGTCCGGTGGCGAGCGGCACGGCCGGAACGCTGCTGGGCTTGCCGCTGATGTTCTGCCTGGCGCCGCTCTGGGCTCAATCCGGCAGCGTCGCCCTGGTGGCGCAGGCAATCGTGGCCCTGGTCCTGCTCCTGCTGGCCATCCCGGTTTGCGATGTGGCCGAAAAACATTTCGGCCGCAAGGACGATGGGCGCATTGTGGCCGACGAGTTCATGACTTTCCCCATCTGCATGCTGGGCTTGCCGCTCGTTCCCTGGGTGCTCGCCCTGGCTTTTTTTACCAACCGGGTCTTCGATGTCCTCAAGCCGTTTCCGGCTCACCGCCTGCAAAGCCTGCCCGGCGGCCTGGGGATTGCGGTGGACGATGGCGTGGCGGCGCTGTACAGCTTGCTGGTCAACCACCTGGTTTATTACTGTGTTCTGCGGTGCCTCTGAGGATTTCTGAGCTTTAGTTCCCGATTTCCGACTTTAGGCCCCTAATTTCGGATCCGTTTCCCGCTGAACTTTCACTTCTTTTTTAACGAATGTAGACTTGCGCTGCAGCCGGCTCAACAAAGCGTCGTATTTCGGACGGCTGATCGGCAGGTTTACCCAGCGCCCCTCATGCGAAGAGAGCGTGACAGCGTTGGCCAATTCCAGGGAGCCGATGCCGCTCTCTCCCGGTGTTGCCAGCTTGTCGCCGAATAGAATGTGGCGCACCAGATTGGCCAGCACCTTGGCATGTTCAGGCTGGTTTTCCCTGAGGCTCTGCGACAAGGCCTCGCAAACGTTGCCGCACAAATACGTCTGGGGAATGTTAATCGGCGTCTGGAGCGCCTCCGGTTTGGCCCACATGTCCTTGCAGGTATTGATGTGTGTCCGGATGCCGGGGTGAAAATGGTAGAAGGATAACGCGCCGTCCCGCAGGACCAGCTTGCCTTTTTCGCCGCACAACTCGATCAACTGGCCTGGTCCGATCTCGCAAGTCGAACAGTAGAGGTAACCGGCGCCGCCGTTCGGATATTTGAGCAGGGCCTCGGCCTGATCCTCCACCTCGATGTTGTGCAGGCGGGTACAGGTGCGGCCGAACACGGCGCTGGGCAAACCGCAAAGCTGGACAAAAATATCCAGCATGTGCGGCGCCTGGTTCAGCATGACACCGCCGCCTTCGCCTTTCCAGGTTGCCCGCCAGGCGCCAGAATCGTAATAACGCTGGTTGCGGTATTCCAGCACCATCAGCGTGGCGCGGTAAAGCTCGCCCAGCCGGCCGCTGCGGACGAGCGCCAGCGCCTTTTCGAAGACCGGTTTCAGCCGGTTTTGGAACATTACGGCGAAAACCACGCCGTTTTTCCTGGCGCATGCCACCATGCGGTCGGCGGTGGAAACCCGCTCGGTCAGCGGCTTTTCCGAAATCACATGCAGTCCCGCGTTCATGCAGTCCAGGGCAGGCTGACAATGAAACGGATGCGGTGTTACAATCGCCACCACGTCGCAAGCTTGTGCCTTGATTAAATCGAGGTGGTTGCCGAAGCCCGGTACGCCGAATGTTCGACCGACCTCTTCCGCGGCCGCGCGATTGACATCGCAGACCGCCGTAAGCCGGGCATGCGGGATCGTATTCAGGATCCGGCAATATCCCTGTCCCATGCCCCCTGTGCCGATGACGCCAAATCGCAATGTTCGGTCTTTGCCGCTTGCCGTCGGGCTCCTCCCGCTTTGTTTGCTGCTCATGCGAATCTCCGCCCTTAGTTGCTTTCTTTAGTTTGAATTTGTTTTTGCCGCCGGTTCGCAAATCAATGTTGAAATCATCGGCGCCAGGTATTCCGCCGCCGCTTTATTGCCCGCGTCCGTCAGATGAACGCCGTCAGGCAGAATATAAACATCAATGAGGCTCGGATCCTGTGCAAATTTATCCGCAAAGTAGCGGTGCAGATCGCAAAGCGGAAGGCCATGTTCGCGGGCAAGATTGCGCGTCTGCGCGCAGATATTATCATCCATATATTTATCCAGTCCGCCTTTTGCATCGAAGCGCTTTGCGCACGCATGGCGCGCATTATTGAACGGAGTGCTTGTGACCAGCATGATTTTGGCCCGGGTTTGTTGCCGCAGATCCCGAACAATTTTCTCGAGCCACAGTCGGTACTCGTCGGGAGCAAGCAAAATCGTATCGTTCAAGCCGAACGAAATCGTAACAACATCCGGATCGTGTTCCAGGACCGCTGCCGCCAGGCGGGCATAGCCGCCTTTGGCGGTATCGCCGCCCTGGCCGGCATTGATTAACGTAAACGGCTGGGATTGCATCTGCATCAGATAGCCTTGGATGCAGTCCGTGAGTTTGGCCCCGGCTTTATTCCGGCTGCACAAGGTGGTCGAGTCGCCGAGCATGACGACGACGTTGGTTTTTCCTTCCGCAATAATCGTTATCGGAATGCTCATGAGGAACAATGCCGCCATAAGTTTAAGCATAACTCTGCCTTTCGATGTTTCGTTCTCCCGATGGTTAAGCCTTCGATTCAAGGCTGACTTCAACCAGCGCGTAATCCATAATGAAGGCGGGATCGATGGTAACGCTAATTTCGCCATGGGCATTGCGGACCTCAATTTCCAGATCCCGGTCTTTGTCGACGTTATGCACCATAGCCTTGATGGCACGATATTGTCCGGTCACATCAGAATTCGCAATCCGCAAAACGATTGGTTTCGGTCCGGCATGCTCCGCAGGCGCTATCGGATCGCTATTGAGGATCGGACCGCCGGTAGGCACGTCGAGCAGTCCGGATGCATTCACCAGGTGGATGACAAGCGATTTGTCGTCGGCGGAAAGGAACGTTGTCACGCAAACGCCTTCGGGCATGTTTTCCATACGGAGTTCCGGAAGACCGGGAAGCAGGCTGGAAATCAAACCGATTCGCTGCGCGCGAAGATCCTGGGCTTTTGCATCCGGCGGCCGGAAAGGCACGGGAGTGTACGCATTCTTGGTAGTGCTGACGGCGGAACGGACGATGTTATAACGGTTTTCGATCTCGCCCGCCTCGAAGTTGCCGGACATAAGAACCAGTCGACCTTTTCCCAATGTCTTGACTTGGACCGGCGCGTCGTCTTTTGGGCAATCGATTTCAGTCAGATTCCATAATTCGGCCAAAGTGCTTTGGCTTCGCCGGACGCCGTCAGCAGTATAACTGCCCGTTCGCCCTGCCCAAATCAGCGTGCCGCCGCCGTAAACATATTCCTTGAAAGCCGCGATTTCCTCATCGGACAACATGGCAATTTCAGCGAGAACCACGATCCGGTAGCGTTTTAAGCGGTCGATTTCCATGTCCAGAAAAATGTCGAAAGGAACATTGCGCATGTGGCAGGCATGGATCCAGGCCTTGAACAAAGGAATGCTGCGGAACACCGCCTCTTTGTACATTTCGCGATTGCGTCGCGAGTCATAAAAACCAATTTGCGCGAGCCGCTTTGGGTTGCGGAGCAGGCGCGCATGCTTGCTTTCAAATGCCCGGATTTCTTTCTCGCCCTCGATCATGGTTTTGGCCGGCGGCGTTCCCATGTAAAGCACGCCCCAGCTTGCGGCCAGCGCCCAGCAAAAGCGCACTTTGTCGACGCGGTCAGGATAAAACATCACCATCGGCGGTATTTTGCGGAACCGCGCCAGGGCAAACCGATGATATGTATCCGGGACCCAGGACGGCCAGGAGTAACGGATTATGTCGCTGGCTAAAGTTTCCTGAAATACCCAATCCAAATGCGGCAGAGTTTCCAGGCAATAGCCCGAGGCGTTGTTGCTGAATACGCTGGAAACGTAATTGGGGCGCAATGGGCGCAAGCCCAGGCTTTCGTAGTGATTCTTTACGGCCGTATGGAAATCTTCAGTCGATTTCAGGCGAAACTCGAGCCATGCGCGGAAGGAAGCATTTTCATAATTTCCCTGCCATATATCCCAGGCATAGCCGGGAGATGGCATTTCAAAACCGGTTTTCTCCAGAAAAAGCCGACGACAATGCTGGCAGGCGCAAGAATGGCTTGTCGCCAGGACATGGTCGACCACGATCTGCAGCCCGAACCATTGGACATCATCGGTCATTATGCCGTCGATTCCGGTTTCGTATAATTTCGCGAGATACTTGAAATAGGCGGCGCGAAAATGCGGGTTGTTATAGCACATGCACCAGCCTCGATAACTTGATCGCGCCCAGCTTCCCGTGCGGCCGTCGATCTGTCGGAGTGCGGAAAGCCGGACATCGTCGATCACAATCGGGTCCGCATGGCAATCCTCGATAAGATGGGGCCAGCGTTTCAATTTCGGTTCCAGTGCTTGTTCTTCCCTGGGCGTAACCGGATTATACGTGAGATGACAGGAGTGATGCTCAGTAACATAGATTCCCTGTTTGTGGCAGGCGCGTACCACCTTGGCTAGAGTTTCTGTGAGCAAATCCCAATCGCGCAGATATGACCACCGGAAATGCGTGGAGCTGAAGGTGATGACATGGTTGATCCCGGCTTTGCGGAAACCCTCGGCCTTGCGATCGAAGTCTGCCGTCGAATAGTCGAATATTTCTTCCTCGTTATACCAAAACCATCCGAAGCGTGTATTCCATAAATCCTTTGGAAACGCCAGAGGTCGGTTGAGTGTTGCCTGTATCGATTCATTCCGCCTCGATGTGGAGGCCTTTGTTTTTACGCGGGGCTTTATATCGTTGTCTGCCATGGGTTGGTTCTTTCTTCTTTTGTTGACGACACTATCTGTCCATTTATTCGCCGACAATTTCATATAGTCCCGGTCCAGTTCCGCCGAATAATGCGCCGTCGGCCTGTATGTCAGCAGCCCGGATTGCGAGGGGCGGCTGGCAGAAAACCAGCGGCCGGCATTGGAATGGCGCGCTAAAGCCGATCTTGTCGCCGGGCGCCGCAAAGCCTCGCAGGCGGCGCTCGGCCTGGTGGTTGGACCGCGAATCGTATGTGAACAATCCGAGAACATAGACCGGTTTGTCAACCGCTTCCAGGCGGATCGAGTGCAGGCCATAACCCAATCCCAGGACGCCTTTACGGTTTTCCAAAAAGCACTTATTAGTGGCCGTGGTGATAAACGGTTGATCGGTTGGAATCAGGCGTTTCTCGGCGCCATCGACTGCCACGCGCAGCGTCCCGCCATCCGGACGGTCAACATAGGCCACTGCCAGATCCGACCCGGCGACGTCGATTTCGAGCCCCTGTCCCGGAATGAGTTTGATCTGCCGGTCGCCGTAGGGCGCGCCCCATTCGGACGCAAAATTTTCAACGGACAAGCCTGACTTACGCCAAAGGTCTGAATCCATGCCGAAGAAAACGCGATTGGGGCAGATTTTGCAATCGACGGCAATAATTTTGGCGTCATTGCCGGTCGTTTCCAAAATATGCCGATCTCCAAGCGCCAGGCGCCCGACGGTGAACGACGAATTGCGCGTATTGCGTTCCAGGTAATTGGCGCAGCCGAACTGCTTGCCGTCAATCCAGGCATTCCGGTTGGAGCTCGCCGTAGCCCAACCGTTGACCACGGTGTCTTCCAGGATGAGCCGCGTCCCATCATTTATTCTCGGGTTTTGATTGGTGAAAGTCGCCATCTCGCCTTCCCAGGCGTAGCTGTTGGGATGCAAGCGCTCGGGCAGATAAGCCTGCAACTGTCCCGGCTCAGTCGGATCCCAGCACTCGAAAGCTTTTTCGATTTGTTTGAACCAGAGATAGTGCGCGGCGGCTTGGGGGTGACCGTCGATCGGGATCAAGGCATAAGGATTACACCAGCGGGCGGTATCGTCGAGCGCTTTGCCGACATCGATTGCCGGAATCTGATACCGCAGAGCAAGTGCCTTAAGGTCGCCGCCGTTGGGGGTGTAACGGCCGCGGTTTTGAAACTGACAGAACAGGAATTCGCAATGCGGATAATGGCGCTGAATCCAGCGAATAGCTCCTTCAAAGACGGCGACTTCATCCGGCGTATCAACTTTGCGGTTGGCGCCGCTGCCAAAAATTACGAGGTCGGGTCCAGGGCCTTCTTTCCTGGTGAAAAGGTCGGGGTGAAGTTCGTGCCACGTTTTGCCCGCTGGATAGCCGTTCAGCCCTGGATCTGGCGGAACGGCTAACGCACAGTATTCAGCCAGGCCGGAATGTGCCGTGCCGACGCTGGAGCCGTCGCAGGCCATGAAATTAAGCAGGAATTTATTCGCCGGCAGGTTGAACTTGCGCATTAGTTCCAGCCGCAAGCGACCGGCATAGCTCCAGTAGTGCTGCCACCATCCGACATAATCCGCCAAGTCCGGCCGGTTGACCTTGTCCGCTTCGAAACTCCGGTCTGGATTCGTCGGGCGCGGCTGTTTGAAGGTGGCCGCCGCAGGATCTTCGTCGTAACAATAGAGCGGCGGGTTGGCGCTGCCGCGGTCGATACTTGAGCCCATGACAATTATATGCAGGGCTTCGCCTTTCCACAATTTTTGAATCGTTCGCGGCAGATACCGGTAGTAGGGTATCATTGGCCTGGCCGCAATGGCGCCGGACGAGAGTGTTGACCCTGTGGCAACAAGAGTGGGGGCATAAACCCAGACATCCTGCCTGCCGTTGTTGACGAACATGACTTCAATTCCGATTGTGTTGACGTCGGACGAATGCGATTCCTTTCCGGCTTGAAAATGCCCGGTTATTTCGGCGTTAGTGATCGCCAAGGCAACTGTGCCGGTTTGCGCGAGATGCGTTTCGTAGCTTTTGGCGACGATCAGTTCGCCCCGACTGTGCTTTGGGAAAACGCGGTCATCCTTTTGGCCGAATTCTTTTGGGCTCCATTGGCCATCTTCGCTGTCCAGTTTCATAAGGCGGATGCTGGCGGATAGCGCATTGGATTCAGACTGGTACCCGCCTGCGGTCAGGATGATGCAATCGCCATGAGAAAGTCCGGCTTCTGGAAGGGTGCAAAATTGCCAGAACCGTTTGCCGGGTTTGATCGCCACAAGGTTATGAACGGAATGGACGGGGAGGATTGCTTCCCCGGCGATGTCTTCAATGTGCGATTCCCGGACTACCCGGACGTCATCATAAGCGTCGCTGTTCCAAAAGGCCACATAGCCGGAATCGAAGTCCCGCGCGACACCCTGCCGGTGGTTGATAAAGGAATGAAACTCGAACGATGGATTTTGCAGCAGATTCGCGGCCGTTGCCCAGGATATGGTTGCCGACACAAAGATAGCCATTGAAACGCAAAATGCTTTTTTCTTCATCAATACCTCGTTTCTTATGTTTGCCTCATCGATTTATTCGAATCTGGTCGAAGATCGCTGCCGGTTATTCTTTCCGCAAGCGGACGGGACCAAGGAGACCGACGTCGATGATTCTAATTTTGTGCTCATATAGGCTCTTTGCATTAGATTTCCCAGGGTATTGCTCACACGAATCTCAATCCGGTTTGCGCCCCGGAGCGTCCAGTCAACCATTCGTTGCCCACGAACGGAAACTCCAATCCATAGAGGACAAAGATAATAAATTCACGGATGCCTTGCGCGCGCATGGTGTTAAGCCGACGCTCCATTTCGGCATAATCCATATTGCCGGTCCGGCACAACCATGGCGCCAGCCGGAACGAATCTTCCGGGAAATAATTTCATTCCCGACAAAATTTTCGTTTTAGGTGACTATTTTCGGTGTTCAGGCGTTAACAGCTTGAGATCAACCCCTGTTCCAACATGTCGAAGCAATGTTCAACGATTTCTTGACCTGTCGGGCAGATAAAGAGATTTTTTAGATTTCGACAATACGCAGGATTCCCGATTTTCTCGGGAAAAGTCTGGAAAAGATTTTTGTAATCCGTTTGCCAGCGCCACTTGACATTCCGGTCCCATTCTTTGAAAAACTGAGCATCGTCAACGATATTTGCGGAAATCTTGAGCAGCAATTCGCGGAACTTCTGGATTTCAGCGATGGTCATGCTTCTTATCGTCAGGTCCTTGCTGCAAATATGCGGGATGAGCTTTACAGCGTTTATGGAATGGCGTCCTATGTCCAATTCGAGCAGATACCCAAGATCGGTGTATTCATGTGCGGATACATAGTCGCTGTCAAAAACCAGATTCCCCAAGCTGTAGGCGATCAGTCCGTGTCCGTATTTTTCGATACCCTGCGGCACATGCGGGTGATGGGCGATGACTGCATCCGCGCCGGCTGCGATCAATGCGCGGCATGATCGGCGCATCCGCGGCGAAGGGGTCAGCATGAATTCATGGCCGGCATGCAGATAGATTGCCAGAAAATCATAATTATTTTTTATACGTTTGATTTTCATCGCATCCAATTCCGGACGGAACCATGACGTGCCCGGTCTGTATTCCGATGCGGTATTAAGTTCTTTCTCGGCCAGCACCCATAGGCCAACCTTCAGCCCATTGATCGTTACGGAGAGAATCCGTTCCGCTTCCTTGAGATTGCGGCCTGCGCCGGCAAACAAGAGCTGTGTTTTTTTGAGATTATCCATAGTTTGAATAACGCCGGCATCCCCGAAGTCACGTATATGATTGTTGGCTATGCCCACTGCGTCGATCTGCATCAATTCAATGAAAGCTGCTGTTTGGGGGGCCAGGCGCAAACCATAACCTGATGGGTTGTCAGCCTTCAAACTGGTCGCACAGAGTGGCGCTTCCAAGTTCACGATGCTGAAATCGTTGTTCTTAAAGACATTTTTCAGATTATCGTCAAATATGTCCTGCCCGGAAAGGATTTTAGGCTCGAAGCGGCGCAAGGGACAAAAATCGCCGCCGAAAAGCAGATGCGCCCTGACCGAGCTGCTTTTGATGCGTGGAAACGCGTCCCAGTTTATGACATGATTCATATTTGGCGGCCGATTTTTATGCGGTCATGTTTCACAAGCTTGTCGCCAAGAGTGGAATTCGGCGACATGGTTTTATTCCTCCGTCTGGAGCTGCAAGAGCGTGCCCTCTCCGGGGGCCAGGCGCAAGTGGAAGACGGTCTCGTCACCCTCGCGCCGCGAAGCGA
>CAZTWL010000016.1:0-86486 GCA_964617825.1 uncultured Verrucomicrobiota bacterium
TGGGTTCAAAACGTCGTGAGACAGTTTGGTCCTTATCCTCTGTGGGCGCAGGAAATTTGAGGAGAACATTCCTTAGTACGAGAGGACCGGGAATGACGTACCTCTAGTGTGCCAGTTGTTCCGCCTGGAGCATTGCTGGGTAGCCACGTACGGAAAAGATAAGCGCTGAAAGCATCTAAGCGCTAAGCCCCCTCCAAGATCAGATTTCCCTCCCGCGCAAGCGGGACTAAAGGCGGGTTGTAGACTACAACCTTGATAGGTCGGGTGTGTAAGCGTCGTGAGACGTTGAGCTAACCGATACTAATCCGCCGTGCGACTTGGCCATATTTTGCCTATCTCGTCACTCGAATGCGAGTAGGTCTCACTTGTCCAACCTCTATGCAATTGACTTTTTTTCCGGTGATCATAGCGGGGAGGAAACACGCGTTCCCATTCCGAACACGACCGTTAAGGGCCCCTGCGGCGATGGTACTGTGGTGTAGGCCACGGGAGAGTAGCACGTTGCCGGGATATTTTCAGGGCGTTTCGATTAATAATCGAAACGCCCTTTTTTTTGTGCCCTAATGGAATGACAAATGTCTTGTTGGCTGCTGGAATTCGTCGGCAGTACTTTGATCAGGTCCATCCGAACACGGCCGGGTGCCGATGATCGGCGACCGGTTGCTTGGCTGCGTTGGCTATATTTTGACAAGATCGCGAATGGCCTGTTCCAGGAACTCATATTGCTTGTTGATCCTGGGCATCAATGCTTGGGCGTCGCGCCAGTCAGATGCAGTACAGGCTTTTTCAATCCTGAAGGCTACAGCCCGCAATTGGTCGCCGCCAAGATTGGCCGCCGACCCCTTGATCGTGTGGGCCAGGCGCACGGCTTCATCCTTCGTCTGGTTCCTGATTGCGCTTTCAAGCGCACAGAGGCTTTTGGGAGTTTCGGCCATGAAAACATTGGCGACCTCGCGCATCAAGGCCTGATCGCCGGAAAGGCGCTCGGAAAATGTATTGAAATCGAAGACATGTGGTGACGTTATCTTTGATTCTGTTTTGACGGTCTTGATGAGCTTGGTGGAAATAATTTGGGCAATGGCATTGGCAATTGATTTTGTGTTGACCGGTTTGAGAATGTGCCCGTTCATTCCGGCGGCAAGGCGTTTTTCACGGTCAACTTCCATTGTATTGGCGGTAAGAGCCAGAATGGGTATATTGTGGTCGAGCACCGCTGATTGAAGGTTGCGAATTATGGTGGCGGCTTCAAATCCATCCATTTCAGGCATTTGAATATCCATCAGCACTAAATCGTAGGGAATTGTTTCCAGCGCTTTGACTGCTTCATTGCCGTCGGCTACTGCCACGGCGGTATGTCCCATTTTTTTAAGGATGCCCAAAATAATCATTTGGTTGGCCATGTTGTCCTCTGCCACTAGTATACGCAAGCGCTGTTCCGGCTGGACTTGTTCGGGTTGTTGAGCATGGCGGTCTGTTTTTTCAGCGGGCGCTGTATCGGACTCGGGCTGTGAGACGGTCTGCTGGGCTTCGGGCGGTTGGGTCAGGAAGGGAACAATGAACCAGAACGTCGAACCTTGGCCCGGGACACTTTCCACGCCGATGGTTCCGCCCATCTGTTCCACCAGTCCCTTGGATATTGCCAGGCCCAGTCCCGTTCCGCCGAACTTGCGTGCCATCGAAGCATCCACTTGGCAGAAAGCATTGAAAAGCAGGTGAGTTTTGTCGGATGGAATGCCGATGCCCGTGTCGCGCACGGTAAAGCGTAAAACCGGTTGCCCCGCCTTGGCTTGCGCCAAAGTCACTTTGACGGTAATTTCCCCTGCTTGGGTGAACTTGATAGCGTTGCCGATGAGATTGATCAGAATCTGGCGCAGGCGCCCGGGATCGCCATTCAAATTGTGGGGGACATTGCTTTCAATCGTGCTGGACAGTTGCAATTTCTTTTTGGCGGCATTGACAGACAGCACGCCGACAATGTCATCCAGGATATTGCCGAGGTTGAAGTTAATGTGTTCAAACCCCATTTTGCCGGCCTCTATTTTGGCGAAATCAAGGGTGGCGTTGATGATATTCAGGAGCGCTTCTGCATTGATATTAATGATTTTGGCGTAATCCAGCTGCGCTTTGGTCATTTTTGTTTCCAGCAGAAGTTCACAGATGCCGATGATCCCGTTTAAGGGGGTGCGGATTTCGTGGCTGATATTGGCTACGAATTGGCTTTTTGCGGCGCTGGCAGACTGGGCTTGGACGGCTAATTTAGTTTCCAGTTCGAAGGATTCCTGTAATTTCCGGTAGGCCTTTTCCAGTTCGTTTTTTGACTGGCGCAGAGCCTCCTCGGCTTGTTTGCGCTCGGTGATATCGTGGGCAACATGAATGGCTCCGATGGTGTCGCCTTGCTCATTGCGCAAGGGGGCAACCGACACCAGCAGCCATTTGTTAAGTGTGTCATCCTTGATTTCGGCCTGGTGCTCTTTGCCATCGGCCATCATTTGACGATGCGGGCAGGAATCGGGCGCTTTATCGGCATGATGTATACAGGTATAACATTTTTTCCCGATTGCATCCTCGCGTTTGATTCCCAAAGTGTTGGCCATGGTGTGGTTCATGCGCGTGATGGTATACTGATCGTCCATCAGGCAGAGTAAATCCGGCGCGGAATCAAAAGTGCGTTCCCAGCCATCTTTTGCCTTGCGGATACTATCTTCGATTTGTCGACGTTCAGTGATGTCCGTGATAATTCCGTCCAGCCAGAGGAGTTTGCCTTCGGCATTAAAAAATCCCCGGCCTTGTGACTGCACCCATTTAATAGCGCCATCGGCGCAGCAGATGCGGTGTTCCATCATATACCGGCTTTTCTGGCTCAAGCTGGCCTTCAGGGTGCTATCCACCAGCTGGCGATCATCTGGATGAATGATGCTGGAGTAGGAACGGATGGCATTGTCGATGAATTCCTCAGCAGGATGGCCGCAAAGCGCTTCGATGCCGGCACTTATATAAAGCATGGTCATGTTGGCGTCGAGCTTGCACCGGTAGATGGTTACCGGGCTGTTGCTGACCAAACTGCGGAAGCGTTCTTCGCTTTGTTGCAAGTCTTCTCTGATCCGGTATTCATTCGATACATCGTGAAAAATCAGCACCACGCCACGAACGCACCCATTCATGTCACGAATCGGTGAGGCACAATCGGTGATCTGATACCTGGTCCCGTTGCGGGCGATTAGGGTCGTATGGTTGGCCAATCCGGCAAACTGGCCGCTGGTGAGAACTTTGGCGATGGGATTTGTGGACGGCAGTTGTGTCTGGGAATTGACAATATGGAAAATATCATCCAACGGTTTGTCGACGGCTTCGCCTAGCGACCAGCCGGTCAGACGCTCGGCCACAGGATTCATGCGTGTTATCCGTCCGAGCGTGTCGGTCGCGATCAACGCGTCGCCGATGGAGCGCAGGGTGATGGTTAAATCTTCTTCACTTTCGAACAATTCCGCGGTGCGTATCCTCAAATAGTCTTCCGTGCGTTTCCGTTCGGCGATTTCATTATTGAGGTTTGCAATGGAGGTGGTTGTGGTTTTCAGGCTCGCTGTCATTTTGTCGAATGCCCTTGAAAGTTGGCCGACCTCGTCCGCTGCATCCGTGCCGACCTTGTAATCGAAATTGCCGCGGCCGATTATTTCGATCCCTTTGTGAAGCTTGTCGATCGGGGCGGCGATTTTTTTTGAGATGTGCCGGCTTAACAGCCAGGAGGTTAGGGCCATAATTGCTATAATGAGGATCAGGATCCGGCGAAGCTTGATCAAGGGGGCAAACGCTTCGTCAGCGTCAATTTTGGCGATAACGGCCCATTGCATTTCGGGGATATAGCCGTGGGCGCCCAGGACCTGTTTGCCGCGATAATCCGCGAGAATATTAGCGATGAATCGGGTATCCTTGTGCAGAAAGGCCTGGCGTACTTCTTCCGTATTTATCTTGCGCTTTAAAAAAGTGTCCTTTAAAAATCGCGAGGGCGTGATCAACAAGCCGTGCTTGTTGACGATATAAATTTCGCCGCTTTCATTAAATTTGGTGTGGGCGGAGGTGATGTTCCATAAATCATCCAATGTCACCCTGGCCACAAGCACACCAAGAAATTCATCGTTCTGGCTGCCGACTAACGGCGCGGAAACGGAAATCATCGGCTGTTGCATGCGCTCTTGATAATAGGCGTCCTTAACGAAGCTTCCGTCTTGCCCGCCAAGAAAACTGGCGTCCATAGATTGGTTCGAGCCCACGTCCTTTTCATTGCTGGAGGCGACTACACGTCCGGCTTTATTCAGTAGTAAAAATTCGTGTACAGAGGGGTTGGCTTCGTCTGCATCGCGCAAGTTTTGCATGGCAAGCGCGAATTCTCGGGTCTGTTGAAGGTTGCCATTGTCGGGCAGATTCAACAGGTTTTCAAGAATCATGTTCTCAGCTAGCTGTTCGGCCGTGGTTTTCAGCATGCTGAGGTAGGTTTCAATATGTTTCGTTTGAGAGCGCGCGGCGGTTTCCAGGTTGGCGCCCGTTGTCCTTAGTAATTGCCTGGCTGTAAAATACAAAAAGAATAATGCGGCTAACGTGCAGATCACGGTGACGGCGTAAAAAGAAAGGCTGATTTTAGTGGTGATTTTCATGGGTTAAGCCCCCTGCGGGGTAAGATTGTTCATATGCCTGCCGATCCTGAGCCTTCGGGAGCGCAGAGCAATGCCGGGACGGGGCTGCACTTTTGTTGTTGGTCTGGTCTTTGCTAAGTTGCGACGTAAAGTCTCCCTGCTTGCATAACAGCCGTACATGGGATAGAAACCTATTCGGTGGTGGTCGCGTGTCTTGCCTGTGGATTAGATGGCTTGCGGACTGGCTGGTCTGGCGACCTGCGCTTCTTATTCCCATACATACTCGTCGCTGTTGGATGGATCCTTTTGGCCGGATTGCGTGCCAATGGCTTGTACCTGTTTGAAAGCGGGTTTAGCTTGTTCGCTTCCGGAAACCTGGCGGCTGGCGGTGCTGTAGTAATGTGTTGACTCCGTCCGGGCGTTTACCTGCGCAGGTTCGTTTGGCCCGAGGAATGGAAGGCCGGGAGGACCTTCTTTAACCGGTGCCTGCTTCTTCTCTAAACGTCGGCGCGAATTAACGAAAGCGGCAAAAGCAAAGCCGATACTCAAGACGGTTGCAATCAATCCTACCATTGTCAAGGCGCCGAAATCAGCCATTGGCTGCTCCTCCTGTTAGTTGCGTGTTGTCTTCGGCCAGCAGGCCGGATTGCGTGTCGGCTGCTGCCTGTTCCGCAATGTCCCTCGATATTTTTTGGAGATTGCCGGCGCAGCCGAGCATCAGGGCGGTGTCGCAGAGATTGTTGATCATGCGTGGCAATCCTTTGGCGGCGTAGTAGATGGTGCGCATAGCTTCATCGCTGAAAATCCAGATGTCCCCGCCGGCCGCCCGGATGCGTTGCTGGATATATTCGACCGTCTGATGTTCATTCAGCGGGTCAAGCTTCCAGACAAGCTGCAGCCGCTGGGCCAGGGCCTGATATAATTTGACATGGTTGGTCAGATCAATGTGGCCACTGAGGATGACGGTGAAAGCATTGCGCATCGGAGTATCTTTTTTGGCCGGTGCGGTGATGTTGGTCAGCAGATGGAGAAATTGCCAGGTTGCCGTATCAACGATCAACTGGGCTTCGTCAATGGCTAGGACGGTATGGGGGAATTCGCTCTTGGGATTGCCGACAGCCATTTGCAGTCCCTCGAGCGCCCCAGTCATGTCGTTCACACTTCCGGAATGTCCCGTAAATTCGAGAATGCGACGGGCGAGAGCCATGGTCTCGCCTGGCATCATCGAAATATCCAAATATTTTGATTTATTGTCGGCGCGGATATGGTGGGCGAGCAGTTCCAGAATCATGGATTTGCCTACCCCGTAAGGCCCGACCAAAACACCGCCGATTTTCTGGTTTTTTGCCAGATAAATAAGGCGCGCCAAACCTTCCTGATGCTGTTCCGCCAGATAGGCAAAGCGAACATCTGTTACATTCTGAAAGGGTTTTTCGCGCAGATTCCAATAACTGACATACATCTGGCTGTTTTCCTTAAGCGATCACTTCGTTTTCTCAAGCCAGCGTAGCAATTCTTTTTCTTTAGCCGTTGAATTGTATGGCTGTGTGGTCACCACGTCTGAAAACTTGATTTTTTTGCGGGGCTTGGCCTCGTCAGGAAACGCCGCTAACGGGGCTGGTTCCGGCTCCGCAGGTTGTTCATTTTGCGGCGCGGTGACTCTCAATTCGTCAAGTCCCACGCCTGGCGTTATTTGATAGGGCGTTCCCTGGTCAAGCTTCATTTCTCCGAGATATTTGGTTGCAATCCAGATATGGTCGTTCTTGTTGGGGCTGGAGGAGAGCGTCACGGATACCGGCGTTACTTCTTCCAGCGCGTTTTTTAAACGCAATGACGGCAGTGAAGCCGGCTTGGGCAAGGTCATCAGCGTGGTCACGCCGATTCTTTCAAAAGCGCGCACAAACGAGAATACATGCTCTGCCAGATTGGTTTGGGGGCGGATGGACACCCAAGGCAGAACGGTGTCAAGCACGATGCGCTGGACCGCATGAGCTTCAACTATTTTTTCGAATTGCAGGAATCCATCCGGCGGCAAGGTGATATATTCCTCGCTGTTGCGTCCGGGAAGATAATCCTGGTATTCCAGCAGAAGAAGGTTGCCGGCATCCACGGCTGCGCTCAATGGAAGCTTGAGCGCTTCGGCGAAAATTACGAGATCATTTGTCGGCTGTCCGGAAAGGAACAAGCAACGTTCGTTTTGCTTGATGCCCTGCTGGATGAATTGAAGGCCGAGGACAGTCTTGCCGGAACCCGCTTTGCCGCTGACCAGCATTGAGCGCCCGCGGTAAATTCCACCGTAATGCTCGTCGAAAAAAGGCACTCCTGTCAATGTTTTGGTAACCATAAGGCCCCATTATTTTGCAGTAACTTGTTTTGATCCGGATTCCGCGTTCAGCGGGAGCAAGCGTTTCAAAAGCGTTACCAGGAAAGGAATTTCAAAAGGCTTGGTCAGAAACTCGACATTTAATTCTTCCGCGTCCTTCAGCCGCTCCCCGGTGGGATAACCGGTTAGGATGACAATGGGGCAATCCGGCCGCAAGGCGCGGAGTTTTTTGACAAGATTGATCCCGGAAAGATCGCCGGCCATTGTCAAATCCGAGACAATCAGTTTGACGTCGGGGCTTTGCGCTTCCCTGCATCCGTCCTGGCCATTACAAGCGGTACGCACATCATGACCGAGCTCGGACAAGATTGTTTTCAGGTATGTTAAAATCGCCTGTTCGTCGTCAATAACCACAATCGTTGCCATGTGAAACTCCTGTTTTGGTTAAAAAACCCAATCCGGTCAACATGTTTTGATTATGACCATCCTGCTGTCTAGGTGCGCTCAAAACAACCGACGGTCATATCCGCCAATGGAAGAAAATCTATATAGAAAAGAATAACGTGTTTGTCGTTTAGATGCAATCTATTATCTTGATATCCGACAGATGGAAATGGTAAAAACCACCAAAACATGACAGCTGCGCAAACAGATATAAACGGGCAGTTTGACGCCCCGCTTACGGGGACGACAGGGCACTGTTCGATATGTGATATCAGCGTTCATGTTGTCTCGGCCCAAAAGCCATCGGTCTGCCCGCTTTGTCAGAAAAATCTGCGTTATACCGGGTATGATGTGCAAGGCCCTTCGCCGGAAGTCCCCACACGGCTGGCCGGCGAGCCGCGTTATAAAAAATACAAACGCCCGCCACGCTGGGCTATTATATTGCTTGGATTGTCCAGCATCGTGCTGCTTTCCGTGGCGGTTTATTTCCAGCTGACTAATATCGAGCATTACTGGTATGCGCCGCTGGTTAATTTTTACAGTGTGATTGCCGGCGCTTTTATCCTCTCGCGTTTTTTCATTGCCGCCTTTTATGTGGCGCCGCGGGATGTCGGATACGAGCCGACCGTTACCGTCTGCGTGCCGTGCCGCAACGAGGCGGATTCGATTATCAAAACTATTGTCCGGATTTATTCCGAGGGGTATCCGCATGCCAAACTGGAAGTGATTACCGTTAACGATGCCTCAACCGACGACACTTTTGCACAGATGCTCAAGGTGCAGAGCAGGTTCCCAGGGCTGGTGATTGTCAATTTCCATCACAACCGCGGTTTGAGTCACGGCATGGCCGCCTGCACGCTCCTGGCGCGAGGCGAGATCATGATTTACGTGGATTCAGACACCTTTTTGCTGCCCGGTTCGGTGCGCAAGGTGGTCCAGGGTTTGGCCGATCCGGCGGTAGCTGGCATAGCTGGTCATACCGACGTCGAAAATTGCGATACCAACCTGCTGACCAAGATGCAGGACGTGCGTTATTACACTTCCTACAAGATTATGAAGGCGGCAGAAGGTGTGTTCAGCTCGGTAAGTTGTTTGCCAGGTTGTTTTTCCGCCTATCGTAAGGCTTGTGTTTTGCAGGTCATGAAGCCTTGGATGGGGGTCAAGTTCCTGGGGCGCTACGGCAATTTTGCCGATGACCGCAGCTTGACTAACTGCGTGCTTAGAAATTACAAGGTCCTCTACGATGATGAGGCTTTGGCGACAACCATTGTGCCCGATAATTGGAATAAATATATTCGCCAGCAAATGCGCTGGACGCGCTCCTGGGTTCGCGAGCTTTTTGTAGCCAGCCTGTTTCTCTGGCGTAAGCATCCGGTGACGGCGATTTCGTGGTATGCGATGATGTTCATGCCGGTCCTGGAGCCGGTGGTCATCTTGCAGGCCTTGATTCTTGGCCCGTTGTTTTATGGCCAGATGACTTCCTATTATATTATCGGTGTTTTTGCCATTACCCTAGTGTGGGTCCTTTATTTTTATGAAAAAACCGGGCGGCCCTACTGGTGGGCCGGAATTGTCTTTACCTTGACCTATGCCGTGTTTTTCTGCTGGCAGGTCTATTACGCTTTGGCTACGATGCGTCAATCGAAATGGGGTACCCGATGAATGATCCAACTGATAAGGATGGCAAGGGCCCGATGCGACCGGTGCGAGTTTCTTATACCCAGGCTTGGCTGTATTTTCTTATGATCGTCTGCATGCTGGTGGCCTGGTGGTTCCCGGTGCGGATGCTTTTGCAGCATTATGTCTATACCAAGGGCGAACCGCCCGTGCAGCGCGATGCTTATGTTTTCACGGCGTTGGCTTATGAGGGCATCTCGGACCAGACGAATGAGATTAGTGTGGCCCGTTTCAAGGAACATTTTGCCGCATTGCGCGCTGCCGGCTATGTTTCCATCGGGTTGGAAGAGGTCCGTGATCTGGTGGTCAATGGCAAGCCCCTGCCGCGCAAAGCGGTGCTGATGACATTTGACCAATCTCGGAAATCCTCGTATTTCGATGTGCGTTCCGTTCTGCGCGAGGCCAACTGGAAGGCGGTCATGTTCCTCTGGACCAAGCCGATTATGGATGAAGATCCGTCGACTTTGCGGTGGCCATATATTCGTGACATGGTGCGCTCGCGCTTCTGGGAAGTTGGCGCTCAGAGCCATAACGGTTTTGCCCGTGTTCCGGCGGATTCCTCAGGGCGGATGGGGAACTATCTGACAACCCCCTTGTGGCTGGCGGATAAGAATTCTTTTGAGCCGTTCGAGGATTTTAAAAAACGGATTGCGGAGGATCACGCGCAATGCATCAAATTGATAGAAAGCAAATCGAATTCAAAGCCAACGGCCTATGCCTATCCTTACGGAGATTTTGGCCAGTTTGATGAGCGCGCCATTGTTACACGGCGGCTGAATCTCGATTTCGTTGGCAATTATTACGATCTCGGTTTTATTTCCGGCAATCTGGCCTTAAATACGCGGTATAGCGATCGCCGCCGGCTTAACCGTCTTCTCGTAAAACCGGAATGGAGCGGGCAGGAACTGGCGGCCCGGCTTGCTAAAGCTTGGCCTGTTCAGGAAGGCTATGCCTCGCTTGAAACAATAATCGAGCCTTTTTCTTTGACGGTGGACTGGGGCAAAGCAGGCGTTTCCACCAACAAGATCGATTTGTTTGCGCCTCAACAGCTAACCGGCGCAAAAATGTGGCTTAATGGCAGCGATCTTTGCCGCGACTTCAGTGCCAAGATATCCTTCCGGGTGATGGCCGGCCAACTTGGCGTTTTTCTGCGGGCATCGTCGGATGAGGAGGCGTACATGTATCTGGGCTTGGACCGGCGCGAGGTCTGGGTCCGCCAGAAATATGCCGGCCTTGAACCATTCACTCTCGCCTCCGCTCCGATGCGTGCCGACTTGAGTCGGATCAACGAGTTGGAAATCCATCTGCGCGACCGGGTTTGCTTTGTCAACCTTAACGGGGAGCATTTATTTAAGGAACATATTGCGGTGCATGGCCAGATCAAGCCCGGCATGTTCGGTTTAAGTGTCTGGGATTCTGCCAAGGGGAAGGCCCGTGCGGAAATTCTCGGCTTTTCGTTGTATCCCCAGAAGCCGACGCTGGCCGAATGGTCAACCCGTTGCAATAAAGGTCCTTATATCGCCCAGTGGCTTGATCAGAATGCCTACCGCCTGACGCACATAAGTCCGCCTTGGATGAACAGTGTGCGGGGTGGGTTGGACAACACCGCGCTTTGGGATTCCCGGCTGTTTGGCTTGCTCGCGAAAACGTATGATTTGAAATTGATCCCATCCTTGACGATTGATCATCCGCAATGGA
This sequence comes from uncultured Verrucomicrobiota bacterium, assembly GCA_964617825.1. Classification (GTDB taxonomy): domain Bacteria; phylum Verrucomicrobiota; class Kiritimatiellia; order JAAZAB01; family JAAZAB01; genus VSJD01. Next base: position 10,771 of record CAZTWL010000016.1, read on the forward strand.
TGGAAGAAGTGGCCCCGTCCAATATTATTGAACGGGTGGGTGCGCTTAATGTCGATGGGCTCATGATCAATTTGGCCGAATTCGAGCCGTTGGCCGGCGCCAAAGCCATCCCGTGGCTTAAGGAGGTGAGCTTGGGGTTGAAGAAGAAGGGAATGGATCTGCTGGTGCGTTTTCCGCCATATCTTGAGAAGGCGGTTGCTTTGCCGACGATGTTGGCGGTGATTCCCAACCTTCAGGTTGTTGCCTTACCCGGCTCTCCGCTTTTGGTTGCGGATACCAAACGTACCAATGTCACGGTTTCAGCCGAGGAGATGCCCTTGCCGCCGGATGATCTGAATTTGGCGTTGTACTACGAGATCACCGGGTTGGCGTCCAAGGATGACCGTATGATTCCAGAAGTCCGTGCCGAGCTTTTGCGCCAGGAGGGCTACGCGGCTTTCAACTCCGGTAATTATGCTGGGGCCTTGACCACTTGGGGCAAATGGCATGCGTTTGAGCCCGATAATGAGGAATCGCTGATGCTGATGGGCGATGCCTGTTTGCGTATGTATGATACCGCGCGGGCCATTGATTATTATGCCCAAAGTTTGACGATCAACCCCGGCCAGATTAACCTGGCTATCAGGCGCTCGCGCCTGATTGACGAATCCGGTCGTCCGGATGAGGCGCGCGAAATTCTCAATCTTTACGCGCGCGTATTTCCCGGGAATATGCAGGTTGCCCTGGCTCAAGCTGAGTGGTTGAGCCGCCACAAGCGCGGGCGCGAGGCCATGGATATCATCAACGATGTCCTTCGTATGCATCCCAACGATATCAGTGCGATTGCCCGCCTTCATAGCATGCTGAATAAACCTTCTGACCGCTATGCCAACATGCGGCGCTTGCTTGGGGTCGCCTCCCAGCCGATGCTGCAATATGAGCTCGGCGAGGTGGTGTTTGAGAACGATCTCATGGCCCGGCCTGAATTTAGTGTCATGTCCGATTTTGTCGAACGTATGGCCAGTCAGAAGGACGATCCGCAAATGGCCCAGGTTTACAATCGGTTGCTCCCATTGAACCATGTCGTTACGGAGAATTTTGCCAAGGCCAAACTTTCTCCGATGTGGATTGTGTTTGGGGAAAGCACCGATGATTATGACGGCCAATTCAGGATCAAGGCGCACAAGACCCAGACGGAAGTTTGCCTGCGTCTGATCCGGTCCGACACAATACGCAACGCTTTCATGGAAGCCCGAATCAATGATGTAAAAGGTTTCTTCTGGTTGTATGCCTGTCGGGCAGGGAGCAATATGATCAGGTTCGGGTTTGACCAGAAGGGCTATATTTACATGCAGGTTTGGAAGAACGGAGAACTGCTTACCAACGAAACGCGGGCTTGGCAGGTCCCGGACCGTCAGCTGACGGCGCGGCTGGAGATCCGCGCCGATGGCGCCACGGGATTGATTGATGGCAAGCCTGCCTTTAATGTGCCCGTTCCGATTCCACGTGATTTTGGCCTCGGTTGGTGGGGCGTGGCGCCTTATTCGGCTAAACCGGGAGCAACCCATCTGACCCTCAAGACGCTTGCCGCCGGACCGTTGCCCGTGCAGATGGCGCTTTTGCCGGGTCAGATAGATGAGGAGAGCGTCCTGGAGATACTTAAGCCTTATATCGGCCTGCTTTCGGCGGTATGTCCGGCTTGGTTCACCCAGGATGCGAACGGCAAAATTAACAAGAAAATCGGTACGGAAGATGTCGTTGTGCGAATGTTTGCCCGGTATAACCGGCTGCGCCTTCTGCCGATCATCAATGTATTGGAAGAAACGGAATTGACAGGTTCGGCTTTGATGAAACTTGCCACCCAAAATTATGTATCGGGCTTTGTTCTTATGGTGAGGGAACTTCCGCCGGACGAGTGGTTCGATCGTCTGGCCCGTGAAATGGAGTCTGCGCCTTTGGATGTCATTGTCATGGCCGTTGATGATGACCGGAATATTGCCGAAATCAGGGAAGTGAATCTTGGAGTGGGCCTTTTTCCCAATGGCAACAAATTCCGCCGTATTCACGTTTTGCGTCCTACCGATGTCGAAATCGAGGAAGGCGAGGCTCTGGAAGCTCTGGACGATTGCGTGATTAAGTTTTAAAGGGGGAGATGATTTTCCTTTTGAATGTCAGTTGTGGCTGACTGTACATATTTTTTTAAACAGTCCGGACAGATGCCATGGCTGAACTGAAGATCGGTGTGTTCCGAAATGTAGCCTTCAACCTGCTGCCAATATTGTTTGTCGTTGCGGACTTTTTTACAATACATGCAGATGGGCAATAATCCCCGCAAAGTTTTGATATGCTCCAGAGCAGATTGCAGTTCCTTTATTTGTTTGCTCATCAAGCTTTGCATTTCCATAACCCGGCAGCCAACCCCCACGCGTACCTGCAGTTCCTCGACATTATAGGGTTTGACGATGTAATCATTGGCGCCGGATTTCAGGCCCTGGATAATGTCCTCGGTCTTGTCGCGGATAGTCAGGATAATCAGATACGCCGGGTCGGCGAATTTCTTTTCCCTGATTTTGCGGCAGACTTCCGAGCCATCCATCCCGGGCATCATCCAATCCAAGATCGCCAACTTGGGCGCATCAGGCTTAAGCATGATTTCGCAGGCGGTATTGCCGTCGCTGGCTACGACCAGTTCGTGGCCTAACTCGCCCAAGGTTGTCTTGAGCATAAGTTGCGAAGCCAAGTTGTCGTCGGCAATTAATACTTTCATAATATGCGCTTTCAACCTTGGGTGGCCGATGAATATTCGGGCCCAAAATCCAAACGTCGCAGATTAAATAATCTCATGTAATTTTAGAATAAATTTGCTGTAAATAACAGGAAAACTTTGGAAACGTCCAATTTCACAAAAATTCACTTCAATGTCTTCTGAAATTCGCGCATTTCTCGTTCAAGTGCTGCAAATTGCCGGTTCAATTCGGGCAGAAGATTTTCTGCTGTCTGCCAATCGCCTGTATTACAGGCCATTCCAAGCTTAAAGACGACGGCGAGAAGGCGGTTACCGCTGACATTGGCGGCCCCGCCCTTGATGTTATGGACGAGGCGTCCTGCGGCGTCCGCCTGGCGATGTTTAACGGATTGTTCGAGCTTCTGGATTAGTTTGGGTAGTTCCTCCAGCGTAATATCGATTATCGTGCTTATCGGTCCGCTCTTACCGCTCACACGGCGGGTGAAAGTCTCGGAATCGAAAACGTCGATCGAGGTGCCAAATGGAACCGTGGAGATCGCCGCGTTATTGTCGGGCGGTTTTCCTTCGGGCTGTAGCGCTGAGTGTACGGGTATGCTGCTGTCCGCAGAGATTCTGCCAGGAGTCCCGATCTTGGCAATGATATCGGCAATCATTTCCATGCTGATCGGTTTGGTGATATACCCATTCATGCCGGCCGCCAGGCATTTTTCGCGGTCGCCGGTCATGGCGTAGGCCGTAAGCGCGATGATTGGAATATTATGGTCACGCACCTGCGATTGGGGAGCGCGGATCAGGGCGGTGGCGGCCATGCCGTCCATTTCCGGCATCTGGATATCCATCAGCACAAGGTCATAATGTGAGGTTTTCAACGCGCGAATGGCATCCTGCCCGTTGGTTACGGCCTTGGCTGCATGTCCCATTTTCCTAAGAATGCTCAGGATGATCTGTTGATTAGCCCGGTTGTCTTCGGCAACAAGAATATGCAGCCGTTTGTTGGCTGCCAAGCGTGTCCGTGTCCGGGATTTGTTTGTCAGCTTTCTTTCTGCAATATTCCGTGTCCTGCCTTTTAAGACAATGCACAGATTGTCAAAGAGATGCCTTGTCCTGATGGGTTTGAGCAGTATGGCGGCAAACAGGCTCCGGTGCCGTCTGAGTTTGCCTGGCAGCAGTCCCATCGAACTTGTTAGGATCAAGGTGGTTGATTTAAGTTCCCCCTTGGATTTGATAACTTTTCCAAGCTGGAATCCATCCATTTCCGGCATGTGCAGGTCAATAATGGCTGCGGTAAATTTGTTTTTATGGTCGGCGGCCGAATGCATTTTTCGAAGCGCTTCAGTTCCATTCGCCGCTGTTTCCACTCGGATTTTCCATCCCTGCAATTGCTGTGCCAGGATCATCCGGGCGGTTGCGCTGGTGTCCACAACCAGAATGCTTGTTCCGTCAAAATCGACTTGTGGTTCGGGCGATTGATCCGCATTTTTTTGAGGTGCGAAAGGCAGGTTGAACCAGAAGTTGGATCCCTGACCGTAATTGCCTTCAACACCGATTGTTCCGCCCATTTGCTCGACTAATCCCTTGGCGATTGCCAGTCCCAGCCCGGTTCCGCCGTATCGTCGCGTCAGTGACGCATCTGCCTGGGTGAAGGCATCGAAAATTATCTTAGTTTTATCGGCCGGAATACCAATCCCGGTATCGCGTACGGCAAAGTGCAGGAGGACGGTAGCTGCGTGTTCGGTGATCAGTGTTTGGTGTTCCGTCTTTTGCCTTTGCTGGATTTCCGTTGTCCCAACAGTTGCCTCGGGAATAGTTCTCTTCCCTGCCGGATAATGATCCCTGAGATCTGGACAGGCTTTGCCTGCCAAGGTAATCGTGACGGCGATTTCGCCTTGGGTAGTGAATTTGATCGCATTGCCGATAATGTTGTAAAGAATCTGGCGCAAACGACCGGGGTCGCCGTGCAGATGAAGGGGAACTTCCGGCGCCAGCCAACAAGTTAACTCAAGTTTTTTCTCGAAAGCGGTTGTCGCCAACGCGCTAACAACGTCTTCGGCCGTGTCGCGGAGGTTGAAATCGAGTTGTTCCAGTTCGATCTTACCGGCCTCAATTTTCGATAGATCAAGCGTGGCGTTGATGATGTTGAGCAGCACGTTGGCGCTTGAATCGATTAGTTGCGCATATTCCATCTGCTCTTTTGTCATTTTAGTTTTTACCAGAAGCTCGCAGATGCCGAGGATTCCGTTCAAGGGCGTGCGAATTTCATGGCTGATATGGGCGACAAATTGACTCTTGGCGGCATTGGCGGCCTGAGCTTGAAGGGCGCGAATTCGGTCGCTGATATCGATGGCGATGCCGAGGAATCCCGAGATGGCCCCGGACTGATCCTTGACGGCCGTTACGATTAGATCAACGGTTAACTGTTTGCCGTCTTTTTTGACGTAAGTCCATTCGCGTTCGTCGAATTTGCCCTGCTTGGCATAGGCCGTGAAGACCTCGTAGCCTTCAACCGGGTAACCCAATTCCTTGGTCAGTTCTTCGCCCCGGGCCTTGATTTCCGTTGCCAAATGAACTATGCATGGAGTCTGTTTGCCGATCATTTCCTCGGCGGAATATCCCAACATAAGTTCGGATCCGCGGTTAAATGTGGAAATCAAGCCGGAGATGTCCGTGGCAATGATTGAAACCTGAGAGGCCGCGTCAATCAAGGATTTCAACTGCATGTGGGCCAGGACCAAGTCCTCCTCGGCCTTTTTACGTTCAGTGATATCATGGAAAATACCGGCTAAATAGTGTTTCCCTTCAATTGCAATTTTAACACAATAAATGTCGGCATAAAACACGCTGTGGTCTTTTCTTTTTACGGGTATATTCCTGACAAAATTTAATTCTCCCCGGATCATTCTTTCGAACTGTTCGCTGACATAAGGCCTGTCCTGTTCGGGGTGGATATCCGTGAACGTTAAATTGTGAATTTCGTCACCGTTGTATCCAAGCATTCGGCAAAATGTGCTGTTGCCAATATATACATGCTTGTTTTCCTGATGGACTAAGGCTATTCCCGCGCCGGTCTGGTCAAACAAAGCTTTAAATTTCTGTTCGGCGGTTTCAACCGCCATCTGTTCGGCGCGTTTAAAAATGGTAATATCCCGGCCAACCGCCTGGTATTCAACAAGGCTGCCGTCGGCGGCAAAGATGCCCCGATGGCTCCATTGCTGCCAGCGCACCTCGCCTCCCGGCATGATTACCCGATGCTCGAATGTTGTCGCCGGATTATCGCGGGTAATGCCGGTCAAATGCCTGGCCATCATTGGCAGATCATCGGCGGGTATATATGGAATGAAGTTGTGCCCGATGAGATCCGCGACGGATTTGCCGAAATAATTGGCGTAACTTGTATTGACGAAAGTGAGTTTGCCGTCCGGCTGGTAGCGACAGACAAACTCGGCTTGATTCTCGACGATGTTCCGGTACTTGGTTTCCTGTTCGCGTAGTAAGCGCTCCGTTTGCTTCAAGGCGCTGATGTCGCTAGCCGAACAAATCCAGCATTTTATGCCGTTGATTGTTAGCGTTTCTGCCGAAAACAAGGTGTCGTGAATAACGCCGTTCTTGCCACGGAATCGGACCTCAATATTACGCAGCGGTACATCCTTTGCCGCCGCCTGCAATAGTTGCTGCCGGTCACCGGGAGCGAGATACAATCCGAGATCTTCCACGGTTTTTCCGATGACTTCCGCGCGCACATATCCTAATGTCGTTAGGAAAGCGTCGTTGACCTCGATGAACCGACCATCTTCGAACGTGATCAGAGATTGGAGATTGCTGCTGAGCTGGAAAATTTTGGCAAATATTTCCCCGGGCTTTTCGAAGGAAAGCTGGGTGCTGGCGTTCATGTTTTAGACCCCAGTTGGGAAAGCGATTTCCCAAAAAATGCCTACCTGCCGGCAATGATGCAAAAATTAAGGATGAACATTACAGGCATGCGGCAGAACATCCCGCAACCTATTTTAGCCTAGAGCAACGAGTATAGGTTGTCAAGAAAGGAATTCGCCATGCTAGGAAGCGAAGGCGCGTGAAATGTGTTGTAATCGGTGAACCCGTTGTCAAAGCGTATAGGTTAGTCCGCCTTGGAGGAAATATTCGGTATAGTCGCGCACGGCGTTGACCGAAGCGTCGCCGAAAAGTTCCCAGTGGCTGAAGAACTGCCTGCGGAAACTGGCCGCAAAGCCGATTAAAGAATCCCAGCCTTGCTCCGGTGAATCGCCCGGATACCAGCCTTCGGCGTCGGCAATCACCTTGCGCGAATTATAAGCATCCATATCCGCTTGCCGCGCCCGGTCGTAGATGCGGCCGATACGCACCTCGACGCTGCCGTAAAACCGCGGGTAACTGCGTTTCAAACGGCCGACAAGGTAATAGCGCTGTTCCCAATAGGGGGTCCAGTAATCGGAGCTGGCTTTATCCGCCGTGATGAAACTGCCTTCCACTCCCAGATAGAAGCCCATCCGTTCGGCGACCAGCCAGTCACTATTGACATTCAGACGCATGATCGAATTATCGTCGGACAGGTAGGAGTACTGCGCATGGCCGAGCATGTCCCACCAGTCCCGCAGGCGCCAGGCGCCTAGCATGGCGGCGCTGTTATAGGTGATCAGGCGTTTGGCCGACGGAATGACGTCGTACTGGTAACGCGCATCCATATCGAGGGTTAACACCGGTTTCCATTGGTATTCCGCCGCAAAGGTGTTGGCGCTCTCATTGGTGATGTTTCCACTATAGTTGCGTTGCAGATACTCGGCTCTGAAAATTGATCCGTCGCGGAAACGGTAGGCTGCATGAGCGCCATAGTCGGTTTCGGTGGTTTCGTATTTGCTTTTGATGGTGTAATTGGTCGAACTCGTCCCTGATGTGGCGGTGGTGACTTCCTCGTCAATTATCGAAACCACGCCATCTGTGGTTGTCACACGGTGTTCGATGGTTTTGGATACATTGGTGATTGCGACGGTTTTCCAAACATTGGTTGTGAGTTCCTGGTTAATTGCGCCATATCCGCCGCGCGCTTCGATCGTCAATTGCGGGGTCAGATTGACCCCGGCTTTGCCCAGGGCCTGCCACTGGTCAATCATGACGTTGGCGCGCGTGGCGTTAGCTTCGGCACCGACATACGGTTGGCTGATCTGGAAGCCGGTATGCTCTTTTTTGCCGGCATCGCGATACTCGCTCTTTGGGGTGGGAATTGATCCGGCGACATGCTGTTTGATGTAATCAGCAAGTTCCTGCAGGTCTTCTTCCGGATATCCGTCGCGGGATAGTTCCTTGAGCATGCGTTGGGCAAGATAGGGCTTGCCGTGCAGAGCGGCGATTTCCGCTCGTTGGCGGCGGGCCATAAAAACCGGATGGTATTCGAAAGCGTGCCGCAGCACTTCGCTCGCTTCCGCCTTGACCGGCGGTTCATAGCGCTGATAAAGGAGGGGGTTGTCGCCGTTGACCGCGTAACCGTATGTGCTTTGGACAAACCCGACGTTATAGTTCATCTGCGCTTCATTCAGAATTGACTGAATGATGCTGTCGACCTCGGTGATATTAGAGTCCGCTTCCTGGCCGATATCGCCGAGCGGGTAAGCCACAAATTTTAAATCCTCGTCTTCAAGATTCAACTCCTTGCGCAGGATTTCACGGCTGCCTTTGAATTCCTGGCGGATGCGCGCAAAATAAGCGCGCAAGGTTTCCTGGCGGTTGCGGCTCTTATCCCAGATGCGGTTGGGCAGGGGGTTGACTTCGTAGCCCTGCTTATCCACCGCCGTCGGAATACCGGCGTTAATCAGATGGCTTCCATACACCCAGCATCCGGTTTTCCCGTAATGGCGCAATTCATCCCAGGATGCGATCCCGATCTGATTGAGTTGGATATTGCCTACCGGGACATGCATGCCGAAGCTAACGTTCATTTCCTCGGCAACCGGCGTGCCGTAGATAAAGGTTGAACGCAAGGCGTCGTCAAAGGTGATGCAGGCAACCTTTTCCGGGCTGAATTCGCTTAAGCCTCCATCCTTCAGAGGATTGGATCCGCTGAATTCGTAGGCAATCTGGCGCCAGAGCCGGTAAAAGAAAGGCTGGTCATCGGCCTTGGTATCCTGTTTGAGGGATGCGAAATGCTTCGGGATTTGGTCGGGAGTGATGAATTTAAATCCGGCGTTTTGCAATGTCAGGATGTGCTCGCGGAAACGCCGCAGACTGGTCATGGGCATCCATTCGCTTGGGCTCAAACTGTGATAAAGCAAAACGAATGCCGCGCCACGCGCGCCTTCCTCTTCAAGCCGGTCCAATGCGGCCATCGCTTCGAAGTAATTGCCTTTGGCAAATTCGAGCCGGCTGATAAGAACATAACGGTATGGGTCAAGTGGATCAAAGCTGTTGATGATGTCGGAGAGGCGGATCTCGGCTTCATCCAGTCGGTCCTCTGCCATGGCTATCTCTAAAAGACCTAGTTTGGCTCTTAAGTTTTCGCGGTTGAAATCGCGCAATATCAGTTCAAATTGCCGGCGGGCGGCACCGTAACTCTTGTTCATCAGATGAACTTCGCCTAGGAAAAGGTGCATCATGCAAGATCGAGGATCAAGCGTAATGGACTCGTCCGCAGCGGCAATGCATAGTTGCAAAGGATAAGCGTCGCTGTCGGTTTTATAAAGCTCAAGGTAGAGTTTGGCCATTCTGCGCATCAGCCTGCTTTTAAAGATGGGGCTTTCCATCGTTTTGACGATTTTTTGCAGCTCCTTGATGGCGTCCACCGGTTTATTGCCGTATTCGGCTATGTCCGCGCGGAGTTCGAGAGCCTGTCTGTTGCCTTCATCCAGTTCCATGGCGCGTTCTGCATTTTCCGTTGCCATCTGAAGGTCGCCGGTAAATAAGAAGGCTCTACCTTCATCGAGCAGGTACTCGATATTATCCGGAGCGGCTTTGCGGATGATCCCCCAATGGTCCAGCGAGTCTTCGTATTCCTGGTTGGCATCCATGCCGCGCGCCAATTCCAGCCGGATATCCATCCGGTCCGGGTCCTGTTTCAATAAATTGCGCAATTCCGGCAAAGCATGGTCAAGGTCTCCTTGCCAGACCTGATTTTGCGCCAGCATGAAACGGGTTTCAAACTGGCTCGGATCGATCTGCAAACTCTTCTGATAATATGTCACCGCCTTTTTAAGGTCGCCGGATTCAGTTGCCAACAGGCCCAGTAAATTGTATGGCATCGTGGAATAAGGCGCCAAGGCCAAGAGCCGTTCCCAAAGCTGCTTAGCCCTCTGCTTTTGGCCGGTTGACCAATATGACCAACCGAGTCCTTCCCAGGCTTCCAGGAGGGTGGGGTCTTCGGCAATTACCGATTCGAGTTTGGGAATGGCTTCCTGATAAAGCTTGTCCTGGATATTGAAAAGAGCTTCATACATTTTTTCTTGCACCGGCTTCATTTTGACGACGTCAATGCTTTCCTCGCCATCTTCCTCTTCTCCGGTCGCTTTGGCTTTTGGCGCTTGTGCCTTAATTTGAGAGACTTCCGCCCTGCGGGTAAAATGTCGGCGCACGGACTCGGCTGGCTGTTCGTAAGCTGGCATTATCGCTCGAGGTTCGGAGGAAATTCTAGGACCGAAATCTTTGGGAGCAGGGAGCGCCACGGCTGCAGGTAAGGAAGGCTGAAGCGTGGCGTCAGGAAAGGCGGTCCATTCCAGCTCGACAGCGGCAAGATAGACAGGGCAGATCCAAGCCGCAATGGCAAAAATTAGGGGCGGAATAAGCATTTGTTTTTTCATAAAATAAAACGCTGCCGTCAATATGCCGCCATATCAGAGCGTGTACGTCAACCCGCCTTTGAGGAAATATTCCGTATAATCGCGGACGGCGTTGACCGAAGCGTCGCCGAATAGTTCCCAGTGGTTGAAAAACTGCCTGCGGAAAGTGACCGCGAAGCCGATTAAAGAATCCCAGCCTTGCTCCGGTGAGTCGCCCGGATACCAGCCTTCTTTGTCGGCAATCACTTTGCGCGCATTGTAGGCATCCATGTCCTCCTGCCGCGCCCGGTCATAGACGCGCCCGATTCGCACCTCTGCACTGCCATAAAAGCGAGGATAGCTGCGTTTTATGCGACCGACAAGGTAATAGCGCTGTTCCCAATAGGGCGTCCAGTAATCGTAACTGTATTTGTCGGCGGTGACAAAACTGCCTTCCAAGCCCAGGTAAAAACCCATGCGCTCGGCGACCAGCCAGTCGCTGTTGACATTCAGACGCATGATGGAATTATCGTCGGAAAGATAGGAGTACTGGCCGTGACCGAGCATGTCCCACCAGTCTCGCAGGCGCCAGGCGCCGAGCACGGCGGCGCTGTTGTATGTGATCAACTGCTTGGCCGAAGGAATGACGTCGTATTGATAGCGCGCCGCCATGTCGAGGGTTAGAACCGGCTTCCATTGATATTCACCCGCGAAGGTGTTGGCGGTCTCATTGCTGATGTTGCCGGTGAAATTGCGCTGCAGATATTCGGCGCTGAAAATTGAGCCGTTGCGGAAGTGATATCCGAGCCGGGCGCCAACGTCGGTTTCCTCGGAATGATAGTCGCTGGTAATGACATAATTTGTTGTGGTTGTGCCCGGTTCGTAGGTGGTCACATCCTGGTCGATGACCGATGGCACGCCGTCCGTGGTTGTCACGCGGTGTTCGCGTGTGGTGGTAACCTTGACGGTCGAAACATTTTTCCAGACATTGGTGGTTAATTCCTGGTTAATGGCACCGTACCCACCGCGGGCTTCAATCGTCAGCTGCGGGGTAAGGTTTATGCCGGCCTTGCCCAAGGCCTGCCACTGGTCAATCTGAACATTGGCGCGCGTCGCATTGACTTCTGCGCCGATAAAGGGCTGGCTGAATTTAAAGACCGTGCGTTCTTTTTTGCCGGCATCTAAGTACGCGCTCTTCGGGGTGGGGATCACGCCGGCTTCGTGGCCTTTGATATAATCAGAAAGTTCGTTGAGCATCGCATTGGGATAACCGTCGCGCGAAAGTTCCTTGAGCATGCGTTGGGCAAGATAAGGCTTGCCCTGCAGGGTGGCAATTTCTGCCCTCTGGCGTCTGGCCATGAAGACCGGGTGGTATTCGAAGGCCTGCTGCAGCACTTCGCTCGCCTCCGCCCGCTTGGGCGGCTCATAGCGCGGATAGAGCAAGGGATTGTCGCCCTTGACGGCGTAACCATAGCCCTGGATAAATCCGATGCTATAGTTCATGTGCGCCTCGTTCAGGATGGATTTAACCACACTGTCCACCCCGGTGATATTGGAATCCAATTCCTGGCCGATATCGCCGGTCGGATAGGCCACAAATTTGACATCCTCGCCATCAAGCCCCAGTTCTTTGACGATAATTTCCCGGCTCTCCTTGAATTCGCGGCGGATTCGCGTGAAATAAGCTCGTAAGGTTTCCTGGCGGTTACGGCTCTTATCCCAGATGCGGTTGGGCAGGGGGTTGACTTCATAGCCTTGTTTATCGACAGCGACGGGTATGTGGGCGTCTATCAGGTGGCTTCCATATACCCAGCTGCCGGTTTTACCGTAACGGCGCATTTCATCCCAGGAGGCGAAGCCGATTTGATTGCGGTGAATATTGCCTACCGGAATATGCATACCGAAGCTAACGTTCATTTCCTCGGCAACCGGTGTGCCGTAGATAAAGGTTGAACGCAAGGCGTCGTCAAAGGTGATGCAGGCAACCTTTTCCGGGCTGAATTCGCTTAAGCCTCCATCCTTCAGAGGATTGGATCCGCTGAATTCGTAGGCAATCTGGCGCCAGAGCCGGTAAAAGAAAGGCTGGTCATCGGCTTTGATCTCCTGTTTAAGGGATGCGAAATATTGCGGGATTTGATCCGGAGTAATGAATTTGTACCCGGCACGCTTCAGCGCGAGGATATGTTCGCGCAGACGCCGCACACTGGTCATGGACATCCATTCGCTTTGGCTTAAACTGTGATAAAGCAGGACGAAAACCGTGCCGCGCGCGCCTGCTTCCTCAAGCTTGTCCAAGGCTTCCATCGCCTCGAAGTAGTTGCCCTTGGCAACTTCCAGGCGGCTGATCATCAAGTAACGGTATGGATCCAGGGGATTAAACGAACGGCGAATGTCAGCGAGCCGGATTTCGGCATCATCCAGCCTGCCCTCCGCCATGGCCACCTCAAAAAGACCAACCTTGGCCCTCAAATTATCGCGGTTGAAATCGCGCAAAATCAGATCGAATTGTTTACGGGCGGAGCTGTAATTCCGGTTGATCATATAGACGTCGCCAAGGAAAAGATGCATGGTAACTGAACGCGGATCAAGGTCTATTGACGCATTGCATGCATCAATGCATAGTTGCAGCGGGTAGTTGTCGCTGTCGGCTTTATAAAGGCTGAGGTAAAGGATCGCCTGCCTGCGCAAAAGCCGGCTTTTGGAAAATTTGTTGTCCGTCATTTCGATGGCTTTTTTCAGCTCCTTGATGGCGTCGGCCGGCTTGTTGCCGTATTCGGCAATGTCCGCCCATAGTTCAATGGCTTGGAGATTGCCTTCATCCAATTCCATGGCGCGTTCGGCATTTTCCTTTGCCAAACGAAGTTCACCGACGAACAATAAAGCTTTGCCCTCGTCAAGCAGATAGTAGACATTGTCCGGCGCGGCCTTGCGGATGATGGCCCAATGCTCCAGTGATTCCTCGTATTCCTGGTTAGATACCAGGCCGCGCGCTAATACAACACGAATATCCATCCGATCCGGATCCTGTTTCAGCAGCTTAAGCAATTCCGGCAAGGAGGTGTCAATCTCTCCCCTCCAGATCCGGTTTTGCGCCAGCATAAAACGAGTCTCGTATTGGTTGGGATCAATTTCCAGGCTCTTTTCGTAGAACAGACCAGCTTTTTTCAGGTCGCCATTCTCGGTGGCGGTCTCCAGTGTGCCGAGCAGATTATAGGGCATCGGCGAATTCGGTGCGAGCGCCAGGAGCCGTTCCCATAGTTGTTTTGCTTTTTGTTGTTGGCCGGTAGCGAAATAGGCCCAGCCCAACCCGCCCCAAGCGTCTAGCAGCGTTGGGTCTTCCGCAATCACCCCCTCGAGTTTGGGAATGGCTTCCTGGTAGAGCTTGTTCTGGTTATTCAAAAATCCTTCATGCATTTTTTCGCGCACCAACTTGGCTTTGACAATGTCAGCGCTTTCCTCGCTCTCTTCCACGTCATCCTCGCCCACTTTGGCTTGTGACGTTTCTGGTTTGATTTGGGAGACTGACGTCATGCGAGAAAAATGCCGGCGTGCGGCCTCGGCTGGCTGTTCGTAAGGTGGTGTTAGCGGACTCCGTTCGGCGCTGATCATGGGGCCGAAGCCGGGGGAAGGCTGGAGTGCCGTGGCTGAACGTAATTGTGGCTGGTATGCGGTGTCAGGAAAAACTGTCCATTCCGGTTCAATAGCCAGAAGACAAGCGGGCATGATGCTGATGGCAAAGATTACGGCGGGAATTACAGTCTTTGTTTGCATGCCCTAATCTTGTTTGCACAATGCGTTCAATTTGTCGACGATTAACCCGGCCAGGCGGTTGGCGCCTTCGCGGTTGAAGTGAATCCCGTCCTGAACTCGCACATAGAGCGGCTTGCCGTCCGTTCCCAAGACATACATCGTAAATTTGCCCGGCTCACGGCTGAATACTTTTTGCGTGTCAAGGATGGTAACGGCGGGCCTTGATGCCGCCTCCTTCGCGAAAATGGCGTTGATGATCAGGACGTGTTCCTGGCGGTCAGGCTCGCGCATGTCCGGCAAGGCGACCCAGATGACATGCTTGACGCCGCCCTGGATCATGATATCCATGCATTTCCCGACTCGGGAAGCATATTCCGTCTGCCATGCCTCGGAACCCTGCGCGAGAATGTTTTTTTCGGTCTGCATGGGTTGGTTGTCATTGGAACCAATCAGCATGACTGCGGCCACCGGATGCTCCGTTTCGACGAAGGTCTTGATTTTTGCATGCCAGTCCATCAAGTCCAAGCGGCAGAGACCCGAGCCGATGGAGGCGTAGGTCACAGGGTGCCACTGCGGGCTTTGTGCCAGTTCTCTTTCCAGCGACATGCTCACGGTTTTCATAACCGAATCGCCCATAATCAGGAAAGCGGCTTTGCCTTGTAGCGCGGCGCTGTTGGACTGGGCCGACGCGATTGAAGCGCCGGCGGTTAAAACCGCAAAAAAGCAGATTTTAAGGATTGATTTTTGCATTGCGGATTTGCGCTCCAATGGATTCTTCGATTATGGTTCTGAACTTGGTCAGGCCGACCAAATTGCTGAAGTCGGCAATTGGGTTGAAAATCGACAGGCTGATATTACGTAACCGGCCATATTTCATCAACTCGATGTCGCGTTTGATGCCATTGGCGTTGAGCAAAATAGCGCAAATATAAAAAACTACCAGAGCCACGATAACCGGGCGTAATTTCAGCCGATATTTTTGAGGATCGTATTGTTCCGCGCTTGGGTTGACAGCGTCGGTTTTCATGATTCCATGGATCGGCTATTGAAACTGTTGCCTTTTGTCGCCACCCGGTTTAAAACTGGAAATAAATAAATGGGGCTACGCCTTCCGGACCAAGAGCGAGAATGCCAGTGATAATAAAAGCCGCCAGCACTCCCTGAAAGACCGGATTGAGCCCCGCAAACCAGTTCCAAAGCTTGCGCAGTCTTTGTCCATCGCCAAACTGCGTTAAAAAACCGAGTGCTATTATAACGATAATCATGGCCGGTGCAAGCGGCATTGTCCAGTGAGACAAGCGCCCCAACATGGTCCAAGCATCGTTGAACGTTTCCGCCCGGAAAAAGAACCAGGTAAAACAGACAAAATTAAACAACCAGAAGCGTTTCAGGAAGGAGCTGACGACGCGGCCCCAGAAGCCGGCAGGAGATGTGGCGGGTGAGATCGGATGCTTCAGTATTTTCTTTTCCACAAAACGTTCGAGCGCGCGATAAACGCCGTGCAGCAGACCCCAGAAGATGAATGTCCAATTGGCGCCATGCCAGAGACCGGCGAGTAGGAATGAAACGATAAGGTTGCGGTAGGTTTTGCCTTCCGAAAGTTGCGAGCCACCCATGGGGAAATAAAGATAATCGCGAATGAAGGTCGAAAGCGAAATGTGCCAGCGCTGCCAGAATTCCTGCAGCGACTGGGCAAAGTAGGGGGCGTTGAAATTGAGCATGATGTCGAATCCGAGGAGCAGGCTGATGCCGATGGCCATGTCGGAATAAGCCGAAAAATCGCAATAAATCTGCACGGCATAGGCGTAGATTGCCAGAAGAATATCCGGCGCGCCGTAGGCGCTTGGCTGTGCAAAAACAGGATCGACCAGTGCGGTGGCGAGGGAGCTGGCTACGACCATTTTCTTAAATAACCCCATTAAAATCAGCCCGGCGGCCCGTCCGATGTCCATGGGTCGGCAATGGTCCGGGTGCGTAACCTGCGGCAGCAATTGACGGGCGCGTACGATCGGGCCGGCCACAAGTTGCGGGAACAAGGCCATGTAAATGGCGAAGTCGATCAGGCTTTCCGCCGGCTTGATTCGGCCGCGGAATACGTCCACCATGTAATTGATTGCGTGAAACGTGAAAAAGGAGATGCCGACGGGCAGGATGATGCTGAAAAGCGGAATTGCTGACGAAACGTTGATTAAGGTTAAAAGCTCGTTGAACGAGGTTGCAAAAAAACCGTAATATTTAAATACAACAAGAATGCCGAGGTCGAAAATCAGCGCTCCGGTCAGGATGATTTTTTTGACATGCAGGCGCGGCTCGCGGGCTATGCGTCTGGCCGCCAGGTGGCTGACAGCCGTGCAGGCCATGATCAGTCCGACGAAGCGCCAGTCCCACCAGCCGTAAAAAACATAACTGGCGGCAAGCATGAACGGTTTCCAGATGCGCGGACGATCGACAAGCATCCAGTGCAGGGTAAAGACAATAATGAAGAAAATGGCAAAAATTAACGATGGGAAAAGCATTTTACACCTCAAATACCCGGCAAACTGCTTTTTTAAGCGCAACGGCCGCTGCGCAATTTTTTTAAAACGAACGTCAGATCAAGAACCACTCCGGCCAGAGCATGGCGCCGGAGAAAGTCGAATGTCCTAAACGTTTTGGTGTTCGGGTTTGCTGCCGTCGCTGTCTTGTCCTGAAACCATATTGCCGCCGGTTGGCGCGAACATTTTCAAATACTTGATGGCAATGGCAAGATCCTTCGGCCAGGGGGCGGTGATCGTGATGTCGGCCTGGGTGATCGGATGCTTGCAGGTCAGGCTTTCGGCGTGCAGGGCCGCGCGTCCGATCAGCGGGCGTTCGGGCTGGTTATGTTTAAATTTGTAATCGCTTTTGATCTCGGAGAGGTAAAAGCCGCGTCCATTCCCGCAAAATGGATCGGCAACCACAGGACAGCCGGCGAGTGCCAGATGGAGGCGGACTTGGTTGGGCTTTTCGCCATTGGGCCAGGCCTCCAGCAGGCTGTATTTGCGAAAGACTTCGATCGCATGCACGCGTGTCCGACAGGCGCCCCGGCGATAGTTGGGAGCCAACCGCATCCGCCCAGGTTGGTCGCGATCGACTTCCAATTCCCGGCGGATAATCATGTCGGGTTTGGGCAATGCGCCGAGGACGAGTGCCAGATAATGTGTCTTTGCCTGACTGGCCGAAAATTGCCGCGATAGTGCCGTAAATGCGTCTTTTGTTTTAGCGCAGAGCAGAACCCCGCTGCATTCGGCATCCAGGCGGTGGACATTATATATGCCGTGGGTGAGATTCTGACGAATAAGGCTGAGTATATCGGAACGCGTCTTATTCCAGCGGTCAGAAACCGTTAGTATCCCGCTGGGCTTGTTGAAGGCAATCAACAGCTCGTCCTCGAAAAGAATAGGGGGCAGGATAGATGAGGGTTTGGCCATGAAATGTCCGGAATGAGTCTCTATTGAAAAAAAGAGCGTTCCGGGAGTTGCCTCCACGAAACGCTCTTCCCGATTTTAAAACCTGATAATCGGATTAACGATAGTCGCGCTTGCCACCACCGCGGTCGCCGCCGCCGAAATTGCCGCGGGGCCGATCTTCGCGAGGCTTGGCTTCGTTGACCGTCAGGGTGCGGCCTTGGAATTCAGTGCCGTTCTTCTCGGCAATGGCCTTGTTGGCCTCTTCCTGCGATCCCATTTCCACGAAGGCAAATCCGCGCGACTTGTTCGTGTACTTGTCCATAATGACGTTACAACTAACTACCGTGCCACAAGTGGCAAAGTGGTCCTTCAGGTCACCTTCGGTCGTGGTGAAGGACAGGTTTCCGACATACAGCTTCGTAGCCATACTATTCCTCCCTTAAACTGCGGTATAAGTGTCCTGCGACTGTTCCCGACTCATTCGGGTTTCAGATTGCCACCAACGCAAAACGTTGTCTGACAATCTACCATCTCACTGTGAACTCTCTCATTCCGCAGTCAAGTGTCACATACTCTAGCACCCTAGAAAAGGATTGCAACAACTATTTTTATATTTTTTTGGCCTGGTTGATCCGGCGCCACGACGACGCGTGCGACTCTTGCGCAACCCAGACTAGCCGGTTTTCTTGTTGTTTCGCTGGGCTTTTATGATAGGGTTGCATCGATCTAAATCGAAGGAGAGCGATATACCCATGCCGCATCTGCAATTCGATCGCGACGAGTTGATCGTCAAACCGCTGAGTCAGCGCAAGAATAAGGTCGTGATTGAGCGCGATTGCGTGTTGCCCGGCACGGCGCCCAAAAACATGTCTGGGGAAGCGCTTGAAATTGTGCGCCAAACTGCCGCACGCATGCGCAAGGCACGGCAGGCGCAACGATCTATCATGCTGGCGTTTGGCGCTCATACGATCAAGAATGGATTGGCCCCCGTGTTGATTCGCCTGATGGAGGAAGGCTGGCTGACACATCTGGCGACCAATGGGGCAGGGATCATTCATGACTGGGAGTTTGCCTTTCAGGGCCAGAGCAGCGAAGATGTGCGCCGTTATGTGGCCGAGGGGCAGTTCGGTATCTGGCAGGAAACGGGACGTTATATCAACCTGGCGCTGGTGGTCGGGGCTTATGAGGGGCTGGGTTACGGGGAGGCGGTGGGGGCCTTGATCCAAAATGAGCGTCTGATGATTCCTTCGGCCGATGCATTGCGGCGCGCTGCGCTGGATGCCCTCTCCCGTGACGTGTCCGGCAACTTGCCTGGCGGAGTTTTAGCGCCGACGGTTTTGGAGCGCGCTGCCGCTGCCGTCGATTTGCTGGAGATTGTGCGGCAATTTAACCTTCTGCCGGGGCCGATGGAGATTCCTCATCCTTGCAAAGCCTACAGCGCGCAGGCGGCGGCCTACCGTCTGAATATCCCGTTCACCGGCCATCCCATGTTCGGGCATGATATTATATATAATCATCCCATGAACCGCGGCGCAGCCATCGGGCGTACGGCTCAGCGTGATTTTCTGTCTTTTGCACATGGGGTCAATAATCTGGCGGGAGGTGTCTATCTGTCGGTCGGCTCGGCGGTAATGTCGCCCATGATTTTTGAAAAAGCCTTTTCTATGGCCCAGAACCTGCACTGTCAGAAAGGTCAGGCCATCCAAGACCATTTCATCCTGGTCGTTGATTTGGCCAATGCATCATGGGATTGGGGCGCCAATGGCGAACCGCCCATGAATAACCCGGCTTATTACCTGCGCTATTGCAAGACATTTAGCCGTATGGGCGGCGATATGCGCTACCTTGCCGCCGATAACCGCGACTTTCTGCTGGCGCTGTGCCGTGAATTGACCGGCGCTTAGCGATGGATCGATGCCGCGCCCTATTAATCCGCATGTGTTTTTCAAGGATGAGCGCAGCCTCCGGCTGAGCCGGAATTTTGAAAAACAGCCTCTTGCGTTCTATCTCCCGACCGGTCAGGTTGGGTTGGCGACATATGTCCCGCCCCGGCATTCCTTCAAGTATCTTAAGCCGCGCACTTGGCCGGTCATCTCCAACTCGTCCCGGTAAACGGGGTCATGCCAGCCTTCGATATCAATCGTGCCCTTGTAGTCGTTCTGACGCAGAATCGTGATGATGTCGTTCCAATTCGAATCGCCGAAACCGGGTGTGCGGTGATAAGCAAACGGCAGCGGGCCGCCGATGCCATGCTCGCGCACCACATCCCGGCAGATCGTGGCATCCTTGCCATGGATATGCAGCACTTTGCCGGCCCATTTACGCAGTTGCGGAATGGGGTCGATGAGTTTCACCATCTGGTGACAAGGTTCCCATTCGAGTCCGATATTGTCGCTGGGTACGGCGTTAAACATCAGTTCCCATGCTTTGGGCGCGTGGGCAATATTCCAGTCGCCAGTCTGCCAGTTGCCGCCCATGTCGCAGTTCTCGAATGCGATTCGCACGCCGTTGGCGGCCGCGCGCTTAACCAGCGCGCCGAAAACCTCTTTAAAACGCGGGATCGACTCGTCAATTGGTTTGCCGCGAATCCGTCCTGTAAATCCGCAGACCAGGTTGGTCCCGAAAAGGTGGGCATGATCGATCAACGTTTCCCATAACTTCAAGGTTTCCAGATCCTTCGCTCCCTTTTCCAGCGGATTGCCGTAGACCGCCACGGCGCTAATTATGACCCCGCTGTCACCCAGCGCAGCCTTGATCGACTGGGCGGATTTCTTGATATCGAGCCCGCCTAATGCCCCGCCGAAGGTAACCTCAAAGCATTCGAAGCCATGCGGCAGTATTTGTTCGATCGTAGACGCGGCATTTTGGGCGCCGACAATGGTGCCGATCCGGATGCCTTCTTTGCTGAAGGGCATGGCTTGTTCCTTTTTTGAGCGTTTTTTCATTTGTAGATAACTTCCTTTCCAGTTGCGGCGCTTTGGTATATTCCGTCGAGGATTTGCATGACCTTGATGCCATCCTCGCCTGTGGCCATGGGTTTGCGTTTCTTCAGGATGCTGTCGATAAACTCAGCTTGAGCGGTAGGAACCTGACCGGTTGGCCTGTCGAACTTTTTGGTGAACAGGTTGCCGCGTTCTTCGGTGTAGACCTCGGCGGTAAAGTCATATCCTCCGCCGGTATTCTTCTGCGCCAGTCCTCCCTTAGTGCCGCACAACGTAGTGATCATTTGCTCGTTTTCGCCGATATTCGAGGCCCAGCTGGCTTCGATTATCAACGTAGCGCCGTTCCTGAATTTGATTATGCCGCAGGCCAGGTCTTCGACGGAATATTTCTTTTTCTGTTTCCGGGCCAGGTCCTTGGCGATCATGTTGAATGTCGAGCCGCTGACGGCGATAGGTTCAGGATAGCCCATAAGCCAAAGGGCAAGGTCGAGGCGGTGGACGCCGAGATCGATGAGCGGGCCACCTCCCGAAAGCTCCTTAATCCCGAACCAGCCGCCGAAACCGGGAAGGCCGCGACGGCGATGCCAAACCGTGCGCCCAAAATAGATGTCGCCGATTACCCCGGCATCCACCTGCTGTTTCAATGCAAAACTCATTGGTGAGAAGCGGTAGGAAAAATTGATCATCAGGTTTCTACGAGCCCGATCCGCCGCCGCCAGCATGGAGCGCGCTTCGCTGACGTTCAGGGCCATGGGTTTCTCGCAAAGCACGTGCAGCCCTCTCTGCAGGGCAGCGATGCTGAGCGGGGCATGAAACTTGTTGGGCGTGCAGATGCTTACCGCGTCCAGCTTGGCCCGTGCAAACATTGTCTCGGCCTGGGTATACGTTTCGGCAACATCGAATTCCTTGGCCGCCTTTGCCAGGCGCATCCGGTCCAGATCGCACAGTGCCGCCACTTTGGCCTGCGGCAGCGCCTGGTAGCTCCGAGCGTGGTGCGCGCCGATCCCCAGCCCGATGATCCCTATGCGTAATTGGTCTTTCAACTTGGGCTCCTTTTCTCGCTATGTTTGTGCTCTTCACGCAATCAATGTTGATCCGTTCGAGTTCGCTGGTAGAATAAGCCATAAATAGTTTGGCGCATAAAGGAAATCTGCGCTATAAAACTTATAAATACCGGATTTTTCTTAGATGAGCAAAAGATTGCCCGATCTGAACGCTGTCAGCGATTTGCCAGGTTTGGCCCGGCAGACGCTTGGCGCCCATCTCAAGAAAGTGTTGATGCGGGCCGCCGTGGTCAAGGTTCCCAAACTGGCGGGCTTGATGAAGAACAGCCCCGGAATGCATTTTCATTTTATGCCGGAGTTGTTTGTGCAACTGGCTGGAATCAACGCGTTTGAATGCCCCAATGAACGTTTCAATCTGCGGGCCGGAGAAATCTGTATAATGCCGCGCGGCATGCCGCATGGCGAGACGTTCAAACTGGTGCGCGGGCAGTTTGCTATGCTGGTTTTTATATATAATGTCCGGGAATTAGCCTTCCATTTGAACGCCGGCTCGCTGGGCAAATATCCCCGGGCGGTAAAGTCCATCAGCATTCATCATCCGCGTGTTTTGCGCATGGCCGAGTATCTGGAAGATATAGCCCAGGTTTTAAACGCTGGCGGACGCAATATCAGAATAATCGTGCAGGGCTTGCTGGCGGCGCATCTGGCGGAAATCCTGGATATCATGGCGGCAGATCTTGGCGCCCGCCGGGATGAGCCTT
The DNA here is from genome assembly GCA_964617825.1 of uncultured Verrucomicrobiota bacterium. Classification (GTDB taxonomy): domain Bacteria; phylum Verrucomicrobiota; class Kiritimatiellia; order JAAZAB01; family JAAZAB01; genus VSJD01. Next base: position 33,132 of record CAZTWL010000016.1, read on the forward strand.
ATAAAATAACGCAGGTCAAGCAATTGCTGGTTTCGCACCTGGGCGATCCGGAACTGGGCGTCGGCAAGCTTGCCGAATGGGTGGAGTGTGCTCCCGATTACCTTTCAGCCCTTTTTCATAAATGCACCGGTCGCACGCTGACGGAAACGATCAATCGCCATCGCCTGGCCCAGGCGCAGTATCTGCTACAGAATTCCAACAAGAATGTCAAAGAGATCTCCGTCGCCGCCGGTTTCACCGACCCGGACTATTTCGGGCGTTTGTTCCGCAAGAGTAATGGACAGACCCCCATAACCTACCGCAGGAACATCAGGGCGACTTTGCCGTAATCAGAATATGGCGTCAGGTTGAGGTGGAGATGTCGGGCCCGAGGTGGGGCGGAGACAGGAATGGAGACGCGCTTGACAAGGCGGGAATAAAAATGGAAGATGCCCGACAATCGAATTCTATTGCGCCCATATAAAAGGAGATCAGCCATGCCAGATCCAGAAGCCATCAAGGAAGGTAAGAAATTTTATGAAGACGTGCCCGTGAAGAATCCAGGGTTTTTCCTGAAAGGTGCCGGATCGCTCGACTGGGGTATAAAAAATCGGCTGGCACGGATTTTCAGTCCTAAGGACGCGCATACGGTTATGCTGGCCATTGACCACGGCTATTTTCAGGGGCCCACCACGGGACTGGAGCGTGTTGACCTGAATATCGTCCCGCTTGTTCCGTATTGCGATGCGCTCATGCTGACGCGCGGTATTTTGCGCACGACCATCTCTCCGGCCTGTTCCCAGCCGATTGTCATGCGTGCCAGCGGTGGGCCAAGTATTTTGAAGGAGCTTTCCAACGAGGAATTGGCCGTGGATATTGAGGATGCCATCCGCATGAACGTTTCGGCTCTGGCGATCCAGGTGTTCATCGGTGGCGAGTTCGAGACCCGCTCCGTTCACAACATGACCCGCTTGGTCGACTTGGGTCTGCGTTATGGCATTCCGGTCATGGCCGTTACGGCCGTGGGCAAGGATATGGTACGCGACGCCAAATATTTCAGGTTGGCCTGCCGCATGTGCGCCGAACTTGGCGCGCATGTGGTCAAGACCTATTATGTCCCGCAGGAGTTCGATACGATTACGGCCTCCTGTCCGGTGCCGATTGTCATGGCCGGCGGCAAAAAACTGCCGGAACTGGATGCGCTGACCATGGCCTATAACGCCATTCAGGAAGGCGCCGCCGGTGTGGATATGGGGCGGAACATATTCCAAAGCGATTGTCCGGTGGGCATGATCAAGGCGATTCGCAAGGTTGTCCACGAGAATGCGAAGCCGGCCGAGGCGCTGGAGTATTACCGGACGCTGAAGGCAAAGCAGGCGTAAAAGAAGATAAATCGCGGCCGGCCATGATGTGCCTTTTAGGCCAAATTGGGCGCATAGGACGCATCGAGGCCGCTTGCCAGAAATAAAAGATCTTCATGGCGCCGATAGTTTAAGACGCCAAGAAAAAGCTGGTTTTTGTCAGGAACCAGGCGGCACCATGCTTTGTAACGCAGACAACCACGCGTGACGGGCTCAACGTTGCCCCAAAAGCGCCACCAGTTGTGCATGGCGACAAGCTCCCCGTTGTCGTTCCCGGCAAACTTTACGCCGGAAATGGCCTTGAACCCATTCAAGTAATCCGCGCACCATTTTTCCTTGGGCCGGTCTTTGCACAAAAAATCCGCCAGCGAAAAGAACACGAGGTAGAGCCGGCGCAGGCGCCATTCAAATACCAGCATTTTACGTCCGGCCTGAAAAGATGTGGCGCATAGCTTAAATTCGGGACGGAGCCGAAAAGCAACGTCATAAACCTCCCAGGGCACAAGACACTGCTCGTGAAGTCGGAATGTTTCCGCAATCCGGCGGACGATCCGATCCGCTTCGCGTTTGCTGGCCTTCTCAAAATACATTTTCAGCAAACAAAAGAAATTGCTTTCCGGCACAAGTCTGAAAGCCGCCATCAGGCGCTTGCCGTCCGGCATTGAATAAAGGCAGGCCGACCAGCCGCCGGGCATATCCGTTGTGTTTTCAGCCTGCGCCCCGGATGCTTCCATTGCGGCGGCGATCTTGTTGTAACGTTCGCGAACCTCCTCGATCTTGATCTGGCGGCGCGCATGCAACCATTCTAATTCCAGGCGGCAGTTGAAATCGTCCTGAAAACGGGCACATGAAACGCCGGCGGAGGACTTATATTCGGCCAGGTTCCATTCGGCGGGTATATCGCACGAGTATCCCTGCCAGGCGAACTGATGGTAAGCTTCCATAAAAGCTGTCTGCGAAATAAAGGGTGGAGCTAAAGGTGCGTCAGGCCAGTGTTTTTCCGTCAATCGAGCCGACTTCGATTTTGATTTCATCGCGCTTGGCGGTGCGGGCAATCTGGCCGTCGCGAATCCAGACAACCATATCCGAGGCGGCAAGCATTTTCATGTCGTGCGTGGCGGTGATAACGGTAATGTTCTTTTCCTTTTGCAGATTGCCTAGCAGTTGAATGATTTCCTCGCCGGTGTGCAAATCCAAGTTGCCGGTCGGCTCATCGGCCAGGATGATTTCCGGCCGGTTGACCATGGCCCGCGCGATTGCCACGCGCTGCTGCTGGCCGCCGGAAAGTTCCGCTGGAATATGGTGAAGTCGGTGCCCAAGACCCACCTGTTCCAATACCGCAGCTGCATCCTTGCGCGCTTCCGAAGGAGTCATTCCGGAAAAAATACGCGCAATGGCCACATTTTCCAGGGCAGTCATGGAAGGGATCAGGTTAAATGATTGAAATATATAGCCAACTTTATGACATCTGACCCAGGCCATCTGGCTTGAGTTTAAATCGCCGAAGCGTTGGCCATCCATCCATACCTCTCCCTCGGTCGGCCTATCCAATCCGCCCACAATGTTAAATAAAGTGGATTTGCCCGAGCCGGAAGGCCCCATGATGGAAACGTAATTTCCGCGGATAATATCCAGCGAGACGCCTTTCAAGGCATAGACCTTCTCCGTGCCCATCGTATAGACTTTTGCCAGTCCCTGTGCTTTTAAAATGATGTCCGCCATTATTCCTCCACCCGCATGGCATCGACCGGCTGTTTGCATGCGGCCCAATAAGCCGGAGCAATGGATGCCAAGACGGACATGATTGATCCGATAAAAAACGCGATCAGCTCAATCTTGACAACCTCCAGCCATGGAAACACGCGGAAAACAACTCCGCCATAGGTCACCGCATTCACTCCAATGCCCACCAGCAATCCGCCCAGAGCTCCGCAGACCGTGCCCAGCACCCCCTGCAAGGACGATTCAATAAAGTAAGTTCGGACGATAAAAGAATCCTCGGCGCCCAGGCATTTTAAGGTGCCAATTTCCTTGATTCGCTCGGTAACCGACATGAGCATGGCGTTAATGATGCCGGCTAGGCACGTCAAAAGCGAAAGTCCGATCAGGAGCAGCACCATCGTGTCGGGGCCATCCTGCAGAATATCCACGCCGGCCTTCTGCAGGAGCACGTTGACGGCATCGTCCTTAATGGCAACTAATGATTTGACGATGCTGTTGTTTACCATCATATAAGCCAGGAAAGCTATGCCGAGAACAACGCCAATCATGGTAATTAGCGAGCGGAATATTCTCCGGCGCAGACTGCCCCAGCTCACGGAAAAGGCCACCGCCCAGGGAATTCTCGCCTGACAGGGTATCGTTTTATCCGAATTCATGATTTATATTCGTCCCGTTCCGTGCAATTGGCCTTTTAATTCCGATTCAAACTTATGCCGGATTGCGTGCCCAGCGCCATGGTCACCACAAACGCAACCGCCACGAGAATCAATTCGCCGATAATCAGGCCGATGAAAAACCCCTTGGCGCGATGGAAGCTTTCCTTGTTGCCATATTTGGTGATCGCCACGTTGCATATCCAGCCCAGGAAAATAGAAAACCAGTAGGCGTTCATAATCGGATTGACAAACATAATGAGCCCGATCGGATGAGGCATCCAGAAGAAAAACTGCCTGAAAAACAGCAGAGCCGCCATGGTCAACCCGCCGCCAACCGTCCAGGCGATATTTCCGGCCGTTGCCGTGGGGGCGTCTTTGATGGCGGAGTGAATAACATCAAACATGCTGTTCCGCGGCAAATAAATATAGAACCAGCTGTTCATGGTATCGGCGCCGTTGTCGTAACACATCATCAGGGCGGCGGCAATAGACGTAATGGCTGCAATAATAATGGCCCCCGCTATGGCAACATGGAAAGAAAACCTTTTCAGACGGTAATCTTCGCGTAATTTCAGGGCATTGGCGAAAGCCGGTGCAATAAACGCCTTAATATCCAAGAAAATAATCGAATAATAGACCATTAATGGGGCAAAGAGCGAGGCCGAGGTCCAGGATCGATCGAGCCCGAAGAAATTACGCACGTAATGAATGGGGTTTGCCCAAGCCTGAAAAGAGAGCAGTCCTCCCTCGGCCACCACCCGTACCAGTCCGATGGTGATAACCAGGATAATCACGTAAAATAAAATCGTATAATACAGGTTTGCGCCCATTGACAGCCACAACAGCAGAATCAGGCCAAGCGAACAGCCGAGAAAAGCGATTGAGGAAAGCTTCAGCTCTTTTCTTTCGTCATCCTCAAGCCCGGCGATGCTGGAGGGAAACATGGCGCATAAAATATATTTCCGACATTTATATAGAATAACGCTGGAGAAAACAAGCAAGGCCCCCTGACCCTGCGCATTGCGGAAGTTTGCCTGGTACCACCAATCCCACGGGAAGGAGGTCTCGTCCTGGCCATAGCCGGACCAGACCATGAAGAGAAGCTGGGCCATATAGATAATGTAAAAAAACCACAGCGAAAACGATATGTTCTTCGGCACAAGAAACGAGAGGCCGATCATCGTAAAAAACACCTCGGTTCTTACGTTGCGCAAAGCTTCAAACTGTGTCTTGTTCACGTAATCAATCCAGCGGGTTTGAAGTTCCAGCCGAGGCAGGCCCGGAATAACCTGGGTCGAGCAGAAAAGATTCCAGCCGAGAACGCTCATGGAAATGGCCATCCCTGCCCAAAACAGCCCGTTGCGAAAAATCGGCGGCAAACCGGTCGAGTCAACTTCGCCAATCAGGGCCTTGGGCAGTTCTGCCAGAGGATAGGTCAGCCTTTCGTTATGCGCCCATTGCCGGAAAATCAGCACATTGAGCGACATCAACACGATGTAGGTTAGCCCGATTAAAAATGCCCAGTGCGAAAGCGGTTTAACCCAGCATACCCAAGGAATCTGCCCGATAAAATACCGGCGCAGGGAGACATCAATGGAAGCAAACCCTGGCAGGAGGGCGGTGATTTTTGCGGCCAGTTCGCCGCCGCGCACGTCGCCGCCGGCAAGCTGGTTGCGCACGCCGTCCATTTCAGCGGCCAGCGCCTGGATTTTGCGGGTGCAATCCATCTCGTGGTGGTAGATTTCAAGTTTCTTCTTATAACGCTTGTACTGGCGGTCAAGACCTTTCATTTTGGCAATGACCGAGTCCGACTCGTCGGCCAATTCAAAGGCGCGCTGGCGGTTGGCGGAGAGCTTTTCGGCGCTGACGGATTTCAGGCGCTCGGTCAGTTCCGTGCGCTTTGCGATATATGCCTTATCTTCGGCGTCCAGTCGGCTTTTGAGCTCATTCAGATCGATTCCATTGCATAGCGCCAAAAGATTTTTTGCGGAGCGCGCAAATAAATCGCGGTATGGACCAGCCAGTTCCGGCCCGACGATCTTATCCTCCGGAAGCGCGCCGGCCGATTTGCGCGCTTCTTTCATCTGCCGTAGCGTGCTCATGCCGCCGATAAGACGGTGCAGCCGCCCGAAATAGGCGCGGCGGTCGTCGCTGGCCAGAGGCAAAATGCCCGGGAAGGCTCTTTCATCCCGCGGCAGGCCGCGCCGGAATACTTCCACCTCGGCAAAGGCTTGTTCTTCAAGCGCAATAAGTTTTTTCTCCGTCTTGTCCGTCAGGCGCTCATTTTCCTCAATTTCGGGCGCCAGGAGGCGCAGGGCTTCCTGCCAGTCGGGCAGCCCGGGTTGCCCGCGGCGTAAATCCTGCCATTTCAGCAAAGAATCATCGTAGAGTCGGCGCACCTTTACTAGTGATGCTTTGACTTTTTCGTACTTGGCCGAATTCTGGTCCGGATATTTGCCGAGTTCCGAATCAAGCGCCGCCACCATTCCCGCGTGACTATGAACAAGTCGGGCGGCTTCATAGGCCGCTTCCTTGGCAAGCAAGACTTCCAGGGCTTGCTTGTATTTTACGGCTTCATCCTGGATGCCGGGCGTGGAAAGAAAATATTTTTCATTTAAATAAGGGACAACATAGCGGTTCCACTCGGACTGCTTGTTGTTCCAGTCCGCGTTATAGAGGCTGCCAGCAATGGGCAAAAGGTGGTCGGTCACGTTGAACGTTGAGACGCCCGCCGATACCATGCCCATTATGAAAATGACCATCACTTCCACGGGAGAAAACGCGCGCACAATCCTGATCAGCCGGCAGAGCGGATTAAGCAATGCCACCATAACAATCAGCAAAAGGTAAGGCATTACCGGTATTTGGGTGGAAGTTATGCCGATATTTTGGCGGTGTTCAAGGAAAACCGTCAAAACCGCAAAAACCGCGGTAAATAAAGTTCCAAAGAGGATCGCGCGCAATGTTATTCCGTATTTTTTCATAATTAAAACAGCAGCGGTGCCATCATTTTGTTGAGAATGGCCAAAGCCATGCCGACCATTGCCACCAGTCCCATCCCGCAGGCGTAGCCGGCGCCGATGACCAGCACGTATTTCATCCAGATGTCGCCGAACTTTTTACGGAAATAAAAGCGGCCGATCAGCGCGCCGATAACCTCAAGGGGGATGCCGGCCGGCATTCCCTGGCAGAGACCGCGCACGATTCCAAAAAGGACGAGCGTCGGCAGCCCCAAGGCCGCCAAGATGGCATATAGCACAACGCCGAAGCCGACGCCCCAGGTCAGCCATTCCGGCTTCAGGGCTTCAAAGAAAAGCGATCCGCCCTCCATGGTTGAACTGAAGGTCAGGCAGTTTAATTTGGCCTGTAAATCCCACATTTTCTGGGCGAAAGGATAGGCGTCGGAAGGCACTTCGGCCATCTTCCAGAAAAGTTGGGAAAAGAGCAGCGAGGCAACAATAATGACCGGAACGGTTACGAGCTGGGTTTTGACAATGCTTTTGACTTTTGTCCCGGTTAATTCAAGCACGCGGAAGCTGACGGCCTGCACGCCGTAGTTTGGCATGGGCACCGGCGCGAACCAGATTTGAACGCCGCGGTAGCCGCTGAGAATAAAGGCGGCCTCGCGGATGTAGGGCAGCGCAACGGATTGACCAGCGATCCCTTCCAGCTTGGCGGAGGCATACGAGATAAGCGGCGTATATAAAGCCGCATAGCAGACAAAAAACTTCCAGGGGAACCCTTCAATCAGCCAGGTCGAAAGGCCGATCCAGGAGGCGGTGGAGAAGACGTAAATGCCGAGCGCTATAAAAATTGAGAAATCGCCGCGCTTGACATTGTCGGTAACCAGGCGGCGCCAGGCGCTCGGTTTCCTGGCCTCGCCAATTTCCCGGCGGGAAAGTTCGTGAACTTTCCCGGATCTTATTCGCCGGATGAGCGGCCGAAAAACCTGGCCAAGGCTTATAAGGGCAATGGCAATGGTCAGACCGATGCCGAAGGCAAGATAGAAGTCGATATTATTGGCGTAAATCGTGTCAAGGACATCCATGCCCGGCTGCCAGTTGGATAGAATGCCATGGCGGTAAAGAGAGGGGTTTAGAACCATTGTAGCCAGCACGCCGATCCCCCCGCCGATAACCGCCCAGAACGGCAGGACCATGCCGGTAATAACCAGCCCCAGTTCGATCGTAAGGTTGAAGGGGGTAGCCGGCAACAGCTGGCTTAATGAAGCCGTAAAATCAATAAAGGGAATGGGAATCAGCATAATCGGTTTTGGCAGGATGGAGCCCGTTACGGAAGGCAAGGCGATATAGATAAGTCCGTAAGCCATGCCGATCATGCCGCCGATTGAAAAACAGCGCCAGCGCCAGGGTTCCTTGCTGACTTCGCTTTCGGTCAGGGCCGTGATGCCTGCGGCCGCCACCGGCGCCATCGGGAAAGGCAGCTCTTCCACGTCGGAAGTCAGGCGATAAAAGAAATAGCCGAGGCCGAAATTGTCGATATAATAAATGATTGAGGCTAATGAGACGAACGCAATGGGCGCAAGCCATGCCTTGGTGAAAAACGTACGTCCGGCTTCCTTGATTGTTTCCGCCTGGGGCGCCACCCAAGCCGGCACATCCTGCGCAATGCCCATGGCATTGACAAAGTCCGACTGGATAAAAAACTGGTTCCACAATAATCCCTGAAAAGGCGAAGCCATTGCCAGCCCGGCCATGTAATACAGGATATAAATTTCCTGCATTTTCAAGTCTTTAAGCGAACGGCGGGCAACCTCGGCAAACAAAATAATCGTAACCCACTGCGAGGCGGAGGTGATGCTCGCGCCGGTGCCCACCATGAGCGACAGATACATGGCTCCCGGCATCATGATAAAGCCGAGGAAAATCGCGCCGATCACCGTCCGCCAGTTAAAACCATCGACAAAAACATCCGGCGGTTTCATTAATTGCCGGTACTTTTCGAGCTCAAGGTCCTGTGAGTTTTTTGCCATTATAAGCTCCGCGCCGTCGCGTCAGAAAATTGTTTAACATAAAGCGCCTGCTGGCCGCGGTCAAGATTCCGCCATTGCATCAGATACTTGCGCATCCTTTCCAGGAAAGGACGGTTGGTTGAAATCCAATTAACGTCCTGGCCCGAGACGCGCTCAATCTTTAAAACCAGGCGATAGGTCTGGACATAATCATCATAGAAAAGATGAAAGCGCAGGTTTTCCGTGACCCCGAGATCGTAAGGCGCCAAGGCAATGTGATATTCAAGATTGTAGCTGTCACGGCCTTTAGCGTCCCTTTTGCAGCCGAGTGCCAGCTGGTTGGCGATCAGGTTGCCGACCGATACTTCGGTGAAATTCGCAAAATACGCCTGCAGGTAGGCCAGCACGCCCGGAGCAATCCTGGACTGATAAATAAAGGGGAAAACAATTTCCATGATATTGCCCGTGTGCGCCGGCATTGACCAGCTGCGCTTGCCGGACGGCACCGCGGTCCGCACGGCAGCCATCGCCGGGTAGATCGTTGAAAGCATGACAATCGCGATGGTGAAGATGATGACATACGCGACACTCAGGGAAGAATAATTGAAATTAAGGCCCTTCACCCAGCCCGTATAATTGACCCCCATGCTGAGCAATTGGCCGATGAGATAGCCGCCCACCGATCCGATCACGCCGTACACAAACGATTCCGCCAGGAAGAACAGGCCGATATGATGGGGGTTAAGGCCGATGGCATTATAAATGGCGATTTCCTTTTTGCGCTCGTAGACCGAGCCGAGCATTGTGTTTAAAATAATGGTTGCCGCGATAAAAAGCGGAACCAGCAGCACGGCCAGACCGCCGACCGAGGTTTTATAGTTGGAACCGATATAATATGCCCCCGGCGCAATTGATTTTTTGCCGCCTTCGCCGATGGAAAAAGGTTTTATGCTGCCCATGTAAAACTTAGCCATGGTTGAAGTCAGAATGTTATCCATCAATGGCCAGACCGGCGCATCATCCTTCATCTTCACCGACACGCTGTAGGCAAAGCCCCCCATCCGCCGGACAACATCGGCGGGGGCAATGAGCAGGGAAAGCGGATCTACGAAAAAAAGCACGCCAAGGTCATCGAGTTCCCCATCCACGTCAACCTCGTTGCCAAAGCCTCCGACACCTTGGCTGACCCGCTTGATCGGCAAAATCGGGATGCCGTTTAAATCCTTGAGGTTGTTGATCTTGTCGTCGTCATAAACGCCGACAACGTTCAGCGCATATCCGCAACACGTGACAAACGTGCCTTCCAGCCGGGCCGGATCAATGCCAAGGTTTTCAGCCATCTGGCGGGAAATTAAAGCTTCGTGCGCCGCATTTGAACTGAAATAGCGGCCGGCGACTATCGGCAACTTGTCCAAAAAGCCGTCTTCCGCCTTGGTCAGTCCAAGGACCGCGTCAACGGCCGTTTCCCGGCCGTTGCTGAAATTAACATGCAAAGGGCTGCTGTCCGTGGCCGGCATCGCTTTCCAGCGCCTCTCGGCAACCTGTCCGTAGGCGCCGAATAAATCGCGCATGGCTTCGTAGGTTGACTCGTCCATCTGCGCCTTGCCCGGCCATGAGAACATAAAGCCGGTATAGGCCGGCACGCTGCTTTTATGGACAATGGTCGGGTTGACTTTCTTGGTAATGCTCGTGAACGAAAGCATTGCAAAAGCAATGAGCACAATGGTCATGGTCGTCAGCATGGTGCGAATGCGCCGGCGCTTCATATTGTTGACGCCGATCAACATGGCCTTCTGCGTCACGGTTGAAAAAGTGGCTTCGTCCATGCCGCTGCTCAAATAGCTGCGGAAGAGCAGCTGCATTTCGCCTTCAAACCGGCCGCGCAATATGCTGATGACAAAAAGGGCCAGAGCGCCCATGACAAACGCGATGAAGATAGCCTCCGCTGCCTGGGCCACGCGGAAAGCCGGATGAATTTGCCGGAAAATAAGAAATGCCACGACAAACAGACACGCGAACATGCCCATCTCATGTTCGATTTTCACAAAATTGAACAGCAATTTTTCGATGAAGAAACAGAACGGCAGCAGCAGGGCCATGTAAATCACCACAGCCTTCAACATGTCATCGGAGGTCTGCTTGGCCTGCTCGTATGATTTTACCTGCGCGCCGAGCCCTTCGTAAAGCTTCCGCAGATATTGCAGATGATCACTGTCAGCCAGGGCGGATTGCATTTCACGGAGGCAGCGGTCGCCCCGGGCGGAAAATTCATGCACAAGTTCGTTCGCCACATCCCTCAATATTTTAATCCGCGCGCGATTCAGCACCGACAGGTCCTTTACAACGTTATGGAAAAAGTCCGGCCCCATTTCGCTTGCCGCAGAATATCCACGTCCCTCGTATTCCTTTTCGGTTGCATTCAGTGCTGTTCTCTTCTTGTCGGTAACGAATTTGATTTTTTCCATCAGGCCCAGATAAAAAGCCGCGGGAGCCCCGGGCGATACGTTGACGATTTTTTTAGAAAACACCGACTTGATCCCCGTCAAGCCGTATTTGCGTGGAGACGCGTTCCCCTTTGCCGTGAGCGGGAGCATATATTCGGTAAAAATGGGTGAGCCGGAAATAAGAGAGGAATCGGCTGTCGGGTAAATGGGGAATTCGCGGCATTCAAAAAGCGCCAGGGTCAAAGCTTTCGAAAGGTCGTCGCTGCTCATCTTGTTTTGCGTTTCGCCGGCATCAAGCACGTGGTCCACAACGGTAAAATCGCCATCGTAATGAAACGCCGCCGGCACAAAAGGCGGGGTTGGTGTTTTGCGTAGCGGCACGCTCAGGCCGTAGACGATCGTGGCCGCGCGCTGATCGGTCAGCTTAATTATGCCGGAACAGACGTCGCCGTAAATAACATCGGCGTGCATGGCTTTCTTGTAAGCTGCTTTTGAATATTTAGTCGCGTTTACGATTACGGCCGTATTTGGGACCGGCAGTTCTGGAACTACGCTGGCCGAATATTCATCAAATTTATAAGTCTTGATATGAACCGCCGACATCGTCCCGGTGAGAATTTTGGAAGTATCGAACTCGGATGAATCCGTGATATACCGCACGTTGAAAAGAGCGCGCAGGTACGGCAGCAGGAAAGACGTTTCGCTGGCATAATACGATTTATTCAAGCTGGCACAGCTGTCACTTGGAAGAAAAGCGTTCCCATCGGCCGAGAAAACATTCCAAAGATCAAAGGCCGCCGTCTTGCCGGCAGAGTTAAATATGGCACAGGCCGCAAGCGGGGGAGTATCACCGCGAGGCATTTGCATCTTCTCGCCGAAGTAATGGGTTTCGCTATACCCGGAACGCATGGTCAACGTATCGGCCAGGTGGAGCTCTTTGCCGGCACATACTTCTTCAAGCTTTCCGGCGATATCGAACGTGTTGGCGCCCCAGCGCTGGCACCACTTGGCCCTGTAGCTGGCATAAAAGCCAACCTGCGGCGTGGACCAATCCATCCCCAGGGAAATCACAAAGGCCACCTTGTTTCCTTGGAGCGCATCGCGGATGGCATCGTTTTGCCTTCCCAAAAGCAATTCCTGCTCGTTGCGATCGGCGCAAACGGTATTAAACCGGATTATTTCCTGAACATACCCCTTGAGAATCAGGATTTCTTCCCCGGAAAGGTCGCTTAATTTCGTGCGGATGCCGACTTTGTTAAAGAGGGTTAAGATTTTAACGTGCTTTTCCATCCGGGCGGTAATATCTTTCTGCCGCCGTTCGGTTTCCTGTTTCGGAAGATTCTGCTGCAGCAGGACCAGCTTGTCATTTTTCAAGCGGTTAATGTCGCGCTTGGCCAGGGCAACCAGCGGTTTTTTTACGGTAATATTTTTGCCCGTGGATTTATCGTTCAGCGAACGCCAGGCAATAAGCAAATCTTCTTCGGCCTTGTCATAGGCCTCCAGCTTAAGCCGGCTATAATGATCGATCAGCGCCCGCTGGGTCTGAAGTTCGTTGTTGAGCGTATCCCGCATTTTTTCGGTTGCAGTCACTCCGGCCAACATGTGCCAGGCCAGCATCCTTTCGCCCTCATATGAAAACACATGCGCATTAACCGCAGCCAGAAGGACTGTCCGCGCCGGCGGCTGGCGTTTAAATTCAGCCAGCATTTTTTTCAGGCAGAGCAGGTTGGCTCCGGCCTGAGCGCCAAAGGCCATTTCGGGAACAATGCAGTTACTGTCAAGTGGCGCGACCACCACGGCAACTTCGCGGCCCAAGTCCGGATCCGATCCCGGGATGAGAACCCATAAGTCGCGCAGCATTTTGTTTTCCCAACGCGACGGTTTGGCCTTGATGTTTACCCTGGCTCCCTGCCAAGCCTGTGCTTTTAGCGCCGCGCCTTCGGCGCGACTCACCAGGAAGCGTGGGGTGGCCACTTCGGTGTCATAAATCTTGTCCAACGCGTCGTTGCGATCGTAATGTTCCGGCTCAATGAAAATAAAGCCCTTGACTCCGAAACGCAAAAGGCGCATCCAGTCCGTCCCGCAATTGAATTCCATCAGCGCCAGTGAGCCGTTAAGCGGGATGCCCTTGACTTTTTCCAAATCAGCATTGGATCCTTGGCCAACATAGACCAGTGGCGCGGCAAACTCCTTTTCCTTGAAATTGCCTGGGCGGAACATGGTCGGGTGCATGGCATATAGCCGAATGGGAGCCTGGTTGGAAATGGTGAGCAAGGTTGCGCCGGGGATAAAACAGGCCGTATTAAATCTGATGTCGCCGTGCTGTAACCCGGAATCGGCAAAAAGCGCGTTGATCTTTTCTTCCATTGCCAGATTGCCGGGCGACCCGGGATAGCGCACTTCGGCGCCCTTGAGAAAATCCTGCAACTCCTGGACCAGCGCATCTGATTCCGCCGGTGTAACCCACGGCTTGGCCGCCATTTCGCCAAATGCGGATACCGCGCCAAACAGAATTGATAATGCCAGTATTTTATTCATTACGTTTCTTGTCATTCGCGGAAATAACATACCAGAAGCCCGCCATCCTTCCCCCGTTGCTGCTCATATGCTGTTCGTGCAGGCATCACCTGATAACGATCGATATAATTCTCCGCTTGACGAGCGACTTTAAAAACTCAACGACGCTTAAAGTGGCCTCCCGCCGGTTAACCCGGTATTTCGCCAGGAAAAGCTCTATAATTTCAAGCGCGCTACGCTGATTGTCGATCAGTTGAAAGACGAAGCTGCCGATTTCATCCAATCTCATATTGCGTTCCATTACCGCTGGCTGATAGCGGGCCAAAAAGCCATTGCCGCGTTTTATTTTGATGTTTATGACCAATCGGCCGTTCGAATCGTTTTTTGAGGATACCTGCTCGTTTAAAACGGGAACGCCGTCCAAAGACTGCCGGCGGTCAATTTGCGCCGGGTCCTGTCTGTTTAAAAAACTGAATATTGACATTTTTCTTTCCCGGCATTTTCACGCCTGTCCGGTAAAATAGCAGTCTTAGACTTCATGCTCATCAATCGCGCCGATGCGAATATCCAGGTTTTTGCGTTCTTCAAGCCGGTCCACCTTGCCATCGCGAATCCATAAAATACGGTCGGATACATCCAGCATTTTCATGTCATGCGTGGCGGAAATTATCGTAATCCCCTCGGTTTCTTTCAAATGCACGAGCAGCTCGATCATTTCGCGGCCGGTATTGACGTCCAGGTTCGCGGTCGGTTCGTCTGCCAGAATAATGACCGGATCGTTCGCGATCGCCCTGGCAACCGCCACGCGCTGCTGCTGGCCGCCGGAAAGCTCGTAAGGACGGTGAAAAATCCGGTCGCCCAAGCCGACTTTCTGTAAAATTGCAACGCCTTTTTTGCGTGCGTCGTCGGCGCTCATCCCGGCAAACAGCATTGGCAAGGTGATGTTTTCAAGCGCGGTTAGAACCGGCAGAATGTTATAGGTTTGAAAAATGTATCCGATTTTATGGCAGCGTATCCAGGCCAGCTCAAAAGAATCCAATTGCGCCACGTCAATCTCATCTATAAAGACCATTCCCTCCGTCGGCGAATCGATGCCGCCGATCATGTTAAAGAGGGTGGACTTGCCGGAACCGGAAGGTCCCATGATGGAAAGATATTCGCCCCGATAGACATCTAGCGATATGCCGTCCAGGGCCTTGGTCACTGTCTCGCCGCTTCCGTAATAGCGCTTTACATCGAGGGCGCGGATTACGGTGTCGCGATGCGATTGATCTTTGTTGTTTTTGCCAGGCGCATTGTCCTGCATGAATTCGGCCTTACAATTTAATTGCAAACCATCATTCACGAAACAATAATTTGAAAAATCTACAGTGCGCTCAATTGTTAGTCAATTATTATATTCAAAAAAATTGTTTTTTGTGATCAGAGCGTCACGGTTGTTACTTTAGATCGTTGTTTCTGATGCTCGGTGCGTGACGGTTTTCCTTGACTCCCTAAGTTCGGCGCGGCATTCTACTTGCGTTCAATAGGCAAACTAATTGCTGGATCGACTATGGACGTTCCTGTAAATAACGCCCGGCTTGTGACCATGCTGCGCGGCCTGCTGGCCGAACCGGCCCCCCATGATGGCCCATGGCGGCGGGTCATATGCAAGCCCCGCGCTCCATCCTCAGAGGCATCCTGTGCGGTGATTGACTTGTCTGGAGTTCAGACAGGGGCCAAGGATGATGAGCTCCGTGACGAGGTGCGGGCGGTCCTGCAACGGGCAACCAACTGTCCGGATCGCGTCAGCTTGCCCGGCGGAAGTGTTTATTGCATTGAGCGTGAAGTTGTCCCGGCGCCTCTGCAAAATGAAATAGCCCTGGTAACTGGTGCGGCGGGCGCCATCGGATCGGGAATTTGCCGCGGCTTGCTGGCGAATGGCGCGTATGTAGCGGCTGCCGATCTGGCACGCGAGGCTCTGGATGATTTGGTCCGAGAACTGAATCCGCTTGCGCCCGGCCGCATTATGGGTGTGGCCATGGATGTGACCGCTGCGGCTTCCGTGGCCGCTGGTTTCGGCGCCGTGGCCGCGGCTTGGGGTGGGGTGGATATCGTTGTGGTCAATGCCGGGATTGCGACGGTGGCACGGCTTGTTGACCTGGATGTGGAGGCCTTCCGGCGTTTGGAGCGGGTCAATGTGGAAGGGACCTTGTTGACCCTGGCGGAAGCAGGCCGGTGCCTGTGTCGTCAGGCGACGGGCGGAGACATCATTTTGGTGTCCACCAAGAACGTATTTGCCCCCGGCGCCCAATTTGGGGCCTATAGCGCCACCAAGGCCGGCGCCCACCAATTGGCGCGCATCGCCAGCCTGGAACTGGCCCCCTTCGATATCCGTGTGAACATGGTTGCGCCGGATGCGGTTTTTTCGGATGGCAAGCGCAAATCGGGATTATGGGCCGAAGTCGGCCCCTCGCGTATGAAGGCCCGGGGCCTTGATGAAAAGGGCTTGGAAGATTATTATCGTAACCGCAATTTATTAAAAGCCAGGGTAACGCCCGACCACGTGGCCAACGCCGTGCTTTTCTTTGCCACCCGCCAAACGCCGACGACCGGCGCCACGATTCCCGTGGACGGCGGTCTGCCGGATGCCACGCCGCGATGACAAAACGAATTGTTGCTGGACGATGACTGTGGGCGTTGTTGGCTTTGGAAAACAAGGTGTACGGTCGTGGTTCATAAAACGGCAGCAGGCGGTTCTTGCTGACCGTATCTGTAACCAAACAAGAAAAGGAGGCATGCGTGAAAACCATGATTCTGGGTTTGTTGCTGACAGGTTTGTTCGGCGTTTCTGCCTTGGGGGGAGAAGAATGGCTGACGGATTTTAACAAGGCCAAGAAGGAAGCGGCCGAAAAGAAACTGCCGATCCTCGCTGACTTTTCCGGTTCCGATTGGTGTGGCTGGTGTATCAAGCTCGACAAGGAAGTGTTTTCTCAAGCTGAATTCAAGGCGTTTGCCAAGGACCAAGTCGTGTTGTTTTTGGCCGATTATCCACGCGCGAAAGAACAGTCCGCCGAAGTTAAGTCGCAGAACGAGCAGTTGAGCAAGGAGTATGCGGTCCAAGGGTTCCCAACCGTTTTGATCCTGGATGCCGAGGGCAAAGTTATTGCCCGGACCGGCTACCGCAAGGGTGGGGCCGGGGCCTACGTGCAACATTTGAAGGATTTGCTGAAACAACCCGTTAACAAATAAGACGAGGAGGTGCGCGATCAAAGGGGTGATCGAAAATCCATTTAAGGTTAATTCCATATGGGTCGTTTGCTAAAAAATCATCAAGCGGGGTTCATCGATCGATAAATCCAATTGGAGGATGCTATTGTGAAAAATAAGAAAATGATGTTTGGCTTGGTTGCCGCGTTGGCGTTGGCAATGGTTGCAAGCTCGATGGCCCAGGAAGCTGCGGCTCCGGCCAAGACGGAAGCGGGTCCCGCATGTGCCATGATGTGCGCTGGCGGAACGGGCGCGGCCAAGGCGCAGACGCTTTGCCCGATTATGGGCGGTAAATGCAGCAAGGATGTTTTTGTGGATGTAGAAGGCTGCCGCATTTACGTTTGCTGCCAGGACTGCGTAGCCAAGGTCAAGGCCGACCCGAAAGCGGCCCTTGCCAAGATCAAGGCCAACGGCGAGCAGCCTGAATGTGTGTGCGTCGTGTGTCCCAAGTGCGGCGAATTTCAGGGCTCGCCCAAGTGCTGCCAGCCCGGCGCCGTGAAATGCGAAAAATGCAAGATGGACAAGGATTCTCCCGGTTGCTGCAAGCCGGATGTCCTGGGAAAGACCATTTCCTGCGGAATGGATGCTTCCAAATGCTGCCCGGCTGCCAAATCGGAAAAGACGATGGCGCCGGCCGAAGCGGCGAAATAGTCGAGTAATGATCATGTGACGGCCAGGTATGATTCTTCATACCTGGCCGTTGGCATATTCGAACCTGTTGATCGGCCTGTGGAGAGCTAATTCATGATGGCGGCTTTAGATCGGTGGTTTCATTTGACCGCCAGCGGGACCACGGTGCGAACCGAGATACTGGCCGGGGTTACGACCTTTTTAACCATGGCCTACATCATCTTTCTCCAGCCGGCCATTCTGTCCGGGAAGCTCTTCGGCCTTCAAACCGGCATGGATTTCGGCGCGGTGATGACGGCCACCTGCGTGTCGGCGGCCTTGGCGACGATGATCATGGCGCTCTATGCGCGCTATCCGATCGCGCAGGCGCCCGGAATGGGCGAAAACTTTTTTTTTGTTTTTTCCGTTTTGCCGGCGGCAACGGCGGCCGGGTTTGCCCAGCCCTGGCGGGTGGGGCTCGGCGTCGTTCTGGTGGCCGGCATGATTTTCATGTTGATCTCGATGGTCGGCGTGCGCGAGATAATCATTGACGCCGTCAGCCCCAGCCTGAAGAACGGGATTGCCGTGGGCATCGGGTTTTTAATCACGTTTATCGGCTTTCAGAATGCGCGTTTGATTTTACCCAGCACAGGCACTTGTGTGCGCTTGAACCCCCAGTTTGCATCGCCGGACATGATTGTTTTTTTCTTTGGCTTGATCCTGACCGCGGCCCTGCATGTCCGCCATGTGCGCGGAGCCATTCTTTGGGGCATTTTGGCTTCAACCCTTATGGCCGTCATGCTTAAATTAATAATTCCCCATCTGTCTCCGGTCATTACGCAGACCGGGCTGGTGCGCGAATCCCTGTTGATGACCAGATTCCAAATTGCCAGCCAGCTGACGGCGCTTCCTCCTTCCATGGAGAGCACATTTATGCAGATGGACCTCGTTCACGCCTGCTCTTTGACTATGTTGCCGTTCATTGTAATTTTTCTGTTCATGGATGTGTTCGATACCATGGGGACGTTGATCGGGTTGGGGGAACAGGCTGGGTTTATTGTGAACAATAAGTTGCCGCGCGCGCGCCAGGCGCTGTTGTCCGATGCGACCGGGACAGTGGTTGGCGCCTGTTGCGGAACCAGCACGGTGACGAGTTTCATTGAAAGCGCCGCGGGCGTGGAGCAAGGCGGACGGACGGGACTGGTGGGACTGGTAGTGTCCGCCTTGTTCTTGTTGGCGCTTTTCTTCAGTCCCATTGTGGCGATGATCGGCAGTTACGCGCCGGTTACCGCGCCGGCCCTCGTGATTGTGGGCTTCATGATGATACAGAATCTGAGAAAAATCGATTGGGACGACTACAGCGAAGCCGTACCGGCATTCCTGATTGCCTTGGGAATTCCGCTGGCTTATTCGATTGTCGACGGCCTCGCCTTTGGGTTAATAATTTATCCGATTATCAAAGCGTTGAGCGGACGGATGCGCGATATTCGCTGGCCGATGGTTGTGGTCTGCATCATCCTGTTGATGTATTTTGTGATAATCAGGCGTTGACCACCTGCAATCGCGGCCTCGGACTGCAATATGCCGCCATGCCAAATTATTGCAGCAAAATGTCCGCTTCCAGAACGTTGGTGTCGTTTTCCCGGCGGTAAGCGATGCGGCTGGCCGTTGCGCGGACAAGATGCAATCCGAGCCCCCCCACTTTCCTCTTGTTCAGCGGCAAGTGGATGTCAGGTTCGGGCGACTGCAGTGGGTCAAATGGATGGCCATCGTCTTTCAACTGCAGGCGGATCGTGTTCGGCAAGAGCGCGAGATTCACGGCGATTGTGTGATGGCCGGCATCGTCGTAGCCGTATTTGATGATATTGGTGACAATCTCTTCGATGACCAGATTGATCCGGAAGATTGCCTCGTTTGGAACGGTATGCTGATTAAGAAAACGATTGACCGCGCTTATCAGAGGCGGCAGCGCAGCCAGCGTATTGCCGATGGTTTGATGGAGAGAATCGCTCATGGCGCCATGGTCACCCAACCGGACCGCTTGCCAAATGTGGCGGTGTGGGCAGGCTGATCAGGCCATCATCGTCATGGACATGGCGATGGCCATCGTACGCTCAATTTCGCGGATGTCTTTGGCCATTTCCTGTCCAATTAAGTCCAGACGCGCCAGAGCGGTAATCCGCGAACGCACCTTTTCGTATTCCTCTGGCGTAAACAAGTCGTCCAACAGCCGGCAAGCGTTGCCCAGATTGATCAGCACGACCTCGCGCGGGTCGGGAATATCGTCGCTGAGGATCAGTTCCCGCAAACGGGTTCGGACTTCCTTGACCTCATGGTTGTCAATGAGCGGGTAGCGGCGCACTTCAAATACCCATAGGATGCGCCGGTTTTCCTGCTTGAGAATGCCTTTTTGAATCAGCCGGGCCAAAACTCGTTCCTGAATACGCTTGGATTGGTCGGCAAAGTATTTCAGCCAATAACTTGTCGGCTGTGGCGCAGGCTTCTGTTGGAGTTCGCGCAAGGTATCGTCCAATATGGGATCGCCGGTCGGTTTGGTGTCGGTGACGGTCAAGCTGGTCAAGTCCGTGTCAATCCGGTCCAGAAGCGCCAAGTCCATGAGCAGCGCTCCGGCCATGGCGTAATCGAGCGAAGAGACCGGCAGAGGCTTGATGGTGCCCTGCTTGTCATCAAGGGCGAGCAGAAAAATTTCTTCAGCAAAACTTAACATGACAGGTTCCTTCCTCTGTTAGTTTGCGCAGGCTTCGACGGCTTCATTCACAGTTTTAAAAACAGGCAGAATGGTTTCAAATCCCGCAATGTCAAAAATTTGCTGGACCTGAGCGGATAGGTTGGCCAACTCCAATTTGCCTTGGACTTGTTTCAGGCGTTTGGCGGCCGACAGGAATACCCGCAGCCCGGCGCTGCTTACATAGTCCAAGTTAGAGAGATCCAGTACGATCTTCTTAGTTCCGCTTTCGACCATGCTGGCAAGGCGCTTATCGAGTTCCGGCGAACTCATGGAGTCCAGCTTGCCTTCGGCTTTCAATATTGTGACGTTGCCTTGTTTCGATTCGCTAATGTTCATGATCGCTCCCCGCTGTTATAGGTGTGCTTCTAAGAATTAGCGTCACGATCAGTGCTCGGGATGTTAATTCTTCCTTATCTTGCGTCGTCGAACTTTATAAAATACGACACTGCTATACAATTTTTCGATACGAAACGAATTGGAAAATTTGCTGTGATTATGGGACGAAAGGCACGTTGTTTGCTCCGCCGAAGGTGTCGCTCATTGTGGCGTATAACAGGCTGGAGAACATGATTGCCCACCCGTCAGTTTGCGAAAAGGCTGCCGGATCAAGCAAGCCGTCGCCATCGTAATCAGCCGGTACAATCCAGGCGTAACCCGGTCCGCCGATAGCCAGATTGACCTGCGCGTACTTTGCCGATGAAAGTTTGACTGCCAAAGTCCCCGTCGTTTCGTTATAGGTCGTCAAATCCGACTGGCCATCGCCATCGAAGTCACCCGGGACAAAGATCAAGCCTGCCCCGCCCAAGGACACCGGGACTTCGAAATATTCAGCGGATGAAAGTCTGATGCGGAGCAATCCATCGGTCGCTGAGTAGACGGCCGGGTCAGCTTTGCCGTCGCCATCATAATCGGCGCAGGCCACGACATATCCCGGCCCGCCAAGCGTCGTTTGCGCCGGGGCATACTGGCTGCCCGAAAGCAAGGCTCTCAATGTGGCCGTGGAGGCCTGATATGTTGCCACATCGGTCAGTTGGTCGCCGTCGTAATCGGCAGCCGCGGCCAATTGGCCCGGTCCGCCGAAGGTTGCCTGGATGACCGGTGCATATGCGAGCGACGACATCATTACGCGCCAATAGCTTTGCTCGGCGCTATAAACCATGGGATCCGCCAAGCCGTCGCCGTCGTAATCGCCCTGAACGGGAACGCAGGAGACATCGCCGATGGCGACGGGGTATTCGCCCAGGGTTGTGCACAAAACCCGCAAGCGGGCGGAGTCCGGGGCAAAGAGGACAACATCGGATATCTTATCGCCATCGTAATCGTTGGCAACCTGTTTGGTCGTGAAGGATTTTCGAACCTGACGCCAACCGATAACCTCGCCGCTGAATTCGCTGCTGCCCAGTGCGTTCTTGGCACGGACTTTATATAAGTACGAAGCGCCGGCGAAAGTGGCGTTATCGTCAAAAAACGTTCGCGATGTCTCGCTGGCCGCAGATATCCCGGCGTCGAGCGAAGGTGGGCGCGCCAGCGGCGTGGTGTCGGCCAGTGTTTGGGCCAGCACGTTTGCTCCGGGGCTTGCGCTGCGCACAACTTCGTAGCTGGTGGCGTTTTCCACGGCAGCCCAACTGATGCGTACACTATAAGGGCGAG
Organism: uncultured Verrucomicrobiota bacterium; assembly: GCA_964617825.1. Classification (GTDB taxonomy): domain Bacteria; phylum Verrucomicrobiota; class Kiritimatiellia; order JAAZAB01; family JAAZAB01; genus VSJD01. Next base: position 55,040 of record CAZTWL010000016.1, read on the forward strand.
TGCCTTGCGTGGCCGCTATGCCGGCAGGCGTTGTCAACTGAAGCCAGCCGGTATCCAACTCGCTGAATGGACTGGGGAACCCCTGCGCGTCATGTGCCTTGACCCAGTAGTAATAGACATGACTGGCGTTTGCCTGAATATCGTCATAGCCCTGGATCGTCACTGTCCCGATCCGGGTAGCATTGCCTAAATTCGAGTCCGTACTGCGCCAGACTTCGTATTTTGTGGCCGCCTGCACCGCCTGCCACATGATGCGAATCTTGGAATTAAACGTTCCTTTGGAGGCCGAGATGTTGGCGGGTTTAAGCAGGGCGGCGCGGAATCCCGTGGCGACAGCGCTGTAATTACCCATGTCAGGCGTCCGGGAACGCACCCAGTAATAATAATTCAAATTAACTTCCGCGGTGGTGTCATTATAGGCCGTAACTGTCGGTGATACCGTTCCAATCCGCGCCGCCAAGCCGACATTGGTATAAATGCCGCGCCAGATTTCATAACTCTTGGCGCCGAAGGCCCCGGACCAGTTCAAGGCGACGCAATTTGTCAATGTGCCGCTGGTGGCGGTCAGGCCGGTTGGCGCCGGCAGGAAGCGCCAGCCCATGGTTGCGGCGGTGAAATCTCCGGCGCCGCCGAAATCGTTGATTGCCCGCACCCAATACCATTGTTTATAACCCGGCTCGACGGCGGCATCATAATAGGCTAGGTCGGTTATGAAGTCGGCAATTTTGGTGGCCGCAGACAATATGTTGGTCGTGGCGCGCCAGACTTCGAAATGATTAACATTCGTTGCCGTAGTCAACCAATTGAGTTGGATTCCGCCGGTATCCGTGCCCGCTGTCGACGTCAGATTATAGGGGGTCCCAGGATCACCGATGATAAAGACCTGGACAGCAACCTGCACTACCGAACTTGCCTGCCCGATGGGTGCATATCCTGTGCCGGCATCGACGGTTTGGAACGTCAGATGGCCGATATTAGTTCCCTTATTAGTGGCCATGTTGGCAAATTGAACCGAAATAATGTGGTCTTCCCCGTTTGTACACAGGCCGTTGGTATTAACCAGGAGCCAGGCGACGTCGCTGGTGACGGCGTAGTTCATATATGCGCGTGGTACGGCCCCGCTGTTATTCAAAACAATGTTGGTTTCCACGGGTTGGAGGCCGAGTTGGAAGGTCTGCGAGTAATTTGTCCAACTCACCGTCGGGATGGGGCGCGAGAACACGCTGGCAACCACCGTAACCTGTTGGGTCATGTTTATGCCGTTTTTGGTGGTAACCACGTCAAGAACGGATGAATGCACGCCAACATCCAATTCGTTGGTCGAAAAATCCACAACAAAGGTATGCGTGCCTTCCGTCAAGGTGCCGGTGCCCGGGGTTACGCTCATCCAGGGGCGATATATGTTAGTGGTGATCGCAAAAGACGGCGCGCTGGCATCGGACATCACAATATCGAACGTCTGCGAAGCGGGGGCATAGCCGTACATGCAAGCGCTGGTTAAGTAATTGGTGCTGATCAGCAAGTCCATGACGTTCAGCGTGAGGGCCACCGTCTGTGTGGAACTGAAACCGTAGCTGGTCGCGACGCTCAGCAATGAGGTGTGTGTGCCCGGCGCAAGCAGGGCTGATGCATAACTTACGGTTGTAACATTGGTAACCTCGTTGGTGATTGTTCCCGATCCGGGAGTAACCACCGGCCAGGTCGCGCTGTCGTTGGTGACGATCGTATAATCGGACGGTCTGACGCCGGCGCCGACGATGTCGAACGTTTGCGGTGTGGCCGTTCCGCCCTTGGCGACCCAATTAGTCAGAGCTCTGGGCCGAACGTCATATTTGGCGAAAGGTGCTTGATCGTAGATGCTGACATTGTCGAGGTAGGTGGTGTTGTTGCCGTTATAGGCGTCGAACCCGTTTAAACTTGAAAGGCTTGCATTGGCAAATCCGATGTTGTTGGTCAACAAAAGCGCGCCCATGGATATTTGCCAGGTTTTGTTCGAGTAGTCCACGAACACATCCAGGTTGGTCACCCAGTCGGTTGCGCCGATGGGGGTGACCGTTTCGCCATACACGGTTCGCGTGATGGTGACCCAAGCGCTGGCGAGTCCGTCATAGACGACGAAATAGCCGTTGCTGTTCAAATAGAAGAGCGCCGCCGCATTGGAGTCCGCTACGGGATATTCGTCGCTATCGTAACGCACGGGGCTGACTTCCAGATGTATCCACACGTTGGTGGGCTTGGCTATTGAATAACGGTTGGAAAGCGTCGTGTCAAAAGGAAGCACGGCGGCGTTAGTGCTGCCGGGGGGGGCGTAATCGCTTTGCACGATGATGTTGGTTTCGGATGCGTACCAATAATTTATGCCGTCTACCAGCGGCGTGCCGACGGGATAACTTTCGAACGTGTCGGAGTACCGGTTGGTTACAGCGCTGGAGCGAGTGGCCGCCATCCAGCTTAATGCCGTCACACAGATGATTGCCGACCATGTTTTGACTGTTTTCGTTTTACAATCCCCTCGGATGAAGGTTTAGGATAATCAAATGCCGATACTTCTCTTTCCTTGGTGAATCATGCACTATTATACGCAATAATGCAATAAAAGATGTCTGTAAAAATGTAAAAAAAAGCCGCGGGCGGCAAACCAACTACTGGTTGTCCACATCTCTGGTTAATTGTATAATTAATTTTCGATGTTTGGGAAATTGTTCCAGTAATTGAGCCCGTTTGCCCACCGTGAAATCCTCGAATTCGAACCCTGGCGCCACAGTGCAGCCAATGAGTGCATAGTCGCGGCTTACGTCCGGCCCTCCCTGCTGCCGCGCAGTGCCGGCGTAACCGATAAGTTGCGCGCCCATCCATGTTCCGGCGGGAATAACCGCTTGAAACTGTTCTCCGGCGTCCGCTTTATTTCCCAGACGCACTTTCCTTAGTGTGCCGTTGGGCGTGATCATGGATAGGCACAGGGCGCTGCCGCCATAGAAATGCCATTGTTCATCCGATGCCAGCCGGTGCAGCGTCGATGTTTGTGTGCCCGTCAGCATGAAATAAATCGAAGTGGCGAAGGCGCGCGGTCCACGGTAGCGCGGCGGCAGGGCGGCAGCCGGAATTCGTTCGTCTGCCCGGTAAATTTCACGGAAATACCCGCCTTCGGGATGGGGCTGGAGCGCCAGCTTGGTTATCCAATACTTGGCTGTCGGTTGCCTGCGCATAGTTGATCCTGCTTTAAATGAATCGACTTATAAAACATTATAGATTTCGGGATTCGATATGCAAGCGCACAAAATTAAAACAACAGTCTTTACGCCGCCGTGGTTTCGGGCTAACCTGCACCTTAAGGAGAATCAGTCAAATGAAGCGATTTTATTCGGCCGTTCTGCTGTTGTCCATGCTGGCGGTTGCGGCCCAAGCCGCCGACCGCGACACGATTTATCAGACTGCCCCGATCGATGCCCTCATGATCGGTGTCTACGACGGGCGGTACGCCGTCGGCGACTTGAAACAACACGGCGATATGGGCCTCGGTACGCTTAACGAGCTCGATGGCGAGTTGGTTTATGTGGATGGCCGGATGTTTCAGGTCCGCGTGGATGGCAAGGTTTATCCCGTGCCGGATTCCGGGTTGACGCCGTTTGCTTTTGTGACCTGGCTGGACCGGGATGTCGCGCTCAAGGGTGTCAACGCGGCGAGTCTCGACGAGTTCTGTCGCACACTTGATCGGGCCCTGCCGTCCGCAAACCTTTTTTTTGCCATCCGCGCGGATGGGGTTTTCGAATATGTCAGGACCCGCAGTGTGCCGAAGCAGAAGAAGCCTTATCGTCCGCTGGTCGAGGTCGTCAAGGATCAGGCGGAATTCGAGTTTAAGCAGGTCACGGGTACGCTTGTGGGCTTCCGTTGCCCGGTATTTGTCAAAGGGATTAACATGCCGGGGTATCATTTTCACTTCCTGACTGATGACCGCAAGGGTGGCGGCCATGTGCTGGAATTGCGCGCTAAAGGTCTCGATGTCGTGCTCGATCCATCCCGGTCAATTTACCTGGATCTGCCAAGCGAGGGCGATTTTACCGGCGCCGATTTAAGCGGCGACCGCCAACAGGAATTGCGCCGCGTGGAAAGCAAGGATAAGTAGCTTTTATCAGGCAATCCGGGATATCTCGCGCGCCGGCGCGGAGTTGGCGGAAATGCCGCATCCCTGCCAATAACGTCTGATATTCCCGATGTCAATTTGGCCCCGAAGGCGCCAGACAATTTTTTCCCCGGCCGATCAAGTCCGCGCGCCCGGCAGCGCGCAGGGCTTCCCTGGCTTTGCGGTGAAATTCCGGCTTGTGACAGAGGAGCAGGGCGCGTTGCAGGACCTTGTCCCGGTCGGTGCGGGCCACATAAATGGGCCGGTTCGTTTCCGGATCGAGCGCGGTGTAATACATGGCGGCGGACATGGTCAGGGGGGCGGGATAAAAATCCTGGACTTGCTCGGGCCGGATCCGGGCCTGGTGCAGATATTGCGCCAGCTCAATCATGTCGGCAAGCGTGCAGCCGGGATGGCCGCTGATGAAATATTCCACAATGTCATGCGGGCCGCTGGTTTCCAGGCAAAGCTCGCGGAAGCGCCGGATAAAACGCCGGTAACTTGATGCCGCCGGTTTGCGCATGGCCTGCAGGACGTGTTCGGTTATGTGTTCGGGGGCGATCTTGAGCCGTCCGCCGATATGGTGCGCGATCAATTCCCTAAGCCAGGTGTCTTTGTTGCCGGCCAGGGCCAGGTCATAGCGGATGCCGCTGGATACGAACACGTGTTTGATGCCGGGAATTTGCCGGGCGGCTTTAAGCAGTTGGGCGAATGCGGTTTGGTCCGTTTGCAGGTTCGAACAAGGCGCAGGATAAAGGCAGCTCCGGCGGCGGCAATTGGCATGGCCGTGCCGGCACCCGGTGCCGTACATATTTGCCGTCGGCCCGCCCAGATCGCTGAGGGTGCCATGGAAATCCTGAAGGCGGGTTACGCGCTCGATTTCCCGCACAACATTTTCCGGGCTGCGCGAACTGATGGCTGTTCCCTGGTGCATGCCGATGGCGCAAAATGCGCAGCCGCCATAACAGCCGCGATGGATGGTTATGGAGTCCTTAATCATGTCGTAAGCCGGAATTCGTTCTTTGGCATAAACCGGATGCGGCCGGCGCGTGAAGGGCAGCGAATAGATCAAGTCCATTTCCGCGGTTGTCAGCGGCGCGGCCGGCGGATGCGCCACGAGCCGCCGCGCGCCGTGCGGCTGAACCAGGGCACAGCCCGATTGCGGGTCGGCTTCAGCCTCGATCAGGCGGGCCATTGCCATGAAAGCGTCTCGGCCCTGCGGCGTTGGAGAGGCAACATCCTCGTAAGCAGGCAATTCTTTTGCGGCGGCAAGCTCCACGCCCGCGCTCAGTTCTTCCGCCGTGCCCCGTATGCCGTGCCAGGATTGCCCTTCATGCGCGCGCAAGGCCAGTTCGGCCAGGGCCCGTTCCGCCATGCCGTAGACGATAAGTTCGGCCTTGGCATCGAAAAGCAAAGAACGCCGGACCCGGTCGGTCCAGTAATCGTAATAGGCAAAGCGGCGCAAGGATGCTTCCACGCCGCCCAGCACGACGGGGACGCCCTTGAAAGCCTGATGCGCGCAGGCGGTATAAACGATCGAGGCGTTGCGCGGCCGGCGCCCCGCCCGGCCGCCGGGAGAGTAGGGGTCGTCCCGGCGCAGTTTGCGCATGACGGTCAGGTTGGCCAGTTCGCTGTCGAGATTCCCGGCGGTGATGCCCCAGAACAGGCGCGGGCGGCCAAGCTCGCGAAAGGCGGCGATGTTTAATGGATCTGGCTGGGCAATGACCCCGACCCGGTAACCGAGGTATTCCAGCCAGCGGCCGACGAGCGCCGTGCCGAACGACGGGTGATCCACATAGGCGTCGCCGGTGACGAGCACAATATCGCATGCCTGCCAGCCGCGCTGGTCCATTTCCTTGCGGGTCAAGGGCAAGGGCAAGTTCGGATGAACGGCGGATGCCGGTTGAATCCGCCAACGGGAATCGGTGATCGGTATGCTAAGCGGAGCCATGCGGTTACTTGGTAGCATTAAACCAGGTCTGTTCCAATGATTGTTTCGCGGCGTGTTTCAGATCCGTTCATTATCGATCTGTGAAACCTGGGAATGCCGTCATTTTGCACACAGGTCTGCGCGAGCCAAAACCGTTTCCTTTATCCGCGTCGGTCCGTGTCCATTTGGGGATGATTGGCTTGCGGTTGCGGCTTCGATGCCAGGCGTTTTTTCCGGGATGAAAATTCAGGCGCTTCCTTGATGCATTCACCCAATATTCTTACGGCTTGAAGGTAATGGCTCTTGCTTTCCTGTTTATGTTGTGGGTCGATTGTTGACGGCGCCATCCCCACATCCGGCCAGCCGGGAGCGCTCAGGTCATCCGGAGGAATTGCCTTTTGCTCCCAGTTGTGGAACAAACGGCCCCACTCGCTTTGCATTGCTATTTGCAGCAGGTCTTTGTGCGCAGGATACCAGAAGAAGTCGTGATAAAGCACGCTGGCGATATAGGCCCAGGGGGCCAGGACGGTTTTCAGCGACCACTCCACCGGCTTTTTCAAAGGTCCCCAGTAAATTTTATGCTGCATGCGGCTGGCAAAGGTCATCTTGCGGAAGGGGCCGACAAAATTCCAGTTTTCCGCGGCGGCATCCGTATCGCCGACGATCTGAATGTCACGCGGATTGCCGCACCCCAGTCCCTGCTCGTGAGCCAGGCGGATGAATTTGACGTCGCGCAGGGGCTCGAAGCCCATCAGCTTGGCCGCCACGGCGTCAATGGCCACTTGATCGGCCGATGCCAGGATGACGTTCTTGGTGTAGGGAGTCATGCAGCGCGGGCCGGGACCGTCGCCGGCAAAGGTGCCGTCCATGACGGCAAACACGCCGCTATGAATTTTTTGCTGAATCCTAAGCAAGTCCACCAAAGTCTCATGAATCACCGGGTGGGTCCAGTGACGTCGCTCGTTGAGCAAGCCGCCGAACGCGTTTTTCATCGCGCCCGTTGTTGTCGTGAACACGTGGGTTTTAACCGTCGGCAGATGAATGATGTTTTCCCCGATGAACCGTTTCGGGATCATGAACCCGTCCGGATAGACCCGGTTAAGGCAGAGAAACTTGTCGGCCACGGCGCCCACGGCATCGCGCACATTAATCCATTCCACGTCCGGCTCATACAGGTGGATGTTTTTGAGTCCGTGAGCCTGGATGACATTCACCTGTTTGTTCTCGCGTTCGCCGAGGCGGGCATCGATAACCACCGTGCGATTGTGGCAGCCGTGAATTTTTGCGGGATCGTAGCCATCCTGCTTGAGCGCGCGAATGACTCCGTCCAGTTGCCAGGGCGTGGTGGAACTGCTTGGAAAGAAAAAGTGCCAGCTGATGTTGATCTTGAGCCCTGTTTCCCTGTCCTTGGGCAAAACCGCCTGGTACCCGGCGAGGTTCATGAGGCGGTGATAGTCCTGCAGGACGGTGGCCGGTGTGGTGCGCAAGATGGCAACGGTTGATTTTTGGGCGTTCATGGGTGACAGCATAGCAGAATCCAGGCGGGAGATTCAACCGAATATCGTGGGATGCCGGTGTCTGGATATTCTGTTTGGAAAAGTTTGCTGCCATTATCGCGTTTATCCTTTTGGTTCTCACTGCAAAGGCGTAGCATAGTGCGCAACTTTCGGATGGCGCATGAAAAAAATACTTATTTTTCTTGAACTGCCCCGGCTGGACAATGATGCAGCCGGACCGCAGGAGCATTTGCGCCTGGCGGAAGTTTATTTGCGCAGCGTGTTGAAGCGCTCCGTGGAAAGCCGGTATTTCACGGTGCGCGACCTGCCGGATGCCGTTTATCGGCTGGATGACGAACACCTGCTCAAGGCGCTTGCCCGGCGTCAGCCTGCGCTTGTTGCCTGTACGCTCTATCTCTGGAATATCGAGCGTTCCTTGCATGTGCTTAGCCGCTTGCGTGCGCTTGATCCCCGGGTTGCCATTGTTGCGGGTGGACCGGAAGTGGCGCGCGGCCATCCTTTTCTTTTCCGAACGCGGCTTCCGGATGTGGCCGTATGCGGGGAAGGGGAGGCCGTCTGGGAGCCGGTCCTGGCTGCCTGGCGCGAAGGGCGGATGACAAATTACACCACCGTTGCCTGGAAAACCGGAAACGGTTATTGCTGGGGGCGGCGCCCGCCTCCGGCGTGGTCGTTACCGGATTGCCTGCCGTTGCCTGCGGAGGCGCATTATCGGATGGATGCCAACGGCATGGCTTATCTGGAAACCACGCGCGGCTGTCCGCTGCGCTGTACCTATTGCCGCTACCATCACCAGCGCGCCGGGGTAAGCTTTCTCTCGGCGGATGAAACCATGGCCAGAGTGCGCATTTTTTGCCGGCAGGGTGCGCGGGAAATTCGATTCATCGACCCGACTTTCAATGCCAATCCGGCGTTCGAGGAAATACTCCAGCGTCTGGCCATTTGGAACAACCGTCAACGCGTCAAGTTTTTTGCCGAAATTGTTGCCGACCGGCTTACCCGCCGGCAGGCCGGCTTGCTGGCGGCGGCGAATTTCAAGGAAGTGGAAGTCGGGGTGCAAAGCCGGGACCCGCGGGTGCTCCGCGCCATCCGGCGGCCGGCCTCTCCGATGGAACTGGAACGGGGCATTCGCGCGTTGCTGGCCCGCAGGATACGGGTAACCGTGGACCTTATGTCCGGCTTACCAGGCCAAACTGGCGATGACATCCGCTCTTCGGTCGACTGGGCGGCCCGGCTGAAGGGCGCGCGGGTTCAATGTCTGCAGACCTTGCTGCTGCCTGGCACCGACATCCGCCGCGAACGGAAACGCTGGCAACTGGAGGCGGGCAAGCTTCCGCCTTATGCCGTGACCGCCACTGCCACCCTTTCCGCGGCGCGCATGCGCGCGTTGCGCGCTTGCGTTCAACGAAGCCTTGGCGTGGTGGCAGACTGTCCGACACGTCAATTTGTCGGGCGAATATTGCTGGACCTGTTTCCGGAGCAGGTTGCCTGGTCCGTGGCGCTCGATCGGTTGCCGCAGCGTGTTCCCGGACGGGAAACGCGGCGGGCTGTCGTTTTGCATGGTCCGGATCTTTTCGCCTGCCGCGAGCGGATTAGGGCCGGCCTGCGCGCGGTAGTTGAGCGCGAACCGCATATTCTCTGGCAGTTTGTCCTGGAGCCCGAGCAAGAGGAGCCGCTGGACTTGCTTGACATGATGATTGCCGAATTGCGACAATGTCCGCAACACCTGAACGATCGCTGGATTGCGCTCGATACAGGCGGGCGGTTGGCGGCGCGGCGGATCATGCTGCGGCTGCTTCCCCGCCGGCGCTATGCGCGAAGCTGGGTGGCGGCGGCCGACGATTTGTTGCGGTCGGTGTTTTATTGATGTGAAGATCAGGAAAACCGGGAACTGCAAACGATCATCACATGAAGGTTAAATACGAAGGCTGGTTTTCCCATTTAACCTGCGTGTGGCAATCTTTCCTAATCACGACGGATCAATTATGTTGCAAAGGACATTTATTCATGCGCCCGGCATCGGATTGGTAAGGGAGCGGCTTCTTTGGAACGAAGGCATCCATACCTGGCACGATTACCTGGCCCCCGGCGCAAAATTGCCCTGGAAGGCCGCCGGAATGGAGCGGGCGCATGCGCACCTGGCTCAATCGATCCAAGCCTATCGCGATGCGGCTTGGGCTTTTTTCGACAAGTGCCTGCCGTCCGATCATAAATGGCGGGCTTTCGGCGAGTTTCAGGACCGGGTTCTGTACCTGGATATAGAGACCACGGGCCTGGGCGCGGACGATTCCATTACGCTCATCGGGACGTACGACGGGCGCGAAACCAAAACTTTCATGCTTGGCCTTAACCTGGCGGAAGCTGTCGAGGAAATCGACCGGTTCCCCGTGCTGGTGACTTATAACGGCGCCTGCTTCGATGTCCCGGTGATCCAGCGCCAGTTTGCCGCGGCTTGCCGGAACCATATTCATATCGATCTGCGCTATCCCCTGCAGCGGCTGGGCTATTTCGGCGGCTTGAAAGGCATCGAACGGACGCTGGGCATTGTGCGTAGCGAAGCGACGCGCGGCCTGGGTGGCTTTGATGCCGTGCGCCTGTGGCAGGCCTACCTGGGTGGCAGTCAGGAAGCCCTGGACTTGCTGGTGGCCTATAATACAGAAGATATTCGAAATCTAAAACCTTTGATGGAGTTTGTCTATCAGGCTTGTTATTCTCGGCTGCAGCTTTCGAAGTAAGCACGAATAAACTTAATGGGAACGTAACATGGCGGCAAAAATTATTGACGGCAAGCAGGTGTCCGCTGCGATCCGTGCGGAACTCATCGATGAAGTCCGGAAACTGAAATCCCGCGGCGTTACGCCGGGACTGAGTGTCATTCTGGTCGGGGACGATCCGGCATCGCATTCGTATGTCACGGGGAAGGAGCGGGCTTGCGCCGAGATCGGGCTGTTTTCGGACAATCGTCGCCTGCCTGTGGCGACCTCGCAAGCCGAATTGATGGCTTTGGTTCGCGCGATGAATGCCGACCCGAAGATCCACGGCATTCTGGTGCAACTTCCCCTGCCGAAACATCTGAACGAGAGCGAAGTGCTCCTGGCGATTGACCCGGACAAGGACGTGGACGGTTTTCACCCGATTAACGTCGGCCGGATGATGTTGGGGCAGAAAGCCTTGTTGGCGTGCACACCTCATGGCGTGATCCAGCTGCTGCTGCGCAACGGCGTCAAGCTGAAGGGCGCACATGTGGTTGTGGTCGGCCGCAGCAACCTGGTCGGCAAGCCGCTGGCCAATATGCTGATTCAAAAAAACGATCAAGCCAATGCCACGGTTACGATCTGCCACACGGGCACCCCGGATATCGGCCGTTTCACGCGCCAGGCGGATATCGTCGTGGCCGCCGCCGGACGTCCGAAAATGATCACGGCCGACATGATCAAGCCCGGCGCGGTGGTGATTGATGTTGGCGTCAATCGCGTGGAAGACGCTTCCAAGAAAGCCGGCTATCGCCTGGTGGGCGATGTTGATTTTGAAGCGGTCAAGGAAAAGGCCGGCATGATTACGCCGGTTCCCGGCGGCGTCGGGCCCATGACCATTACCATGCTGATGTTCAATACCGTGGCTGCGGCGCAGCGGGCACGGGCTTAATCGGCAACGTCGCCAAGATCTGCAAAAAGAGGCCGGTTGGCTTGCCAACCGGCCTCTTTCAAGTAATGGTTTCTATCTGGTGCAGCCGCATCCGCGCGGGCGTGGCTCCGGCGTCCGGCTTGCGTCATCAGGTCTTCCGGCTGGCGGCTTCCTTGATCAGGCTCATGCCGATGACTTCGCGCTGGATCTGGTTGGTGCCTTCGTAGATCTGGGTGATCTTGGCGTCGCGCATCATCTTTTCGACCGGGTATTCCTTCATGTAACCGTAGCCGCCCAAAATCTGGACGGCGTCGGTCGTGACGCGCATGGCGGTATCGGAGGCGAAAAGCTTGCACATGGCCGAGATCTTGCTGACGTCCTTGGCGCCGCTGTCAATGTAACGGGCGGCGGAATAAACCAGGGCGCGGGCGGCCTCGACCTGAGTGGCCATGTCGGCCAGCATGAACTGGACGCCCTGGAAGGAGCAAATCGGCTTGCCGAACTGGCGGCGTTCGCGGCTGTATTTGACGGCTTCGTCCAAGGCGCCGGCGGCGATGCCCAGAGCCTGGGCGGCCACGCCCGGGCGCGACGTATCGAAGGTCTTCATGGCCACGATAAAGCCCAAACCTTCCTTGCCGAGAATATTGGCTTTCGGCACACGGCAATCCTGGAAGACCAGTTCGCGTGTGGCGGAAGCGCGGATGCCCATCTTGTTTTCCTTCTTGCCGAAGGTAAACCCGGGCGTCCCTTTCTCCACGATGAACGTCGTGGCGCCGCGCGAGCCCTTGGTTTTATCGGTCTTGGTGACGACCGAGTAAATGTCGGCTTCGCCGCCGTTGGTAATCCATTGCTTGGTGCCGTTGATGATATAGTCGTCGCCATCTTTGGTGGCCGTAGTGGCGATGGCGCCGGCGTCGCTGCCGGCGTTGGCCTCGGTCAGGCCGAAGGCTGCCAGGGATTTGCCGGAGGCGATGCGTGGCAGGTATTTCTGCTTCTGCTCGTCGTTCCCGTAAAGAATGATCGGGAAGGTGCCCAGCGCCGTGGCCGCCAGGCTCAGGGCGATGCCGCTGCAGACCTTGGAGAGTTCCTCGACGGCGATGCACAGGTCCATGACCCCGCCGCCCATGCCGCCATATTTTTCCTCGATATAGAGGCCGCATAAATCCGCTTGGGCGAATATCGGCAGGATTTCATGCGGGAATTCGTTGGCTTCGTCATAGTGCTCGCGGATCGGCTTCATCTTTTCCTGGGCCAACTGGCGGCACAAGTCCTGGATCATTACCTGCTGTTCGGTCAGGCCGTAATTCATGAAACTTTTCTCCTGTCCTGTGTTTTACCGTTATCTCATCAATAGAAGGGCGCCATTATAAAAGCGTGGTCGGGGCTGTCAATGGATTATTGCGGACCAAGATCGGTGCCTTGGCCAGGCGCTAGGTGCGGTCAACTTTGCGGACATTAAGCCTTACCGATTTTTTCGAATGCCGGCCAGGCGCTGTCGCAGGCGGGTGCGGCGCTCGACGGAGCAGTTGTTGGCAATGGCAATCGACACGGCCTTTTTCGAGCCGACCAGGCAGACCAGCTTGCGCCCTCGCGTTAATGCGGTGTAAAGCAGGTTGCGTTGCAGAAGCTTGTAATGCTGGGTGGTCATCAGGATCACCACGGCGGGGTGTTCGCTGCCCTGTGCCTTGTGGATGGAGCTGGCATAGGCCAGGTTGAGTTCGTCCAGTTCGAAAAGCTGGTAGTTAACCAGCCGGCCGTCGAAATCCACCTCGACTTCCTGGTCCTCGATCGCGATTTTCCGGATCTGCCCGATATCCCCGTTATAGACGTCCTTGTCGTAATTATTCCGCATTTGCATGACGCGATCGCCGGCGCGGTAGATCCTGCCATAGCGCGTGACCGATTCGCCCGTGGGATTGAGCGCTTCCTGCAGGACGGCGTTCATGTTTTCGGCGCCCAGTTCGAAGCGGCGCATGGGTGTCAGAAGCTGGATGTCCGTCCGCGGGTTCAGGCCGAACCGCTGGGGGATGCGCTTGGTGATCAGTTCGATTGCGGCGCGGATGACCTTGTCGGGATCGTTTTCATCCATAAAATAGAAGTCGGAATCGTCGCCGGCCGGCGGCACTTCAAAAAACTGGCCCGTGTTGACCTGGTGGGCATTATGCACGATCCAGCTTCGGGCGCTTTGTCGGAAAATGACATCCAGCTTGACTGCCGGGATGGCGCCGGACGCGATCATGTCGCGCAAGACGTTGCCGGGGCCCACGCTGGGCAGCTGGTCGGCATCCCCCACAATTATCAGCCGGGATGCGGAGGGGAGCGCCAGCAGAAAGCTCAGCATCAGGTTGACGTCGATCATGGAGGCTTCGTCGAGGATAAACACATCGCCCGCCAGGGGGTGCGCCTGGTCGTGCTCGAAGCGGCCCGAGGCCGGCATGAATTTCAAGAGCCGATGGAGCGTCATGGCCGGATGCCGTGTGGCTTCCTCCATGCGCTTGGCGGCGCGTCCGGTTGGCGCCGCGAGGCAGACGCCCATGCGCTTGGCCGCAAATATGTCCACGAGGGCGCGGATAATCGTGGTTTTACCGACCCCGGGACCTCCCGTGATGATGCTCGCTTTTTCCCGCAGCGCCAATGTCAGGGCCTGACTTTGGGCGGGCGCGAATTCGATTTGCATGCGTCCGGCGGCCCAGGCAATGGCTTTGGCCGTCTCTGCCGGCAGCCAACTGGGCGGGGTTTCCAGCAGGCGCGCAATTTGGGCGGCGATACCCGTTTCGGCATGGTACAGCGCCGCTATGAATATGTCGGAATCTTCCTCGATCAAAGTTCGCTTGCTTAGTTCGAGCGCCAAAGCTTCTTCCAGCACGGCGGTTGGTATGGTCAGCAGTTGCTCCGCTGTGGCCAGCAATTCCGCGCGGGGACAATAACAATGACCCTCATCCGTCAGGGTGTTGAGCGTGTAGACGATGCCGGCCTGGGCGCGCGCCACCGATTGCGGCGGGATGCCGATGGCCATGGCGATTTTGTCGGCGGACTTGAAGCCGATACCCCAGATATCCTCCGCCAGCCGGTAGGGATTTTTCCGGACCATGGCGATGGCATCATCGCCGTAAGCGCGGTAGATCCGCATGGCCTGGGAGGTGCTTACCCCGTGGCCGTGCAGGAAGATCATAATTTCGCGCACGGCCTTCTGCTCGTTCCAGGCAGCCTTGATTTGTTCGCGCCGTTTTTTGCCGATGCCCTCTACCGTTTCCAGGCGCGCCGATTCCCGGCTGATGATCCGCAGAGTGTCGTCGCCGAATTTTTTGACCAGCCGCCCGGCCAGCACCGGGCCGATGCCTTGGATAAGGCCGCTGGCCAGGTATTTTTCAATGCCTGCCGCGGAGTTCGGTTCGATGCATACCATCTTGCGGGCGTTGAACTGGAGCCCATGGGTTTTGTGACGAATCCAACGCCCTTCGGCCTGCAGGTTTTCGCCGGACCAGATGGCCGCACACGTGCCGACCACCACGATGCCTTCCTTGTGGCTGGAAGTCTTTAGGACGCAGACGGTATAGCCCGACTCTTCCGAGCGATAAACGATATGGTCGATGACGCCCGCTATGGTTTCTTCCGGGCCGGCAGCGGATGGGGCGGGGGTGGCCATGGGAATTTAAGGAGCGGGAATCGGCAGGCGGAGCGGGACGGCATTGGTCGTTGTCACCGTCAGGGTATTGACGGCCTTCGGCTCGACGGCTGCCGGTACTTGGGCTGCGGGCGTTTGCTCCGCTTTCGCCGGCCGCGCTTCGGGCGGAACGGCGTTCATTACCTTGCGTTGCACTTCTTCCATGCGTTCGTGCAGTATTTTTAACTCGTTGTCGCGGCGCTGCAGGAGGTCTTTGGTTTGCGCATCCTGGGCTTTGAGCATGTCGGCTAGAACCTGTTTCTTAGCGTCCAGGTCGGTCAGCATGCGCTTGATCTCGGCCTGTTCCCGGACGGTGTTGGTGTCGGCCGCCGGCGCGGGCGCAGGGCGGGCGGAAGGATCGCCGCTTCGCGATTGTCGATTATTGTCGGGAAGCCGGTCGCCATCCGGGGCGAGGCGCTGGAGCAAGGCTTGCATCGATCGATTCGCCGTCTGGCGCTCGGTGTGCAGCTGATCCAGCAGGCTGTGGGCAAACCAGAGTCCGCTGCCGATGGCCACGGCCAGGAGCACAATAAAGAGCATCGTGATGCGGACATACTCGTTGCGCAGGCGCCGGCGTTCGTTTTCCAGCATCTGATCGAGGAGTTGTTTCAGCATTTCCGTCGTGGGCGAGGAGACTGGCAGGGCCGGCAGGTTCTCGCCCGCTTTCAGATGCACCACATCGTTTTCGTTGTCTTTAGCCATATTCGTTCTTGATCTTTTAGGCGGACAGTTTATATTGATCGAAGTTTACCAGCAAACCCATCTTGCACGGGTGGCGGAATGGCAGACGCGTTAGTTTAAGGGGCTAATGTCAGTAATGACGTGCGGGTTCAACTCCCGCCCCGTGCACCACTTGGCTAAGCCGGTTTTCCCCGCATGGACGCAAACACTGTCCTTAATACTGCCGTTCGGCGCATGGCCTGTCAACCACTTTGTGAATATTAAACATTAACCTTTGGCTCCCATGAAACTCCTGATTGCCAGTCGTAATCCCCACAAGCTCGTTGAAATCCGCGCGATCTTTAATCTGCCTTCCGTTGAAATTGTCGGCGCCCATGAAATTGAGGGGCTACCGGAAGTTGTCGAGGACGGCCGGACTTTTCAAGCCAATGCCGTTAAAAAAGCGGTTTCTCTGGCCATGCGGACGAAGCTTTGGACACTGGCCGACGATTCCGGCCTGGAGGTCGAGGCGCTCAATGGCGAGCCGGGGGTTTATTCCGCGCGGTTTGCCGGCGATCCGGCGGATTATGTTGCCAACAATGCCAAGCTGCTGCGCCTGCTGGCGCAGCAGCCCAACCGCGCGGCGCGCTTTGTCTGCGTTGTGGCGCTTTCCAGTCCCAGCGGCCGGGCCCAGATTGTCGAGGGTATTTGCCAGGGCCGGATTTTGCACGAGGGCCGTGGCGAGCAGGGGTTCGGCTATGATCCGCTCTTTGTGCCCGACGACTACGATCTGACGTTTGCCCAGATGGATGCCGGGCTCAAAAATAAGATTTCTCACCGGGCCAAGGCTCTTGCCCGCGCCATGCAGACCTGGAGTGACCTGCTCGCCCAATCGGCCGCCGATTGGCCCACCTGCCGGACAAAACGCAAGATTTTCGATAACGACTGATCGCCCCGGATCAGCCGATGTCAGGGATATCGCGGAATTCAGCGGTGCGGCTGCGGACGGTGTGCAGTTCCAGAACGATCAGTTCGTTGAGGCCTTTGCGCAGTTTGGGCGCCGGCACGAACAGTGTGTGCTGGGGGCCTTTCTCTTCCCAGTAGCGACCCAGGTTGAACCCGTTCAGCCACGCGACTCCCTTGGTCCAGCCGGGCAGGGCCAGAAATGTGTCGGCTGGCTCGTCCACTTTGAATGTGCCGCGATAGAAGGTCGGTCCCGCGCTTTCGGACTTGACGCCAAATTTTATTTTGCGCAGGTTGTTCAACGGCAGCGGGAAGATGGACCATTCGAAAAGGAACTGGTAACCCAGGCGCACACCTTCGCCGATGCCCTTGCGGTCGTGCAGCCAAGGGCCGTAGTTGACCCGCCCCATGTTCTCGACCAGGATGTCAAGCTGGTGCCGGTCGGGGCCGAACTCGAGCTGGAGAGGGGATTCTTTCATGTCACGGTCGAGGACCCCTTTATATTCGCCGTTCATAAAAATGAGCGCGCGATCGTGCATGCCTTGCAGTTCGAGGGGCGCCTTTTCGCGCGGGCCCTGGACCGTGGTCCTGTAGTGGATGAAGCCGTAATTCTGGCCGAGGGCTTCCATGGGCAGCGGGATGACGGAGCGTATTGGCTTGGACAGCTGGTCAAGGCTAGACAGCAGCGCTGCAGATTCTTGCAGTTCAACCTTGCCAAATGCACGCCGGGGAGCCGGAGCGGGCAAGGGGATGTCAGGCCCCGGCGCATATTTGCGGATAACGTCGCGAAAGGCGAAATATTTTGGAGTGGGTTCGCCCTGTTCGTTGAGCGGAGAGTCGTAGTCGTAGCTGGTTACATCGGGCATAAATGTTGTGCCGTCGTGGTTGGCGCCGGACATGAAGCCGAAGTTGGTTCCGCCGTGGAACATGTACAGGCTGACGGATGCGCCGGCGGCCAGCATGGTGTCGAGCGCCTGCGCCGCTTCCTGCGGATCGCGCGTGTGGTGGGCTTTGCCCCAGTTATCGAACCAGCCGTTCCAGAATTCGCCGCACATCATGGGGCCTTTTGGCTGGTGCGCGCGCAGCTTGCGGAATGCCTCTTCCGGGCGCGAGCCGAAATTAACCACCTTGAACAGATCTGGAAGCGTCCCTCCGGTCAGCATGGTGTCGGAGGGTCCGTCGGAAGTAAAAAACAGGCAGTCGATGCCGCGGCGCTGCAGACCGTCGGCCAGATGCCGCAGGTAGGTTTTGTCGCTGCCATAGCTGCCATATTCGTTCTCCACCTGCATGGCGATGATGGGGCCGCCGCGGGAAGCTTGCAGTGGCGCCAGCCGTGCGATCAAGGCATCGAAGAAACGATCGACGGCCTTCAGGAAGGGCGGGTAGGCGCAACGCACGCGCATGGCGGGATCCTTGAGCAGCCAGGCCGGCAAGCCGCCGAAATCCCATTCGGCGCAGATATAGGGGCCGGGCCGTATAATGACCATGAGCCCCAGTTCGGCTGCCAGCTCGATGTAACGGACGATATCCAGCGGTCCGCTAAAATCCAGTTTGCCTGGTTTCGGTTCGTGCAGGTTCCAGCAGACATAGGTTTCGAGCGTGTTCAGGCCCATGCCTTTGAGCTTGATCATCCGGTCGCGCCAGTACTCCGGCGTTACGCGGAAGTAGTGCATGGCGCCGGCCAGAATCAGGATGGTTTGGCCATTCTGCTCGAAATTATCTCCCTTGATCAAAACAGGCTGCATGACGATCATCTCCCGTTCCTAGGGACATCGGAACTCGTTCATGGTTCCGGGCGCGGCCCGATCTGAAGGTGAACAAGCGCATTTGAACCTTCCGGTTCCATCCACAGTGTGCACGATTGGAGCGGACAGGTTCGATCCAGGAGGATGCGCAAGGTCTTGATGGCCGGCGGCGTCGAAGGCCTTTCGGACGTGCGCTGGCTCAGGCCCCACAGGCTTAAGGCCAACTGGATGGTTTTGCCGCCGGCATCGAGATCCAGCCAGGCCACTCCCGATGTATTTTTGGCCGACATCGTTGCATGCCATCCGGCCGGCGGCAGCGGCGTTGTGTCGTCGAGCTTTTGGATCCGTTGCATTAATTTGGCCAGGCTGCCGGCCTGGCTGGATACAATCAGCCAATCGCCGACGAGGGTGTAGGCCGGACGGTCTTCGATCTCCATCTCGGATAGAAGCTGGTTGCTGGTAATTTCAATGGTCCAGAGCGCTTGCGCGCCGACGTTCAGAGGCATGGGGTCCTGAATCAGCCCGAGCCGGTGCCGGGCATTCAAGAGATCGAGTTCGCGTCTGATTGCGCGCTGGATGCCGTCCGGATGCTTGATGCGTGTAAAGGCCATGAGAGCCGGAATGCGCATGCGTAAAGGTTTGCGTCCGTATCCGCCGCCATATTCGCCGGTGAAAAGCGCCAGCACCAGGCCGTTGTCATCAGGCCGAATCCAATCCGATTGGAGGATGCGGTCGGCGGTTTCAAGCCAGGCGGCGTTGGGCGTTGTTGCCGGCAGCTTGTCCAAGATGGTGGCGAAAGGGAGTGCCATGATCAACACGGGTAAATTGCCGAGAGTCTGCTCTACGGCCGTTATCTCAATGCTTTCCGCGAGCTGCGCCTGGCGCAGAGGGCTTGGCCGTATCCGGATGTCGGCGGCAAGTCCCCGGTCATCGAAGCGCGCCAATTCCCCGGTCAGTGTAAATCGTTCGTTGTTGGCGGGCCCTAGCCATTGTCCCCAAAAAACATCCGGAGAGACCGGTTTGGGCATCGCCTGCAATTCGGCGAACGCCCGGGTAGAAGGTATCAAGCCGTCATAAGCCATGAGCGCATAACGGACGGCGGATGGGTCGGGCGACAAGCAAGCCAGCAGAATGCCGTCGCCGCAGGCAAATGACAGGCGTTGGCCGTCGGCCAGGGGCTGCTGCAGGCCCCACATGGTTCGCCCGCCAAAGGACCCCAGGTCTTTGATGCCATGCCACCGTCCCCAAACCAGGGCCCAGCGCACACAAGGACTCCAGCCTCCGATCCAGGCGGCTGCCATCCAGACAGACTGGGCGTTGCCTCCAGGCGCCGGAAGATAAGCGCAGAGGGTATCGCGCCGGGCCAGCCGGATCAATTGCGTAGCCGCAAGGTTCATGCGCGGAGCTCGAGTTTGGTCCGCAGTGCTTGTGGCGCCGAGAAAGGGGGCCAGCCAGATGTTGGTGGCCAACTGTGGCCAGCGTTGCGCCAGGTTCTGGTGCGCGCTGACCAAGGTGGCATTAGCGGGAATGGCGCGATACAGGCCGGCGGGATCGTAAGGAATCCAGAATATATAGCCCGCCACGGCGGCGATAAAAAACGCCAATCCGCAGAATGTGAGCACTCGTCGCAGTGGCGTCATGCGCGCGGCCTCCGGCGGCCAGGGCTCTTTGGGCTTGGGCTGCCGGTTTCCAGCGTCCCAACCAGGTCGCGCACTGCCGCCAGGCGATGGCGGACAAGATAAGCTTCAATGCCTTGGATCACGGCCAGTGTGCAGTGCGGGTCGCTGAAGTTGGCCGTGCCGACGGCGACAGCCGAAGCGCCGGCAATGATAAAGGCCAAGGCTTCTTTGGCGGATGTAATGCCCCCCATGCCGATCACCGGAATCTTGACCGCCTGGGCCGCTTCCCAAACCATTTTGAGCGCAATGGCGTGGATGGCCGGGCCGGTCAGCCCGCCCGTAATGTTGGCCAGGATCGGCCGTCGCGTTTCGATATCGATTGCCATGGCGGGAAATGAATTAATCAGCGAGATGGCGTCGGCGCCGCAGTCTTCGGCAATGCGCGCAAATTCGGCAATGGCCCGCACGTTGGGCGAAAGCTTGGGGATCAGCGGGAGGCGGGTGCGCGCGCGCACGGCGCTAATTACCCGACGGGCCATTTTGGGGTCGGTGCCGAACGCGATGCCGCCGTGCTTGATATTGGGGCATGAGATATTCAATTCCAAACCATGCACGCCGGGCACGTTGCTGAAGCGTTCGGCGATGGCGGCGTATTCCTCGATGGTGTGTCCCCAAATATTGACAATCAGCGGTGTCCGAAACTGGCGCAAAAAAGGGAGATAGTCGCGGACGAAGCCCTCGAATCCCGGGTTTTGCAGGCCAATGGCGTTGATTAATCCGCCGGGCACTTCCACCATGCGCGGAGTAGGATTGCCCTGAGCGGGTTTAAGACTGATGCCTTTAACCACGATGGCGCCCAAGCGGTTGAGGTCGACGAGCCGGGCATATTCCGGTCCGTAACCGAAGGTGCCGGAAGCCGTCATCACCGGGTTCTGCATGCAAAGGCGGCCGATGTGTACGGAAAGATTTGGTTTGATGACCATGGTAATTTTTACGTTTAAACTTTCAGTATCCAATTGCACGCCGCGAGCGGCTGCGTCTATTCCCCGGCATCCCAGAGGATATCCCGGCAGTCGAAAACCGGGCCTTCGGTACAAACGCGCGCCCAAGCCCATGTTTCCTTGCCGGCTGCATCCCGCCGGAGCACTTTCTGTACGCAGGCCAGGCAGGCGCCCAGGCCGCAGCCCATGTGACGGTCCATGGAAATCCAGCCGTTCCAGTCGGTGCCGGCGACACGTTGGCAGATGGCCTTTAACAGGCCATTCGGACCGCAGACGAAAAATTCAGGAGTGCGTCCGCGCAAATTTTTTTTGAGCCACGCGTCCAGAACCTGGGTGACGAGGCCTTTTTGGCCGGCGCTGCCATCCTCGGTAGCCACGCGCACTTCCCAGCCCAAGTGCCGGAAATCGTCCGTGCAAAGGATGTCATTCGCGCATTTACCGCCGACAAATACAAGGCCCTTGGCCCGTGCGCGCCGGGCCACCATGTAAAGCGCGGCCATGCCGTAGCCGCCGGCCACAAGCAGGGGCAGGTTGTGCTTGTGCACGTCGGGAAATCCGTTGCCAAGCGGGCCGACAAGATTGACTTCCGCGCCGGCGCGCAACGATTCCATGGCCTGTGTTCCTTTGCCGACGGTTTTATAGAAAATCGCCAGCCGGCCGTTCTCTGCCCGAAACACGCTGAACGGCCGCCGCAGGACGGCATCGGGCAGCGCCGGCACGCGCAGATGCACAAACTGGCCGGGCCGGACCAGGGGCGCAATTTTTTTGGATTTCAACGTCAGCAGCCGGTAGCCGCCCTTGATGGGCTTGTGGCTGAGGACGATGGTGTTTTCGATGAGCATGGCCGGAGTCCGGATGATTGAGTTTGACTTGTGCAGTTGCGCCTTCCATTTCCTGTTTGCGGGAGACGTAAAACGCCGTCAGCATGTGACAGGTTCGGCAAGTAGTCAAGTTTTTTCCCTGCGCGCGCGCGTTCCCTTGAGGACATTTCCCAGAAGACATTTTCCCGCTTGTGTGTGTGCGCGTTTCAATCTATATTGCCCGCAACCGGGGTCGATAGCATGCGGTTCCATCAACCACGTCATGGGATCATGACGGCAAAAAATAGCCCAAGCGGCTGTCGAGATAGGCAGACTGCCGGCCAGGTGACAACGCCGGGAGCGCGGCGGTCGTCTACACTGCGCAAGGAATTGTAGCCATGTATGAAGAATATTGGGAGCTGAACAGCCGTCCGTTTCATAACACGCCGGACCCTAAATTTTTCTACCATTCGGCGCAGCACGAAGCGGCGCTGATGAAGCTGACCTTTGCCGTCACCGAAAATATGGGGGGAGTGCTCTTGACCGGCGCTTATGGTTGCGGCAAAACGCTTTTGAACCACATCCTTTGCCAACAGATCGGCAAATCCAACGTCTTCAAGTCTTGTGTGGTCCAGCCCGGAATGGCTCCATTGGATTTGCTGCGCAACATAGCGCGCGCATTGACGGAGGATGCGTTGTCGCCGGAGCGTTCCAACCTGATGGCCGATGCGCTTTTGGAAATCATTGAAAAGGCCTTGAAGGAGACTCGGCGGGATGGCAAGCACACCGTGCTGGTCATTGACGAGGCCCATATGCTCGATAATCAGGCCGCGCTGGAAACGCTGCGCCTGCTTTTGAATTTTCAAAGCCACGATGAATTTCTGCTGACCTTGCTTCTGTTGGGGCACATTGAACTTGCGGAGCGTGTGGCCGGGCTGAAACAGCTGGCCCAGCGCTTGCCCATTACGTGTTCGTTGACTCCTTTCGATAGCGTCGATACGGCCAAGTATATTCAAAGCAGGCTTGCGGTTAGCGGCCGGGTGGACCCCGTTTTTCAGGATGAGGCCTTGAATCTCATTTTTCGCAATTCGGGCGGCATTCCCCGCCGGATCAACACGCTTTGCGATGTGAGTTTGACCCTGGGCTACGCCAAGAAAGCGGCCCGGATCGATACTAATTTGATCTTGGAAGCATCGGAAAAGTTCGGCATCAACTGAGGTTGCTGCCGCCCCACCGTCAAATCCATAGCGATTTTGCGCGGCCTGCGGTCCTATTTGGCAAGCTGGGCTTTTTTGATCTTGACCACTGCCTGGCTGGCCAGAACATTAATTCCTCGTTTTGAGCCGAACGGGTCTTTGACTTCCGTGGTCAGCGTCCAGACTGGTTTTCCGCTTTTGGTGTCGAACAGCAGGGATTCCATGGTTACGACCGCGTTTGTATGCCGGCTTTGTGCATAACTATCCTTGACCGCTTGTTGTAGGAATTCCTGCAGGTTGCTTGGGGCAGGATCCGTTTTTGCGGAGCCCGCCGGCGTGTTTGGCTTGCTGTCGATCATGCGAATGGCCAGGACGGCATCGGCGCCAACGGCCCGTGCAATTGTCGGCAATCGGTCGGCAGTGTTGGCATTTAAGGCCGGCGTCACATTGTAGCTGCGGGTGACCATCTGACCTTGGTTGCTGAATTGCCAGGCGAACTCGTCCTCGAACATACGGCGGTTCTCGTCCTGCTGAAAGAGCGCCGCTACCATGAAATGTCCGAAACGGACGGATGGAAGATCCGGGCTGCGCCATTCGTTAAGCTCGGTGGTTGCGCAGGCGGCGAGCATTAACAGACTCATCGTCAGGCAGGATGTTTTGGCCATGGTGGGGGTTTGCATAGTTTTGCTCTTGGGTTTTTTTGATTTGCGGTTAATCGTTCGAATAACGGAGATGGTTGCCGGTCTAGCGTTCCCTGGTGCCGAAGATTAGGATGTCGATGCCTAAAGTCAGGCTGTATTCTGCCTCCCAGTCGTTGTCCTGCGGCCAGCTGATGTTCGGCTTGATCACGTAATACAGCCAGCTTTTGTAAAGATGGCCGCGATAAAGCAAGGTCAGGTTATAGGACTCGACAATGTGCAGGCTGCCGAGGGCCGAAAAGCGGAAACCGCCGCCTTTGGCCAGGTCGCTGCCCTCGGCCAGCCGGCCGAACACGGATTGGTCGATCAACTCCTGCGCATATCCGCCAAGCAATGTCAGCTCCCAATCCCAGCCCTTCAGATAATTTCCGTCGGGCGGCGGTAGTCCGGCGGCTTCGGCTTCTTCCCGCTCCTGATCCAGCTTGTCCATATCGTCCTTGTAGCGGGAGCGGCTCAGCTTGAGCGAAGCGATGGGGCGTATGACCCAGCGGTCGAACCAGCGATTGAACATCAAACTGCTGGTTTCATACACGCCGTTGTCGCTTTCCCAGCCGACTTTCTGTTCAGGGTACATATCCCAGTTGCAAAACCTGTAACGCGGGTCCCATCCGGTGTGCATGTAAACTTCCGGCGGCCATTTCACGCGCACGCCGACGGACGTGTCGATGTTCTTGAGCATTCCCTTGTTGAGTCCGACACGGAAGCCGCTCATTCCCTGATTGTTGTCCTGGCCGGGCAGGGCGGTCGGATCCAGCGTCGAGATCGTCAGCCGGAGCCTTTTTTCGGCATTCGGCAGGTGAACTTCGCTTTCGGTATCGGCCAGCGGCCGGAAAGAGAAATTGTTGGAGTTCGCAAAATAATCCCCCTCGACCTGCAGGCCGAGTCTGAACTTGGCCGGCCGGAAGGCTACGCGGCTGGTCGGGTTGCTGATGAACCATCCGTCCGCTTGCTGGATGTTTCTTTCAGATACGAAGTTGGCCGAGTCGTGCAGCCAGTCAAGCCTTTGCGCCCAGTTGGTGGTTGCGAACCAGGAGTTGGTGAAAGCGAAAACGGTCGGATAATTTGTGGTGGAAGCAGTCGCCGGGGCCTGGGTTGCCGTCGTTGCGCTTTCCGCACGGGAACCTGCGGACGGCCCATCGCTCTTGAAGGATGGCGTGGCGCCGCCGGTTGCGGAAGCAACGATGTCGGATGCCGTCGCCGGCTGGCAATTTGCCCGGCCATCTGAGGCCAGAATGATCTGCGCGGCGCCGACGATGACCAGAAAAAACGAGACATATCGAAGAAATAAATGCTTCACGACGATTTTTGTTTTTTCAGAGGCGTTTCGATCCACGCCGCCATCAAAAATGGTTGCCGATCGAGAGCCAGTATTGATTGTTGTTGTACTCGCCCTTGCCGTAAGCCAGGTAAATCGGGCCAATGATCGAGTCGATTCCCAGCATCGTTGCGGCGCCGGGATGAACGTCGTCCAGCGCAACATCGCTTGAGGCTTGCCAGGTGTTGCCGGCATTGAGCATGCCGCCCAGATAAACACCCTGGCCGACGCTCGGCGACAACTTGAAAAGGCGGTAGAAATAGCCGAGGCGGCCGACGGCGGCATAAGCCCCGCGAAACTGGCCCAACGAGTATCCGGCCAGACTGGGAAACCCGCCCAGCGCGAACTGATCGTAAATCGGAACATCCGAGCCGAGACTTGTTCCCCCCATGGCGCTCAGGAACACGGTGTGATTGCCGAATGATTGGAAGAAATTGCCCTTGATCGAGAGTTGGTCGTAGTCGTTGCTGGATCCGTTGCCGATATAGCCGCGGGCCAGAGCCGCCAGCGTTTCGAAATAATAACCGTTTCGCGGGAAAGTGGAGCTGTCAAGCTGGTCGAGGACCAGGCTGGCTTTCCATTTGCCTTCATCCTGGGTAATGTCCTGAAGATCGCTCGAACCGGCATCGTTATCGGCCGAAATTCTGCCCCGGTAGATACCGATACGGGCTTCGCCGTAATTGTCGAATTGCATGCCGGCATCGAATTGTCCGCCATAGCGCGTGGTATCGTAGCGCGCCATGCGGACATTGTTTTCGTAGTAATTCTGGGAAGCTTCATTGTAAATGCCGCGCGGCGCGACAAAAAACCGGTTTTTATAGTCAAGCGGCTGGAAATATTCGCTCGAGGCCCCTTGTTCGTTCCCGAGCACAATATCGTTACGCCACTCGGCGCCGAGGGTATTGATGGCCAGGCGGTTGTAATTGATCAGGAGTGCAAAGGGAGTGTTATTGTCGAAATCAGTTTCCATGCGGAACCCGATGTGGAAATAGTTCGGTCCCCATGGCTTTTCCATGGTGCGATATTCGATGCGACCGAGTGAGCCGCCATTTTCGGGATGAATCACGTAATCCACCCATTCGAAATCGCCCAGGCAGTAGATGCGGTCAATATCTTTTTGCAAAGTCTTGGGGTCCAGCACGGCGTTGGTCTGCGTGTGAATATGGGCGCGGATATATTCTTCGCTCGTGCGGTGGTTGCCGCTTATGACAATGGATGTCACCTGCATGGGCGTGGCCGGCTTGCTCCGCTGGCGTTGCAAATATTGCTGGAATTCGGACTCGCTGACGCTGAATGGCTTGAGCTTGTCGGCCATGGCCCGTGCGGCGGCTTCGCCGCGCTTGATAAATTCCTTTGCCAGATAAAAATCGCCGGATCCCAGTTCCGCTTCCTGAGGGCAAATAATAACGTCGGCGTTGGCCAGTTGGATTTCCTCTTGAGGCCGTTTAAGCAGCGTATAGGAGCGCAATAGGATTTCACCCATGGTTTCGAATTGAAGCTTCTTTTGGGCTTCGACATCGGAGGCGCCGACATCGATGGCGATGACCTTGTCGGCGCCCATGGCGCGGACGACGTCGACGGGTATATTGTTCACAAGTCCGCCGTCAACCAGGATATGTCCGTCGATGGTAACCGGCGTAAAAAAACCGGGAACCGCCATGCTGGCGCGCATGGCCTCGGCCAATGACCCATTGTTGAGAATAACGCCCTGGCCGCTTTGGATATCCGTGGCCACGCACCGGAAGGGCAGGGGAAGTTGGTCGAAATTGGTGATGGCCGCTGTGGCGAGCGTATGGGTTTCCAACACATAATTCAGCTTCTGCCCGGCCACGGCGGAGCGCGGCAGCATAATGGACCAGTTCTTCAGCCCCAGTTCAAAGTTAAGCAGGTACCGTTCGCTTTCGATCTTGCGGCGATAGATCTGGTCACGCCGCGGGGGCTGGTCCTTCATCGCGTTCCACCAGTCCAGGGATTCCATGATGGCGGCGATCTCATCTGGCGACAGTCCTGAGGCGTAAAACCCGCCGACAATTGAGCCCATGCTGGTGCCGGAGACGTAAGCAATGGGAATGCGCATTTCTTCGAGAACGCGGAGGACGCCGATGTGGGCAAGCCCCTTGGCGCCGCCGCCGCTCAGGACCAATCCAATATGCGGAGGATGGTTGGTCGCGTTGTCCGTCTTAATCGCCGGCGGCGCGTTCGTGGCGGCCTGAAGCAGGCCGCCGCAGAGCAGGATTGCAAGGACGGTATTGGAACGTCGAAATACTGGTCGCATAGCGGGTTTTTCCCGTCCTGTTCCGGCCGGCTCATGAATATGCCGGAATTATTCGGGAACGGTATCTCACACAACGGTTCCCGCCAAGTTCTCATATTCTCGCTTGCCTGCTAAATACTTGTCTGATAAATAACATGCGCTTGTTAACACGTCGATATCAAAAATTATAATGCAGAGGGATGCAATCCATGGCCGATAAACAAACCACCGCCATCGTGCCCACACGGGCGGAAGACTATCCGGAATGGTATCAACAGGTGATTCGCGCCGCCGACCTCGCGGAACTCTCGCCTGTGCGGGGGTGCATGGTGATCAAGCCCTGGGGCTACAGTATTTGGGAGAATATTCAGCGCGTGCTGGATGGCGTGTTCAAGGCCACCGGGCATCGCAACGCTTATTTTCCTCTTTTTATTCCCTTAAGTTTCCTGGAAAAGGAAGCCAAGCACGTGGAGGGCTTTGCCAAGGAATGCGCCGTGGTTACCCACCATCGCCTGGAACTGTCGCCGGAAGGCAGGCTGGTACCCGTGGGCGAACTCGACGAGCCGCTCGTGGTGCGCCCGACTTCGGAAACCATCATCGGCGCCATGTTCGCCAAGTGGGTGCAGTCCTATCGTGATTTGCCGCTTTTGATCAACCAGTGGGCCAACATCGTGCGCTGGGAGATGCGCACGCGCATGTTCTTGCGAACCACGGAGTTTCTCTGGCAGGAGGGCCACACGGCCCACGCCAGCGAGGCGGAAGCCCGTGAAGAAACGGCGCGCATGCTGAAAGTTTATGCCGAGTTTGCCGAGGGCACCATGGCCATGCCGGTGATCATGGGCGAAAAGACCGAGTCCGAGCGCTTTCCCGGCGCGGTGGCCACCTACAGCATCGAGGCCATGATGCAGGACCGCAAGGCGCTCCAGGCGGGAACCTCCCATTTCCTGGGCCAGAATTTCGCGCGCGCCTGCGACATCAAATTCCTGGACGCCAACGGCCAGTCGAGCCTGGCTTGGACCACGTCCTGGGGGGTCTCCACGCGCCTGGTCGGCGGACTGATCATGACTCATAGCGATGACGATGGGCTCGTTCTGCCGCCGCGTCTTGCTCCGGCTCACGTGGTGATTCTGCCGATCATTCACAAGGATGCCGACCGGGCCGGCGTCCTGCAATATTGCGATCGCTTGGCCGCCGAACTGCGCGCGCTTTCCTACGGTGGCCGCCAGCTGGCGGTGGAAGTGGATGCGCGCGAAGGACGGGGGGGCGACAGGATATGGGGCTGGATCAAGAAGGGCATTCCCCTGCGTTTGGAAGTCGGCCCGCGCGATATGGCCGCCGACGCCGTTTTCATGGGGCGGCGCGACAAGCCGCACAAGGAGCGCCGAAGTGTGCCGCGCGCCGAACTGGTGCAAACCATCGGTGCGATCCTGGACGATATGCAAGCTTCAATCCTGGCGCGCGCGCGCGCCATGCGCGACGCGCATACCCGCCGGATCGACAACCGCCAGGAGTTTTACGAGTTTTTCACGCCGCGTAATGCCGAGAAGCCCGAAATCCACGGCGGTTTTGTCATGGCCCATTGGGGAGGCGATGCGGCGGCGGAAGAAAAACTGAAGAACGATTTGAGCGTTACCATCCGCTGCATCCCGTCGGATTCGCCTGAGGAACCGGGAACCTGCCCCTTTACCGGCAATCCCAGCCGCCGGCGCGTGCTGTTCGCCAAATCGTATTGAAAAGCCGGCAAAGAAAGCCTTCGCTCCGCAGCCGCTCAGACCTCGATCACGGCGGTAAGGTTATCGGCGGCGAAATGGGGGTTGAGCGTCCCCGTATCCTCATCGACGAGTTTGTGGAGGTAAGACTCCAATTCGCGCTCGTATTCGCACTCGCGCTCGCTGTCGCTGAGCCATTGCCGGGCCGACATCAGGCTGTGCTCGCCGGATTCGGCTTCCCTGGCGCTGTCGTAGCGATTGACCATGTCCGGCTCGAGGAAATGCTTCAGCACGTGAATGAACTCGATGTTGTTCAGAACCTCGTCCGGAAGGTATTGCTCTATTCGGCTGGCCAGGTTGGTCTTGAAATCCAGCAGATTGTTTTCGTTGAAATCGGCCAGGTTGGCGATTTGGCGCCCCTTGAGCATTTCCAAGCCCACCAGGCCGGTGCTGAAAATATCCGACTGGACGAAGCCCGGCTCGCGGCGGTGGCTTTCCGGCGCCATGTAAAGCGGGCTGCCCAGAAGGATGTTGACCTGTTCGCCGATGCGCGCCGCGCGGCCGAAATCCACCAGTTTCACTGTGCCCTGGATATTCACCATGACGTTAGTCGGCTTGATGTCGCCGTGAATGAACCCGTTGTCATGCAAAACCGCGATGCCGCGCAGAACGTTACGCAGGATATAAACCGCCAGACCGGCGTGCAGGCTGACGCGGCCATTCTCGATTCTGAACAGCACGTTGAGAAAGTGGTCCCATTCGTCGTCGGTGCTGCGGGAGCGGGCAATTTCCATGTGCTTGCCGTCGATCAGGAACTGGAGGTCCACCCCGTCGATAATTTGCATGTGCATGTAGCCGATGCCGTTGCATTCCTCGTAAAAGTCGCTGGACACAATGTTGACGTTGTTGATCGGCTGCAGCAGCGATATCTGTTTGGCGATCCGGCCCATATCCGTCCAATACTTGGCCGCGCTGGAATAAATACCAGGGTCAAACAGTTTGATCGCGTGATGGGTCAGGCAGGCGCGCGCGCCATGGCGGGTTGCCAGAAAAACCACCCCCTGGCGCCCATGACCGAGTTCCTTGACGAATTGATAAGCCACGGGATAAGGGATGGACCGCGCGCGGATCAACGCGCGATAATGTTCCAGAAGGGCGGCAAATTCGGGATCAACCGGCGCCGATGCGGGACGGTCACTCAGCGTGGAGGGGCGATCGAGTCGGGTCGACGGCCGATCCATGACCACCGTGGATTGCATAGAAACGAGATCGTTCATGGCCGCTCATTATAAGTCCTGAGCGGCGCTTGGCAAGCGTTTCCGAACATGTGGCGACAAGCATTTTTTGACAAAGCGCGCCATTCCTGTTAAGTTCCCCGCTTATGCAATGGCTGATTAATAGAATTGTGGGCACCAAGCACCAGCGCGATCTGCGCAAACTGCGGCCGCTGGTGGAGCGCATCAATGTCCTGGAGCAGGAATACCAAGCCCTTTCCGAGGACCAGTTGCGCGGCAAAACCGCCGAATTCAAGGATCGTCTGGCGCACGGAGCGTCCCTTGACAGTCTGTTGTGCGAGGCTTTCGCCGTGGTCAAGAATGCCTGCCGGCGGCTGGTCGGCACAAAGGCTTCCGTATGCGAGCACGAGATGGTCTGGGATATGGTGCCTTTCGACGTTCAGCTCATGGGCGGCATAATCCTGCATCAGGGCAAGATTGCCGAAATGGCCACCGGCGAAGGCAAAACCCTTGTGGCCACCATGCCGCTCTATCTCAACGCCCTCGCGGGCGGGGGCGTGCACCTGGTGACAGTCAACGATTATCTGGCGCGCCGCGATTCGCAATGGATGGGCACGGTCTTCAAGTACCTGGGACTTACGGTCGGTTGCATTCAAAACCAGATGAACCAGGCCGAGCGCCGGGCGCAATACGCCTGCGACATTACCTACGGCACGAACAGCGAATTCGGGTTCGATTATTTGCGCGATAACGGTATGGCCTTTACCAAGGCCGAGGTTGTGCAGCGCGCACATGTTTATGCGATTGTGGACGAAATCGACAGCATTCTGATTGACGAAGCCCGCACACCGTTGATTATTTCCGGACCGGCGCCGGTTTCCACACATCAATACACGGCCATGACGCCGCTGGTGGACCGCCTGGTTCGGAAACAGCGCGATCTCTGCAACGAGTTGATGCAGGAGGCCAAGGAGTGCCTGGATAAGGGTGAAACCGATAAAGCCCGGCAGCGTCTTTACCAGGTCCGCCACGGCATGCCCAAGCACAAGCAGCTGCTGCACCTTCTGGAGGAAACGGCGACCCGCAAACTCCTGGAACAGGCGGAAAACTCGTTCCTGACGGAAATGTACAAGGAACAGGCGCGCCGGCTCCGCGAGGAATTGTTCTTTACCATCGACGAGCGCGGCCATGACGCCACGCTGACCGAAAAAGGCTGTACGGCCATGAATCCGGCCGATCCCGATGCCTATGTTCTGCCGGACCTGGTTTCGCACATGGCCGTTATTGACGGCCAGGCTGACCTTTCGGCGCAGGAAAAATTGGCGCGCAAGCAGGAAGTGCAGAACGCATTTGCCGAGAAGAGCGAGCGCATCCATAATGTCGATCAACTGATCCGGGCT
>CAZTWL010000017.1:0-57368 GCA_964617825.1 uncultured Verrucomicrobiota bacterium
TCAGCACTTTCGCTCATCTCGTTCACTTTGAGTGGCTTCCCTCCTTTAGGGACACTGCCCTGTGGAATGACTCCATTTGCGTCAAAATATGTTTGACAACTCATAACGTTTTAATTACGTTTGCATGCAGCATGGCGTGCGGGATTAATTCGTGGCAGGTTTTGAAAGGCGTGGTATGCAGATGAAGTCCAGAGTAACCATAAACGACGTGGCTAGGCAGGCTGGCGTGAGCATAGGCACGGTCTCCAGAGTGCTGAACGGTTACCGGGTCCGTCCCGGCATACAGGAGAAGATCAGGGAGATCGCGCGCTCCTTGAAATACACGCCGAATATTTCGGCGCGCGGCATGCGCTCCGGCCGAAAGTATTGTCTGGGTGTGTTGATCGGACGCAATCCGGACGAAAAAGATCCCTGGCTGCACGAGCAGGTGCTCACGATCGCCCGGGTGGCGACCCAACACAGCTACACCTGCATGGTGGAATTCTGGGATGGCCAGACGACACGCATGCCCCGCATCATCAACAATGTGGATGGATGCATCGTGTTTGGAGCCTTTCCCGATGTTTTTTTCTCCAAACATGAAAAGGATATTTCAATACCGCTGATAACATATAACGAGCGTCTGTCATATAAAAACAATATTGTTATCAATGTGAATTTCAAAGGGGCGATGCGCAATGCCGTCCAGTATTTATTTGCATTGAAACACAGGCAAGTCGGACTGGTCTTGAGTCGCAAGGAAGATCAATCCATCATGGAACGTTACGAATGCTATAGGAATGCCATGCGGGAATTTGGCTACAAAGGTCCGGAATGTGTAATGCAGGCCAGTACAAAAGCGCCTAAATCCTGGCTAGAAGAAGGCTACAAGATAACCGTCAGGATGATGGCCGCGCATAAGGGGCTTACGGCAATTATCTATGCCAATGATTCTCTGGCCATTGGCGGCATGGCGGCGATTAAGGATTCAGGACGGAGAATTCCCGACGATATCAGTGTAATTGGCTTCGACAATATCAGTATGGGTAAGGTTGTGACGCCGGCCTTGTCGACGTTTGGGGTAAACAACAACCTTATGGCAACAATGGCGATCGAAGCTGTTGAGCAAATGCTAAACAATCGGGAATTTAAAATTCCGATGCAGCTGGATATGGAGTTTATCAAGAGAGACAGTGTCGGCATGTGCGCGGAAGCAAGGTGATCCGATTTTTATCAATCCGGCATTAAAGCTGCCGTATAAAGCAAAGGACAAACAATGATCTATGGAATGATGTTGGACGCGGGCCGGGTGATCGAGAGACACGAATTCTATTTCAAGCTGATTCCGCATTTGGCGAAGTGGGGATACAATACGCTTTTTTGGCATTTCTCTGACAATGAGCAGTGTGCCCTGCGCTTCGAAAGCGAGCCGGAGCTTGCCAGCCGGCACGCGCTCTCGGTGGCCGAAACCAAAAAATTGATCCGGCATGCCCGGCAATACAACATCGAGGTCATTCCCGAACTCGAGTCGCTCGGGCATACCAAGTATATAACCGACCTTCCCAAGTTCCGGGACTTGGCGGAGTTGGTTTTCTCGCATCATCATGCGACGTTGTGCTCGGAGCATCCCGGAACGCTGGCGCTGATGCAAAAGCTCCTGGACGAGACCATGGACATTTTCGACTCCGAATACATTCACGTTGGACTGGATGAGGCCATCTTCGACTCCGCCTGCCAGCGTTGCTCGCCCAAGCGGGCGTTTGACGGCGTGGAAGGGCTGGTGGCGGACTACATTCATAAGATCCATGCCGTGCTCGCGGCGCGCGATCGAAAGATGATGATTTGGGCGGATATGCTTTTGAAGCGCAAAAAGATTCTGGACCTGATTCCCAAGGACATCGTCTTGTGCAACTGGGTATACAGCGGGAAACTGGATCTCAATGAAATCCGATCCATGACCGACAGGGGCTTTAAGGTCGTCAATTGCCCCTCGATAACTCCTGCCGTCATGCAGGATGTGTCGCGGTTGGAGAATGTCAGGGACCATATTGTGACGTCCAAAAAGTTTTCGGAAAACAAAGTCATTGGGGTCATGAACACATCGTGGGAAGGCTGGCGGTATCTACAGGGGGCGATCATTCCGGGGATGGCGATCGCCGGCAAAATCCTGGCCACCGGAGGCAAGGAGCCTGCCGATTTTGTTTTCGATTTTACACGGGAATATTTCGGGTGTGTATCGGCCAGATCTGTGAAGGCCGTCGGTTCCGCTCTGCAGGCGGCTTTCGACAAGAATTTCGGCTATTCCGACCTGAATGCGCTTTGTCCGGCATGCGAGATGGATTTCCGATGTTTTGATCCAAAGAACATGGCCAAATACAAAAAGAACGTAAAACTGTACCGAAAGATTCTGACGGTCTTGAAGAAAGAAGAGAGGAATGTTGTCTCCAATCAACGGCACTACAAGGACATTATGGTCAGTGTGGAGGCCATCATGCAGTTGAGCGCCTTTGCCCCGTTCATCAGAGAACTAATCGCAAACTTCAAAAACGGGAAGGCGACAAACCCGGAGAAGATTAAAAAATTTGCCGGAACATGCCATAAACTGTATGCGCAATGCGTGGAGTCCTGGAATACGACCAGGTATCCGGACGATCCTCGGCGCGACCAGGCGGAAGACAAATACCAGTATAACGAGTCGCTCATATACCATTTGCGGACAGCAGGCAAGTTTGTCTCCATTGTCACCGGTTGCCGCATCCGAGGTGTGCACATATTTTAATTTTGCGCCGTAAGCCTGCCCGGTTTAAGTCCAGAGATGAACCGAGGTAAGTAAATTGAAAGAAAAATCGTATCCATGTCGGCTGAAAATCAATTTCTTATCAATAAGCAACTAAAACTCTGGTATGACAAACCGGCCGATGCATCCATTCCGGATGACAAGAACGGGTGGCGCAATGATGCCGAATGGCTCAAAGCACTGCCGTTGGGTAATGGCAGTCTCGGAGCTATGGTTTACGGTGATGTGAACGTGGAACGTATTCAACTTAACGAGAAATCGTTATGGTCCGGTTCTCCAACGGATAACGACAATCCGGATTCCCATGGCAGCCTTGATGCGATCCGAAATCTGCTGTATGCCGGCAAATATAATGAGGCGCACCAGCTGGCGGAGAAGACGCAGGTTTGCCAGGAAAAAGGATCGAACCATGGAAATGGGGCCAATGTGCCTTTTGGGTGCTTTCAGACTCTGGGTGATTTACGACTTGATTTTGAGAAGGGCAAATCTTGGCAGAATTATTACCGGGAACTGGATCTGACCACCGGAGTCGTTACTGTCAGGTTTGAGCAGAACGGGGTGACCTATATTCGGGAAGCGTTTGTCAGCTATCCTGATCAGGTGTTGGCCATCAGGCTCAGGGCCGATAAAAAGAGTAGCATAAGCTTTACAGCCACGATGGACCGGCCTGAACGGTTTTCGACCATTGTAAGAGGCGGCCAACTAGCGATGACCGGTCGGATGGACAACGGCCGGGGAGGCGATGGCATGAGTTACCTGGTGCGGCTGAAGGCCCTCAATTTTGGGGGAACCCAGGAACTGACCGATAGCCAGCTGATCGTGAAGAAAGCCGATGAGATTATCCTGCTGCTTGCTGCCGGAACCGATTATCAGTTAAAACCGCCCACCTATTCCGGCCGGGAATTTGAGCTGGCCACTTGCGATCGTATTGCCAAAGCCGAAACACACTCCTTTGCCGGATTATTGCATCGGCACCGTAAAGATTTTTCCGAACTCATGAACCGGGTAAAACTGGATCTGGGTCCATCCTCTCAGGCTGATACGATTCCAATGGATACCCGTCTGAAAAACTTCAAGGAGACCCGAAATGATCCGGGACTCACTGAGCTTTATTTCCAGTTTGGACGTTACCTGTTAGTTGCCTCCTCGAGACTCGGCAGCCTTCCAGCCAACCTGCAGGGGATCTGGGCTAATAAGATCCAAACACCCTGGAATTGCGATTACCATACCAATATTAATATCCAGATGAATTACTGGCCGGTAGAAGTTACCAACTTGTCGGAATTACACTTACCCCTCATCGAGCTGATTGAATCGTTGGTTGAGCCGGGAACTAGAACTGCGCGGGTTCATTACCACACTGGCGGTTGGTGTGTGCATCCTATTACCAATGCATTTGGATTTACCGCTCCGGGCGAACACCCAACTTGGGGACTGCATCTCGGGGCCGGAGCCTGGATGGTGCAACACCTTTGGGAACATTATGTATTCACCGGGGACATGGCATATCTTAAAAGAATATATCCGGTGATGAAAGGATCGGCCGAGTTTTATCTCGACTGGCTTGTTAAGGACCCAGTATCTGGCAAATTGGTATCCGGACCGGCAAGTTCCCCGGAGAATTCGTTTAAAGCACCCGACGGCAGTACTGGTTACCTCGCCATGGGGCCGTCGCACGACCAGCAGGTTATCCGGGATCTGTTTGCAAACATCATTGAAACCTCTGATATACTAGGCATCAAAGATGATTTTACCACAAGGGTGGCGGAGGCGCGGAATAATCTACTAATGCCGAAGATCGGTTCCGACGGCCGGTTAATGGAGTGGCCGGTGGAATTTGAAGAGATTGAACCAGGCCACCGGCATATGTCGCATCTGTTTGCCCTCTATCCCGGGCGGCAGATCACCTCACAGACGCCTGATATGCGATGTGCTGCCCGTAAATCTCTGGAATACCGACTGTCACATGGTGGCGGCCATACCGGCTGGAGCGCTGCATGGCTGGTGAATCTCTGGGCCAGGTTGGGTGACGGAGATAATGCCAAAAAGGCCCTTGATGTGCTGCTTACAAAATGTACCAGTCCAAACTTTTTCGACCTTCATCCACCGTTCCAGATCGATGGCAACTTTGGTGCCACTGCCGGCATGGCCGAGATGCTGCTTCAAAGTCACACCGGTGAGATCGTACTTCTTCCTGCCCTTCCCACCGCCTGGTCCGTCGGTAAAATAGACGGAATCGTTGCCCGCGGGGGCTTCGTCATCGGGATTGAATGGAAAGATGGCAAGTTGACTAAGGCAACCATCGAATCCTTAAACGGAGGCAACTGCACGGTGAATTATCTGGGAAGGAAAAAAAGTTTCAAGACTAAGGCCGGTGAGAAGATTATGATAAAAGAAATATGATGAGAAAATATTATCAATTATAGACGGAATAAAGAATTGAACATGAACAAGGTGTCCGATGGCTGGTGAGTGTTGATGATTATTAACAAGCCGGAGGCAAGTATAACAAAAGAAAGAGATCATGAATTATATTGCCGAACGTATTCGGATTATAAGCGTGGCGCTGTTGTTATCCACCGCAACTGTTTTCAACCCTGGCGCGGACGGGACCGCGGGAGCTGCGGAGACAAATACGGCGTCGGAGCCGCCGGGCATTGTCGCCCGGCAGGATTTTGAGGTTAATTCCGAACTTACGCCGCCGGAGATTATGGGGCGGAGATTCTGGACAATGCTGGGCGGATTTTGGCGGAATAAATCCGACCCGAAGCCGCTACCCACAAAAAAAACGCCGGTTTCTCAGCTTAAAATGACCTATTCAAGCGAGCCGATGCTCCGCGAGGCGGCGCGCTGGTATTCGCGCAAGAATCTGTTGGTGCCGGACACGAATAATTGCCTGGCGATCAGCGCCGCCCGATTGAATGAAGCGGAATTCGATCCCAAGGTGCCGTTTATTCTTGGCGGCGGCGGCAGCCGTCCCCATTTCAAGTGCATGGATGATTTCAAGGTAGACGATAAAGAATATAAAAAATGGAAAAAAGAACATCCCAACTTTTTAGGATTTGCGGCCGGTGACGAATATGACAGCGATCACGTGGGGTTTCTGACCCAGCCGGATATGGCGCAGAACGTTGCGCGCATGCGGAAAATGGGCTGTTCGGAAACGGCGATTGCGCGGGCGACGAACATTCTCGTGAACTCGGTCAAGGGACGCGATGAGGCTCTGGCCGGTTCGTATGCCGGTTATCAGGCTGCGCGGCGCTATTATTTCAACGATCCGGACAAGATGATCTTCCTGCACAGCGCCTGGTGTTGGGATCATTATCCACTGGAATGGGGCGCAGGGATGGTGATTCTGGAAACGACCAGCACCGGACCATATCGGCACCAGGTTGCCATGTCATTTGCGCGCGGCGCAGCGCGGCAATACGGCAAGCCGTGGGAATGGTATATTGCCGTTTGCTATAACGGCTTTACCGAGCGCGGCAAATGGGTTGACAATGCCTTTCCTTATTGCCTTACCACCAATAATGCTGTTCCAACCGACGAAAGCGGCTGTGTCATGGGGCCGACCTGCGGCATGTCCATTTCCTTGAACCGGCGGGACATGTACCTGGCTTATTTTGCCGGGGCCAGTATTGTCCAACACGAAGGCTGGCCATATACCTATTGGAAATTCAAAAACAACGAAGACTTGCATGGTCAGGGTAAAGTTGAACTATCCCCTTACGGCGAAGCCATGAAGGAATGGTATGCGTTTACGCAATGGTATCCCGATCGCGGCGTGAGTTACGCGCCGGTGGCGTTTATGCTTCCGTATAATCAGGGTTATCCGCAATGGGGTGGTAAGCCCTGGTCGTATTTTCCTGTTGAGCGCCCGGACAGCATGATCGATGCTTTCATGTACACCATGGTTCCCTCGTCACAGGATTTGAAAACCGGCAAGGAAGGTTGCCTGGCGAACAGCGCTTTCGGCGATGTGTTCGACGTCATTCTGCCAAATCCGCCGAGCGGGCCCGTAGCCTTGAGGAAGCTCATGAATTACAAGGCGGCGATCATGCTGGGTGGGGTCGATATTGACAAGAAGTTGGCCAAGCGGCTGAGGGAATATGTGAAGAAAGGCGGAACACTGGTCATCAATATCAAGCAGGTTAATGAAAATCTGCCGGAAGA
Organism: uncultured Verrucomicrobiota bacterium; assembly: GCA_964617825.1. Lineage (GTDB taxonomy): Bacteria > Verrucomicrobiota > Kiritimatiellia > JAAZAB01 > JAAZAB01 > VSJD01. Next base: position 6,950 of record CAZTWL010000017.1, read on the forward strand.
TTTTGTCGGGGCCAGGCGGACGGGGACGATTTGCGGTATGGAAAAGGCCGTCAAGGTTGTGAGCGGGAGCGATTCGGTGGTGTTGTCCGAACCATACGACTATGAACAGATTGAGCTGAAAGGCGCCGCGCCTCTGTGGCAAGACAGCAAGGGTGGAATCCTGGCAAGTATCAATCAATATGGACACGGCCGGTTGATATTAACAACCGCGGATTACATGGTTCCGCGTAACAAAGGCAAAGAGCAGGCGCTGGTCCAGTTGCTGATGCGGCAGATTGTTAAAGACGTCCTGCCGGTTGAGGTGAAGGGTGATGTTGAATATGGGCTAAACAAAGTGTCAGATGGCTGGTGGGTGTATCTGATCAACAACAAAGGCGTGACCAAGTTCACTTTGACGCCGGAAAAGGTGGATGACTCCGAAACCGCCAATGTTACCATTGATATGCGGGCGCTGGCCGTGGCCAAGGTGCAGGAGTTGCGGGCCGGAGATGAACTGGCCTGGGATCGCGTCAAAAATTCAGTGAGCGTCAACGTCGGCCCGGGCGACATCAAAGTTGTGAAAATTACAGTCCAGGATATGCATAAATAGATCGGGAAATAATCAATGAAGATTATGAACAACGTTGTTGCCCTAGCCATCATGATACTGGCGCTGGCTGCGGGAGGATTTGCGAAAGAGTACAAACTGGCGGAAAACGGCCAGAGCGACGCGCGGATTCAGCTTAACCCCGTGCCTTCCGGAAGCGAGTATGCGGCGGCGGTGGCGCTGCAGGATTACATCAAAAAGGTTTCCGGGGCAACCATCGTCCGTTCGACGTATCCCCCCAAGTACTACCGGCTGAGGCTGGCAAATCCGGATTTCATCGAAATTTTGCTGGTAACGCTTGAAAACGGCGAATTTCTGCTGCCACCAGACATGCTTAAAAAATTGACGGAGGCAGAAAGCGACGAGGCGTTTTACATCAAGACGGACGGCGACAAGAAGATCATCATCGCCGGCAAAAAACCCGTGGGTGTTTTGTATGGCGCGTATACTTTTCTTGAAAAATATTTAGATGTACGTTGGTTTTATCCGGGCGAGGAGGGGGAATACTGCCCCAGGACGAACAACATAACCGTGGGCGAGATCAACGATTTTGAGCAGCCTTCCTTTGAAATACGCGGCATAAACGCCCATAATGTGAAGTGGTTTGATGATGGAAAAACCACGGTCCTGTCGGATTGGTACATCCGCAATAAAATGGTAATAACCGTCCCCTACCAATATCCGAATGTCAGCAAAGAACAGCTTGATTACTGGTCGGCGGGCAATTCGCGCTGGGGCAGCGGCGGACATATGATGTTTGAATCGGCCGTACCGGTCAAAAAATATGCGGCAACCCATCCGGAATATTTTCCGCTCATTGACGGAAAACGCCACACGGAGGAGGGGCGTTTTCAGCGGTGCATGTCAAACCCGGATGTCCAGAAGCTGCTCATCGATTATGCGCTCGAACAACAGGCTTATGCCTATAATACCAACTACCGGTTTATGTTCGCCGGACATGATGCCGCACAGCACTGGTGCCTGTGCCCGGAATGCGTCAAAGCGGGCACCTATGACGGAGTGTTTGATAATTCCACCATGGTCCATCGGTTTTTTGCGAAATTTACCAGCGAGGTGCTGAGACGTAATCCGAAAGCAATTTTAAGATTTAATATGTATACCGACTATCGCGATCCGCCAAAAGACCCAACGGTGCGATATGACGAGAGGGTGGCAGGATCCTATGCGCCGCACGGGCGCTGCTATGTCCATCGCCTGGACGATCCGAAATGCGAGATGAACGCAAAAATGCTCAAGGATATTCTGGCCTGGCACAAGATTGCGCCGAAAATGGATTTTTACGAATTCATGGGGTGCGCCAATTGTTCTTATGCCGTCATGGAATATGTTTTGGCGGACGATCTCAAACTTTATAAGAAACTCGGAATTGACGGCGGCTGGATGGACGATTGCTGCGAACCGTCCGATCCGTTCTGGGAAACATCGTGGCAGCTTTACTATGTGGCCGCAAAAATATTGTGGGATCACACGTTGGATGCGACCAGGCTCCTGGACGACGCCTATGATAAATACTACGGGGCTGCGGTTGTGCCCATGAAAAAGTATCACGCGTTCCGGCGCGAACTTTGGGAGAGTGCGCCCGGACATGCCACTCTGGGCGGATCTCCCAGGATAGGTTACTGCCTGACCGTGCCCGGGGCTGAAAAACGGCTCAACATGTACCTGGAAGAAGCGGCAAAGCTGGCGGCAAAAGATGCCATGGTCATGAAACGCATTGCGCAGGACCGGGATTACCTGAAAACTATCTGGGGCAAGTACGCGGAAAAGCTGAAAAAAACAATGTCCGGGCAAAACGATATTCCCTTGCGCGAGGCCGAGGGCAAGATTGTGATTGACGGAGTTTTGGACGAGGAAGATTGGCGGAAAGCTCCGCTGGTTACCGGTTTCCAGGTCATCAAAACCGGGGCGGAACCCAAGGAGGAAACGCGCGTCAAGGTCCTTTATGATGCCGATAATTGGTATGTCGGCATTGAAGCCATGACGGAGCATGCCTGGTCGCCCTTGAAAGCCCTGGTTAAGGAACGTGACGGCAACGTATGGGAAGACGATTCGGTTGAAGTCTTTATCGCGCCGCCCGGTGGAGATTATTGCCATTGGGTCATCAACAGCATCGGTACGTATTATGACGCGAAGCTCACAAACAGGGATTTTGATACAAAATGTGAAGTCAAAACAAAACTCATGCAAGATCGGTATGTGGTGGAAATGCGCGTTCCGGCGGAGGTCATGGGGACGAAGATCCTTTCCGGGCAGGTCTGGCAGATGCATTTCATCCGGTCGTGCCTAAACCTTCAGCCGCCAAGCACAAGCGAGGGTTCCAGCATTGACGGCACGGATGCGCACCGTCAGATGAATTTCCGGCGTGCCGTTACCGGAAAAAACGTGGTGCAAAATGGTAATTTCACGGAAGTCATTGACACGCCGGAAAAGGATAAAACGGCGCCTGATGGCATCAAGAGCGCAAAATTTCCAAAGCTCTGGAACGGCGGCAATGTCAAACTTATCGAGGGCAAAAACAATAAAAACAGCATTGAATTTAAAAATGGCAATCTCTGGGCCTGGTGGTCCTTTGTGCCGAACAATGACGCCGGGCATGTCATTAACGGCGAAATCATGGCCTCCGGCAAGGGGCAGTTCAAGGGCTTGATGAAATCCTGCGTCAGGAAGCCGGATGACAAGCGTCCGTATGTCGATGAAATCAAACACGCGATCGGTCCGTTTGACCTGGGCGCGGAACCGAAAGCCTATAAATTCAGCCTTGAACTGGCACCCTATGAGAACATGGGATATTTGTCCTTTACCGCGGATGACGCCGTGCTGGACTATGTCAGCGGCGCGCTGGAGGAGAAAAAACAATGATGAAGGCATTAACGCAAACAGCGGAAATGACCTTGATCCTGCTCATCTTCGGATTTTTGCCAGCGCGTGCGGCCACGCATTACCTGGTGCCGACCAATAGCGCGGCGGTCAATCCCTACACCAACTGGGCCACGGCGGGGACAAGCGTCATTGACGTGGTGAACGCCGCCATGACCAATTCTTCCTTGCCGCGGACGGTTTGGGCTTCCAATGGCGTTTATGTGCTCACCAATTCGGTCACGATCACGAACAACATTGCCCTGAGGGGGGTCAATGGGCGGGATGTGACGCTTTTTGACGGCATCGCTTCATATGATTTCAGCCTGCAGCACGTCGGTAGCGTTCTTGACGGGCTGACGATTACGAATTGCCGTTCCGCCTCATACGGAGGCATAGACCTTTGTCGCGGAATGGTAACGAATTGCATCATAACCGACAACACGAACGCGTCATGGGAAATCGGCGCCGGCATTCATATCCGGGATGGGACAAGCACGGTCGCAAATTGCGTTATTAAGAATAACAGTTCTTCTTCTTCAGGCGGCGGGATAACGATCAAGGGCGGACCCTCGACAATCAAGAATAACATTATTAAAAACAATCGGGCGGTCGGCTACGGCGGCGGCATTCTAGCTAGATATTCATCTGCCATTATCAGGAATTGTCTGATTGCGGATAATTCCGTTGCGGGGCAAAGCGGCGGAGGCATATGTATAAGCGCCACCAATGTGTTTGTCGCCAATTGCACGATCGTGAGCAATTATGCCGCCATTTATGGCGGCGGAATTCACTTTGAGATCGCAGCTGGCGCTCCGGTGCTCACCAATACCGTTATCAATTGTGTCATAGTCAGCAACAGGGCGCCGAGCGGAGGAGGCAATATCTACCAGTGGGCGGGCGACCAGAAATATCTCGTTGGATATAGTTGTTCAACGTCAAACACTATATTCATCATTAATGACAGCCGGGGCAACACGACTAACGCGCCGGAGTTTACGGACTTTGCGGGAGAAAATTACCGTTTCAACCGCACTTCGCCATGTTACAACTCGGGAACAAACCAGACGGATTGGATGAACGGTGCGGTCGACCTGGACGGACACGCGCGCATTCTGCACGGCCGGGCGGACATGGGCGCGTATGAATTGTTCATCCCCAGCGGCACAGTATTCAGGTTCAGATAATTATGTCGTATGTTTGGAATGAAATTAGTGCAAGCGGCATAAGCCATGATTAAGTGTGAATTTGATTTCAGTAGTTGAAAATGAAGAATAACAGACAAGCCCTGCGGTCAGGGCCGGATTTCCATTGGTGATATAGCCCGTATAGAAGATTCGTCTTTGAACGCAGCTTCAGGGGAGGGAACAGAATGCAGATGAAGAAAATCAGCGCGGTTGCGGCAATTGCGGTCCTGGCATTGGCAACGTTCGCATCTTTGGCGATTACGGGGACGAATCAGGCATCGGATCAGACGCACATTGTGGCCCGGCAGGATTTTAGGGTCAATCCCGCGCTCAAGCCGCCCGAAATCGCGGGCCGGCCGTTCTGGCTGATGCTGCCCAATGGGCGGTTGCGCCTCAGATCCGACACCAATCCGCCGCCTGCGGGGCCTGTATCGAGCGAGTTGATTAAGTTCGCTGCTGAAACGGAGCCCATGGTGCGCGATGCTGCGATTTGGTATCAGGCCATCAGTCTGACCTCGGCGACCGATCGTCTGGTGGTGGACGGCGCCCGATTGCTCGAGTTGGAAGCCCCCAATCCAAACGTGCCGTTTGTGCTCCCGGTCCGCGGGACCCGTCCCCAATTCAAACACCTGGACGATTTTAAGATCATCAACCGAAAGGCCTACCAACAGTGGAAGAAACAAAATCCCAACTTTCTGGGATTTGCCGCCGGCGATGAGTTTGACGCCGATTATTCAAGCTATTTGTGGAGCAGCGCTACCCAAAACGTGGCTAGACTCAAAGCGGCCGGCGCGTCCGAGGTGGCTATCACCCGCATGCAGGAGATCATGAAAGACGCGGTCAAGGACCGCGATCAGGCGCTGGTCGGGCTGCGCCGCTGTTATGACGGCACCCGGCGTTATTACTTTGACGATCCGGACGCGCTTATTTTTCTGCACAGCGTCTATGGTGTGGATCATTACCCGCTGGAATGGGGCGCGGCCATGGTGATTCTGGAAACGACCAACCAGGGGCCGTACCGGCATCAACAGGCCATGTTCTATGCCCGCGGGGCGGCACACCAATACGGCAAGCCCTGGGAATGGTATATTGCCCAATTTTACGAGGGTTATACGGAAGACGGCAAGGTGGCCCACGACTTTCCTTACTGCCTGACCACCAATACGGCCCGCTTCAAGATCAACGAAACCGACGGGCGCGGCCCGACTTGCGGCACATCCGTTTCGCTCACGAGGCGGGACTTTTACCTGGGCTATCTCACGGGCGCCAGCTTTGTGCAGCCCGAAACCTATCCCTATTCCTTCTGGCAATACAAGGACCAGAATCCGAAGGCCTATGAACTGTCGCCTTACGGTAAGGCCATGAAGGATGTGATGGAGTTCAGTCAAAAACATCCCGATCGCGGCGTGAGTTACGCGCCAGTGGCCTTGCTGGTTCCGTACAATCACGCCCAACCCTGCTTTGGCGGGCGCCCATGGCAATTCTTCCCGATAACGCGCGCGGACACCATGATTGACGCTTTCATGTACACGCTGGTCCCGTATTTTAAGGATACAAAGAAGGGAGTTGAAGGATGTCTTTCCAACAGCGAGTATGGCGATATCTATGACGTGATCCTGCCCAATCAGCCGAGCGGTCCGGTAGCACTGGAGGTTCTGCAAAACTACCCGGTGGCGGTCATGCTGGGCGGTTTCGATATTGACAAGGCCCTGGCCAAGCGGCTGATGAAATACGTGAAAAAGGGGGGCACGCTGGTTATCAACGCCCGCCAGATCAATGATCGCCTGCCGGCGGATTTCCTTGGCGCGAAGCGCACTGGCAAGGTCTGCGTTGCGGAAGGCCGGGTCCGGACGGCCGACGGCCAGACTTCGGCAACTTTGCCCGAGCCCTATGATTACGATCAGATTGAACTTCAAGACGCCAAGCCGATATGGATAGACGAGCATGGCGGGATTTTGGCGTGCGCAAACGACTACGGCCGCGGGCGGGTGGTCCTGACCACGGCGGATTACATGGTAGCCCGGAAGGGGTTGAGTATCTGGGAGAAACAGGCGGATATGGCCCCCTATGTAAAAGACATGAACGGCAAGCAAATGTCGCTGGTTCAGTTGCTGATGCGGCAGATTGTGAAAGAGGTCCTGCCGGTTGAGGTCACAGGTGATGTTGAGTATGGCCTGAATAGGGTGTCCGACGGCTGGTGGGTGTATTTAATCAACAACAAGGGTGTGACCAAGTTTGCGTCCACGGCCGAGAAACTTGATCCAACTGCCGCCGCTGTTGTTGCCATCAATATGCGGTCTTTGGCCGTGGCCAAGGTGCAGGAGTTGCGGGCCGGCGACGAACTGACCTGGGATCGTGTCAAAAACACGGTGAGCGTCAACGTCGGTCCCGGCGACATCAAAGTTGTGAAAATTACCGTCTCTGAAAATGATAAAGCAAAGATTGAACTTGAAGGAAACAGGCGATGAAGAAAAAAGTGCTGGTTTTTGGGGCGACCGGGGATGTGGGCGGGAGAATAGCGCGTTGCTGCGTGAACGCCGGGCACAAGGTGTTCGGAATCAGCCGGGGCCAGAACACGCGGCCGGTGGTTGATCTCTCCGGGGTGGAGATGATTCACGGCAACAAGGAAGATGAAGCTTTCATCCGGGACGTCGTCGCCAAACTGGATTTTGACACGGTCGTGTATTCAGTTTGGGTGATGAAGGATGTGGATTTATGCTGGAAATATCTGAAGGCCGCGGCCAATGTCTTTCTTTGCGGATCGACCGGTTCTTTCGTGCCGCTGCGCTACCTGCCGGCGGACGAAAAACATCCCTGGCGCGAAGACACCGGCGTGAATTTCTGGAAGGAAAGCGAGAAGGATGCCTACGCGTTGGATTTCTGGGAGAGGGAAAAATTCCCCGTGACGATCCTCAGTCCGACCAATATTATCGGGCCGGGCCGGACGCCGTTGGAGCTTTGGGGCGGGGGCGACATTGAGTTTTACCGGAAACTTAAACGCAACGAACCCGTGACGATACCCGCATGCGAGCACATTTTGGTCCAGTCGGTGTACAATGATGACCTGGCCGGGGCGTTCGTGAAGGCGATGAATTATCCCGACCGGGTGCGCGGTGAGCAGTTCATCACTTCTTGCAAGCGGGCGATACCCCTGGGCCGTTTTCTGCGGACCGCGATGGATTTTCTGGGCAGTAAATCCGCCGTCAGCGTGGTGCCGCCCCGGGAGCTGCTGAAGATTTATCCCGCGGTCAGATGGAAATTCAGCCTGGAGTTCCTTCTGGAACACATGTGTTTTGACATCAGCAAGGCCGAAAAGACATTCGGCTATTCGCCCCTGAAAAGCACCGAGGAAGGATTGATCGATGCACTGGAGTGGTGTGAAGCAACCGGCTTGTTATAAAGCAACGAGGTAAATATTGTGCAAAACATCACTATTTGAGGATTAACCTTAATAAAAGGATCTATTCATGACTTACGATCTGATTCCCAGGCCTAAACAGATTAATATTTCTAAGAAAATCTATATTCTGCCAGGAAACGGCGTGTGGGGTTCCGGACCCGAGGCGAAAAGTGCCGCCGATCAGATAGCGGCACGATTCCACATACCCATCGTGGAGGCTGTCGACGCTTCAGCCATTCGGCTTTCCATTGCTGATCGCATGGATGTTCAGCGCCGGTTGCGTCCCGAACAACACCTGGAATTTTATCAACTCTCGATAGACGCGAGTGGCATCATGCTTTCGGCCCTGACGGGAGAAGGATTGCTGCGTGGCACTGCAACGCTGTTTCAGTTGGCACAATCCAAACGCGGTCGATGGACGGTTCCTTATGCAACCATTACCGATTGGCCCAATACCCGGTTCCGCTGTGCCTCTGACTGGCTAATCAATACTGAACAAAATCGATGGGCATACGACTGGGGCGACGGCCAACAGGCCTTTGTGAAACGGATTGAACGCAAGTTGGATTTTTGTTTCGATCATAAAATTAACATGGTCTGGTTTGACGGGTTCGGGTGGGACGCCAACCGTTTCCCGGGCTATGCCGCCTTGATGCGGCATTGCACCGGATATGCTCGTCGGTTGGGCATACGCCTGTGCTTTTCCGGTTATGGTGGCGGTTACGGACCAGCTTACGTGGATGGGGGAATCTTCTGGCGGCACGGCTACTCCGGTCAGATTTTCATCAATCGGCGCCCATATCCAAAAGGGCCAATCGTGCCTTGTTGCGGATGGGCCGGCAATGATATCCGCATATACGGAACCTGCCCGTCAAACAGCGGGTTGAAAGCGGCAAAGTTGGAAGAAATGAAACGATTTGTGACCGAAATCAATCCAGGATTCATGTATATTCATGATTTGGATGCCGAGGGATGGCGGGGTGTCAAACAGACTTGGCTTCAGCGGTGTCCTGCATGTAGAAAACGCTGGCCAAATGATGAGTTGGCTGCCGCTGACGGCCACGCCGGCGCATATGCCGCCTGGTTCCGTCAAGTTCGTAGCGAACTCAGTGCCCTACCATCCCGCGGTGATTATGTGCCGGCCCGGGATCTGACAGTGATTTTCATCTCACCCTTATACAGCAGCTACCGGGATTCTCCCAAGATATGGGAACGCGAGAAGCAATATTTCACGCTCCAGAGCCGGCTGATTGGTCCTATGCCCGGACTCGAATTCGGGCTGCGGGAACAATTTTACAAAAACCGGAATCGGAAACGCATCACCGATTTGCGCCAGTCTCTGGAATCGGTTGGACATGGACATGGCATCCACGTCATCGCTTTTGGTGGCGGTGATAACTGGCAGAGTGACGACCTCGCCAATATCTCTGGAGTAATGGCCAATTTCTATGAAGACGCCGAATCCGTTTGCCTTTCCAACGGCGGGGTCCACGAAGACCCCATCCAGCTATTGAATGCCGACTGCCTGTGGAGCGGCTCGGCCGGCGGGTATCGAGAACAGCCAGCTAATGCAACCGAGGCCGAACAGACATTTGCCTCCATTCAGAATGGAACCAATCGCCCCCCTGAGATCTTTTCGGCAAACGGGTATTTCAATCGACTCTGCGTTCACCTATGGGGCCCGAAAGCCGGGCCTTGGATGAAGCGTGCGCTTACCACCCGGCAAAACGGCTATTATCCCGTCAGCCGTGTTTGGTTTGCCGTGACGTCGACTATCGAGGCGGCCTTTTCACAGCAGCCTAACGAACGGGAATGGATTAGCCGGAAGCAAGCCTCAGTCGCAGCTCTGGCTGCGGCTTTGAATGCTGCCCGTCTGAATGACAGCGAAGATATTCGGTGGCTGATCCAGTGTCTGGAAGTCGGGAAGCGCTTCGCCGAGGCTGTTATAAGGCTTGTCCGTTTCAAGGACTGCCCCGATAAGGCCACACAACGTCGGCTGGAACATTATCTCACCAACTTGGGCGCGTACATTCGCGCCCATTTTGCCTTGAAAAAAACTGACAAATTGGGTGGCGACCCCGGATGCTGGCTGGACACGCTTTCGGAAATGAAGCGTCTGTCGCGTTTGACCGCAAGACAGCACGCCAGCGGAATTCTCTTCGGCAATTTTATTACTGGCTGGAAACTCCATCGAACAAAAACCGGGGCCGGCAAATTGGAGCGCCTGGGCTACCCAGATGGAGTCCGTGCTTGGTCCTTTAAGTCGCATACGTTTCCCTCCGCCTCTTGTAATGCGCTCCAAATGTTTCCGGCCCGCGGTTTTTCCTGTGAGTCAGTGATCTACTTCCTTAACACACTCCGGTGCGATACGGACATGGATGTTGAACTGCGGCTTGGCTATAACACACCGATCAAGGTCTGGCTGGACAGGCACGAGGTCTTTCATGACCCTGACGGAAAGATTCCCGTCAAAGTCGATAATGTCATCATCCGATGGAAAGCGAACAAGGGGTGTCACGAATTGATGATTGCCCTGGCCGATAACTATGCCTTGACCTGCGAACTCATGGCCCGTTTCTGCCGGCAAAAGGCGTCACGCGAGGTGTCCGGTTACTTGCTCCCGATCTGTCAGTCCTAGACTCACTTTACTGCGTATTCCGAAACAAAATACAGGGAAAAGCCTTTTAAATATCATGGAGGGCCGTATGAATAAAATAACCGTTTATACGCGAACGCTCGTCATGGCGTTAAGCGTTTTCGTAGGACCGTCATTGCTGAGTCGAACAGGAAATGCTGCCGTCGAAACGAATGCGATCATTCGCTTAATAGCCCGTCAGGATTTCGATGTGAACCCCATGCAAATGCCTCCGGAAATCATGGGGCGCAGTTTCTGGAACATGCAGGGCATATACTGGCGGAACAAAGCCGATCCCAAACCGTTGCCTACAAAAAAATCTGCGGTACCCCAACAGAGAATGGCCAACTCCCGTGAGCCCATATTGAGCGAAGCCGCCCATTATTATTCACGTAAGTACCTTCTGATGCCAAACACCAACGAACCCTTGATCATTGCCAGCAACCGGCTGAAGGAAGGAGATTTCGATCCACATGTGCCGTTTGTCCTTGGTGGTGGCGAAAGCCGACCTCTTTTCAAATGCATGGATGACTTTGCCATAAATCCCAAGGGCTATAAACTCTGGAAGAAAGCGCATCCGAACTTCATGGGATTCATGGCCGGCGATGAATTTGATAGCGACAACGTGGGGTTTTTATCTCAGACCAACATTGCCAAAGCACAGGACCGGCTTCGAGCAATGGGATGTTCGGAAACGGCCATTGCACGGGCTATCGATATTCTCCGGGAATCCGTTAAAGGCCGTGACGAAGCTTTGGCCGGCCTCATGACCTGCATCAAGGCCTCACAACGTTATTATTTTAATGATCCGAGCAGAACGATATTCCTTCACAGCGCATGGGCTTGGGATCATTACCCGTTGGAATGGGGCGCCGGGATGGTGATTCTGGAAACATCGAGCACCGGTCCCTACCGGTACCAAGTTGCCATGTCGTTTGCGCGCGGGGCCGCACGGCAATATGGCAAACCGTGGGAATGGTATATTGCCGTCTGTTATAACGGCTTTACCGAGGATGGCAAATGGGATGACAATGCATTTCCGTATTGTCTGACAACCAATTCCACACCCTATGTCGGGAGCGGGCATGTCCGGGGTCCGACCTGCGGGCCGTCGATTTCGCTTAATCGGCGAAATATGTATTTGGCGTATTTAGCCGGCGCAAGTATTGTCCTGCACGAAACTTGGCCGTATGCCTATTGGCAATTTAAAAACCAGGATGTGCGCGGCGACGTCGAGCTTTCCCCTTACGGCGAGGCGATGAAGGAATGGTACGCATTCACTCAATGGTTTCCCGACCGCGGCTCAAGCTACGCGCCGGTGGCGATCATGATTCCATTTAATCAGGGTTATCCGCAATGGGGCGGACGTCCCTGGTCGTTTTTTCCCATGGAGCGTCCGGACAGTATGATCGATGCCTTCATGTATACCTTGGTGCCGATGGCGCAGAATTTAAAGCAAGGCCAGGAAGGCTGTCTGGCAAACAGCCCTTATGGGGACATCTATGACGTGGTTATGCCCAGCCCGCCAAGCGGGCCCGTGGCCTTGAAAACGCTGATGAATTACAAGGTGGCGATCATGCTGGGTGGGTTCAATATCGATCAGGCTCTGGCGAAACGATTGAAGGAATATGTCAAGAAAGGCGGAACGCTGGTCCTCAATACCCGGCAGGTTAATGACAATCTGCCGGAGGATTTTATCGGGGCCAGGCGGACGGGGAAAATGTGCGTGACAGAAGGAAAAATCAATGTTGTTGGCGGAAGCGATGCCATAACGCTGCCCGAGCCGTACGATTATGAAATGCTTGAACTAAAAGGAGCCGAACCGCTGTGGCGTGACAGCAAGGACGGGATTCTTGCAAGCGCGCATGAGTATGGCCGGGGGCGGGTGGTTTTAACCGCCGTCGACTATATGGTTCCGCGCAAGAGCTTTTGCGATAACAACGATGATGGTTACATCCAGGCCATGAAATCCAGGGAACATCCTCTTGTTCAAATTCTGATGCGGCAGATTGTGAAAGACGTCCTGCCGGTTGAGGTAAAGGGCGATATCGAATATGGGCTGAACAAAGTGTCGGATGGCTGGTGGGTGTATCTGATCAACAACAAAGGCGTGACTAAATTCACGCGCACACCGGAAAAGGTGGATGACTCCGAAACCGCCAATGTTACCATCGATATGCGGTCGTTGGCTGTCGCCAAGGTGCAAGAACTGCGGGCCGGCGACGAGTTGGACTGGGATCGCGCCAAAAATACGGTGACCGTCAACGTCGCTCCCGGCGATATCAAGGTTGTGAAGATTACCTTACAGGAGTAAGTTGGCGCAGAGTTGGATGAGAAAAAATAAACCGCGGAGGCCAAAGTATTCTACTAATGGAGATAAAATGTTTTCACAATCGACAATGCAATGCCTGTTCAGGAATGTGCTGGCGACATTGGGGTGCGGATTAATCTTGGCGTCGGCGTGGTTGCTGGCCGGAGGCTGCATTTTAAATTCTGCAAAGTTAGCCGAACAAAAGGCGGGCGCCACCTCGAATTGCATCGTAGCCCGGGCGGATTACAATGTTCCGCCGGAATGGAAGGCGCCGGTATTCATGGGGCGCGATTTTTGGAATATTTTGAGCCATAAGCGTGCGCCAAAATGGGCCGATGACAAAAAATATCAGGCACACATCAATACGGAACCGATGGTGTCCGAATCGGCCGTGCGCTATGGGGTCGATCTGGGATCGACCAACGATCCCCTGGCCGTAGGTGTCGACATGGGCGCGCGCGGTCTGGATAAATTAAGGCCGGAAACGAACGTTCCTTTCCTGGTTGGTTGCGCCAATACGCGTCCGCCGCTCAGACTGATGATGCCGTTTCGGCCGGATTATGCCGCATATAAAAAATGGAAAGAGCAGTATCCCAATTTTATTGGCTTTGAAGCCGGCGACGAATTTGACGGCGACTTTACGGGGACATTGTGGAAGAAGCCCGAAAATATAGCCGATGGACTGCGCAAGCAATTGAAGGCCAAAGGGTTTTCCGAGAAAGATATCGCCGGCTGCATCCAAGCCGCAACCAACGTTGTCCAAGACAGTAAAGAAGGCCGTCGGGAAATTATTGCGAATTTGTTTAAGTGCTTCGATGCTTCCCGAGGCTACTTTTTCGGCGACAGCGCCAAGATGCTCTTCCTGCATGCCGGCTGGGGTTGGGACCATTATCCGCTTGAATGGGGCGCCGGTAGCATAACGTTGGAAACCACCAATACGGGGCCGTACCGCCACCAGATCGCCATGTATTTTACCCGCGGGGCCACGCGCCAATACCGGAAATTTTGGAGCTGGTACATTGCCGTTTGTTATAACGGTCATAATGAATCGGATGGAACTGGGGATTACAACGCCTTTCCGTATTGCCTGACCACCAACCCGGCGGCCATTACCAGCGATCCACCCGGTCATGTGCGTGGTCCGACTTGTGGCATGTCCATCTCGCTAAACCGGAGGGACATGTATGTGGCGTTCTTGAACGGGGCAAGTTTTGTGGAATTTGAGACCTGGCCATATGCCTATTGTCAACCGGGCAAGGAGTTTGTCGCTGGAAGTCAGGAACGCGAGGTGGAACTGTCACCTTACGGCCAATCGATGAAGGAATGGTTCGACTATACGCGGCGGCATCCGGATCGTGGCGTGGCCTATGCGCCCGTGGCGCTGGTGCTGCCGTTCGACCATGGCCAGCCGCAGTGGGGTGGTAGCCCGTTTTCGCATTTTCCCGAAATGCGTTGGGATACGATGATCGATGCCTTTACCTATACACTGGTGCCGTTCAATCAGAATACGAAAAAAGGCCAGGAAGGCTGTCTGGCCAACAGTCCATATGGCGATATCTATGACTTTCTGGTGCTTGATCCCCCGAGCGGTCCAGTCAATCTGAAGATTTTGGACGATTACAAAACGGTTGTGTTGTTGGGCAAGTATAATTTTGACCGGAAGTCGATCGACAGGCTGAAAGATTATGTGTCTGCTGGAGGAACGCTGGTCATCAACATTGAGCAGGTCAACGAATTGTTCGGGGAGAAATTCGTCGGCCTGGCGCGAAGCGGCAAGAAGGCGGAGGTTGCGGGGACGATAAGTAACAAGTTGAACGGCGCAAAAATCGCCATTAACGAGCCGTACGATTACGAATCGGTGGAAATGCGTGGCGCCCGGATAATCTGGGAGGATGCTTCTGGAGCGGCATTGGCGGCCGTTAATCGTTACGGGAAAGGCAACGTATTGACAACCATGGTTGATTGGATGGTCCCGCGCGGAATCGAGGGCAAGGATGGCATTAGAGGCGAGCCCTCCGGTTGGTTGAATACGCTCTGGGGCGGTCGAAAAATGCCGTTTGTCGAAGCATTGATGGATTCGATTGTCGACGAAGCATTGCCTTTATCGGTTAAAGGGGACATCGAATACGGCATGAATAAACGGAAGGATGGGTGGCTGGTCTATCTGATCAACAACAAGGGCGTGACCAAGTTTACGCGTACGGCAGACAAACTGGATGCACAGGCGACAGCAAAGGTGACGGTGGCGTGCGGGAAGATCGGGAAGGTCGCCAAAGTGACGGAATTAAGGAGCGACAAGGAAGTTGCCTATGACCATGCCAAGCGCCAGTTCGAAGTTAATGTCGGCCCTGGAGATATCCAGATAATGTTTATCGCCACCGAGGCGGAATGAACGCGTACGACCTGAAAGAAAGTGATGCCAATGAAATCAGAGGGATCAAAATGAATAAGTCCATTCTTAAAAATCGCCTGGCGGTCTGCATGTTCTGCGTCAGCGCCTTGACGGCCGGCGCCGCCACGCATTATCTGGCGCCGGCCAATCCATCGGCGGCAAACCCCTATACCAGTTGGGAAACGGCCGGCACCAGCATCATCGACGTGGTCAAAGCCGCCATGACGAATGCCACAACGCCAAGGATAATCCTGGTCACCAATGGCGTCTATACGCTCACAAATGCGACGACGGCCATTACGAATGACGTTGTCATCCGGAGCGTCAATGGGCGCGATGTCACCGTTTTCAACGGTAATGGGTTGTGGCGCTGTTTTGACTTGCAGTATACTAACTGCATGCTTGACGGACTGACAATTTCGAACGGTTATACCAGTTCAGGCGGTGGTGGCGGCGGAATATACATAAAGAACGGGATTGTCACCAATTGTCTTGTCACCGATTGCGTGAATTCGAATACTTTCGGCCGCGATGGCGGCGGGGGCATTCGAATAACGGCGGTTGGCGTTGTTGCCAATTGCGTTGTCAGAAGGAATAAAAAATATAACGGCGATTGCGCTGGAGGTGGGATCGCAATGGATAATACCAGCACAAGTCTAATTGAAAACTGCGTCATAGAAGGAAATCAAACCTCAGGTGGCAGTGGGGGCGGCATTGTTGTCGGCTATGACAATAATTACGGGACTCCTCTGACGACCATCAGAAATTGCCTGATCAGGAATAATACGGCGCAAATTACCTCCGGCTCATATGGCGGAGGCATAATGCTGGGGTCTTCGGTGACTAACAGGCTTCTTATCGCCAACTGCACGATCTTGAGCAATACAGGTCGCTGGGTTGGCGGCATTGCTTCCCTGGTCGGGTCGACAATGATAACCAATCCACTTATCTTTAACTGCATCGTCGTCAGTAATCAAGGATCAGATTACGCTAATTTTGGCGGGGTAGGCACCAATGCCGTTGCCTATAGCTGTTCGACCTTGGGGACTCACTTTAAGCTCATGAACGGCAATACAACCAACGATCCGAAATTCACGGGTTTTTCGGAAGGCAACTACAGGTTCAACCGTTTCTCGCCATGCTTCAATTCGGGGACGAACCAGGCCTGGATGACCAACGCGGTCGATCTGGACGGGCATGCGCGTATTTTGCACGGTAGGGTGGATATGGGGGCCTATGAGCTCTTCATTCCCAGCGGCACAATGTTCATGGTTAGATAACAAAGCCCATTGGGTTAAAGTCGTCTGCAGACATCAACTCAAGTAATAAAAGGAAAGTCGGCATGCATTCGATCAACTTAAGACCTGCATTCGGCAATGGGCGAGGAATATTTTGCGGGGCAGCGTTGTGCTCGCTTGCCCTCTGTTGCTGGCAACGGCCGGTCCAGGCTGCTGCAATGGAAACCAACGCAGCAATCCGAATCGTTGCCCGGAATGATTTCGATGTCAATTCTGCGCTCAAACCTCCGGAAATTGCGGGTCGGCCGTTCTGGCTGATGCTGCCAGGCGGCGCCTTGCGCTTACGCTCAAGCACCAATCCGCCGCCAACCCCGAACGCGCTGACCAAGTATGCCGAGGACTCCGAACCCATGGTGCGTGATGCCGCGCATGAATATGCAAGTATTGATCTATACTCCTCAACCAATCCACCGATAATAGATGGAGCCCGCTTGCTCGAGTTGGAAAATCTGGACCAAAGAACACCCTTTGTTCTGGCAGTTAAGCGGGCCAACTCGCGCACTTACCTGGACGATTTTCAGACGATTAACCACAAAGCCTATCGGCAGTGGAAGGCGGATTATCCCAACTTCCTTGGGTTCAATGCCGGGAGCGAGATTGATCCGGCGTATTGCGGTTTCCTTCGAACATCGCCAACCCAGCTTGTGGCGCGACTCCAGAATGCGGGCGCCTCCGAAACGGTCATTGCCCGGACTTTGGCCATTGCCGCCAATGCGGTCACAAGCAAGGAACAGGCCCTGATCGGTTTTCGCCAATTATATTTTGATGGCGCCAAACGTTTCTTTTTTGACGATCCGGGCAAGCTCGCTTATTTGCACAGCGCTTGGTGCGTGGATCATCATTTGCTCGAATGGGGCGCTGGTCTCCTGACCTTGGAGACGACCAGCACGGGCCCGTATCGGCATCAGCAAGCCGTATCTTATGCCCGCGGTGCGGCGCGCCAATACGGCAAGCCCTGGAACTGGTATATGGCCGTCTGCTACAACGGTTGCAACGAAGACGGCAGCGGGGACAATAATGCGTTTCCCTACTACCTGACAACTAATGCCAAGCCCGTAACTAATGACCCACCGGGGCATGTGCGCGGACCAACCTGCGGCATGTCGGTCTCACTTTTACGGCGCGACTTTTTTCTGGGCTACTTCAGCGGCGCGAGCTTTGTGCAGCCCGAGACCTATCCCTATGCCTTCTGGCAATACAAAGACCAGGATCGGAAAGAATTCGAACTCTCGCTTCACGGCAAGGCTATGAAGGAGATGATGGATTTCAGTCGAAAATATCCCGATCGCGGCGTGAGCTATGCCCCCGTGGCCTTGTTGGTCCCGCACAATCAGGCCCAGTCCTGCTGGGGTGCCAGTTCATTCTTCTATTTTCCGGTGACCCGCGCGGACACGATGATCGACGCTTTTCATTTTACGCTTTTGCCCCATGCGCAGAATTCGAAAAACGGACAGGAAGGCTGCCTGCATAACAGCGTTTACGGCGATATCTACGATGTTCTCCGGCCCAATCCGCCGGAAGGTCCCGTGTCATTGGCGGTCCTGCAGAACTACCCGGTGGCCATCATGCTGGGCGACTTCGATCTGGACCGGTATGTGGCCAAGCGTCTGATGAAATACGTGAAGAATGGCGGAACATTGGTGATCAATACCCGCCAGCTTAACAAGTATGTGTCGGCGGATTTCCTCGGCGCGGAGCGCACCGGCAAAGTCTGCGGGACTGAAGGCAAGGTAATTTCCGCCGACAGCCGGATGGCGGTGACGTTGACGGAACCATATGATTACGATCAGATCGAACTCCGGGGCGCCCGTCCGCTGTGGCTTGATCGGGCCGGCGGCGTTCTGGCCAGCATCAATGACTATGGGCGCGGGCGAGTGATCCTGACTACCGCTGACTACCTGATGCCCCGCAAAGCGGTCTATACTCCGGGCGCCAGGGCCGAGATTCTCGATACCCTGGTCAAGGGCAAGGATCTGCCTTTGATCGCACTGCTGATGCGGCAAATTGTCGGCGAAGTTTTGCCCGTCGAAGTAAAGGGCGATATCGAGTACGGATTAAACAGAGTTTCAGACGGCTGGTGGGTCTACCTGATCAACAACAAGGGGGTGACCAAGTTTACGCGCACAGCCGAAAAGCTCGATCCGAATGCAACCGCCAGAGTTACCATTGCTCTGCGGAACTTGGCGGTCACAGGCGTGCGCGAGTTGCGCGCGGACAAGGACCTTGCCTGGGAAAAGGATCAAAAGACTGTTACGCTCGATGTCGGGCCGGGCGATATCCGGGTAGTGAAGATAAGCACATTTCCATAGAGCCACAGCAGATTAAAGCGTTCAGTTAAGAGGAATTGCCATGAAGAAAATAAAGCACGTTTCTGTGTTTGCCGCCGGAAGGCGCATCCTAGGTCATGCGCCGTTGATAGCTGCCGTAATGTGCGGATGTCAGCTTGCAGCTGGAGCGGTTGCGATCGAAACCAACGCAGCCATCCGGATCGTTGCCCGGAATGATTTCAATGTCAATCCCGCGCTCAAGCCGCCGGAAATCTCCGGCAGGCCGTTCTGGCTGATGTTGGAAGGAGGCCGGCTGCGTTGCAGTTCGGACACCAATCCTCCGCCGGCCAGGAACGAACTGGCGCAATTTGCCGTTGCCACGGAACCTATGGTGCGCGATGCTGCCGTTTATTACTACGGAATCGACCTGTTTTCTTCCACAAATCCCCTGACTGTTGATGGCGCCCGGCTGTTTGACTTGGAAAACATTACGACCAATACTCCGTTTATCCTTTCGGTAAAAGGGGCCAAGTCTCAGAATTACTTGGGCGATTTTAAGACCATTAATCATAAAATGTATCGTCAGTGGAAGGCGAAGCATTCGAATTTCTTGGGGTTCTATGCCGAAAACGAAATTGACGGAGTGTATTGCGGCTTCCTGCAATGTGCAACGACCCAACATGTAGCACGGCTCAAGAAATCAGGAGCATCGGAAAAGGCCATTGACCGAACATTGGAAATCGCTGCC
This sequence comes from uncultured Verrucomicrobiota bacterium, assembly GCA_964617825.1. Taxonomy (GTDB): domain Bacteria; phylum Verrucomicrobiota; class Kiritimatiellia; order JAAZAB01; family JAAZAB01; genus VSJD01. Next base: position 26,651 of record CAZTWL010000017.1, read on the forward strand.
GACGCGGTTAAGGGGCGTGACCAGGTTGTGGAAGGCTTTCGTCAATTGTTTTACGAAGGCGCGCCGCGATTCTTTTTCGACGATCCTGACAAAATGATCTATTTGCATAGCGTCATGTGCGTGGATCATTATCTGCTCGAATGGGGTACGGCGCTCTCGATCCTGGAAACGACAAACCAGGGACCATATCGGCATCAGCAGGGCATGGCTTCGGCCCGCGGCGCGGCTCGCCAATATGGCAAGCCCTGGGAATGGTATATGGCCCTCTGTTATCATGGGTGTCAGGAAAACGGGGAAGGAGACATTGGCGCCGCTTTTCCGTATTACCTGACAACGAATCAAAATCCGGTTGTGGCGTCCGGCCACATCCGCGGCCCAACCTGCGGACTATCGCCTTCGCTTATGCGGCGTGACTTTTTTATGGGTTACCTCAGCGGCGCCAGCATTGTGCAGCCGGAAACGTATCCGTATGCGTTTTGGAAATATAAAGACAATAAGTATGGCCAATACGAGCTTTCGCCGCATGGCAAGGCGATGAAGGCGATGTATGATTTCAGCCAGAAATTCCCGGATCGCGGCGTGAGCTATGCTCCCGTGGCCCTGTTGTTGCCTTTCAATCATGCCCAGTCCTGCTATGGCGGAGCTTCGTTCCGTTATTTTCCCATGACACGTGCGGACACAATGATTGACGCCTTCCAATTCACGATTGTGCCGCATTCGCATGACACGCGAAAAGGCAAGGAAGGCTGTCTCTCAAATAACGAGTTTGGCGATATTTACGACGTCATTCGGCCCGATCCGCCGAGCGGTCCGGTGCCGTTGGCGGTCCTGAAAAATTATTCCGTGGCGGTCCTGCTCGGTGGTTTCGATCTTGATAAGGCCGTGGCCAAGCGGTTGCAACAGTATGTGCGCGAAGGAGGCACTCTGATTGTCAATACTCGCCAGCTCAACAACAATTTCCCGGAAGATTTTATTGGCGCGGAGCGCACGGGCAAAGTCGGCGGCATCGAGGGTAAGGTGCAAACGGCTGATGGCCGGGCAACGGTGACATTATCCGAACCATACGATTACGATCAGATCGAACTCCGGGGAGCCAGGCCTCTCTGGATTGATCAGGCCGGCGGTATCATTGCCAGTTTGAACGACTATGGACGTGGGCGGGTGGTCCTGACTACCGTTGATTTCATGGTGCCGCGACAAGCGCTCAACAGCCAAAGCGGCAATGCCGAACATATTCTGAGTTCATTGGCCGAAGGTAAGGACCTGCCGCTGATCAAACTCCTGATGCGTCAAATTACGGACGAGGTGTTGCCGGTCGAAGTGCGGGGCGATATCCAATACGGACTTAACAAGGTTGCCGACGGATGGTGGGTTTACCTGATCAACAACAAGGGCGTGACCAAGTTTACGCGCACGGCTGAAAAGCTCGATCCGGCCGCCACCGCCAAGGTTACCATTGCCCTGCGGGACTTGAAGGTAACAGGGGGCAGTGAACTGCTCACTGATAAAGCCCCGGCTTGGGACAAGACGCAAAAGCTAGTGACCATTGACGTGGGTCCCGGCGATATCCGTATCGTGAAATTAACCGTTGCGCCGTGATGAATGTTGGGAAAATATCCATCAAATGCGGCTCCGCATCAGGGGGGCAAAGGATTGTGTTTCCCATAATGGTCTGAATTTTCGAGTCTGGACTGTGACGAGATGACATAGGGTGCTTTTTCAAGACTGATTTATACGCAAGGATTGAGGTTCAAATGGAGGGCTCGTTATGAAAAAATCGGTTCGCGTGCTTGTTTTCCTGGCAATGTGGCTTGGGTGTATGGCGGTACAGGCAGCCACAACCTATTATTGCGTGGCTACCAACGGCAGCGATGCGGTTGCCAATCCCGGCACAAGCTGGGAGTCGCCTCTGCTCACAATCAGCAACGCGCTAGCCAAGTCTGTTGCTGCAGATGTGATTCTGGTATCCAATGGGACATATAAGTTGGCACAGCAAATATCAGTCAATAAGGGGGTAACAATTCAGGGGGTTAACGGTCCGGAAACGGTCGTCGTGGATGGCAACCAAGTTACCCGTTGTTTCTATGTCACTGCTGTCGCACTTCTCGCGAACATGACTTTGGCCAACGGATATACCAATGGCAATGGTGGGGGATTGTATCTGGACAATGCCGGGGCGTGCGTCACCAACTGCATTATTCGCGATAATCTTACGACCAACAGCGGTAGTGCAACTGCACATGGAGGTGGCGTCTTCATTAGCGCAACGGGCGGTATTCTCTCAAATTGTTTCATTATCGGCAATCAGGCCACACACAAGTATTATGGAGATAAAAATAACGGCGGCGGTGTCTATATGTTGAATGGACAGGTAACCCGTTGCCTGATCGCATCCAATGCCGTCCGCAATTGGGACAGTGCCGGCTGGTCTCAGGGCGGCGGCATTTATGTGTTTAGCGGTATGGCAAGTGGCTGCACGATCAGCAATAATTATTCGAGCAATAGCGGTGGCGGCAGCTATGGGTCGCTCTCCAATTGCATTATTGCCGAGAATAGTTGCTATAAAAGCGGCGGTGGGTCGACATTGGGTTCATCGCCACTCGGTCAACGTCTGGTCTATTGCACGATAATCAGCAATCGATGTGGTTACCAGGGGTATGGCGGCGGGGTATACATCGATTCGGCTGCTGGTCTTCTTAACTGCGTGGTCCAGGGCAATCGCGCTTATTACGTGGCAGGCATATCGGCCAGCAGCGTCACGGGCATTTGGAATACCCTGATCTGCCAGAACGTTTCCACCGGCGACTGGGGCTATGGCAGCGGCATCAATATAGGCGGCGGCAGTGTCGGCCGGCCAACGTCGTTAGTTAACTGCACGATCGTCAGCAACTATCCCGGGCATGGGGTTTGTTTCAATGACGCATCGCGGCCGCAGAATATCACAAATTGCATCGTTGCCTATAACGGCAATACCGGCGTCAGCGACATCAAATTTTTCGGCACAACTTACACGACCAACGTTTTTTATTCCTGCTGCTGCCCAACAACGGTCTTGCCGGCCAATCAGGGCAATATTACCAATGCGCCGATGTTCAAGGATTTTGTTAGCGGCAACTACCGGCTTGCGACGGGATCGCCATGCATCAATGCCGGTGCGAATCTGGCGGGCATGGCCGATACTGTGGATTTGGATGGCCATTTGCGGATCGACAAGTTCAGTGGCCGTATAGATATAGGCGCCTATGAATATTTGCTGCATGGCACGCTGTTCTTGATGCGTTAACGCTGTGATTAGAAGCGATTCCATCCGACACAAGGAGACCAAACGATGCGTATAACCCCCTCCATTATGAAAACCTTGACGCTGCTTGGAATCCTGGCCGCATGCAAAACGGCGCTTGGCGCGGATGTCCAGCCGACGGTTAGCATGCCGGCCTGGCCGGAATATACTGGCCGGCTGGTCGTATCAACGAACTTCGATTTGCCTCAGGAATGGGCGCCGCAGCCGGTGATAGGGAGTCCGTTCTGGATATACGCGCCTCAGCCTGCGCGCTATTCGAATGAACTGGCAAAGATTTATGCGGAAACATCCCTGCGTCCCATGTTCGATGAAGGTGTGCGAGCATATTACCTGCAGTCGCTGATCGATGAGGAACGCAACGCATATAATCGCCTGCTCCTGAGAGAGGTTGAGATTTTCGGGGCGGATAGCGACCGGAATCTGGCGCCCCAAGCCTCCGTTTCCGCGGAAGCGGAAGGAGCGCAAATCAAATATATCGAGCGGGTTAACGATGCGGATATTTCGCTGCAAAGCGCATGTTATTCATCCCCCGCCAGATACGGTGCCGACCAGAAGGCCTGGGTCGCATTTGCATTCGACAAGGATGTTCGCATCCAGCGTGTTGTCATTCATGGCGGCCGACCCAAGGCCGAGGGAACCAACGTATACGCCCAACTGCCCAGCCGGTTTGTCATTCAATATCAAGCACAGGGTGGTTGGAAGGATATACCCGGGACAGCGGTGCTAACCAACAACCAAGCCCGCTGCGAACTGCGCTTTGATCCGATATCTGCGAAAGCCATTCGCATTCGCGTGGATTCGCAATCGGCTGTTCTTGATGTGTCGGCCCTGAAGTTGAGAGACTTAAAAATCGATCCTGATCGGCCGTTTTTCATTTCGGATGGCGAGTCGCGTCCGCCGTTCCGTTGTTTCGAGGAGGCGCGCGTTAACAAGGAAGATTATGCGCGCTGGAAGAATGAAAACACCAATTTTATCGGGTTTTTTTGTGGAACGGAGTGGGATAACGATTACGGATATTTGCACAACACCAACAATATCGCGAGCGTCAGAAATCGCGGAGCATCGGAAAACGTCCTTGCCATGATCCAGGAGCGTTTTTGGAACCACACCAATCGGGATCAAGCAATGAACGCGTTGCATACCTACCATCAGGCGATCAGAACGCGTCACTTCGATGACTTGGATAAAATGATGTTCATGGATTGCGGCCGCGCTTTGAATCATTATGCCATGGAGTGGGGAGGGGGGATTCCCTGGATCGAGACCACCTGCGCCGGATATCAGCGTCACCAGCCGCAAATGTATTTTGTGCGGGGCGCCAGCCGCCAGTACGGCAAGCCTTGGGGGTGGTATGTGGCCCTGGGAATGGTTGATAAAGACGGATATGTTGACCCTGACTATATGGGCAAATCAGGCGGTGGCCCCGATTTTGGCATCTCGCCGTCGTTGAACAAGCGTGACCGGTACTTGGCCTATCTGGCGGGCGCTAATTTCCTGCACTGCGAGTGTTTCCCTTTCGCCTATTGCTTGGATAAGGACCACGACGGCGTCTGGGAGCTTTCTCCGCATGGCGAGGTGCTGCGCGAATGGTACGATTTTATTCGGAAGCATCCGGACAGAGGAATCAGCTATGCGCCGATCGCGCTTGCTTTGCCTTTTTCCCACGGACAAAGCCCCATTACCGGAGGGCCGATCTGGGGCCAATTTCCCCAGGAGCGGTCCGATCACATGATCGAGGCGTTTCTGCGTGTCATTGTTCCCTGGCACAACGGCAAACATGAGCAGGAATACGCGTTGGCAAATAGCCCTTTCGGTGATTTGTTCGATATCATTTTGCCCGATCCGCCCAGCGGACCTGTGGCCGCAAAGATTTTGTCCGGCTATAAGGCTATGATTCTCGTGGGCGATTTTGCCCCGAGCCAGCCGGTGGTTGATCGCTTGATGAACTATGTGCAAAACGGCGGGACGCTGGTGATGAACATCAAACAAGTTGGCCAAAACTGTCCTGCCAGCTTCATTGGAGTCGAACCCTCAGGCAAGGCAATCCCCGTGCGCTCACCCGTGCGTTCGCTGATGAGCCCAGAGACGATGTCCCTGCCGAATGCCTATATGTTCGATCCGGTGATTTTGAAAGGCGCCCGTCCTATTCTAGTGGATGCCGACAACCGGGTCATGGCCTGCGTCAACGAGTTTGGCAGAGGACGCCTGGTGCTTGCCACCGTGGATTATCTGTTGCCCGAGAATTTGGGCAATATGCGCGTTCCGACCTATTCCAAGTGGCAGGGTAAGGAGACATTTCCATTCATATCATTTCTGCTCGCCAGATTGGTTCACGAAGTCATCCCGGTTGATGTGACAGGCGATATTCAATATGGATTCAACAAGGTATCCGACGGCTGGTGGATATACCTGATCAACAACAAGGGAATCTATAAAAGCGCGCGTAACCCGCAGCGGCTGGATACCGATCAGACGGCAACGGTAGAAATAGGGTTGCGTAATTTGAAGCCTCTATCCATTACGGATTTGCGGTCCAACGTTGCAATTCAATGGGATACAGCAAAGAACTCATTGCTTGTGCGCGTGGCGCCGGGCGATGTCAACATTATTAAAATCAAAACAGAAGGCGGGAACTGATGAGCAATCGCATGATTTCATACCTGACCGGATTGTGTTGTGCAGCCGGCCTCGTGCCGCTTATGGCCTCAGCCCAGTCCTCTAATCTGGCGGACAACTGCCTGGTCAGTTGCAGCAATGGAACCAATCCGGAATATGCCGTGGACGGCAACCGAAGCGGCTGGTTCTGGGAATCCAAATGGCCTTGCTGGCTGGAAATCGATTTGGGGCAGGAACACGAATTAACCGCGATCAATCTGTTCATGTGGTGGGGGGGCGACAGGCGCTATTACCAATACGCGATTGCCGTCTCTCCCGATCGCGTTAAGTGGACTGAGATTGTCGACGAACGGACAAATACGGCGCCAAGTACGGCTGAAGGCCGTCTTTATCCCTTCCGTCCGACACCGGCACGTTTTGTCCGATTGACCACGACCAGTAACAACGTGAATGCTGCCGTCCATGTGCGGGAAATCGAAGTATATGGCAAAGGGGTGCCTGTGAACAAGCTCAACAGCCCGGGCGCCGGACGTTAAGTTCTTAACATCAAGTTGGGCATACAAATAAGGATATCGATATGAATCGAATTGCCGGACAAGCTTTAGGCATACACTTGGCGTTGTTGTTGGCGGCCGTGCTGCTTTTCAATCCGGGCGCTGCCGCGGGCGCCGAAGGGACAAACGATTCCCGGACAACTTACCGGCTTGTCGCCCGGCAGGATTATGAAACGGCGCCGGATCGGGTTCCGCCGATCATTATGGGGCGCGGATTCTGGAACCTGCTGGGCGGGTCCTGGCGCGATAAATTTGAGCCGAAGCCGCTGCCCACGAAAAAGTCGCCGGTCTCGCAGGCCAAAATGGAAAATTCAAGCGAACCGATGCTGCGTGAAGCGGCGCGCTGGTATTCGCGCAACAACCTTATGGTGCCGGATACCAATCATTGCCTGGCAATCGGCGCCGCGCGATTGAGCGCCGCGGAATTCGATCCCAAGGTGCCGTTTATTCTTGGCGGAGGTGGCAGCCGTCCTCATTTCAGGTGCATGGAAGATTTCCAAGTGGATGCCCGCGAGTATAAACAGTGGAAGAAAGAGCATCCCAACTTCCTGGGGTTTGCGGCTGGCGATGAGTATGACAGCGACTATATCGGAGCCCTCTCCCAAACGAATATGGTCGAATATGCGAAACGGTTGCGGGCGATCAAGTGTTCGGAAACGGCGATCGCGCAGGCAACGAATATCCTCGTAAACGCGGTCAAAGGCCGCGATCAGGCGCTGGCCGGATCGTATGCCTGTTTCCAGGCTGCGCGGCGCTACTATTTCGACGATCCGGATAAAATGATCTTCCTGCACAGTGCCTGGTGCTGGGACCATTACCCGTTGGAATGGGGCGCCGGGATGGTGATTCTGGAAACGTCGAGTACCGGGCCTTACCGGTACCAGGTTGCCATGTCGTTTGCACGCGGCGCGGCGCGGCAATACAGCAAGCCGTGGGAATGGTATATTGCCGTCTGTTATAACGGGTTCACCGAGGATGGCAAATGGGACGACAATGCTTTTCCCTACTGCCTGACGACCAATTCTGTTCCCTATGCCGGGGCAGGTCATGTCCGCGGCCCGACCTGCGGTCCGTCGATTTCGCTTAATCGGCGAAATATGTATTTGGCTTATTTAGCCGGTGCCAGCATTGTACAGCACGAGACCTGGCCGTATGCCTATTGGCAATTCAAAAACCAGGATGTGCGCGGCGACGTCGAGCTTTCCCCATTTGGCGAAGCGATGAAAGAGTGGTATGCGTTCACCCAGTGGTTCCCCGACCGCGGTACCAGCTATGCGCCGGTGGCGCTAATGATTCCGTTCAACCAGGGCTACCCGCAATGGGGTGGGCGCCCTTGGTCGTTCTTTCCCATGGAACGGCCGGACAGTATGATCGACGCCTTCATGTATACCGTGGTGCCAATGGCACAGAATTTGAAACAAGGCCAGGAAGGCTGTCTGGCCAATAGTCCATATGGGGATATATATGATGCGGTTATGCCCCGCCCGCCGAGCGGGCCCGTGGCCTTGAAAACGCTGATGAATTACAAGGTGGCGATCATGCTGGGTGGATTCAATATCGACCAGGCGCTGGCGAAACGATTGAAGGAATATGTAAAGAAAGGCGGAACGCTGGTCCTCAATATCCGGCAGGTTAACGAAAATCTGCCGGAAGATTTTATCGGGGCCAGGCGGACGGGCGCGATTTGCGGGACGGAAGGGGAAGTCAAGGTTGTTGACGGGCGCGACGCCGTCACGCTGCCGGAGCCGTACGATTATGAAAAGCTTGAATTAAAAGGCGCCGAACCGCTTTGGCTCGACAGCAAGGGAGGAATTTTGGCCTGCGTGAATGCCTATGGCCGGGGAAGGGTGATTTTAACCGCGGTGGACTGCATGGTTCCGCGCAAGAGCTTTTGCGATAATAACGACGATACTTACATCAAGGCCATGAAATCCAGGGAACATCCTCTTGTTCAAATTCTGATGCGGCAGATTGTGAAAGACGTCCTGCCGGTTGAGGTAAAGGGCGATATCGAATATGGGCTGAACAAAGTGTCGGATGGCTGGTGGGTGTATCTGATCAACAACAAGGGCGTAACTAAATTCACGCGCACGCCGGAAAAGGCGGATGTTGCCCAAACCGCCAAGGTTACGGTCGACATGCGGTCGCTGATCCCGATCATGGTGCAGGAACTGCGGGAAGGCACGGATATGGCCTGGGACAAAAATAAAAATTCATTCTCAATTGATGTTGGCCCGGGCGACATCAAAGTTGTGAAAATTACAGTTCAGGATAAGCATAAATAGATCGGGAGATAATCAGTGAAGATTACGAACTCCGTTGCTGTCCTGGCCATCATGATCCTGGCGCTGGCTGTGGGAGGATTTGCGAAAGAATACAATCTGGTCGAAAAAGGGAAGAGTGATGCGCGGATCCAACTTAATCCGGTGCCATCGGGAAGCGAATTTGCGGCGGCGGTTACACTTCAGGATTACATAAAAAAAATTTCCGGAGCAAGCATCGTCCGCTCGACGTATCCGCCCAAGCATTACCGGCTGAACTCGCCAAACCCTGATTTTATTGAAATTTTGCTGGTGACGCTCGAAAACGGCGAATTTTTGCTGCCGCCCGACGTGCTTGCAAAGCTCGCGGATGCAAAAAGCGACGAGGCGTTTTATATCAAAACGAACGGCGACAAGAAGATCGTCATTGCCGGCAAGAAACCGGTAGGAGTTTTATACGGGACCTTTACATTCCTTGAGAACTATCTTGGAGTGCGCTGGTTTTATCCGGGCGAGGAGGGTGAGTTTTGCCCAAAGATGGAAAGCATCACCGTGGGCGAGATCGATGACTTCCAGCAGCCTTCCTTTGAAATACGAGGCATAAATGCCTACCGGGTAAAGTGGTATGGGGAAGACAAGGGAACGTTGCTTTCGGATTGGTACGTTCGCAATAAAATGGGCATCGGGGCCCGCTATCAATATCCAAATGTCAGCAAGGAACAGCTCGATTACTGGTCGGCAGCCAATGCGCGTTGGGGCGGCGGCGGGCATTTGACTTTTGAATCGGCCGTCCCGATCAAAACATTTGCGAAAACTCATCCTGAATATTTTCCGCTTATCGACGGAAAACGGCACACGGAGGAGGGACGTTTTCAGCGGTGCATTTCGAATCCGGATGTCCAGAAACTTGTCCGCGATTATGCCCTCGAACAACTGGCGTATGCGTATGGCTCGAATTACAGGTATGGTCTGGCCGGGCATGATGCCGCTAAAACCTGGTGCCTTTGTCCGGAGTGCGTCAAGCTGGGCACCTATAACGGTGTATTCGATGTTTCCACGATGGTTCACCGTTTTTTCATCAAAATGACCGGCGAGATCTTAAAGTGCGATCCGCAGGCTAAGCTTGCCTTTACCATGTACTCCGATTACCGCGATCTGCCGAAAGATCCGGCGATGCGTTACGATGCGCGGGTCATGGGCACATATGCACCGCATGGGCGTTGCTATGTCCATCGCCTGGACGATCCGAAATGCGAGATGAACGCGAAAATGCTCAAGGATATTCTGGCTTGGCACAAGATTGCGCCGAAAATGGATTTTTACGAATACATGGGTTGTGCCAATTCGTCGTACGCTGTTATGGAATATGTTCTGGCGGACGATCTCAAGCTTTACAAAAAACTCGGCATTGACGGAGGCTGGATGGACGATTGCTGCGAACCGGCCGATCCGTTCTGGGAGACGTCTTGGCAACTTTACTATGTAGCGGCCAAAATGCTGTGGGATCACACATTGGACGTCAACAAGCTCCTTGAGGATGCCTACGACAGATATTACGGGCCGGCCTCCGTTCCCATGAAACAATATCATGCCTTTCGACGCGAGCTCTGGGAGAGCGCGCCCGGACATGCCATCTATGGCGGACCTGCCAGGATCGGTTACTGTCTGACCGTGCCCGGAGCGGACAAACGGCTTATGATGTACCTGGATGAAGCGGAAAAGCTGGCGGCGAATGATGCGATGGTCAAAAAACGTATTGCGCAGGACCGGGATTATTTGAAGACTATTTGGGGCAAGTACGCGGAAAAACTGAAAAAGACGATATCCGGACAAAACGACATTCCCTTGCGCGAGGCAGAGGGAAAAATAGTGATTGACGGTGTTTTGGATGAAGACGATTGGCGCAGAGCTCCGCTGGTTACTGGGTTTCAGGTGATCAAAACCGGCGCCGAACCCAGGGAGGAAACACGAGTCAAGGTCCTTTACGATGCCGACAATTGGTATGTAGGCATTGAAGCCATGACCGAGCATGCCTGGTCGCCCTTGAAAACCCTGGTTACGGAACGTGACGGCAACGTATGGGAAGACGATTCGGTTGAAGTCTTTATTGCGCCACCGGGCGGTGATTACTGCCACTGGGTCATCAACAGCATCGGCGCCTATTATGACGCCAAACTGACGGATAAGGATTTCGAATCAAAGGCCGAAATCAAAACCAAAGTCTTGAAGGACCGCTATGTTCTGGAAATGCGTTTTCCTGCGGATGTCATGGGAACAAAGATCCTGTCAGGACAAGTTTGGCAGATGCATTTTATCCGTGCGTGTTTGAATCTTCAGCCGCCGGCCGCAAGTGAAGGTTCCAGCATTGACGGGACGGATGCGCATCGGCAGATAAATTTCCGCCGCGCCGTTACCGGAAAAAACCTGGTACAAAACGGTAATTTCACGGAAGTTGTCGACACCCTGGAAAAAGATAAAACTGCGCCTGACGGCATCAAGAGCGAAAAATTTCCGAAGCTTTGGAACGGCGGCAATGTGAAACTATTGCAGGGCAAAAACAATAAAAATCGAATCGAATTTAAAAAAGGGAATCTTTGGGCCTGGTGGTCTTTTGTGCCGAACAATGACGCCAGGCATGTAATTAACGGCGAGATCATGGCTTCCGGAAAAGGTCAAATCAAAGGGACTATGAAATCATGCATTCGGAAGCCAGACGACAAACGTTCGTATGTGGATGAAATCAAGCGTGAGATTGGTCCGTTTGACTTGAGTGATACGCCAACGGCTTTTAAATTCAGGTTCGAATTGGCGGCGTATGAGAATATGGGGTATTTTTCCTTCACGGCTGATGATGCCGCACTGGACTATGTCAGCGCGGCTCTGGAAGAAATGAAATAAACCTGCCAAAAATGCCCCGGTTGATGGTTGCTTTTCCACTGCGCGTGCGAACGCGCATCCCGAACCGGATGAGGATCTTACGGAATACAAGGCTGTGTCATGCGGATGAGCGGCGCGCTAAACGTGCCCTGATGAACGCTTGCTTACCTGTCATTTTTATCTGGCTTGGCATTCTTATGCCGGAGTGCCTTAAAATACAGCGCAAACCGCGACCAAGCGCACTTGTTTTGGTTTGTGCGCATCGAGAACGCGGCGGCAGATTTTCTGAAAGAGCGAATTCACGCCCGCATTTTGTTTGGAGCAGGTATCCCGGTGATGTGGCAAATGATCTAGGCGCATGCTGCCGGCCGGCGGAACATTAAAATTCCAAATGCAATAATCCAGCTTGATCCGGCTTGACAGTCAGCCGTTGGAATTGGCCCAGATGCATGAACGTGATTTCTTTTGCGTTAAGCGTGACTCGCCGCGGCCTTTGTGTGACGCCGAATTCAATCCTTGCGCCTGGACGAACTTGGCCAAGCTTGACTTCGGCGACCGATTTCCCAGCGTCAAATGATGCGGTGTCGATGCTGAGATTCCGCCAGGTTTCCAGCCATGCCGGATAGCTGTGGGCCTGAACGAGAGCTTTCAAATAACTAGACAGTAGGTTCTTGGGCAGATAGCGTGGGGGACAATGGATGCCGCGCCATTTTCTTAGCATCACCTCGTGTTTGTCGCCGAATGCAATCTCCTTTTTCAGTTCTTCCATTTCAATTTTTCCGCTCAAGGCCAGGAACATCAGTCGGCTGCAGTAGGTCTGTATATCGCCCCACCGATATCCGTTGCGCACCGTCGATGTCCTTTTGATTAAGTTTTGTCGGAATAATTCCATGACATGCGCCGTTTCATCCGGACAATTCCGGGCGAGCAGCATGAAAACTTCCGGGAAAATTCCTTCGGTACTCAAGTTGTAGATGCCTGTGCCGCCATAGCCGTTTTCGTCAAGGTCGGGCACGTGCAGAAATCCATCGCTGGCGCTGGCTTCATCGCCCAAAGTTTTGGTAATGTACCAGGGGCCGCGCCGGAAAAACTTGTAAAAATATATATAGGACGAACGGAAGATTGCCAGCCGCGCGGCGCCCTGCTTTGCCCCGATGTAACGTGCCAGAGCCAGGGATTCGCTGTCGCCGATTTCTTCCGCCATGCGCGCAAAGGCGGTGAATGCGCCATAATTCGCGCCTTCCACCCAGAGCCGGCCGTTTTCGGCGTAAGGCGAACTCATGCAGCACCAGTCCTGCAACACCCGGAAATATTCGAAGGCGCCCTTGATCGTTTCCCAGTGCTTGTGCAGCGTTTCCCATCCGTCGACAAGCAGCGTTCCAAGATAAATTGCTGTAAAGGCAAGACCTGTGCCCCAGTCGTTTTCAATTAACGGGGCCGGCAAGTTGGCGATTGTTTCCCGCCTGCCGTTGGGAAGAAAATTCGACAGTGAGACATTGATATAACATATCTTATATTTCATCCCGGTGATTGGTTCTACCCGGTCATACCAGCCGTAAAACTGCTTTCTGACGATTTTTGGATCGGTGTAAATCCCGGCGATTTCGTCAGCCTCAGGATAGCGCCGCATAAGATCGCCCCAGTCGGTGCGACAATAGAAATAGGTCCGTTCGAAATCGATGGCCCGCGGCAGATTTTCCCGGATGCGTCGCCTTAATGGTTCGAGTGCCTTGCCGTCCAGATGGGTGAACATCCAGACGGGAATCATGTATTTTTCAAGATATGCGCCTGGATAAGGATAATAAAGGTCGTCCGCAAGTTTGTCGGCGAACTTTTCCTGGAAGTTCCAGTAATCGTCCCAGCCATCGGCCAATTCCGTCCGGATGGCGTCATCCTTTGCCGCGCGCAGCGGGAATTTCCTTCGTTCCGGGATGAACGGCAAGCGGTAGGAGGAACAGTCGGCATTGACCAGACCCTTGAGATAACCATATTTTGTCGGAAAATTGAAATTAACGGACGTCTCCGGCATAATAAAATCTTTAAGGTCGGAGGTCATGTCGGCCAACGGCGGCAACGGAGCGGTTTTCAAGGGCGTTGTTCCCCAGTCGTCCTTAATCATCCGGTAACGAAAACGCTGCGCGATCTCAACCTGCTGCGAGTTTTCGTGAACCTGGTAATATTCCTCGGCATCGATAGGATAGGCCAACGCCGCCCTGGACCAGAAATGGCAGCGGTTATATGCATCCAGCCGGAAGGCGTCGCTTTGCGTTTCATTCGGCATGAAGCTTTCGATGCCGAAGGGCGAGACGACAAATCCGACGCCGAATATGCCGTCGGTATTGACCGCCAGTTCCGTCAGCAATCCATTGTGGCGCAGCAATGTTATGCTTTCCGGCTGCTTCTGAACGATCACTTGGATGGGAATATCCGGAAATTCAGTGGCGCCGAATAAGAAAAAGAAATTTTCACTCAGGTCCCCGTCGATTTCGCGGCAATAGGCCGTTTCCAGGCATGTAATGTCGCGAACAACCAGTCCCTTCTTAAGCGGCAGCATTATCCGGGTATAGTTGCCGGAATATTCAAGTTCGCTTAGGCGCAATTGGCGGTCGTCGGTCTCGACCATTACCGCAGCTGAGGCGAGCGAATAAACGCAACCGAAGTTTATGGCAGTCTTGCCGGGACGGTCGAACTTGGTCCGCCAACTGACGCTTAAGTAGGTGATCTCCAACTGGTCGGCGTGCCAGTCAACCTGGGCGGGCGCAAAAGTGCCGTGATAGCGTTTGGCGGGATCGATGCCTTCCGGTAGCAACGAATATTGCCAGCGATGCATTTTGCGGTAGTCGGGATGCCCGCATAAATACATGCGGGTCAAACTGCCCAGGGTGGGCATGGCGCAATCCAGCAGGCCATCACCCTTGGTGAACCCGAAGCGGCCGATGGAACGTTTATCCGCGTTGACACCTATGCGGTAATCTTTTAACGATGGCGTGTCGGGTGTATCGGGGTATTCAGGCGCGGTGGGGCAGGGCATAATTTCGTCGGCGGCGGGTTCCGGCAGTTTTCCTGCTGATGGCGCGGCGTGCAGGTAAAGAATTATTTGGCCAGGTTCCATGTATTCCGGAATGTCGCATTCCAGGCTGACAACATGTCGCCCGGCGCTGAGTTCATGCGCAAAGGATTTGCACAATCCGCCATATCCCGGATACGAAGTGATGGCATGGCTCCAGGAACACGAATGTTCCTGGTCGTCCAATCGGTATTTTTCAATGCAATTGTATGTTGCCCCCTTGGAATATAATCGCTCGGCAAAAGACAGTATGATCGATTGTTTTTGCTGGAGTACAAACTCAGTTTTCAATTGTTGCCGGCCGGCTTGGACGGCCCAGTCGGCCAGCGTGTCCTGCTCGTAATCAAAGTAAAATATCTGGTTACAGGGTGTCTGTTTTTTTGTCATGATACTTTCGCTCCTCTTCCGTAATTTGTGTCTTTCGATATCATTTGGATGGTTTTATTCAGGAGATAAAGCTGTAAATTATACGGGTCGATCATTTTGAGGGTATGTGCCTCCTTCCGGACTTCACTCATCCGCCCTAATCCGAGCAAGCCAAAACATTTGAGAATCAAGCCGGCAACGGTATTGAGCTTGGCGATTTCGTATTCAAAAGGTACGGGCGTGGGCGAACCGACGCCGAAGTAGGGATAGGCGGTTTTATTGTCAATCAGTTTTTTGCCCGCGGTCACCATATCGTTCAACACGGTGTTCGCTTCCGTAATCCGGCCCAGCTTCCGTAGCGCCAGAGCACGGAATAGATTGATCTCCGTCGTGGCCGACTTGTCGATGCAAGCCTCGACAAAAGCGGCGTGCGCCTTCGGTTTGGCGCCGAGCTTTTCGAAAGCTAGTCCCAGGCGATAGTAGATGTGCGCTTCCTGGGCGAAATAGCTCTTGCCTTCGCCGTAGTTCGCAGGAAACCGTGTGCCGGTCATATATTCCGCGGCGGCCTTGTCGTATTCGCCCTTGTCATAATACCGGTTGCCCTTGAGCACGTGCAGCCATGCGTGATGTCGGGTAAGTTTGCCCTCGCCGCCCTCATAGGTATGGAAGGTATGGCGCCTGGCCATTTCGATCGCAGCGTCATATTCGCCCTGCATTGTCAGCAAAATCATGCGATCAAGCACGCAATCGTCCCGCGATTCGGCCAGCGCCTCGTTATGCGCATAGAGGGCGAGGCGCTCGTCAGGCGGAACGCCGGCGTTCTTGAGCAACTGCTGCAATTCGTAGAAAAGTCTGCTGTTGTCGGGCGCCAGTCGAAAGGCTTTTTCCATGTGGCGGCGTGCGATGGGATGGTCGCCCCGCTTGTCGAAATACGCTATGGCCAAATTGCGATGCGCGGGAGCGAAAGAAGGTTTTAAGCGCGCGGATATCTCCCATTGGCGGATAGCCTCTTCATAGCGGGTCTTGTCGTAATACAGGCAGCCGAGGTAGTACGGCGCCATTGCGCCAGACGGATGCAGCGCGCAGGCGTTTTCCAAGACGGCGATATCCGCGAGGCGCGCCGGGAAGCAATAAGTCGGGTCCGCGCGGTCGGCTTGTTGACAGCATTTTACGGCCTGCGTCTTGTCGCCCAGAAGCGCGCGGCAATATCCCGCATAGTAGCGGACCAGCGAATAGGACGCCCCAGCCGCCTTGAGCACATCAAGCGCGTCCCGGTAAAAACCGGCGTCCATGTAAAAAACAGCGGCGTCCAGATAATACTCCGGTTTGCCTATAAAGCGTTCCCGGATCGCCGCCATTTCGCGCGCCGCCTTTTGCCTTCTCCCCACTGCGCGTTGCGCCAGATAAAGTTCGAAGCGCGGCAGGATGTCCAGTCGGTCTTGTGCGGCCTGCGCGTTCGATATTTCCAGCGCCTGACGGGGATCTCCGCCGTGGCGCAGGATGGCGGCTTTCAGAATATGCGCCCGGAGGTGTTGCGCGTTTGTGCCGATGGCTAGATCGAGTTTGGCGAGCGCCGGCGCATACTCGCCGCGCAAGGCGTCGATTTCCGCAAGTTTGGTATAGCCGGCGCTGCGCCAGGCATAGTTCCAGATGCCGCGTGAGAAACTCCGATAAGCTTCCTCCGTCCGGCCCAAATACCGCAGGGCAAGACCGCGCATGTGGAAGACTTCTGTATCGTAAGGATTTCCGTTGCGCAGGGTAAGACGCTCAATGGCTTTGTCGTAATGGGCGATGGCCTGGTCGAAGCACCCGTTCCTGAGCATGGAATTGCCCATGGCCGTGTTGCAGCGGATATCGCCCGGATCACGCCGGAGTCCGTCCCGGTAATAATCCTCTGCGACATAAGTGTGATGCCGGTATTGCTCCAGGTGCAGTCCATTAATGTACAATTCCTCGACGCTGGGGATTTTATTAGGCGCGAGGGCAGGGGGGCGCGGCGCGATCGGCTTTTTAGTTTCGCGCGCGCGACCGCCGAAAGCGACCAGCGTCTTCCCCTCCTGCGAAAGCAGTGCGGCGACAATCCGATCCAGACGTTTTGCTGGGATGCCTTCCAACTCCCGGCAGTATGGGTGTCCGGGCGACACATGCGCTTGCTCTTCAAACAGCACTTGGCCGTCCTCTGACAGCCTGACGGTGCACTTTTTATAATCCGCAGTGGCATTGAAACCCAGAAACAGCCGGTTGCCGCGCTTTTCGAGGTTGACGGCGGCGTCGATGGTCGCGTTCTTGATGGCGCCGATTTTCGAGATCGGATACCAATATTGCTCGAAACATTTGGTTTCGAAAGGCATGATCCACGAAAAATCAGGCTGGTTATCGGTATAGACTCCGGTCATCAGCTCGATATAGCGGCTGCCGTCGTCCGTCAGGTTAGCGCACCAGTTGTTGCCGAAGGCATGGTTGCCCCAATGAAAGAGCTTTTTGCCGGGCGCGATGCCGTGATCGGCAACAGTGACTACGCCGCAGTCCCGGCCGAAATCGTAGCCGGAAACAAAATCCATGTTCGACTGGCCAAGGGATACCATGTAGGAGGACGGCACCACCACCGCAGGATAACGGGAGATATCCGTGCCTTTCGCGAAGTCATAGGGCCGGGCGGTTTGATAAACGCCTTTGGCGATGGGCCAGGAAATGACCGCGCGCCGGTCATGGTCGTTGACATATTCGACATCGGGTGGAAACACAACTTGATAGCGGTCGTTGACTGCAACGGCAAGGTTGGCCCACCACATGAAGCTTTGTGGAATGGGCGTTGCGTTGTAAAGACGCACTTTCACCTTGATAAAAGAACGACCGGGGCACACTGTGATTCCTGCCATGCCCCTGGTGCGGTTGAATGGCTCAGTTTCGCCGACCCAGACCGTTTTTTCGCCGTTGGCACATTCTTCGATGGCAGCCTCGACGGGCATGAACGTGGTGGGACGGTGGTGCTGCGGCCAATTAAATTCAATGCCTCCCGAGCACCATGGTCCGGCCAGTCCGATCATTGCCGGCTTGATGACCGGGTTGTGGTAGATGAAATCGTAACGGTTGGTTTTATCGTAGGCGCGTTGGATCTTGCCGCCGATTTGCGGGAGCACTTTTATGCCGATATATTCGTTTTCCAGCGTTGCCACGGCATACGAATGGTCGGTTTTATCGGAGCTTATGCCGTCGGTAAATGCCAGGGGATACAGCCTGCCGCTGGCGCCCTGATAAGGTTTTTTCTCGAAGAACATCGGCAAGGCAAGCGGCTTGCACGGCAAATACGAAGGAATGTTTTCCTTTTTGAATCCGGCCTTGACCATTCGGCGGCTTATACGCGAGTTGGCCATAAAGCGAACCTTCCCGTTGATGGTTGTTTTTAAAGGCTGAGTCCGGCTTTTGATCGATGCCGATAAAAAGCGTACCCCGGAAATAGGCTCGTGTCTTTAGACAATACTCCTGATTATTTGCACAATCTTACTGTTGGATACTGAGAAAGGAACGTTCGGAAGGGCTGCGGCCAAATTGCTTTTTGAAGGCGCGACTGAAATAGTGAATTGACTTGAAGCCAAAATAGTCGGCGACCTGCTTAATCGGCATTTCGGAATAAGCCAGAACGAGCCGGGCTTTTTCCAGCCGGTATTTATTCATATATTGAATGGGTGCGCAGCCTGTGTTCCGTCTGAATATCTCGGAAAATCGGCTAGGGCTTAAGTGTGCGGTTTGCGCCAGCATTTTGAGGGTCATTTTTTCGCGGTAGTGGTTAAGAATGCAATCCAGAGCCCTTTTTATGGGAGTGTCTCCCAGGTTGGCGTCTGCGGGTGAGTGTTTGTCTCGTGAATAACGCCTCAATATCATGGCGAAACATTCAAGCAGATAGGCAAAAACAAAAACACTGTCCGCGGGCCGTGCGCTTTTGAATTCAAATTCCAGGCGCTTAAGAATGCCGCCGGCCGCATTACGTCCGATGTTGACCTTCTGCCAGTCGGCTTTGACATTGCCGAACAATATCGAAAGCTTGCCGAAATTTTCAAGTAGCATTGGAGCATGGTTTATCTGGAGAGCCCGGCAGCCGGTGGCGCCAATCCTCCAGGCGTGCGGCTTGCCTGACGGAATAATCAGGATTTCACCCTCGTTGACTCTCATGCGGTTGCCTTGCGGATCGTTCAGATCGAATCGGCCGGAAACAATCATGAGTTCCTGAAATAAGTCGTGCTTGTGAAAATCAACTTCTCCGCAAAAGGGAGGGTAATTGACAAGGCTGATTAATTCGAATGGCGGGAACAGCATCTTTGGCGGGAACCACGTTTTGATTTTGCTGTTGTTTTTCAAGCTGTGGTCTTTATTTGACATTTTAGCTGGCTGCCCCCTTCTACGGCTTGCCAATTGTAATCCGGCGCTCGAGAATGTATCAGAATGTTGCGACATGCGAAAATGATTTCTGGAAGCCGGAAACGATGCCAATCACGAGTTTGTGCCCGCCGGTCATGGGTGTATTCCGGCCATGCAATCGTTTTTTTCTAGCCTTTTTGCTTGTGCAAGGAAAAGGGCTTCGACTACAGTACTCAAAAAGGATCAGCATGAATTCAAATGATAAGCCAGTCGGAACCTCGATGCCGTTCGGGATTGTCGTTCTCTGCGTTCTCATATCGTTGGCTGGGATTGTCGATCATGACCTATGGACGCCGGATGAGCCGCGCGAAGCGGCGATCATGCTGAGCATGAGCCGAACAGGCAACCTGATAATCCCCGACCTGGCGGGGGAGCCATTTGTTGAAAAGCCGCCCTTATATTACATTGTCGGCGCAGGGGCCTTGCGTCTGCTTGATCCCATCATGGGGACAACTTCGGCATTAAGATTGACGTCTGCTCTGTGGGGACTGGGCGCCTTGGCGATGACTTGGTTAATGGGCAGGCGTCTGCTGGGGCGCGAACAGGGGGTCGTGGCCATGGCGCTTTTGGCCACAATGCCGGGGTTCATTCAAGTCACGCACTGGTTGCTGGTGGATAATGCGCTCCTTTTTTTCGTCACGGCGGCGCTCTGGTGTTTTACGGAGGCGTATATCGGACTGCGCCTGGGATTTCTACCGCTGGCGGCGATGTTTACGGGAGGAGCTTTCCTTTCCAAAGGTTTCATCGGACCGCTGATGATTATATTGGGCTGGCTGGGCCTGGCGTTTTCCTGGTGGAAACAGGTTGGCTGGCGAGGAATGTTCCAGACGCGTAGTCTAGCTCTGCATGGACTGGCGTTGATTCTGTGTCTGGTCTTGATGTCGAGTTGGATGATTGCCCTGCGTGCGGTTGGCGGGCCGGACTTGTGGCATGAATGGTTTTGGGCCAATCATATCGGACGTTTCTCAGGCGGTGCGACCCGATTGGGCCATATGCAGCCACCTTGGTATTATTTGCCGGTGATTGCCGTCTATCTCCTGCCCTGGCTGGTAATCATTCTTACCGGGGTTACCAACTTATTGATGACGCTCGGCCGTCGCCAAATGACGCCGGCCGGGCGAGTCCTGGCGGCCTGGGCGCTTGGCGGATTATTGATCCTTTCGATTACCGCTACCAAGCGCGATATTTATCTGTCGGTTTTATTACCGGCCTTTGCCATGATCGGTGCGCAGGTATTGCGTTCGCCGATGACCGGGCAACTTCAGAATACACTGTGGTTGTGGGTCGGGTGCATGCTGGGCAGTTTGCTGCTTTTTATGGTTGCGCCGTTCTTGGGACCGCAGGCGCAAGCTTTGACGGGTGGGTGGGGGTGGCCCCAGATAATTGTGGGACTGACGGCTCTGGCCTGTTGCGGGCGTTTGTTTATTGCCCGCGGCCCACTCTTTTACCGGGTTTTGGCCGCCACCACATTGTTCTATATTTGCGGCCTGACGGTTTTGTTCCCCATGGTGGACAGGTTCAAAAGCTATGGGGACGCATTTCGTGATATGGCCGAGCGCGTGACTACCGAGCCTGCCATACGCGTGGCCGGCTGGCGTTTCGACGAAACCACGCGGGCGGGTTTTTATTACTATTGCGACTTGGTATTTCCCGCGTTATCCGATATAAACGAACTCAATCGGGTTTTGGATAGGCGGCATTCCCGGTTCGACGGTATTCTGGCGCTTTCCCGGAATTTTCCTCCGGAATCGGCGTCCCTGCCGCCCTGGCGCGTGCGCGAAGAGGTCCGGATGGGTCCGCGCCGGACACTGCAATTGATCGAAGGCGAATGCGGGATAAAGCCGGTTAACTGAACGTTAAGGGATCACAAAACGCATGGCGGCGGAGAGCCGTGATTACGCTAGCCGGATATTGTATTTATTTGTATTCGCCCTGCTCCGTCGGGGCGTTTGGTAAAATTACGGCCTTTGGCCGCCTAACTCAATCAGGAGCATTATGCGCAAGGATTTTTTGCCGTTTTCGAAACCTAGTATCACGGAAGAAGATATTCAAGCTGTAGGCGACGTGCTGCGTTCCGGTTGGATTGCCACTGGGCCGCATGCCGCCAAATTTGAACAGGAATTTGCCGCCTACGTTGGCGCCAGTGGCGCCGTGGCGTTGACTTCAGCCACCGGCGGAATGCATGTGATCCTCAAAGCCATGGGGATTGGTCCCGGCGACGAAGTCGTCACGCCGTCGATGACCTGGGCCTCAACGGTCAATCTCATCGTGCTGGCGGGCGCCCGTCCGGTTTTTGCCGATGTTGACCGCGACACGCTTATGGCCCGACCCGACCAGATCGCCACGGTGCTGACATCGAAAACAAAGCTGATTATTCCCGTCCATTTTGCGGGTGCGCCGGCGGATATGGATGCGATTCGCCAGTTGGCAGCCGGGCGCGGCATTCCAATCGTGGAGGATGCCGCCCATGCCGCCGGCACGGAATATCGAGGTCGCCGGATTGGTTCAACGGGTACCGCCATCTTCTCGTTTCACCCCATCAAGAACATAACCTGTGGTGAAGGTGGTATGGTTTGTGCCGAGGACGCCGTTTTGCTGGATGCCGTTCGACGGCTAAAATTTCACGGACTGGGGGTGGATGCCTTTGACCGTACCATGCAGGGACGTTCCCCGCAGGCGGAAGTTGTTGAGCCGGGCTATAAATATAATCTGACCGATATCGCTGCTGTGCTTGGACGGCGCCAACTGGCGCGTTTGGACGAATTCAACCGCCGACGCGCGGAATTGGCGCAATATTATCGCCGGCGACTGGCCGAAGTGGCCGAAATCATGCCGCTCAAAGATCCCCCTTATCCCATGCGGCATTCATGGCACCTGTTTATTGTGCGCCTGGATAGTGACCGTGCCGGTCTGAACCGCGATGTATTCATGGAACAGCTGAAAAAGAAGAATATCGGCACGGGACTTCATTTCCGCGCCGTCCATATGCAGAAATATTACCGCGAACAGATGGGTTGCACGCGCGGAATGTTGCCGGATACGGAATGGAATTCCGACCGGATTTGCTCCCTGCCGCTGTTCCCGGATATGCACCCGGAAGATGTTGATGACGTGGTTGTGGCGATCAAAGACGTTCTGAAGAAACGATGAAGGCCGGATGCTTTTGAGCTGTTGGCTTGCGTGGCAAAGACAAATTAACCCAGGAATCATAAGGACAATGAATACATCCGCTCCCGTTTCGATTATTATTCCCGTTTTCAACGAGGAAGCCAACCTGCCTGACCTCATGCGCCGTACGCTAACCGTTTGCCGAGCTTTAAGCCGGCCGTTCGAAATCATCCTTGTTGACGACGGCAGCCGGGATGCATCCCGTGACCTGATTGCGCAGGCCGTGGCAGCCAATCCGGGCGAATTGATCGGCTTGTTTTTAAACCGGAACTACGGCCAGCATGCGGCGGTTATGGCCGGGTTTGCGCAGGCCCGGGGCGATATGGTTGTAACGCTCGATGCCGATCTGCAGAATCCGCCGGAGGAAATCACGGCGCTGGTTAAGAAAATGGATGAAGGCATGGACGTCGTCGGTTCGATTCGTGTCCCGCGAAGAGACAGCCTTTTCCGGCGTTTTTCCTCGTTCTTGGTGAATAAAATGACGGCGCAAGTTACGGGCGTGGTCATGCACGATTACGGCTGTATGCTGCGCGCTTACCGACGCCAGGTGATCCAGGCTATGCTTCAGTGCCATGAGCGCAGCACGTTTATTCCGGTGCTGGCCAACAGCTTCGCGCGGCGCACGGCGGAGATCGAAGTGCGTCATGCCGAACGCCAGGCCGGACAATCCAAGTATAGTTTGTGGAAACTGATCAACCTGCAGTTCGATCTCCTGACCAGCATTACAACCTTGCCGTTGCGGTTGCTGACCATTGCAGGGGTGCTGATCAGCATGCTGGGGGTTGGACTGGGCGTGCTGATCCTGGTCCTAAGGTTTATTTGGGGGCCAGAATGGGCGGCCTCGGGCGTCTTTACCCTTTTTGCCATCCTTTTCTTTTTTGTCGGCGGCCAGTTTGTTGCAATGGGATTCCTGGGCGAATATATTGGACGAATGTATCAGGATGTGCGCGGGCGGCCACGCTATTTTATCGAGAAGGTTGCCGGCAAGAGCGCACTGGAACCGACCTGATCGTCGGGCCACACGCGCCGGCGAAAGGGCCATGTGCAGTCCTGGATTTGGCTGCAATCCAATGCGTCCGGCATGACCTGAAGCTTGTCTGCCGGCTTGCATCGGCCAGGGGCCTCGGGTATGCTTGCCGCTTTTCGTAAATTGAAATTGATTGGTAAGATTATGGAATGGCGCTGGCCAGGGGAGTTCGCATAGTGGATCCACAGGCAATTCAACTTAATCAAACCATTGAGGCTGCCAGCCCGGCGGTGATTGGCATGCTCTCCCGCAAGGGATGCGAAATTTATTTTCCTAAGCTGGGCATTCTGGCACAATCAGCCGAAGCTCAGGGACAAGCCATTAATGCCACTATCGGAATTGCGCTGGAGGAAGATGGATCGCCCATGCATCTGGCTTGCGTCATGAACCGGCTGAATTTGCCACCCGGACAGGTTTTATCCTATGCCCCCAGTCCCGGACTCGCGGATATCCGCAAGCAATGGCAGGCTATGCTGCTCAGAAAGAATCCCGGACTGGCCGGCAAGTCATTTAGCCTGCCGGTGGTTACCAGCGCTCTTACGCATGGATTGAGTGTTTGCGGTTATCTCTTCTGTGATCCGGGCGACGAGCTTATCCTGCCGGATCTCTTCTGGGAAAATTACGAGCTGATTTTCTCCCGCGCCTGCGGTGCGCGCTTGGATTTGTTTGCAATGTTTAACTCCCAGGGCGGGTTCAATGTCGAGGGACTGCGCGGCCGCTTGCTATCCGGGCCGATCGGTAAAAAGTTGGTATGTCTCAATTTTCCCAACAATCCCACCGGCTATACGCCGACGATCAGAGAAGCCCGGGCCATTACCGTGGTCCTGCGCGAAGCTGCGGAGCGCGGCAATAAACTGGTCGTCATCCTGGACGATGCCTATTTCGGCCTCGTGTACGAACCGGACGTTTTTCAGGAATCCATTTTCAGCCTGCTCTGTGACCTGCATCCAAACCTGCTGGCGGTCAAACTGGATGGCCCGACCAAGGAGGATTATGTCTGGGGACTCCGTGTCGGTTTTATTACCTATGGAATCTGCGGTGGCGGGCCGGGTGTGTACGATGCTCTTGCCTCCAAAACGGCCGGGATCATCCGGGGCAACATTTCCAATGCGGCCAACCTGAGTCAATCGCTGCTCCTGGGCGCCTACAGCGATGCGGAGTATGAAAAGCAAAAACAGGCAAAGTACGAATTGCTGCGCGCGCGCTATAAGCGGGTCGCGCAGATCCTGGCGGAGCATCCCGAATATGCAGAGGAATTCGAAGCCCTACCGTTCAATTCCGGCTACTTTATGTGCGTGCGTTTGCGAAATGCTGATCCGGAACAAGTGCGCAGGAAGCTCTTAAAGGACTATGCCACAGGTGTGATTGCCATGAGCGGCATTATCCGGCTGGCGTTTTCCGCAGTGCCGCTGGAGCAGTTGCCGGTCCTGTTCGCGAATTTATTCCGGGCGGTCCGGGATGTCGAAAATCGAGGATAATGGTCATGGCCTATGAAGTACTAGCGCGTAAGTGGCGGCCCCGGCAGTTTGCGGATGTCGTCGGTCAGGATCACGTAATTCAGACGCTGACCAACGCGATCAAGAAAAATCGGGTGGCGCACGCCTACCTTTTCGTGGGGCCGCGTGGGATCGGCAAAACCTCCATTGCACGAATTTTTGCCAAGGCCCTCAATTGCAAGAAGGGGATGACGCCAAATCCGTGCGACCAATGCGACGCGTGCAACGAAATCACGGCAGGATCCAGCCTTGATGTGCATGAACTCGATGCCGCCTCGAATCGCGGCATCGACGAGATTCGCGCCCTGCGTGACACCATCAAGTACATGCCGACCCAGCGTTTTAAGATTTACATCATTGACGAGGTCCATATGCTCACGACGGAGGCATTCAATGCTCTCCTGAAGACCCTCGAGGAGCCGCCGGCGCATATCAAGTTTTTCATGGCCACCACCGAGCCGCAGAAAATACCAGCCACTATTTTGTCGCGTTGCCAAAGGTTCGATCTGCGGCGCATTCCGTCCGGTTTGTTAATTGAACGTTTGCGCCTGATTGCCCAGTCGGAAGGCGTCAAGATCGATGATGACGCCGTGCTGGCCGTTGCCCGGGCGGCCGAAGGCGGACTGCGTGATGCCGAATCGGCTCTGGATCAACTGATTTCGTTTCAGGGCAATGATATCCACGAGCAGGATGTCCTCTCCGTGTTCGGCTTGGTTTCGCGTCAAACGCTGGAAAGTCTTTCGACAGCCCTACTGCAAGGTGATATTTCCAGCGTGATTCAGCAGGTTGAGGATTTGGATAAGAGCGGGAAGGATATGCAGCGACTCATGCAGGAACTCCTGGAACATAGCCGCAATCTGCTCGTATATCTGCAGGCTGGCAGCGGCCTGGCGGCTTTGGATTTGACGCCTGCCCAGGTGACCACCTTGAAAACACAGGCGCCGCTGACGCAGGTGGACCGGCTTTTGCGGATTACAGACATTCTGATGGAAACCATGGACCGCTTGCCATATGCGCTTTCAAAAAAAACGCTCCTGGAAACTGCTTTAATCCGCTGTGCGCGTGCCGCAGTTGTCGTTTCGCTGGATGAAATCCTGCGGCGCATCGATGAATTGAAACGCAGCCTGGAGGATAATGGCGCCGCGCCACAGATGGGGGCGGAGGTTGCCGCGCAGGTTGTTACCGCGCCTCAGCAAAAATCCGCGGCAACCGGCAAGCCGAAGATCGTCGAGCCGATCGTTAACGAACTGGCTCATGTGGTCAAGATCTGGCCGGAGATCGTCGAGAAGGTCGGGAAATCGGTGGCATTGGCCAAAGGCTGTCTGCTCGATGCGCGGCCGGTGGCTATCATGCGTGAAAGCATGACGATCGGCTTTGACCCGGAATTTGCCGCGCATATGGAACAAGCCGGTCAGCCGCGAACGCGCGCTGCCCTGCAGAAGTGCCTGAACGATGTGTTGGGGCGTTCCATTACGGTGGAATTTAAGTTGCTGACCGAGTGCCCGTTGCCTGAAGCGAAGAAGCCTGCGGCAGATGCGCATTCCCCGGCTGGAGCAGCGCGGATGGCACCAGCCGGCAAGCCCACTCTTCAACAAAAGCAAAAATGGTTCAAGGATCCGGCCGTGCAGAAAACGATGGATATGTTCAACGGAGATATTCAGGAAGTCAGGGAATAGGAAAATTTCAAATGAATGCCAGATGCCTGAATGGAGAAGGGCATCATATCCGTTCAATCAGTGGTTGAGTGCGTTGGTTGCCGGGCATAAACCCGCATTCGACAACAAAAAAGGAGAATGCAAGCAGATGACGAATATTCTGAAGATGATCAAAGATGCAGCAGGCATGCAGAAAAACATGAAGAAGATGCAGGCCCAACTGCGGGCCAAGACGATCGAGTTTTCAAGCGGCAATGGCCTGGTGACAGTCACGGCCCGCGGAGATGCCTCGATTGCCGCTATACGCATCGATCCCCGCGCTATGGATGCAACGCGGCCGGCGGCGCTGGAAAAACTGGTTTTGACGGCCGTCGAGGGCGCGCTGGAAGCGGCAAAAAAAATGAGCGCCGAAGACATGCGGGCAATGATCGGCGAGATGGGGTTGCCGAACATTCCCGGATTGGGCCTGTGATCCGGATGACGGCTAAAAAAGCGGACGGCTTATATGAAGACATTCCCGTCCCTCGATAGAGCAATTGCCTGCTTTAGTAAACTGCCGGGCATCGGCCGGCGTTCGGCGGAACGGATGGCAATGAAACTGGTCGGCGATCGGGCCGGCCTTCTCAAGGATTTGATTGTTGCCCTGCAGGCGATAGCTGAACAAATCGGGTGCTGCTCGCGCTGCGGCGCATTGACCACGCGCGATCAAGATCCTTGCCGGTTTTGCACCGATGCCAATCGGGATGGCAGCGTGCTATGCGTGGTGGAAGATCCTTCCGATGTCCTGCAGATCGAAAATGCGGGCGGCTATCGCGGGCGTTATCACGTGCTTATGGGCAAGCTGTCGCCCATGCAAGGAACTGGCGTCGGCCAACTCCGCCTGGATGCCCTGACGTTGCGTCTGAAATCGGAGCCGATTCGGGAAGTGATTCTGGCGCTTAATGCGGATGTGGAAAGCGAGGCAACGGCCAGCATGATTCGCGATTTGCTGGCCGGAAGCACCGTCAAAGTGACCCGGCCGGCCATGGGTATTCCCGCCGGCAGCGGCATTGCCTATTCGGATGCGGTTACGCTGGCGCGTGCAATCGGCAGTCGCCAGCCGTTTTGATGCATTGTCAATCTTGTGCTAACCAATTGTTTGGGAATGGATGCAAACGGTGATCATGTGATGCGATCCTAAGTTTGTCGATTTGTGAGACTTGTCCGTTCCCTTGAAAGGGGCTCAACTTAAGAGATAAAAATTTTCGGTAATTTCCCTTGCACGATTCTCTGCCTTAGGCGAGGGCTTTGAACCACTGATGTGATATTATTCATGACGTGAACACCAAGTTGCTATGAGCACAATCTTTGAAGAAAATCTTTCCCGGATCCGCGAGCGTATTCAGGCAGCTTGTGAAAGGGTGGGGCGCCGTCCGGAAGATGTGCGCATCCTGGCCGTGTCCAAAACCCGCGGCCCGGACTATATTCGGGAAGCTGCCGATGCCGGATTGCTGGATTTTGGCGAGAATCGCGTGCAGGAAGCCCGGCAAAAAATCTCGCTGTGTTCAACCTCGTTGACTTGGCATCTGATTGGTCATCTGCAGTCGAACAAGGTCAAGGATGCGGTGAAACTGTTTCATTCGATCCAATCGGTGGATTCATTAAAACTGCTTCTGGCTATCGAGCGCGCCGCCGAGGCGGAAGGGCGTATCATGCCTGTGTTTCTGGAAGTCAATGTGTCTGGCGAAAGCAGCAAATTCGGGCTAGCCCCGGGAGCCGTTCCCGAACTATTACAGGCGGCAAATAGCTTGCGCAGGGTTGAAATTCGGGGGCTATTGACCATCCCGCCGGTGGCGGAAGATCCGGAGAAAGCGCGGCCTTTTTTCCGTGCCCTGCGCGAGCACCGTGACCGCTGGCGGCAGGAAACCGGTTTTGAGTTGCGCGAATTGTCCATGGGAATGTCCCATGATTTTGAGATTGCCGTGGAGGAAGGCGCCACATGGATTCGACTGGGTTCCATTCTCTTCGGGAAAAGGAATACATTATGAGTGCTTCGTTATCACCAGAATTGATGCTTACTTTTGTCGGCGCCGGCAATATGGCCGAGGCCCTGGTCCGGGGAATCATACGGGCAAAGCTGCTTGCCGCCCGGTGTCTGCGGGTGACAGATACGGAACGGCGGCGCCTGGATCATTTTCAGGCTGCTTTTAGCGTCACGGGCTTCGAACGTAATGCCGATGGTGTCCGGGGGGTGCAGGTAGTGGTTCTGGCGGTTAAACCGCAAGTTATGCCTGATGTTCTCAGGGATATCGGCGCGCATCTTGACCCCGCGACGCTGGTTGTCAGCATTGCGGCAGGCATTACCACAAAACGTCTGCAACAACATTTGCCGGCCGGCCAGCGAGTTGTGCGCGTCATGCCCAATATGCCGGCGCTGGCGGGCGTCGGCGTTTCGGCGTATTGTCTGGGTGCTTCCGCATCCGAAGAAGATGCAATCTTGGTGGATGCCCTCTTTAAATCG
Organism: uncultured Verrucomicrobiota bacterium; assembly: GCA_964617825.1. Lineage (GTDB taxonomy): Bacteria > Verrucomicrobiota > Kiritimatiellia > JAAZAB01 > JAAZAB01 > VSJD01. Next base: position 55,955 of record CAZTWL010000017.1, read on the forward strand.
GTGGGCACTGTGGTACGATTGGATGAAAAGCATTTGGATGCGGTAACCGCCTTGAGCGGCAGCGGGCCGGCGTATGTTTTTTTTCTGGCCGAATGCATGCTGCAAGCCGGCTGTGAAATGGGGCTTGACCGGGTAACTGCCAAGACCTTAACTCTGGGAACAATCCGCGGTGCAGCGTGTTTGCTGGAAGAAACCGGTCCGGAACCGGAGGAGTTGCGCCGCCGGGTCACATCCAAGGGCGGGACAACGGCGGCGGCCCTGAGCGTGCTCGAAGCCGGCCGTGTGAAGGATGTCTTTGTTCAAGCCATTCAGGCGGCGCAAAAGCGATCCGGGGAATTGTCGTCCGGAAATGCTTGATTGAGAAAGAAAAAGGACGATGTTCAACGTTTGCCCAGGAATCGTCAATGACTGCTATAAACAAAGAAAAAATCTGGTATGGATGGATGCCTTGCGCCGGGTTGGCGTTTGTGCTTTGGGCGTTTAATGTTCTGCCGGCAAAGGCTGAACCGGACCAGATTCCGGCTGTGACGAATCAGTCCGTCTTAACCGCAACCAACCGCCCGGCACTGTGGTTTCCTGTCGGGGAACAGATATTTTACAAGGTCCAATGGGGTGTCTGGATTGTAGCCGAATCCAAAGTTGCCAGCGAGTATATCGAGGAAGACGGCCGCGAACTGTTGGCCATTCGGGTGACTACGCATACCAAAAGCATCATGTCAACGTTTTATCCCGTGGATGATTTCATCGAAAGCGTGGTGGATCCGGTGACATTCCTCCCAATCCGCTTTACCAAGCGGCTCAGCGAAGGGCGCTACCGGCTGCACGAAATAACGACCTTTGACCACAAAAATAAGATGGCGCACTGGAAGCATCTTTTGAAAAACGAAAGCAAGGATTTTGCCATCGATGCCGACACGCGCGACCTGATCAGCTACATGTTTTATATGCGCTCGCATAAATTCGAACCTGGCAAACATTATGATTTTCGCGTCATGGCGGATGAAAAACTTTACGATCTTTTGGTGGATGCCCGCAACATTGAAACCCTGGACATTGGTGATTATTCCAAAATCCGGACATTGAAACTCGATCCTGAGGCCAAGTTCCACGGATTATTCGTGCGTGTCGGCAAACTGGAAGTCTGGATATCGGATGATGAGCGCTGTCTGTGCGTTCGGGCCATAGCCAGGGCCCCGATTATCGGAACGATCCGTTTGCTCGTTGATCACGTCGAGGGCCCCGGCGACGATTATTGGACGCATCCGGGCGATGCCAAGTATCCGCAAGTTGCACGCAAACCGGTGGAGGGCGCAAGCAAGTGAAAAACGACATCGAATGGGCGCGTTTGCTGGTGAAAAAGTTTGCCCGGCAGAAAATCATGGTGATCGGCGACATGATGCTGGATCGGTATATT
>CAZTWL010000017.1:57378-86059 GCA_964617825.1 uncultured Verrucomicrobiota bacterium
TTTATGGCGCGGTGAACCGCATTTCGCCCGAAGCGCCAGTGCCGGTTGTAAGGGTTGGCGATGAAAAAAACATGCCCGGCGGGGCCGCCAATGTGGCCCGTAATGTGAGTGCGCTTGGCGGGCGTGCGTATATGCGTGGCGTCGTGGGCCGCGATGCGACCGGAGACGATTTGGTGCAGGTGCTTGAAGCCGACCATATAAATACCTGTGGGGTGCTGCGCTATTCCGGAATTCGCACAACACTGAAAACGCGCATCCTGGCCGAACGTCAACAGGTTGTGCGGGTGGATTGGGAGGATCGACTTCGGTTGCCGCCAAAAGTTCGCAAGACTTTCTGTGCCAAGGTGTCTACGGCCGTGCAAAGCATGTCGGGTGTGATCATCGCGGATTATGCCAAAGGCGCAATCGGGCAGGATATTGTCAATGCCGTCATGCGCGTGGCGCGGCGCAAAGCCATTCCCGTGGCGCTGGATCCGAAGGAAAACGACGGCTTGATCATGTCGGCCTTGACCGTGGCAACGCCGAATCGCAAGGAGGCGTTTGCCTTGGCCCGCGTTCCGGAACACCCGCCCGCAGACAATCCGCTGAAGGATCAGGCATTGTTGCGCGTGGCCGATATTTTGTTGAACAAATGGAATCCGGCTTTTTTGCTGATAACCCTGGGAGGTCAGGGCATGTTGCTGGTGAGCCATGCGTGCCCTCCCCGGCATGTGGCTACTGTGGCGCGTGAGGTGTTTGACGTGAGCGGCGCCGGCGACACGGTGATTGCCACCCTCCTCTTGGCCCTGGCCGCAGGCGCAGATTACGCATCGGCCGCCGAACTGGCCAATTGCGCTGCCGGCGTCGTTGTCGGCAAACTGGGCACGGCGACCTGTACCGACCAGGAACTGCTTGATTATCTTGAGATGCTTTCTCAATGCGATATGAAGCCGAACCGCTGATTCGGGTACCATTCAGCCATCTGGTTCTTGTTCGAAATGAATTTCGGTCCTTGCCCGTTCGGCGGCTGAATATTGTTGCCTTCAATTCATTTCGTTTTTTGCGTAACCTCAGGATTGACAAAGCCGATACGCACGATAATATAAATAAGAATGTGATAGTTCTTGCGGGCATAAAGTATAAAGGCCGCATGATTCAAGAGAGGAGGTCGGTATGCAGCGTTTTATTTGCGATGTGTGTGGCTACGTATACGATCCAAAATTGGGTGATCCTGAGCACGGGGTCAAACCCGGAACACCATTTGACTTGGTGCCGGCCGACTGGGTCTGTCCGGAATGCGGTGTCGGCAAGGATCAGTTTTCGCCGGAATCGTGAGGACCTGGTCGTTTGATCTAGCGAGAGATTGATTGCTCGCTTTGGCTGAAATAATTCTTCTATTAACCATCAGGAGGTTTGTCCCATGGAATTGAAAGGCAGCAAGACGGAAAGGAATGTGTTGACGGCATTCGCGGGTGAATCCCAGGCGCGCAATCGTTACTCGTATTTTGCCGGACAGGCGCGCCGCGATGGATATATGCAAATTGCCGATATCTTTGAAGAGACCGCGAACCAGGAACGCGAGCATGCCCACAGGTTGTTCAAGCTTTTACAGGGCGGGTTGGTGAAAATCGAAGCCGCGTTTCCCGCGGGCGTGGTGGGGACGACTTTGCAAAACTTGAAAGCATCCGCTGCGGGAGAACATGAGGAATGGTCGGAGATGTATCCGGGTTTCGCCAAGATTGCCCGTGCGGAAGGTTTTGAGCCGATCGCAAAAATATTCGAGGCCATAGCCGTGGCGGAGCGCCAGCATGAGAAACGCTATCTGGGCTTTGCAGCCAATGTGGATGCCGGCAGCGTTTTCAAGAAAGACAACGAAGTGGTTTGGCGGTGCCGAAACTGCGGTTATTTGCATCGCGGCAAAGAGGCCCCGCAGGCTTGCCCCGCTTGCGCCCATCCGCAGGCTCATTTCGAGTTGCTGGCGGAAAATTGGTAAACAAAGCAAGTCTGTCAATCCAATCTTAACTTGGCAAGCACGGATCAATCGGTTGATCCGTGCTTGAGCGGTATAATCGCCAGGAGAATGCCCATGTTGAATCAAAGAATGCTCGATGCCCTTAACCGCCAGATGAGCAATGAGTTCTATTCGGCCTATTTATATCTTTCGATGTCTGCGGCATCCGCTGCCATGGGCCTGAAGGGTGCGGCCAACTGGTTCATGGTCCAGTACCAGGAAGAAATGGTTCACTTCATGAAGTTCTATCAGTATGTCATCAGTCAGGGAGGCGCGGTTGTTTTGGCGGCAGTCAAGGCTCCGCCCACGACCTTCAAGTCGCTTCTGGACATGTTCGAACAAACCCTCAAACACGAACAATTCATTACAAAATGCATCAATGAGCTTTCGGATCTTGCCCTTCAGGAAAAGGACCACGCCTCAGCCATCCTTTTGCAGTGGTATGTTACCGAACAGATTGAGGAGGAATCCAACGACAACGACGTGCTGGTGCGCCTGCGCCTGATAGGCACGGACGGCAATGGCCTATTCATGCTGGATAAGGATTTAGCCGCGCGTGTTTTCACGCCACCGCCGGCGGCAGCAGCCGGCGGCGCGCCGGCCGCATAAACATATGAAACGGATCCGAATTTGCCAGACCCTGGTCCTTTTGCTGATGTGGATGGCCTGCACAGTAATGGCGGTCGATCCCTTCGCGATATCGGTCCAATTCGTGCCGTCCAATGCAAATGCCGTTCTGTCGGACGATGGCCGAAGTTGGCCGGATAAAGGACGGCAGGTGGTTGCGGTACAGGTGTCGATTCCGGCTCATCACAAGTTGTATGCCGATCAATTCCACGTCGAAATTCCGTCCCCATTTCGTTTGATTCCGCTCAGGATGTCGCCTCCGGAGCGACAGGCCGATCCCTTGAGCGGAGAAGACAAGCTCGTTTTCACGGGCGCACTGAAGGCGTTATACGCCATTGAAAACCTGAATACGAACCATCTGCCAGTGACGGTGCGTTGGCAGGGCTGCAATGAGTCGGTTTGTTTTTTGCCGGCGGCGAAAACATTCATGGTTTCATTTGACGACCCGGCCGGATCCTCGAACGCGGTTGTTCCTCTTCCTGAAGTAAATTCGGCAGGCGCAGCTGTTGCCAGCCGACAAACATCCGATAGGACGACTGCCGATTGGCGTTCGTTTACCAATCGGTTTGTGATCGTCGGCCAAAGGGCGGGATATATTTCCGCAACTGATTTGCTTGCGTTTCTGAATACGGCCAAAGGGCAGGGAGATGGCGTTGCTGAAGCGCCGCTCGACCGCTGGTCGAAACGGTCGCTGTGGCTCTCGATCCTGATAATTCTATTAGGCGGTCTGGCCTTAAATCTGACGCCTTGCGTATTGCCGATGATTCCTGTCAATCTGGCAATCATTGGCGCAGGGACAGGAACGCAGTCGCGCAAGCGCGGAGCCGGCTTGGGAGCGGTGTATGGATTGGGGATGACTATTGCATACGGCATTCTGGGGCTGATGGTTGTGCTGGCGGGTGCAAAGTTCGGCGCAATCAATGCTTCCCCGTGGTTTAACTTGAGTATTGCGGTTTTGTTTGCGGTCTTGGCCCTGGCCATGTTCGATGTCTATGCCATCGATTTTTCCAGGTTTCAGGGACGCTTTAGTGCGTTCGGCACGCGGGGCGGCAGCGGTCTTGGAGGGGCACCGGCAATTCTGGCGCTCGGTGCGCTGGCGGCGGTCCTTTCGGGAGCCTGCGTTGCGCCGGTGGTTCTCTCGGTGCTCCTGCTCTCCGCTGGGCTGTATGCCCAAGGACATGGCGCTGCATTAGCGTTGCCATTTATTCTTGGCTTGGGCATGGCCTTACCCTGGCCGTTGGCGGGCGCCGGCCTGGCGTGTTTGCCCAAGCCGGGACGTTGGATGGAACGCATCAAACATGGGTTCGGAATCTTGATCCTGCTGGCGTCGGTTTATTACGCCTATACCGGGTTGGCGATCTGGCGGCAACCATCGCAGGGACAGCCGCTGCCAAGCGGGGCGCAGGATGGGTGGCTGAACAATTTGCCGGAGGCGTTGGCCCTGGCGGAAAAGGAGCATAAGCCGGTTTTTATCGATTTCTGGGCGTCGTGGTGCAAGAATTGCCATGCCATGGATGCGACAACTTTTCAAAACGCAAAGGTCAGCCAAGAATTGTCAGCTTTCGTCAGACTCAAACTCCAGTCCGAGCACCCGAATCAATCGCCTGATCGCGATGTATTGAACACCTTTGACGTCATGGGGTTACCCTCGTATGTCATTTTAAAACCTAAACCGGTAAACCCCTGAAAACCAAGCGCAAAAAACATCCCTGTCCCGGATGCCGCCTTTGTCAGCATTGCGCTGACACTCGTTGTGCCGTCTGCCGCGGCTGGCTCTGCAAGAAAACAACAAGAGGTAGGTTGGCGGCTGCAAAATAAATTTCATTGGACGGGACAAGTCGGCCTCAACAGGTTCACTCCTTCGACTACGTTCAAGATTGGCGCAAACGCGCCTGGCGCTGATGGTCGTAAAAATAAGCTCGTAGCGCCATTATATTATGCGCGCTGATGCTGAGTGAAAGACATTGACATGGTTAAAGCGAGAGGCAATCATGTTCGCCCAGTCGGCGAGTGCGTCCGATCGATGGCGTCGAATGGTTGATGCCAGGATCCCCGGAAATTAAATCGCGGATTCAGGAGGAACCAAAATGTCGAGATTCGGAAAGCTGCTGTTATGCACAGGAAAAACAATCCTGACAATGGTGACCGTGGTCTTGGCCGTGTCCTGCGTGTCTGCCAAACATCTCGACCTGGTTAAAAACGGCGAAGCGCGCTATTCGATTGTCCTGCCGCCGGATGCGTTGCCCAGCGAACAATTCGCCGGCGAGGAATTAGCGGCCTATATTAAAAAGATGTCCGGAGCGATGTTGCCGCTAACAACCGTCAACACTGAAAACGAGATTGTTATCGGGACACCGGATAGTCTGAAGGGCATCCCCGGAACGGTTCGGGAACGGCTTGGCGCCTGTAAAAGTGACGAGGCGTTTTACATCAAGAGCGAAGGCGGCAAGGTTTTCATTGTCGGCAAGAAGCCTCTGGGCGCCTTGTTCGGAACATACGCCCTCCTCGAGAATTACCTGGGTGTGCGCTGGTTTTACCCGGGCGATAAGGGCGAATTCTGCCCTGTGCTGAAAACGGTCAAGCTGCCGGAAATCGATGACTTTCAGAAACCGGATATGGCTTCACGTGTCCCGGCGATAGGCGGCTCATATAATTTTTACGATACCGTGATCTGGTGCACGCGGCATAAAATGCGCAGCGGAGCTGTGCCTGCCTTGCGCTGGTTGGCCGTTGGACGTTGCTCCGAAGAAAAAGCGGCTTTCCTCAATCAGGCGCTCGATGCGCCCGCCAGCAAGGGCGGACATCTGGTTTTCGAGCAAGCCGTTCCGGACGCATTATTCAAGGAACACCCCGAATATTTTACGCTCCGCAACGGTAAGCGCGAGTGCGGCGGACGCCTGCAACGGTGCGTCGCCAATCCGGAAGTGTTCAAGCTGGTGGCCGAGTTCGGCTTAAAATGGTGTAACGCAAATTCGAACAATATTTTCACGATTTGCTCGCATGACAGCCGGAACAGCTGGTGCCAGTGCGAAGAATGCAAAAAGATGGGAACGGTTGACGGCGAATTCAAGATCACGAATCTTTACCATCGTTTCTTCCATAAAGTGGTCGAATACATCCTGGCGCAAAACCCCGAGGCGCGCATCAATGTGTATTTTTATATCGATTATGGCGTGGCGCCAGACGACAAGAGCATTCAATACCGGGGCAAAAATGTGCGTGGCCTCTATTGCACTTGCTTCCCCCACTCGCGTTGTTATGCGCATCATTTCACTGATCCCGCCTGCGAGTTGAACAAAAAATGCCTGGCGGACTTGGTGGAAGTATTGAAAATATGTCCGCGCATTTATACCTATGAATACATTGGCAGCTCAAGCATGCTTTACGCACCCGATTATCAAACCGTTGCACAGGACGTCAAGGATTTGGCGGCCATGGGAGTTGAAGGTTACATGGATGGGGCTGTTGGCGTTAACGCCACGGTCGTGGCCGGCAATTTAAAGAGCGATCCGGAATCGCCATTCGAATGGCTGGCGCGCTGGCCCTCGTTTTACCTCGGCGCCAAACTACAGTGGAATGCGCAATTGAATGCCGAGAATCTCATGGAGGAAGCTTTTGACATTTATTACGGCAAAGCGGCGCCCGCAATGAAACAATATCATGCCTTGCGCGTGAAACTGTGGCAAAATGCCCCGGGGCATGCCTTCTATGGCGGTCCCAAGCGCACGGCATACTGTCTGACGGTCCCGGGCGCGGAGAAGGAATTGCGCGCCTGCCTGGATGACGCCAAAAGGCGCGCGGCGGGCGACAAGGTCGTTCTGGAACGTGTGGCAATGGACGAGACGTTTCTGGATAAATATTGGAAAACAGGCGCTGAGGAACTGCAAAAATTGTTTTCAGCCGAGAAACAGATTGTCCCTGAGCGCGCCCGTGAGAAAATCGTTGTCGACGGGAATTTAACCGAAAACACATGGGTGTCCGCCAGGTCGGTAGCCGGTTTCCTGAAGATGAACACCAAACAACCATCCTTGCAGGAAAGCAATTTCCGTGTCGCGTATGACGATGCCAACCTATACATTGGCTTTGTGGCGATGAACGACAAGGCCTGGAGCCCCGCGATCGCCAACGCCGGAAAACGTGATGATCAGGATATATTCAAGGACGACCATATCGAGCTTGAACTGGCTCCAGCTGACAGTAACGGTCGCTTTTACCATATTTGCATAAATACCAAGGGTGTATTTTATGACTCGCAGATGATTGGGGCAAACATCGAGTCGGGCTACGATTCGCAGGCTGAAATCGCGGTCAAGAAACTTGCCGATCGCTTCGTTTACGAAATGCGCCTGCCTTTGGCGCCCATGCAGGGCAGCGTCGCGCCAGGAAAAGTCTGGGGAATATACGCGTTGCGAAGTTGTCATAACCTGCAGCCGCCGGATGTCAGGGAAACGTCTGCGCTGGACGGCAATGCCCCGCATCGCGTGATGGAGTTCCGCCAGGCTGTTTTCGGCGATAATGTCGTCAAAAACGGCAATTTTTCCCATTTAGAACCTAAAAAAAAAGATAATCGGGGACTGATCGGCGATAATGGCGTGGTGTCCTGGAGTGTCAATGCGGCGGAGTGGGAAGTGCTCGACCGCGATCCACGGCCCACCTGCCTGAGGCTGAAAGACGGGTCGATGTATTCGTTTCTCAGTATTCGTCCAAGCGATCAAGGCGGGAAATTGGTCGGCGAGTTGCACGCTTCAGGTTCGGGAAAGGTTTCGCTGCAGACCAGTACTTGTCTGCGCCCGCCTGGCAGCAAGGAGCAGGGGTTCTCACACTCAATTAAAAAGAATATGGGGTCGTTTGAATTGACCAAAGAGCCCGCCGTATTCAAATTCGGTTGCGATTTTGCCCCTTATGAACAAGGGTATCTTTATGTCTATGTATCCGGCGAAGTGACCATAAGTCTAATCAGCGGAGTATTGGTCCAGGACGGGCGCGAAAAATGACGCAAAAGCGATTTCAGTTAGTGACGACAGCGTCGAATGCGCCAATTTTAAAAACAGGGAGGTTTGATTTCCGTGGCTAATCCAAGTTTTTTTTACGACTTCGATTCGGAAACGGTGCTGGCCGCATGGCGCGAATTATCGCGGCAGGGAGATGTTTGCTCCGCTGAATGCGGTTTCGAAAGTCCGGGCGGCGACTTCATTCTGCTCTGGCGGAAAAATAATTGGTGGGATTTGTTGCCGAGCGCTCTTTCGGTAAACGGCGTCAAGTCGGAAGTCCTTGACGATTTTTATGTCCGCACCGGCGGCACGCGTTACAGCATGCCGATCCATCTTGAGCCCGGTCGCAATCGGATTTCGGCGGAAGTGGACGTTGCCAAGGGCGGACTAGATGCGCTGGAAATGTGGCTGGTTTCTTGTCCGACAGCGGTCAATCCTCCCATCCCTTTCCGGAAAGAACACCGGCCGCCTGTGACCTGTGCCTTTAAGGAGCACACGCCCATTGCGCATGACGGATACATACCGGGAGCCGGTTGTGAAAAAATGCCTGGCCGTTTCGGCGTCTACAAGGGCGACGGGATCCTCGATTGTGCAGTTTCTTCGCTCGGCATGATCGACAAGATGTATCTTTGCGGGCATCCGCAGTATAAAAAGCCATTCCGTTGGAGTTATCTGACGCTGCCCGCCGGCAAGGTTCCTGCCCTGCAAGTTCCCGGGCCGAACGATAAGTTGGAGATCAACCATCTTGCCGTGAAGTGGTCACGCGACGATTTTGCGTGCACCTACTCGCTGGCTTCACCCGGCATCATCACCGAAAGTCAGGGTGCGGACATGCGTCTTTCCAAACTGATGTATGCGGGTAATTATCGTTATGTGCTGACGGCGAACCAGGTTTCTTCACTAGACGATTTCAACCTTGATATGCCGGAGAACTGGCTGCTTCTTTTCGGCTGCTCCGAGTTTCCTGACCTTCCGCTGCTCGTGGTGCTTGACCGCCGTCCCTCGGCCATGGAAGTCAGGCGCCTGCCCAATGGGCGCCTCGACGAAATCGTGTTCCGCTCCTGCCGGCTGATGATCAGCGCCACGCCGTTCGGCATCGAATCCTTTCAACCGATCAGCCCCAACGATGAGACCATCCTGTCCGATGCCGTCGGGCGCTGCCGGTTCTGGAGTCGCGCCCTGCTGGCATTCCCGGTGCGTTGCGTCGAATACTTCAAAAACGATCACAAGGCGAAGAAAGTCTCCATCGTGCAGGAATTCGAATATCGCATGATCGCGGACGAGTGGGGGACAGTGCCGCTCAAGACCGCGCCGCTGCCCCCAATCCGGACCATCTGCGAACTACCCGAGCCCGCAGGCACCGTGGATTTCAAGTTCCCGACAAAGTTCGGTTGGTTGCGTGGGCGGATTGGTTCGACCTCGGCTTATGACGTAAAAATGATCCCGCCCGAAAGGCGCTTTCCGCTCTGTGCCAAAGATTCGAAAGTTCCCGATATCCTCCGGGAAGGCCTTGGCGAGTTCTTCGATTTTGCCGCGCGGTTTTCGACTGATACGCAGTCCTACGCGTATCCCGGCGCAGTCCTGGAGCAGTATGCCTATGCCGCAAGCATGGCCGCTTTTATGCCGCCCGAATACCGGGATAAGATGGCTGCGGAATGTGCAGCGCGCCTAAGGTTGGCGTGCGATCCCAATCGCCAGTACACCCTGCTTCGTACCAACCACGGTTTTATGTTAAAAACCGAGCCAGACCGCGATGAGGTATATCGGATCTATAACTCGCCTGATATGCGCAAGCTCAAGATGTGGAATTATTACGAGCGGACGGAGCCCTTCACCGGGCGCAAGTATACCTATTGCTATTTCAATGTCGGGATCATGCATGGCGATGCAATCACCTCCGGCTCGCGTGAATTCATGAGTAAATTCAGGTCGCCGGGCCTGATCGAGAACGATTGGGGCATCGGGATTACCTTTTACATGATGTATTCCGCGGCGCTCGCGTCCGGCGATTTTGCGCCAATCAAGGAAAACTGGGACACGATCCGGAAGGTTAACGAGTATTTCAATATTTTCCACGACTGGGCTTGCATGGGCTCCGGTTATGGCGAGAAAGCCACACGCTGGGTCGAGGGGGCGAACTACGGCGCGTTTACCTCGTTCATCAACATGGCGGAAGCTGTCGGCGACAAGGATGCCTACGAATATGGGGTCTATATGGCGGCGAAAATGATTTCGTTGCGCATCGCCATTTATACGCAAGGCCGGCACTACCTTTATAAATTCTTCGACGCGGAGCCGTGGTATGGACACCGCGACATTCCCGAGGAATACAGCCCGTACGCGGCATTCCAGTTTCTGCCTCCGCTCGGCGCCGACCGCCTTGTTCGAAACGGTATTTCGCTGCTCACAACGGATGCGGTCTATCCCGAGTTGTTCGAAGCGTTCCGCGCGCATATTCCGGCAACAAATCGCGAGACCATGGCGGCTTTCCGGAAGGGAATACTCAACGGTTTTACGCAGAGCCGGACCGAATTCAGCGCGCTGCTTGTAAACAACGCGCTCGATCCGGAAATCCCCGTCGCGCAGACCCGTGCCGACATCGAGAATGCCGTGCGCACTGACCGGATCATCAGCGAGTGGCACGACATCCATCGATACGAGAACTATCTGCCAAAAAACTATTTGCGGAGCCAGCTCCTCGCCTGGCTCGATATGCAGTCGCAGCCCATGTGGCTCGAACACTGGGAAGGCGTGCGCATCCTGCGCGCCATATGGGATGGCGCCGTCGCGCGTATTGAGCTCGAGTCGCTTGGAGGAATTGCCAAGCTGCGCGGCGGATTGGTGAAACAGCCGAAGTCCCTAACCTATTCGGGCGCTTCCATCAAGCCCCGCAAAACGGCCCCCGGAAAAATCGAATGGGCGCTGGAAGGTTCTGGTACCCTCGAAATCAATTTCTGACAGATAAAAGATCGCTAATTAACAATATAAAAGGAAAATGCGCATGTTCACCAAAGAGAAAATGCGGTTGATGGCCGTCTTTGCCATGATAGTCATAGCCTGCCTGACGGCCAAAGGGTTCGAGGTCGCCAAGGAAGGCCAGGCGCAATGCGTCATCGTGCTCTCGCCCATGGCCGAACCGAGCGCGTTGCTGGCCGCCGAAGAACTGATGGCTTATGTGAAAAAGATTTCCGGAGCCGAGTTGCCGGTGAGGACGGAGTTGCCCGGGAAACGGGCCGATCACCAGCCGCTTGTCCGGCATGAATCCGAGTATGTCTGGGTGGTTAATGCCGACAAGCCGTACACCTGTAGTTGGGAAAAGACGCCCGAATCCGGGGCCCGGTCCAATGCCGTGACTAATAGGGCAATAGTCATTGGCACGTTGGAAAGTCTGTCGCCGATCCCGGCGGCAGTGCGAAAGCGCCTGGAAGAATGCGACAATGAGGAGGCCTTCTATATCAGGAGCGATGGCGGGAATATCTTTGTCATCGGCAAGAAGCCGATCGGGGCGCTTTACGCCACCTATGCCCTGCTTGAGGATTACCTGGGTGTGCGTTGGTTCTATCCCGGTGAATTGGGTGAGTACTGCCCCCGGGCCAAGACCTTGATCTTGCCGGAAATCGACGATTTCCAAAAGCCGGATGTGGCCATCCGTTATCAGCGCGGGGGGAATGGACCGTACGATGCGTATGAAGTGAATATCTGGGCGGCCAGGCATAAAATGCACATCAACGGCACGTCAGGCTTGCGGTGGTTTGCGGCAGGAGCCTGCACGAAGGAACGGGCCGAATTTCTCAATCGGGCGCTCAACGCATGCGGCGATGGCCGGGGCGGACATATGATCTGGGCGCAGGCCGTGCCGGATGAGTTGTTTAAAACACATCCCGAATATTTTCCCTTGAAAGATGGCCAGCGCAAGTTCGGCGGCGGCGCGGGCGGTTACCAGCGGTGCCTTTCCAATCCAGATGTGTTCAAGCTGGTGGCCGAATACGCCTTGAACTGGTGCAACGCCGATCCCAACAACCGCTTTACATTCGACGCCTCCGACAGCCGGAACACCTGGTGCGATTGCGAGGAATGCAGGAAAATGGGGACGGTTGACGGTGAATTCAAAATAACCAATCTCTATCATCGCTTTGCGATGCGTGCCGTAAACTATGTGCTGGAACGTAATCCAAATGCGCGGATCGACGTTTTGTTCTATATCGATAAAGGCATTGCTCCGGATGACAAGACCATTCTCTACAAAGGGAAAAACGTGCGTGGCGTTTACTGTACTTGCTGGCCGCATGCCCGCTGCTACGCGCATTGTTTGACGGATCAGAACTGCGAACCCAATAAAAAATGCCTGGCGGACTTGATCGATGTTCAGAAAATCTGTCCGCAGCTTTACACCTTCGAATATTTATGCAATGCCAACGTGGAATATGTGCCCAATTGGAAGACTACCGCTCAGGATGTCAAGGATTTGGCGGCGATAGGCGGAGTAGGATATATGGATATTGTCCACGGTTATAAATGGCGCGCCCGCTGGCCGTCGCTTTATCTCGGCGCCAAGCTGCAGTGGAATGCCAAGTTGGATCCGGAAAAAGTCATGCAAGAGGCCTGGAGCAAATATTACGGGCCGACCGCGCCAGTTATGAACAAATACGATGCTTTGCGCCTGAAATTGTGGGAAAACGCTCCGGGACACGTCTTTTACGGGGGGCCAAAGCGCAATGCCTATTGCCTGACCGTTCCCGGGGCGGAAAAGGAACTGCGCGAGTACCTGGCCGAAGCAAAAAAAATGGTCGGCGACGACAAAGTTATCGCCAAACGAATTGCCCTGGAAGAAGAGTTCCTTGACCAGTTCTGGAAGGAGCCTGCCACCGAACTGACAAAGCGGTTTTCATCGGAAAAGCAGATCATTCCCGAGCGGGTTCGCGGCGCCATTGTCATTGACGGGGATTTGACGGAGGAAACCTGGCTGTCCGCCCGGACGGTGACCGGGTTTCTTAAAATGGATGCCAATCATCAACCCCCGTCGCAGGACAACAGTTTCCGCGTGGCTTACGATAACGACAATCTTTATATCGGTTTTGTGGCGATGAACAATAAAGCCTGGGGCCCTGAAATCGCCAAAATGCAGAAACGCGACGGCAAAGAGATATGGAGCGATGATCATATCGAATTGCAGCTTGCGCCGCCGAGCGAAGACGGCCGTTTCTATCATATCGGCATAAACGTCAGGGGCATGCTCTATGATGCAATGATGATCGGGCAATCCAGCGACTTGGACTACGATTCCCAGGCTGAAATCAAGGTCAAGAAACTTGACGATCGCTTTGTCTATGAAATCCGCCTGCCGCTGGCGCCGATGAAAGGCGACGTGGCACCCGGAAAGGTCTGGGGAATTTACGCTCTACGCTCCGCCAACAACCTGCAGCCTCCCGAGAATAAGGAGTCCAGTTCGCTGGACGGCAACTATCCGCATCGCGTTATGGAGTTCCGGCAGGTCGTTTTCGGCAATAATGTTGTGAAAAACGGCAATTTCTCCGACGTGGACGAAAAAAAAAAGGCCAAAAAGGAGTGATTGGCGATAAAGTGGTCCGAGCGTGGAGCGTGAACGCACAAGAGAGCGAAGTTTGCAGCTCCGGAGCGCGCCCCTCCCGTTTGCGAATCAAGCATGGCGTCATTCTCACCTTCCTCCAACTTCCCGGAAAAAACAAGGCCGGTAAATTGGTCGGCGAAATTCAGGCCTTCGGCTCAGGAAAGGTTTCGCTTAGTACCAGTACCTGTCTGCGTCCGCCCGGCAGCCGCGAAAAGGCGTTCTCGCATACGATTAAAAAAGAAGCTGGTGTTTTCAATTTGACGCCGGAACGGTCCATATTCAGGTTCACGGTTGCGATCGAACCGTATGAGCAAGGATATCTTTATATCAGCGTGTCCGGCGAGGCGATGATCAGCCATGTCAGCGGCGTGTTTGTAGAAAACGAGGTGTAAAAGTATATTCAACCGGAGACGGCCGATGAATTATCGTGAGCGTTTTCTGGCTTTTGCCAATTTCGAGCCGGTCGACCGCATTCCGCGTCGCGCCGACTTTATCGCCGACCTGAACCGGAGGATTGCCGTCAGGCTGGGAACATCGAAATTGACGAAGCATTTTGACATGGATCTATTTGGTGGCGCTGGGTTGATTCCTCCGCCCGGCTTCAAGTTTCCGGAATATGCGGCATATCATCCCGGGAAGATAGTGGACAAGGACGGTTTTTCGATCGATGCCAATGGCTGCGGACATCAGTCTTCCGGCTTTTATCACTTCACGGAATATATCAGTCCCCTGCGGAACGCGCAACGGATCGAGGAAATAGAGAATTATCCCATTGCCGTAAACGAAGGCTGGTCCGATGCAACCATGCGGCAGGCCGGGCTTGATGCCCATGCCCAGGGACGGGCGACCGGAGTTTTTGTCGGCCACATGTATGAGAACGCCTGGCAGGTGCGCGGGTATGAGCCGTTTCTGGAGGACTTGCTCGTTCAGCGGGACTGGGCCGAACTGTTGCTGGATCGGTTCTGTGATAACAACCTGCGCACGGCCGCCGCCGCCGCCAGCGCCGGTTATGACTGCATTCTTACCGGCGACGACGTAGCCAATCAAAATTCCATGATGTTTTCCCCTGAAATCTGGCGGACTGTGATGAAACCGCGCTGGGCCAAGGTGATTGCCGGCGCGAGAGCTATCAAGCCCGATATTCATGTCTGGTATCATTCCGACGGTAATATTTGGGATATTCTGGATGATATCGTGGAGATCGGAATCACCATTCTAAATCCTGTCCAGCCGGAGTGCATGGACCCGGTGGCGATCCGACGGCGGTTTGGCAAGCGCCTGGCCTTTGACGGATGCGTTGGGACGCAAACTACTTTCCCGTTCGGTACGACGGATGACATGCGCCGGGTAGTCCGCCAACTTTCCACGGATTTGCACGCCGAGCGGGGAGGCCTGATGCTTGCGCCCACGCATGTTTTGGAGCCGGAAGTGCCCATTGACAATATCGAGGCGTTCTTCGAGGAGTGCGACCGAGTCTCGTCCGAAATCTGCGGCCACTTCCGTAACCCGTAAAATTCCATATTCCAACGTCCAAATTCAAATAAAAGCAAAAATAGCTATCCGAGCAACTTAGCCACGTCGGCCAATTGCTGCATGATTGGCAGGTTATTCGGACATTTCGGTTCGCACCGGCCGCACTGTATGCATGCGTCAGCACGCTTTCCGGCTTCTTTCGCCGCATACTGGGCCCGCGCCCAGTCGGTCAGGCCATAGACCTTGCACAGATTGTAGAGCTGAAAGTTACCTGGTATATCCACTCCCTGCGGGCAATCCTTGCAATAGCCGCACATAGTGCAGAATCTATCCCCCAACGCATGGAACTCGTCAAGGATCGCGTCCATCCGTCGGAAGTCTTCGGTCTTGGCGCCATGGAAGTTTTTCGCTGTCTCCAGGTTCTCGCGCAGCATTGCCAGCGTATGCATCCCGGAGCAGGCGGTGCTGACATTAGGGTTCGCCATAACGAATCTCAGTGCTGCGTCAGCCGTGGTCTTTGCGCCGCCAGGGATGAGTTGCTGCAACCGGGAGGCAGGACTGGCAAGCATCCCTCCAGCTACCGGGCACATGGCAATCACACCAACGCCGAGTTCGTTAGCACGTTTAATGGCCGGCGCATAGGTGCGGTTCAGCATACTGTAGGGTACGGTAAAACTGTCGAATATACCCGTCTCGATGCATTTGGTGAAGTTTCCCGGCAAGTCATGCCCGGTGAAGCCTATGTGGCCGATGATGCCTTCGCTGCGGGCCTTGGTCAATGCTTCCAACGCGCCGCCCTTTTTTGTTAGAAACGGCATCTGTGCGAGGCTGAACCACCCGATCTGAAAGAACTCCAGATAGTCCACGCCCAGAATATTCATCTGCAGATCTATCTCTGCGCGGTAGCTGTCGGCAGTGGTCTCGGCGTTGATGCCTGCCTTGCCGGAGACGATAAGCCCGCGACTGCGGCCCTTAAGTCCGAGCGCGGTTAGGTGCTGGCATTTGCCGGTAATGTACCCGCGGGTGGTCTCGAAATAGTTGATTCCGGCGCCAATTGCCTCGTCCACGATCTTGGCCGCCAACTCCGGGTTGTTCGGATCAAAACGCATGCATCCCAACGCGAGCGCCGAAACCTTCAACCCCGTCTTTCCCAAATCGCGATATTGCATTTGCAATGCCTTTCTATTTTATTGTAACTGCCGGACTGGTGGTGTCGCCAGCGGGCAAATTCGATATGTTGCTTGTGTACCGGTGGCGCGCCATTAAGATGCCCGCCCAGATTATTGGCACCAGGCACCAGTACGCCCGAATGAACCATGGATGCATCCACCAGGCAATCCCGTCAAAGGCCAGATCGGAAAACGGATAGAGGAAAGGGGTTTGAAAGCGGCCGAGTGGATGGCTGAAGATGTCCAGAAAAACATGGAGGGGCCAGGCCAGAGCCGGAAGCGTCAAGGGCTTACAAAGCAGACGAATAAGCCCGATGCCGATGAATGCCGCTACGAGGCTGTGCGTTAGTTTGTAGAGCGCAAACACGTAGGCCGGCAGGGTGTGAAAACTCCCCGTATTCCCGTTCAGGGCCGACTGGATGAAATAGACTCCGATAGAGGCGAGGTCAGGTATGAGTCCGAAACCTAATGCCGCCCAGAATGTCCAATCCATGGGGATCCTTTTTCCGCAGGCATTTACCGGCCCACGCTGACCCCCGGCCAGACCCGTGCGACTGCAAAAGGTGGCCCCATATAGCGCATGTGCAAATATATCCATAATGGAAACGTCCCTTCGTCGCGTGTTTTAGCACCAGATCGAAGTCCGCGCAAATGCTTTCGATTTGTATCGCCGCTTCCACAATGTTGGGGACACGGAAGAGCGCACTTAAAAATTCACTACGGCTTTGATGCTGAAGTAAAGCTGGAGCTTTTGGTTTTGCGCATCGTCATCGGCTGCGCCAGGATTGGGGTCTTTGCGATCGAACGCATAGACGATGCCTAGCCCCGGCGCCATCTGGGCATAGCGGAACAGGGTCAGCGCAAGGTTTAACTCGAAGCCGGCGGCATTCAGCCAGCTCGCATCGAGCGCGCTGGTCGTCCCTCCACACCAGGCATGCCCCCCTTCATAATACAACTCGCCGAATAACTGGTGTGTGTAGAGCGGCAGGGTGGCGTCCACGCCGCGGTAGTATGACATCAGCGGAAAACGATAGGCTGCGCCGGTTTTGACGAGATAACGTCCAACCTGCGAGTTCGAGTTGTAGCCACGCAAAATGACGTTCCGATCCAATCCGGGGCTGGCCATCTGCTGGACAACGCCATAGCCGCCCAAGCCGAAGAAGCTTTGCGCGGTCTCATCGCCCTGCCCGGCACCGCCGATGCCCTCCAGCCGCAGCACATGATTGTCGGCCCATACGACCGGAACATATTCCACCCATTGGCCCAGTACGCGGGTTTGTGAGAGATCACCGCCCAGGGCCTTGTCCGCACGCTCAATGGTGGCGCTAACTGCCCGTCCGTCCTCGTATGAGGCGCTGCGTCCGAAAGCCGTGGCATTGAAAAATGTCAGTTGCGCAAAAAGCGCCGATTCCGTTCCTTCGAACAGGTTACTCGTCACCAGCGGTCGGTTGGCATAGTCTTCGGCGCTTTTGGAAATGACCTTGCGATCGGTGCCCTGCCAACCTAGCGAAAAATCGGTCCGAGAGTCGATCCTGACCCACGGCAAAGTCGCCATGCCGCCGGCTTGGCCCACCTTCTCGTTATAATCGTAAAAAAAACCGTAACGGTCCTCAACCAAATCGTTATAGTTTTCCGGCCCGTAGTTACCGAATGCGGTCAGAATCGGATAGAGCCCGGAATAGCGATAGACCAAAGCGCCGCAGGGCGTGCCCCAGCGACTTTCCGCGCCTCCGAACGCAAAAATATTCTGCGCCTGGGTATAATCGGAACAGGAGGCGGCGAGACCGCCTTCCACTCCGCCGCTATCGGCCATGGTCAGCCACGGGGTCCAGTAATCCAGGCGCAGGCCGGTAAAGGAATTATACGGACGGTTGGCGAGCGTGGCGGAGGACAACAGGTTGGTGCCCGTAGACATATGGGCCGTTGCTGCCATTGTGGTCGCTGCCAAGCGCCCAGCCGGTGGATGTTTGAAGCGTTCCACATCCTGAGGCAATGCTGGCCAATCGGGGGCTAATCGCGGCAATTCCGCGATTGGTTGTGCCAGGTCGTCTACGGACAGCAGACTCAGGTAATATCCGCGAGAATCATAGGCGGAAACGGCCAGTTCCCGTCCGTCGGCCGAAAAATCGGGCGCAAATACGCCGCCAAGGACATGCGTCATGGCTTGCGGCTCGCCGAAGGGCAGCGGAAACCGGTAAAGATTATAGACCCCGTTGCGATCGGCCACGAACACCAGATTGCTGCCGGAAGGATGAAATACGGGTGTCATGATAATGCAGGGCCAATCTACCAGGAGCGTGTCGTTGCCGGAGGTCAGTTCAATGCGGCGTAATTGCGAATGGCTGTCGTTTGCCAGAATATATGCCAATTGACGTCCATCCGGAGAATAGGCCGGATCAACGATGGAATGCAGAGGCGGGGCCTGTGTCCGGACGATTTCAGCGCGGCGGTAGCCGGCCTGAGTCAGGGCGACTTCGATCAGAGAAAACCGGTTGGACTCGTTGCGCACGGCTGCCAGAGTGCGGCCATCCGGAGAAATTGCCGGGAAACGGTAGCGGCCCTCCCGCGTAACCACTGACTGCGTCCGTTTATCCGGATCGTAACGATGCAGTTCATTCCACACCCGGTCGCGTCCGATCACGTTCAATCGTGTGTAGAATAAATGCCCGTGATCCGCGGGGGCGGCCAGGGTTGTTGTGCCGAAGTCCACGCGCGCATTTTCCAAACGCTGGGTATGCTTTGTTTGGCGGTCATAGCTGTAGATCACATCGCGCCCGGCTTCAGGATGACCGGCAAAATAGACCATTTTTCCGTCTGCGCCGAAATGGGGCGAGGCGACTTGCAATGTTCCGGGAGTCAGGCGCACGAGGGGTGTGAACGGCTTGGATTGCAGGCGGCGGATGCGTTCCTGTTGGATATTCTGCATCCGGGAAAGCGCTGCGCGTGTCATCTGGTTGAACGTCATTCCCAGGGCCGGTTCGGCGCAACGATCGAAAAAAAACAGGAAGGAATGGTCCACGGCGTCGGCAAGGTTGCCGGGCAGGCCGTTTGTTTGCGCCGCCAGGGACTGGGCATACTCGATGGTTTTCATGCCGTAGAGATAGGCCGCCTCGCCGTAGGGCCATTCGGGAAGCGCCAAGTCCCATTGGCTGGCATTCAGAATGCGCCGATCGGCAAATGGCAGGCGCATGATCATGTCGGCTATGCTGGTGCGGCCGCGCCCGGAGTTGGAAAATTCGGTTTCCGCCCAGATGGAAAGTCCTTCCAAGTACCAGTCGGGCGCAAGTGAGCCGGGCGGCGCCGCGCAAGCCGCAAGGACCATCGACAAGTAGTCACCCGCGGGCATTACCCGTCCAAAGATTCTGCTCAGCGTCGCATCGGCGCCGTACTGGGCATCCATGGCCAGAACGTGGGCATATTCATGCAAAATCGTGCGGCGCAGGAACAGCCCGGGCTCGTAAATTGACGATCCGGGAGAAGATCCGGCGGCATAGAGCAGGATCGTAGGACGGGGATGCACCCATGTTGCGCCGTTGTGCTCATCCATCGTATCGGCATAGAGGATGATCGTTTTCTCGCGCGGGGTCCAATGCAGCGCCGGCGTCAGGAGTTCGTAGGCTTCTTCGCAGAGGCGGATCAGAGCCGGCGCCTGGTCGGCCAGCGAAACCTGGTAGATGTAAATAAAGTGAGCGCTTTCCGTGCGGATCAGATTCTCATACACCGGCATGATGTTGGCCGGCGCGGAACGCGACAGACAAAGACCGGCCAGAATTGCCGCAGCAAGAATACGGCGAACGCCCGATGATTGTTGTTTATGGGCCTGCATGTTTGAATGTTGTTCTCTGACCAGCGGCCGTTGTCATCGTGGCAGGAGAATTTATCGTGCCACAGACCGTCCGCATTCGATGACGTCGGCGCTCATGCCAGTCCGAAGCGCTGCTTAAACCGTTGAAACAGGCTGACCTTGAGCGATTCCGGGTTGGCCATGGCGCCGGCCTGGCGGGCATTGTTGTTGCTGCGTTCGTTGCAGATGGCTTCGATCTGGCGCAGGACAGCCGGCTCGGTTTCAATAAGAATTTTGAACGCGCTGCGATCGATTTCCAGCACTGTGCCGGGGCTGATGGCCTCGATATGCGCCGCGCGTTTTTCGCCGGTCAGCAGGGACATCTCGCCGAAAAAATCGCCTTTGTGCAGAACCTTGACGATGCGTCGATCCTTGATGACGTTGAAGTCGCCGGCCATGATAAAAAACATGGAGTCGCCCTGTTCCTGATCGCGTATCGCAATGTGGCCCGGCGACGTCGTATGGGTCAGGCCGAACCGGATCAGGTGCTCCAGGCTTTCCTTGCTTACGTTTGTGAACAGCGGCAGATTGCTGAGCAGCCGGACCGGTTCGCTCAGGTCGCTGGGAACCGGCGGTTGTTGCATGATGACCGTGCGCATCGGGTAGGGAATTTCGATCGCGTGTTTTTTGAACTGATACCAGATGGCGGAGTAAACCTCGTCACGGACTTCGCGATGGACGCCGGGATCGCCGATCATGTAGGCGATCCGGTAGACGATGCTGGAATCGCCATATTCGTGGAGAAATACTTCGCTTTCTGCCTTTTGAATAATATGTGGATTGGCCTTTAGGATAGCCAGGACAGCCTGTTTGACTTTGACAGGGGCGACGTCATAACTTACACCGATATTGATGAATTCCTTGACCATCGGAGTGGGCTTGCTGTAATTGATCACCTTTTCCGTGGAAATCTTGTTGTTGGGGATGATCATGTAGATTTTATCGGAGGTCTCGATCTTCGTATAACGCCAGTTCATTTCCCGCACTTGGCCACGTTGACCGTCAATCTCGATCCAGTCGTTGAGATCGAAAGGTTTCTCAAGCTGGATGATCAGGCCGGCAATGAAATTGCCGATCGTATCCTGCATGGAAAGCCCGATGATCGCCGTCAGAATGGCCGAGGGCGTCAGGATCGTCGCCAGATTGACGTTCAGAACTAGCCGCAGGAAAAGGAGAACAAAGAGAGCGACGATCATCACCGTGGTCAGATCGCGGATAATCCGGGCCACAAACATGTGACGATGGCTCTCCAGGTATTTACCGATGTAAAGTTTGACGACAACCTGAACGGTGAGAAAGGCCATCAGCGCAAGTTCAATGGCTTTCAGCCACGGTTTCAGGAATAACGGATGGGGTACGCTTTTACGGATGCCTTCAAAGATGAGAAGGAGAACGGCTAACTGTAAAATCTGGGCGGCATTCTGTGAGATCCATCGGAGACGAACAAATATTCGCATTACCGCCCAGAGAATAATGAAGGCCAATGTGCCAATGACCATCCAGACATGTGTTTGCGTTGGCAGGATCAGTATGGGCTCGATCATAATACCTTAAAGCACGAGTAGCTAAAAATTCTTAGAAGTCTTATTATCATTACGTGTCGGGTCCAATCAAGCGAAAAACTGCGTGTTTATTCTTTGTAAGGCCAAATCCAGTTGTGATATAACTTTGCGACCGGAATTCGATTTTGTATTGGGCGAAACAAATGAGCGCGGACCTTTTTGAATATACTGTCCGGGAGAGTTTGCGGGCGCGATGCATCCGGCTTCAGGTGACGCCGCAAAAAGGTTTGGAGGTTATTGTTCCGCGGGGCTGCGGCCGCTCCAGAATCCCCCCGCTTCTCGAAAAAAAGCGGCAATGGATTCGATCTGCTTTGGAGCGCGTCGCCAAATACCGCGCTCTGTTCCCGTCTGCGGCATGGGAGGTTCCGGAGCGCATCACGTTCCCGGCGATCCAGCGAACCTGGCTGGTGGAAAAGCGTCCGGAAGCAACGTCACGGGTTACTGTGCGCGAACGGAAGGATGGTGTGCTCCAGGTAAGCGGCAACGTTGGTCATGCCGCCGTCTGCGGTGCGGCGTTGCAGCGCTGGTGGCTGCGCCAGGGCCGCAAACACCTGGTCCCCTTGCTCCACGATGTCGGCCGGGAAACGGGCCAATCGTTCGCTCGCGCCAGCGTGCGCCGCCAGCGCTCGCGCTGGGGCAGTTGCTCGCGCAGGAAGGCAATCAGCCTGAATGCCAAGCTTCTGTTTCTCGATCCCGCGCTTGTCCGCTATGTTATGATCCATGAGCTGTGTCATACCAGGGAAATGAATCATGCCCCGAGCTTCTGGCGCCTGGTTCAAAAAGAATGTCCGGACTTCCGCGAACTCAGAAAAGCAATCCATCAGGCCTGGCGCATAATACCGTCCTGGGCGTGCAGTAATTAAGGCGAAGGCGGAGAGTGGACGGTATTCGCGGAACAGGCCAGTGTAAAATGGGCTTGGAATGTTGCCAAAGCCGGCGCAAAGCCAGTCAAACGACAGGCCGGGGCTCCTGATGGGTTTGCAATAACTGAACACTTTGTAAATATCCAAGGAACAAGCAAGGCATGACGCGATATCTAGACCCGCGGCAACGACGTGAAGATCCATTGCGCTGGCAGGTTGACTGCGAACGCTTCAACTTACCCAATGAGGAACCACCGGCAGAAGAGTCCGATGTAGCCGTGCATGACATCGTCAAGGAAATATTCAAGCGCATTGATGTGCGGCGTCAACCGTCCCTGCTGGAACAAATCAAAGCAAACTGGGCCGAATTGGCCGGACCGGGCGCGTGCACGCATGCGCGTCCGGGATATCTGGACCGCCAAATACTGGTGATCTTTGTAGATAGCTCCGTCTGGCTGGATGAACTGACGCGCTATGCACGCGCCGGTATGCTGGCAAGAATGCAAAAGTGTTTTGGCGTGGAAGCAATCAAGGATTTGCGCCTGAAAGCCGATCCGGAGGATCGTCGCAAAGCAACAAGCGGCGTGCAATGATTTTTTCAGGATTTTACCCCGTTTATCGTCCGGCCAGTCAACGATGATTATCATGGCTATTTATGGTTATTTTTTATTGACATCAAACACAGGTGAACATATAGTTCATGGCGAATGAACAATGAGATCGTAATTCGATGAAGCCGGAAATCAGACAGCAGCAGATTATGAACCGTTTGCGGGCGGTCGAGAGGGAATGGCGCGTGGACGAATTGGCTTTGGTGCTCAAGGTTTCCCCGCTCACCATCAGACGCGATCTGGATGTCCTGGAGCGCACTGGTGCGATAGTGCGCACCCTTGGCGGTTGTCTGGCCATGGGCCGTAATCAGAACGCCGTCTATCAAAAACGGGTTGCCAACCAGTTTGAACTCAAGCAGGCAATCGGGCTCGCGGCTGCCAAGGAAGTCCGCTCCGGAGATACACTCCTGATCAATGACGGATCAACGACTTTTCATATGGCATCCTGCCTGGGTGGCTGCGGGCCGATCACGGTTTATACCAATTCCGTGGCAATGCTCGGCGAATTCAGCCGTTTTGAAAATGTGCGCTTGTTCCTGCTGGGTGGCGAATATCACCGCGATCTCTACTACCTTGGTGGAGGGCTTATGGCCGGGGTTCTGGACAAGATTATCGCCGATACCGTATTTCTGGGCGCCGATGGCATGGACGAGTGCGGCCGATGCCTGGCCATTAATCCAGACGCCGCCCGCGATGCGCAGCTCATGCTGCGGCGCGCCAAGCGCAAAGTATTACTGGCCGATGCCACCAAGGTCGGGCAGTGTACGGGCAATGTGTATGGTGCGTTGCCGGATTTCGATCTCTGGATTACAACGACGGGAATGCCCCGTGATATTTTCAATAGCCTGTGTAAAATGACAACCATTCGGGAGATTGTGCCATGAGTTATGACATTGCCTGGGCCAAGGTCGATCTGAAGAAAGTGCCTCATCTGGCGTCCGCCAACATTCCGGGGCCAAAATCCATAGAATTGCACGGACGCGCCGCGGCGATCATGAAGGGTTATTCCGGGCAGGTCAAGTTGTTCCCGGTGGTTTTTGACAAGGGCTACGGCTGTACCCTGACCGATGTGGACGGCAACACCTACCTGGATTTCTCTTCGGGCATATATGTCACCACTTTAGGGCATTGCCATCCCAAGGTTACCGAGGCCGTGCAGAAAGCTGCGGGCCAACTGATGAATTGCCACGATTTTACTACGCCCATAAAGCTGAAGTTGCTTGAAAAACTTACCTCCATCCTGCCGGGCGATCTCTCTGGCGTTCAGCTTTACGACAGCGGCACGACAGCTGTCGAAGCAGCCTTGCGCGTTTGTCGTGCGGCCACTGGCAAACACGAATTCCTTTCCTGCTACGGTGACTTCCACGGCAAGTCCGGCCATGCCGTGAGTCTGGCGCGCATGAATCGCACCAACGGAGCGACCCGGACAGCTGGTTTTTACATGGTTCCGCGGCCGAATCCCTATCGTCCGCTTTTCAAAAAAGCGGATGGGACGATTGACACGGATGCCTACATCGGCTTTTTCGACGAATTTATTACCGAGGCCACCACCGGCCAGATTGCCGCCATCGTTCTGGAACCGATTCAAGGTTGGGCCGGCTCGATCCTGCCGCCCGACGATTTCTTCCCCAAACTGCGCCAATGGTGTGATAAGCGCAAATTTCTGCTGGTGGCCGACGAAGTTTTGACATCCATGGGGCGCACTGGAAAATACATGGCCATGGAACATTGGAACACTCTGCCGGATGTCGTGACCCTGGGCAAGGGGTTTGGCAACGGATTTCCTGTTACCGCCATGGTTGTACGCGCGCCGTATGCGGATGCCGTCGAACACATCAGTGCCTCAACCAGTTATGGTGGCAATCCAATGGCTTGTGCCGCTGCACTGGCCTCGATTGTGGCCATTGAGGAGGAAGGTCTTCTGGAAAATGCCCAACGTCTTGAAAAATTCTTTATTCCGCGGCTTGAGAAAATGAAACAGGCGCATCCGATAATTGGCGATGTTCGTTGCAAGGGGTGTCTGATGGGAATTGAATTGGTCAAGGATCGGGGGACGAAGGAAAAATTCGACGAGGCCGGCAAGCAGGTCTATCAGCGCGCCTTCCGTAAAGGCTTGGCTTGGATTCCCGCCGGTCACATTTTGCGTATGAGCCCGCCGATCGTCATGGATGTGGATGTGGCCGCCAAGTGCATGGATATGATCGACGAAGCCATCGGCGAAACCGAAAAAGACTTAGGCTACGGAAAATAGCCGCGCCATGCTGGCCTACGGCGGAGTTCCATCATGCCTTACAAATTTCATGAAGATTTCGCGTTGCATGACGAGGCCGGCAAGTCCTATAACATTCGGATAGAAAGAAACTCCGACTTCGAACACGGTCACTCCGCCGTTAAAGACAACGCCTATCATGTTTTCATTCCCGGCAACAAGCATTTTGCCCGGACCCCGCGCTTAAGGAATTTTAAGCTTAAGCTTAAGCTCAAGATCGATACCCCGCTATTTGAAGATAATAACGAGTATTTCAAATATGGCTTCAGGCTGTATTTCAGGTATGACCGTTTTCGGAAGGAAGGCTATCTCCTGGAGTGCTCGGTTTCCGACAAGGCGTTGATTGCCGAGCTCTGCGCCATCGATGCCCGGAACGAAAAAAAGCTCCTGAAGAAAACAATAACGCCAGTGCCGGCCGGGTTCGAACGCGCGGAATGGGATTTTACCCTTAAGGTTGTCGGTGACAGGCTTGGAATCGGGTTGAACGGCGTTCAGGTTGCGATCGTGGACGCAAAGAGATCTTTTCCCGCAGCCGGCCAGATCGGACTGGACAAATGCTTTTACCATGGCGAGTTGATTGTGCGGGAATGGTCCATCACGGCGGACGAAAATGTCGGCAAATCGAAAATTGCGGGGCCGCTGAACATTACGCTGCCCTGCGTGCACGGGATGAGCGTGCCTTATCGATACGAGTTTAGCTTATTCAAATATGCGGATGGCCCGTACGAACTGGATATAAAACTCTCGGGTGGGATCAAGGACCGTCCTGACCGGGGCAAATGCGGCGCGCAATGGTGCCATGAAATCAACATGCTGAAATCTCCCTATGTGCGCATCGATTCGTCCAAAGGGGAGGTCGCCAATCTAATCCTGTACAACGGGCTGATGGTCCTGCTGGATCGGGAGGAAAAAAGAGTTTGGATGCTCGATCGCTATGCAAAAATCGAATGGCCCTTGACGCGTAAGATCTGTCTGGACGATTTGCCGGATCTCGATGCCATCACCTTTGCGGCGGGCTACGAATATTTCGAAAACGAGCCCCAGTGCATCCTCGCCGGGGGGCCGTTTGAAGTGCTGACCGACAGCCGGGGCAAATTGCTGTATTCTGGACAGGCCTTAAGAATGGGCTGTGTCGCTCTGGCCGTAAAGTCTTCCGACACCAAACTCGTCTGTTCCCGGCTTCCCGCGAATATACCTGACCGGGAAAAGGCCTTGGTTCACGCCCGCAAAAATCATTATTTTTATGAAAAAGAAAAGATAATCTTCAATATCCGGATTAATTATCATTCTGCTTTTTATTATCCGAAAGAGTTCGCGTTGTCTGTTAAGGTCCAAAGCGTCTATGGCGATATTCTGGGCAATAAAATTCGTTTGACGGCGCAGGGCGGCACAGACGCGCAGTCGGAATTGCTCAAGGACAGGCTGGGCGTCGTTTGTCTGCGTTACACGGCGAAAATTTGCGGCAATCTGGCTGCGGGCGTTTATCACCTTGCGGTTAAACTGCAGTTGGGCAACAAGCCAATATATGACGAGAAGACGATCTTCGAGGTGATGTCGCGCCAGCCGGATGCCGTCCCTCCGCCGGTTGCGTCCGGCTTGCCCATTCTTTTTTCGATTCCCAATGAAATCAAATACCTCGAGACCGATGCCTTCGATCCCCGGACCGAAACGGCCGGAGCCATGCATTATTTCAGCATGTGTTCTTTTTATCCGGAATATGCCCGTCAGAAACGGATATGGGAGCTGATAAAATTCTATCAGCGCAAATGGTTCCTAACCATAACGCGGCGTACACCCAGCCGCGATCTCTCCATTGCACAGAACAAGGATCTGATCGCGCAATGCAACTTCCTGCAAATCGGAATTATAAACAATCGCGGACGTTACGATTTGTGGAAAGCGAACACCTATACGAATGAAGTGCTCGATATCCTCATCGATTTCTTCGAGCATAATCCGGAACAATTAAAACGCCTGGAAGTCGTTAGCCTGAAGTTGCTGGCAGAGACAAGGAACAACAAATGTTGCCTGGCGGAAAACGCCCTTGAAGAATTGGTGGCGAATTGTTGGAAAGAATGGCTGGCATATTTTTCCTGCAAACTGGCCGGGATTCTCGATGCGCAGCATGCCAGCTTGAAGGCGATCAATGGTAAAATCGGCCGGTCGTCCGGAGGGCCGTATTCAGTCTATGGCGCGCACAATAAATCCGCTTACTTTATGAATTATTTCGGACATAATCGGCGGGGCGGCACGGCAAAGTACATTGACGGGTTCTGGCAGTATGAAGACTATTGTCACTCATGCGGGTATTCAATTACCAGGGCGGTTTTTGGATTAATGACCCTCAAACTGTGTTATCCTTCATGGAAAATATTTCCCGAGATATATGCCACGCGCTGCCTGGATGGCTGCAGTGACGGCGCGGTGTCCCAGGCACACCCTCCTTTTGGCTTCTATAATTTGCCGTCGGCATTGGTCAGGCTGCCTGCTTACGAATATGCGTTTGCCGCCAGCTGGTTTGCGGATAAAAAATTCCGTTTCTGGACCGACTACGGCTTTCATTTGCGCGCCCTTGAAAATAAGTGCATCAAGGAATTTGTCGGGGCATGGGGAAATGTGGTGAAACACAAACCCGTTCGTCCGGTAAAAACCACTTGTTTTCTGATGGATTGGGATTTGATCGAGAAACATCCCGATTATTACGAAAAAAACTGCAATGTGCACACGTCATGGAAAGACGTCAACAACACTGCCGAGCAGGCCCTGGCGTATACATATGCGTCCGCGCGGAATGCCGGTCTTCCGGCCGGTTTTGTGACATCGCTGGAAGGCCTCAAGAATCTAAAGCCGGACATGACTGACCTGCTTGTCCTCCCGCCGCTGAATGAAAACATGCCTAAGGGACACATTGAGACCATCCGCAACCTGCACCGTCAGGGCGTAAACCTGCTCGGATTCGAAAACATCGCCGGACTCGAAGATCTGTTTGGGGTCAAGCCGCTTGCCCAAAACATTAGGATCAGGAAGATTGGCGTTAAATCCGGAGATATTGCCGGCATCGGTGCGCTGGAAGATGAGTTCGCCGAACACGAGCTTTGCCGGGCGGGTTATGCAAATGCGGGAGCGACCGTCATTCTGGCGGGGGCTGAGACTCCGGACGGTGCCCTGGACGTTCCCGTACTACTGGTCAATAAAACACGATGGGGGCATACCGCATTCTTCAACATTCCACCGACTGTGGTGAAACGCGACTCGTTTATTGAGCGGGTCGGCTACGGCCAGGAGTGTCTCAGCGTCATTATCAATCGCGCCTCAGACTATGTCATACGAAAGCTGAGCAAGCCAATGGTCAGTTCACAGGACGCTAAAGTAATCGCTTTCCACGATGAACATGGCGATCTGGTGGTTGTTGTCGAGGAGGAATCGCTGGCGGTATACTCGGATGCCATCAAATACCCCCGCCCATTTCTGCTGAATCTGGATATTCCCGGGATTAATCGCGATGCCATCCGCAGTGAGTATGAATACTCTGTGGCGCATGAACGGCAGAACCACATCGTTTTAAGGCTGTCACTCGGAAAATTTGAATCCGCGATATTTGTAATATCCGGAATAAACAATCGTTAACAATTGAATTCTGACAAAGGAACCCGCCCATGTCATTTCATTTTGCGGAGGATTTTTCGATTCGTGAC
>CAZTWL010000018.1:0-82256 GCA_964617825.1 uncultured Verrucomicrobiota bacterium
GGAGGACCCAGGCATGAAAGGCAAGAGATACACGACGGAAGACAAGATCCGGACACTGCGGAAGGCGGACGGCGGGAAATCCATCGTAAACATTTGTAGGGAAAAGAACCTTTCGGAGGTGATGTTTCACCGTTGGAAGCGGCAGTTTGGTCACATGGAACTTAATGAAGCCCGCGTGGTGATTGAAGATTTCCGGTGTGAATATAATTATTATCGGCCGCACAGCAAGCTGGGCTATCTTAGTCCAAGCCGCTTTGCAGCTCAACGGGCTTCATCCTCTACTGCGGTCGGGCTACGCCCTCCCTTCGTAGGGGATGGACAAACAAGGATATATGCGCATATTGTCCGAAAGTCCCCCGCCCGCGGTTGCCCGCGCCAATTAACGCCAGCTTAACCAGTTTGCTCATCTGTTCAAAACGCCTGTTCAACATTCATCCGCCAAAGCATGGTTTTCCACTGAGAATCCGAGGGCGAAAGTATCAGGCATCCGGCAACTGGCCAGGGGTTTCACGCCACAGGAACGGGTTCATTCATAGAGCAGGCCGAACATCAGGAACGTGTCCAGTCGCGGCAAATCGAACTCAGCATAGCCGTCGCTTTGCCGGAACTCGAGTTCCGTGTTGTCCGGAAATCGGAGGAGTTTCAACGCCCGGCGCCCATCCAGTCGCACCGCAATGCGGGCGCCGTTGACGGGGATATTCGGCAAAACGGACTGAAAATTGAGGACCGAGAGCAGCAATC
This sequence comes from uncultured Verrucomicrobiota bacterium, assembly GCA_964617825.1. Classification (GTDB taxonomy): domain Bacteria; phylum Verrucomicrobiota; class Kiritimatiellia; order JAAZAB01; family JAAZAB01; genus VSJD01. The sequence continues at coordinate 742 of CAZTWL010000018.1, forward strand.
GTTTTTCCGCGGCTTGCTCAAAAACGATGATCTCCACGGATTTCGGGACGTCTGTCTTAATAAGTGGCTTGATCGGAGCGATGACATCGAGCAGCCGACGGAAAATCGCATGGTGGACATCGTGCCCCATGCTCTCGAGACAACCGGCGGCATACAGGACCTTGCCCTTGCCATATTGATTGAGGACAATGGCCGGGTCGGCGGTGGGCACGCCGTTCGGGTTGCCGTTGGCCGAGCTGAATTTGACCGGATTTTTCGGATCGGTGTACGGCAGGGTTACCGTTGCCAAGACACGAGCGGAGTCGCAGACCTTAACTTTCATCTGCGAGCCCTTGATCGTCAGCGGGTATTGAGCGGTGCAAGGCTCGAAGCGACTTTCATTTCCCGGCGTGGGAGCCATGTAGGTCAATTCCTCGACGGTCTGCCCCTCCCAGGAAACGCCAAAGATGTCGGCCAGCAGGAAATCTTTCCGCCGGATTCCATCGCAGCCAAGCAGCGAAGTCGAGCGGGCGGCATAGAGGCAGCCGCCCTGTTGGACATATTTACGGAAAGCATGCGCCTCATTCTCATCAAGCATGAACAATTCCGGCAAAATAATTATCGGGAACTCTCCGAGTTCATCCAGATTCTTCGGCGTGAGCACACCATAGGAAATATGCCCATGCATGAGCGCGCGGGCAATGTTGGTGATGGCGGATATCAGCGGGGCACCCCCAGCGCCCACATCGCGGACCGGCTTGCCGTTATCCTTTGGATTGATAATGGATTCGAAGTTGAAGTAAATGCCGACATCCGCCAGGGATTTGGCGTCCGGCGTCAGAAAAGGCTCGTACGGCATGGTTTTTTCAGCCACCGCGCCGAGTTCCTTGTAAGTATGCGAATCGAGCGTGCCGACTGGATCGATCGCATCGATGAAAAGCATCCGCCCGTTATGCGCGAGCGCGGAATAGGCTTGGGCCTCGAGCAATTCCCGGCTCTTCATGGTGGTATGGTCGCTCAGGTCGGGACAACGCGGGGTCATAAACTCAAAAAGCGATTTTTCGGTCAGGTGCGCGAACAACTTGCACACGAACGATTGCTCGGCGGCGCCGCCGTAAAAATCGCCGGATACGTAGTCACTATGGGCAAAAAACTTCGAGCCAACACCGCAGATCCAACCCAACGACCAGGCTGCGGACTGGTAGCCCACCGTTACGCCCGGTTTCAGGCAGCGGGCGGTCAGGGTGACACGGCCGACAAAATCGGCCAACCATGCCTCGCGCCGACGCTGGAAAGCCACCCATTCGGGATCTTCCCAGTTCACCGTTTTGGGCAGGTCTTTGCCCGTTTCCTCATGATACCTCCGGCGGCAGTGACCGCAGTAACAAACGGTGTATGGCCAGAAGATCATGTCAATCCACAGGCCCTCGAAATCGTATCCCGAGCAAAGCTCCTCGATCTGGGCGACAAAGAAATCGCTGTAGGGCGAATTAAAGCAGCAGACGGCATATCGCCCCGGGTTCCAGAGATAATCGGCCGTATTTTCGCCCTTCGGCGAGACAAACCGCCAGTCGGGATGGGCATCGTAGGCCCATTTCGACCACCAATTATGATATAGAATCACGTCCATACCCCGCCGGTGACACTCTTTAATCCCTTCGCCGACAATATCGCGGCCTTTTAGTCCGCTATGGTGATGCCCGACTTTTGTCGGCCAATTACAGATACCGAGGCATGAGGAAGTATACAGATACGCGGCATTAACGTGCGCTTTCTCCAGTAGATCAACATACGTCTTCGAGTCGAATTTCGACAGAAACTCGCTGTTCCAGTCTGGTATGTGCATGTCGACAAGATTCCCGCGGTAACGCATTGCACACCATGGACGTTTTACATGCTTCATTGAGACTCCCTATTATATTCGCGATATAATGCCGCTATAATTCCCACATACAACTCCATATCAAACACCATCGTGCCCCCCATGCCTGCCCATTGACTTAACGCTATAAAGGACGGTCGAAATAGGCCAGGAAAAAACATGGATCTAATACCGGAAACACTGCAGGATATATCGTTCTTTTTCTCATATCAAGGAACCAAGCCTTTATGAACAATTAACCCCAGGGAAAGTTTAACGCACAAAAATGGAGAATTACGCCGTGGAGTCACATCAAAGCATTGGTCTTGTCTTAATTGGCCCATCCAATCGGCTTGAATGATGTGTGCGACGGCTTGCATATTAAGACATATGAGCCGCATGCGGATACTGCCGGTTGGTATTATGCTGAAAAACCGTCCCTCCCAGTTTTTTGATCGGGATTAAAGTTGCCGCGGGCTAATTTCTGGCCGGACGTATTGGACAAAACTTGTCCATTTTATTAGCGGGTGTTGGTCTAGACCCTGTCAAGGGCATTGATATACCAGTCGTAGTGATCCACGGGAATAAATCCTTCAATGTTGTGGGAGCCGACAACAATGCCGCCCTCCCGGCCGATTTCAACGGCCTCGGCAGCCTCGCGCTCAATATCCTGCCTGTTACCGAACGGAAGCGTGTGCGTGTTGCACATCCCGCCAATGACGCTCAAGGACTTTCCGTAACGTTCCTTGAAAGTCCGGAGGGACAAGCCGGCCGTGGGATAAACGCCCTGGACGCCAGTAAGGCCGGCTTCCTTGAACATATCAATGATCGGGAAGCTGTTTGCGGACATGACGTCATGGTGCAGGATGATTTGCCGGACGCCCTTGCTTTTCCAGTACCCGAACATCGCGCGATACGGCTCAAGGAATAACCGTTCAAACACATCCGGTCCGAAGAGCGGGCCGGTATTGATGCTGAAATCGTCATAAACCCAGATGGCGGTATCCCAAGTGCGGGTGCTGGTCAGTACCTGTTCGCCCAAAGCCGTGAGAAATTCCCGGACCCGGTCAATGAGGGACCGGCAGAAGGACTCGTCCTCAAGCAGGTCCATAAGAAACGGGATTTCGCCGCGCAACCAGGTGCAGGCATGATACAAACCCATTGTGCCCGCCACCGTCACGAAACGACCCTCCTGTTCCCGGCTCTTTTCCTCAAGGGCCTTATATCGGTCGGGCCGACACGGGTCTTCAAAGACAAGGCGATCAAAGTCCGCCTTGTCGCGGATGGCGGTTTCAAGCACTTCGGAGAAAGCGGCGCTATGCAGACATTTATGAAGCCTTCCCCAGCTGTCACGTATGTAATACACGTCGCCTTCGGTCTTCTGCGTGGATTCATTCCGGGTGAACGGTCCGCGCTGGTCCGCCAGCACCGTGGGAAGATCAATCCGGTAAAATTCATGGATATTGACGTTTTCCGGAAGGACCTTTGCCATACGCCATGCATCAATGAATGATTGATGGAATATTTCGTACCGTGGCAGGCGATCAGGCCTGCTGTGATTCAAGGCCGCGATAAATCGCTCTCGTGAATTCATTGCCTCCTTTCTGACCACTTCGGCAAGGATATCTCTTAAGGTCCCTATGTCCAGTTTTTCGGGAGAACGTCATTGGTGCAGATAGCATAATTGCCTGTTGTTCGTCCACTGTCCCCCTCATCCCCCTAGGGGGATGGCGCATGGGGTTTGAGAGTGGGGGCTCAGGGCGCGTCTTCATTTGAAAGGGTCAAGAACTTCTTGGCGCTCATGAGGATCGCGCCGTCGTTTTGGATCTCGGTGTCGCCGTTGGCGCGCAGGCTGCCCAGCATGAGCGTGTCGATCTTCCCCTGGTTGCGCAGCAGGACGAAGGGCGTGCCGAGGTGGTTCTCCTGCACGATGCGATCAAGATGCAGCGACTGGATGTGCGCCTCCGGGTCGATCCCGATGGTTTCAACCGCCGTGGTCGCCTCGCGGCGGTAGAGGTCGGTGATGGTCAGGTTCTTGATTTCCAAGCCGCGCTCAACCCAGATGAGCGGGTAAACGAAAGAGCCGTCTTTGCGGTAGACCGTGTGACGGACCGCCTTGGATGCGTAGATTTCGCGCAGCGTGATGGCGTCGTAGTATCCGCTGGCGGGGCCTTCATAGTACTTCGTCAGCCCGATGCAGTACTGGTAAAACGTCCCGTACACGTGATGGATGCTGACGTGCTCGACCGGATGCTCGCGGGAGAGCAGGCGGACGGCCGAGTGGCAGTCGTGCGCGAAGAGGCCGTCGACCTCGATGTCGCGAATCGGCCCGGGGTCGCCCTCGTCGGCGTTGAGCGCGACCATGTCGTCGTAGCAACTGCCTTTCAGGTTGCGGATCACGCCGAACGAGCACTGTCCGTCCACGTGAACGCCGTCCATGTTCACCGCCCACGGGTTGCCATAGTTGAAATCGAAGGTGATGTCCTCGACCGTGAACCGTTCGATGATGTTCAGCGTGATGGCGAACGTGACGGGGTCCTTCATGGTGAGCCCGCCGATACGCAGGTTTTTGACATTCTTCAGAAAAAAGGCATTTCCGTCATAGCACCGGCGGCTTGGGCTTGGGGCATCGGCCGGGTTCTTGGATTGTCGCGACGCTTCGGAAAAGAAGTTCGGCGTGGTGTAGTCAGGTTGGGGGAAATGGAGCGGGTTTTTGGATTGGCCCAGGTTGTTCATGTCCCAGACGCCGCCGGTGATCTCGATGTCGGTGTTGCCGGCCTCGGGGTCGGCGTTTTCCAGCATGTGGCAGTCGCTGTGGTCCGCCAATCTGACCAGACAGAACCGGTCGAGGACCAACTGCTGCCGGGAATGCACCTTGAGCGGCCGGCTGATGAGATAGCAGCGTTTGGGCGTCGCGAGTCGCACGCAGGATTGATGGTCAAGCAGTTCCTGTATAGCGTCTGTATCGTCGTGAATTCCGTCCCCGTGCAACATGCCGTTTCCCCCTCTCGTGTTTGTTTCCCTATCCTGCCGAAACTAGATCATTGAAAAAGTAGGCATAACTGTACTCCGCAAGACCAGTTGACCTGGTCCAACTTTTCGAGCCAGTAAGAAAGTTAGTCTGAATCTGTTATTGATGATAGATCACACATCCTTGTTTGTCCATCCCCTGCGAAGGGAGGGCGTAACCCGACCGCAGTAGGGGATGAAGCCCGTTGAGCTGCAAAGCGGCTTGGACTCAGATAGCCCAGCTTGCTGTGCGGCCGATAATAATTATATTCACACCGGAAATCTTCAATCATCACGCGGGCTTCCGTCAATGACCAAAGCTGCTCCCGATGCAGGCACTCATCACGAAACCGACCGTGGAAGCTTTCCACAAAACCGTTTTGCCACGGACTGCCCGGATCAATGTAAATCGTTTTAATATGATTTTCCGCCAGCCAACGCTGTACTTCCTTGGCAATGAACTCGGGCCCGTTGTCTGACCGTAAGTATTCTGGAGCTCCGTGCTTCTCGATCGCTTTGCCTAACCAGTCTAGGACATCGGCTGCCCGCAAGGCCCGTTCGGCCCTGAAAACATGACACTCCCGAGTGTATTCATCCAAAATCGTCAGCATTCACAGAGCTCCTCCGCGCACCGTGGCATCGGCAATAAAGTCCCACGTCCAGACATGGCATTTATGCCTAGCCTTTGTTGGCAATCCGGCCGAAACTCCGCTGCCATCTTTTGTACGGCGGCGCACGGTCCGAAAAGACCGATGTCATCCTTGCCTGGCTATGCGTCCAAGCGACATGGCGCCACAGTTACCGCAGAATGGACTGGTGGAAGCGGCAGGAGGAGCGGAACAAGGAAGCGGCGCCTGCCAGACGCCCGTCGGCTGACCCGGATGTCCGCGCTTAACGCGCGGGCGGAGTTTCGAGCGGCGGCGTTTCATGCAACGGCACGCTGCGCCGCATCACGCTGCCCGGGCTGATTTTTTCCGCCATGGAAACCAAGGCAAACGAGACGAATTCTGTAATCCGCAGCTCGTCATGCGAAAAAATCTCCGTAACGAACTGCTGCAATTGGCGGTCGGCGATGGATGCCAAATCGGCTGGGAAAACACCGTGCCGCACCAGGCCGTAAATCAGATGCGGCAGGCCGCCAAATTTGGTGCCGTTTACGATGACGCCGTCCGTGCGGCGATTGTCATATCCGGATTTCACAAATGGGCTGCTCAACCCTTTGCCAAGCAGGTTTTCCCGGCACCAGGTCTCAAAAAAGCGCATTTCGCGGCGCGCCGGCGCCTCCAAGGGAAGGCCCTTGGAAAACAGATGCGGCGCTCCCGCACAGAACGCATGAAGCTGGTGAAAAAGTCCGCTGCCGGATGCTCTGGGGCTCGCCGGGTAAGGATTGTCCGCGCCGGGCGCGTTGTATGTGCTGAATTTTGCGTCCGAGCTGCGGCTCCGGAGCGATTCCAGGTTGACCAGCCAATACAAGGCGTTTAAGCCGGCCGTCAGATAGCGCGGATTGCCAGTTTCGTCGTAAATCCGAAAGAACAGGGCGCCCGACGCGGCTGTGCTGGCCCACCATTCGCCATCAAAGGGAGCCCATATGCCGTTGAGAATGCCTCCATTCGGCCCGACGTAATTATCCAAAACCAGGTTCGTATAGGACTCAACGGATTTAAGATACAGTTGCTTTTCCAGGAGATTGTTGCATCGAACTGCTGTCGCCAGCACGCCCATCGCGATTTCCGAACAATCGCAGACGCACCAGGTGCCGGAGGTTGACAAGGGCTCGCGGCAATACCCCATGTAATACGCGTTTTTCGGGATCATTTTCGACTGGAAGGTCAGCATGTCGTCCGCCCACTTTTTGATCGGGCGCAAATAGAAGTCCTTGCCGGTCACATCGTAGGCCACCGCGAGGGCGCGCACGGTGTAGGACCGCGAAAAGTGTGACCAGATCTCCAGCTTTTTGTTTTGTCCCCCGTCCCGGGAGGCAAGGTGGACCGGCTCATCGTACGGCACCTTAAAGGCCTCAACGGCAACATCACATAAGCTTAAAAACTTGGCCTTAAGATCTTCCATATCGGGGTCCATTTCCTATGTGGCTTACTCTCGCGATCCTCGCGGACCATAGCTGTTAAATTAACGTACACTATATCACCATTGACAGTGCCGGCAAGCCTCTTGTCGATGCGCTATTCTCCTTGCCAGCCATCTGCGGATCGATATACTGGATCCATCTTTAATGATCCAATATGACGGGGCTGGCGTACCTGATATGAAAGCCCGACACATAGAGGCAATCGTTAACGGGATCCTGCGACAGGAGTACGGTGTCCCGTCTGAAACAACCAATGGGATTGTCCTGGGCGACCCCGAGCGCGAGGTCACGCATCTGGTGGTGTGTTGGAGTCCGACCGCGATCGTGTTGAGGGAAGCCGTTGCACTTGGTGCCGAGGCGGTCTTGTCGCACGAAACACCGTTTATTCCCGTCAGCGAAAAGGTGTCGGAACTCTGGCCCATTCCGTTGGAGGACAGCCTGCCTGCCAATGTCAAGCGCCGCCGGCTTTGGCAGGACCATCGCCTCGTCCTCTTGAAGTATCATTACCCCCTTGATGGCTGGCCGGTTTGGGGCACGCCGCGGGCCTTGGCCGATGCCCTCGGCTTTGATCCGGACCAGGCGGAATGGATCAACCGCTTTGTGCCCGCGTTCGACTGCGCGCCCCAGTCGCTTGTTGCGTTTGCTGAGCATGTGCGGGTTTGTCTGGAGATGACCGGCCTGGCGATTACGGGCCGGCCGGATCTGACCGTTCGGAAGGTGGCGCTCATTATCGGCGGGTTTGGCACCCGGTTCTGGATCTCGGAATTTGCCCGCCAAGCCGGGTGCGATGCGATGATCGTCGGCGAACTGCTCGACTACACCGCCCGGGCAGCGCTGGAAGCCGATGTTGCCGTGATCCAAGCCGGCCATTATGCCACGGAAAACCCGGCGGTGATCAAGCTGGCCAAATACCTGCAGGCCCCTTTGGGCCATGGCGTGCGCGTTACGTATCTGGCTTCCGGCCATCCCTGGGTGTATGGCGGTGCGCCCGGGCCTGCCTGAGCGGCCAAGGATATGTTCAAGGAGACGGAGGCACCCTGTCCTTGACCCATCCTTGTGCGTCGGGTTTGCTCTACGAGCCTTACCGCCAGCCTGTCGCCCGCTTGTCATGCTACCTTGAATTCGCACTTGTCCCACATCGGACACCGTTGTATGATTGCGGCATTGGATAGCGGGGCTGACATCATGAAAAATCTTCACCCCGGATGGGGTAGCTTTCCTGACATGGAAACGCTTGTTCAGTCTGGTTCCCCCGAGCGTGTGCCCCTAGCGGCTGAAAACGATTTATTGTCAATTTGATGGTCAAGGACTTTGGCCCCCTCAATATCTGGAGATTCGTTTATGAATTTGAAAGAAAAAATCCATTCAGATGCGGCATTCCACATCGGATTCACGTCGCCGGATATAACAAAGGAAGAACTGGCAGTTAAAGCCGAGGGACAAAACTGGGATATCCTTATGGTGGATATACAGCATAATCCATACACCGAACCGCAGTTGGTTGCCTTATGTAAATCAGCCAAGACTATTGGCCTGCCGGTCATGTTCCGTATTCCGCATCCGGCCGCGGCCTGGCAGATAGGGCGTTTTCTGGACTTCGGTGCCGCCGGAATTCTGGTTCCCATGACAGAAGACCCAGTTCAGGTCTCCGATGCCATCCGGAACTTTTACTATCCGCCCATGGGAGGACGCAGTTGCGGACTCAGCAATGCCTATGGATGGACCGGAGCCGGCGGCAAGGATCCGGACGCCTATGCTCACTGGTGGAACACAAACGGCATCTTAGCTCTTCAGCTGGAAACGGTGCAGGCCGTCCAGAGAATACGTGAACTGGTCAAGCCAGGAATTGATCTGCTCCTCTTCGGTGGTCGTGACATGAGCTTCAGTATCAAAGCGTTTTCTGACTGTCCGTTTGCTTCGCTTGCAGACTGTCAGAAGCACGTTGTGGAGCAGATCCGAGGAATGGATGTCAGGGTAGGCATCTCAAGCGCCCCCTTCGGCCGCTTCAAATGACTTTGCCAGGAGCGGAAAACATGCTTACTTCAAGAAAAAAACAATTAATGCAGTTGTCCTCTGTGGTGACATCTAGACATTAGATTCCGCTGAAAATGTCAAAATTGACCCGCGACGCGACGCTGCGCGAACGTCAGTCTTCACGCGCTGAGGAATCCGCGCCCGGCGCGGGTTCCGAAGTCGCGCGCGAGGCTTGGTTGGCTGCCATGGTTCCATTGTCTCCGACGAGGTTTACCCCTGGATATTTGTCCATGTTCAGTTTGAGTTTGACGAACACATCATTCCAGCGCGTTTTCATGTCGGGTTTGTGATACAGAGGCACGTACCCAACTTTGAGGTAGACGCTGATAGCGGGCAAGCGCCAGTCATCCGTCAATAGGTATATGTGTTTGGCTCCGTCTTGCAGCAAAACCTGAGTGACGGCGGTCACAACGAGTTGGCCTAACCCCTTCCCTTTGTGTGCTGGATCGGCTGCAATCCAGCCCATCTCATAGCCGTCGGGGATGATCGCAGTCGGTCTGTACCAACCCATTGCCGTTGCTGTAATCCGTGACGAAGCCACATGTTCGACGAAGATGATCCCGTTTGGCACGGCATTCTTCCGGACAAGGTCGAGATTGTCGCGGTTCCAAGTGCCGAATCCCGCAATGTGCATGAGTTCGATGTAGGACTCTTCATCGCCATCTTGGAATCCTCTCAACAGGTATCCTGCAGGAGCCTGCCGCTCAGGCCAGGATGCCATCCGATCTGCAGGCCATATCATCTGGAGTTGTTCCGCCATAATCTTCCACCAACGTCACCGTTCTCGCGCGGCTGTAAGCCGTCGCGAGCAACGGCTTGTTGTGCGATCTCTATAGATTCTGCTTGTCCTCAGAGCATCGTGATGCGGATACCCTCAACAGCTACTCGGGGTTCACAACCTCAAAGACATGACGATCCCTCAGTCTGCCGTAGCGGTTTTCCCCCGTTACAAGAACACTCCTTTTACCCGCGCGGGAAATCGCGTCGGCTGGGACAACCACACGCCCCTCACGGCGGTGTTCATCGCTCAGCAATATAGAATAAGGCACAAGCGGGTCGGCGTAATTCGGGTCGCCTTCCTCCGAAATTTCCACAACGATGGCCTTCATGTTCTCGGCATAAAACTTGATTTCCAACGGTTTGCCTAAAACGATGGGTTCCGTTACAAGGCTCGATTCGAGTTTGCAAACGGAGAACTCACAAGCCTGGCTGGAGGTTTCGTCTTTCATAATGCAGTGAGCCGTATAATCGCCGGAGCGGGTAAACGTTCGCTCGAGAAGTCCGGGGCCATCCACGGCGATTTTCTCGATCAACTCCCCCTCGCGTCTGATGACCAGCGCTTTGACGCCTTGATGATCCCGGTCCATAATGTTGAAAGTGACGGGCTGGTCTGTGCGATAGGCAACCCAGTCTCCAAGGTCAAGCAGTAATACCCGGTTGATGGTCGCAGTTGCCGCATCCATTGTATAGTTCGGAAACAGGTACCGTTCCGCGCGGTTCTCGCCGCGCCATGCATCGTGATCCGTAATACGATACAACGTTGCCTTGCGTTGCGCGAGGTAGTCATCGAACTGCTCGGCCGTATAATTCCTGGTCCGCGTGGTGGGCGGGCAGCTGTCCTCGACGCGGACGTGAGTCACCGCGCCATCCGGTGCGGTTGTGACGTGAGTGACGATTTCAACATGTCCTCTAGTCCAGAGGACGCCCCCTATCTGGGCTCCTTGTGAGGATTGCGGTTGCGCCAGCTCGATGCCTTTGCGATGATCTGGGCCATGCCAGCTGCTTCCAATTTGCATTGCCGCCTGCAACGCGTATGAAGTAAAGCCGTTGCATACGGTTCCATAAAAAGCGGCGGAATTGCGCCGCTGACCACGCAAATCTTTTGTATATAAAACACTCCGCGGGTTTTCGACAGCCGCGAGAAATGTTTTGAGATGTATATCAAACCCAATCATGCGGCCATCCCAACCGCCATTGGAATATGGGACCCCGGTATAGGTGGTGCCAGCCTTGAATTCTCCGCTGCCGCGAACCGGCATGCCGCCCGCAACCGGCATCCATTCTATCTGCGACAATATGCGCGCGTGGTCAACAGCCCGGGTTTGCCAATCAACCGCATCAATAGGATTCACGATTTCGTCCCCCCCGTGGATAACGCAACCAAACACAACACAATTACATAACTGAACTTACATCGCTTATTCATCATATCGCTCCTTGCACAACGGTGCAAATCTCGGGCGGCGAAGCCGTACCGAGCATCTGCTGGTTCGGCAGTGATCTTCCGGTTCAAGTCAGACTGTGGCCGATCGCCATTGCCAGACAAGAAACGCGACTAGCGCACCTCCCGCCACTGTTCAGATGATGCCGGCGCTCAGATATACCCATCTCCGGATGATCGGTTCGCCGAACGAGTCGCGGGGCAGATCATCGGCGACGCCGTGCCACATGAACCGGACCCCGAAGCAAGCGATGACAATCCCTGCTGCAATACCCAAACATGGCCACACGCACTGTGCCGGACTCAAGCTCATTGTCTTGTTTCTGCCGAACGCCGCAAATCTGCCTCGGAGCGAAGCGGCGTAGTGCAATAAGGGTCACGTCTCGTCATACGACAATTAAATATAGCGCAAAAGATAGATCACGAAAGCAACAAAAACCAAATGTCGAATGTTGAGACGCGACCCTCATGGCCCTCTTCGCTATCCGTTACCTTCATATCGTCCTATTCGCCGAACGGCACCGCTCTGGGGCGGCGCGCAGCGACGTACCCAGCAGCGGAGGGTTCGGGCATTGGTATCAGTAGCTGAGATTTGCGCCGAATTCCGGGATTTCGCCTTTTTTCACGGACGCAGTCCATCCTGCAAGCCGCGCCTCTCCCATCTTCCAGAAGGTCGAGCACCGCTTGAAGTACTCCAACACGACATCATTTTCACCTTTTTCCAGCAGTGCTTTGGCTAGTTGCATATTTGGCCCGAAGGAGTTCATTTGCGGGGATCCCTTGCTGTCGGCAGAGGCAAGGAGTCGCTTTTGGGCCTCAGTAACATCCCCTGATCCCAACGCAATCAATCCAAGCACCTGATTTGCATCCTGAACCGAATTGCCGTAGTTCCAGTCATTCTTGTACTTTGGTAGGAGACCCTCCATTTCGGTCGCAAGCGCACGGGCTTTTTCGATGTCACCTTTTCGCCAGGCATTTTTCGCGGCATGGTTCAGTGCGTAGAACCGCTCAGTTTCACTCTCTGCTGCATCCAGGTCGCCCTGGGCAACCCTCATCTGGCGTTTTCGGTCCGCAGACGAAACGCTCCCTCCATCCGGCCCCGTCCCATCATGCATTTTGGGAATTGTGTCGAGCAGAATGAAATTCAAACTGGAAACTTTCATGGGCGAACCGGGCAGACTCATTTTCTGAGCCATGAAGGTGATCTTGTCACCTTCATGAAATTGGCTACGGGCTAAGGGGTCACTTACAACAACCTCAGAATTCTTCCACTTGACCAAGTAGGCGACAAATCGGTGTCCTCCCTCCTCTGCGGAATACACCTTCAGTACGGAGGCTTCTTCTGAATCAAAGGAGCTCTGTACATCTGCCGCCTGAGGTGTCTGGGCTGTTACGCTTGTCACCCAAAGCCATGCCATGCTTCCCATCAAGATTGCCCAACAGATCGGTACTATTCGCTTTCGCATTGTCTCTCCTTCTTTCTTCTGCCGAACGTTAGCGTTGAGGCTGAGGCGCGTTTGTCGCGTCGATAGCCTCCGACGCTTGGTTCGATGCGTTTTCTGTCATCCATCGATTACGGATGACCTCTGCAATATGGTAGCTAGTGGAAAATATTTCTTTCCCTTTAATCCGATATTTCTTCCCTAGAAGGTCCTGCGGCTTTATGCCGATGAAAGACAATTCGAACTCCCAAACCCCAAGACAATTATCCCGCCCGTTGTCCTTTAGCTCCGTGGGTGGTCCGAATACATGTAACCGGACAAGGGCGTTACCTTGCTTGTATACGCGGATAGCGTCTCCACCGGAGTTCGTATACTCTAGACCGATTAGCCCACGTTCGTATTCCCATCCATTGTCCCGGAATACTCTCTCATAGTAATGAACTAATTGGTCGGCAGGAGTAAACGTCTTAAACCGGACATAGTCGTATTGCTGACAATGAAAAGGGTCAAGAAGCATTCGTTCGGTCTCATTGGTACCAAATCCAGTATAGAAAAATCGCTTATACTCTGCGAAATCAAAAGCATTTGACATATGTAAATTCCGCGACATCCTTTCATCCATGGATTTTAACTCCTGGCGGAATGAAGTCGTACTCTCGCTGGAGAACTCTGCCGTCGGGAAGATCCACGGATAAAAGTCGTATGCATCGGGAGGCGTGGTACATCCTGCCAGTGCTAAGGTAAACAGTATAATTGGCAACGTTTTCATCTCTATTAAATCGAACGTCGCAACTCATCGTTGAGGAGACCGCGCAGCGGGCTCCGAATACGGTGGGGTTGCTGGTTGTGCGGTCGTCTTTCTCCGGATTCTGTACGACAGGAACGCTCCGGCTGCGCCTCCAATTGCTGCACCAGGGAAGGCCAACGCCTGGGCAAGTATGGCTTCGATTCCCCAAAGATTGCGATCCATCGTCTTGTCAGTCATCGCATCTGCTCCAATTCCAGCAGTGATCGCGCAAAACGCCAAAATCGGACACAGCCAAGGAAGGCGTGGCGTCGCCAGTGCAAGAAGGAAACAAAACGGCAACAAAGTACAGGTGAGCCATCTGAATGCCCCGTCCATTACCTCAGATCCGGGGATCAGATAAAAGGCGGCCATGAAACCGCCGACAAACGACAGGCTCCACGTGACTCCCGATGTGATGAGTTGTGAATCCTTCATTTTCTTCAGCACAACCATTGATTAACAGGTAAATTCGCCCTGATATTTTTGTTTTAGTATGTTTTTCTGCCTGTTAGTAGGTAAGTCGGGCTGTATGCACGATGTCAATATAAAGACGTTATACCCTGATAAGGATAACGTCAAGGACGTGTCTGCTCATAGTTGCTAAAACCTATAATAATGTTTTCACGTTTTTTCCACTATTCAATTTAATAATGGTCGAACACGCTCTGGGGCTATAATCCTGCAATAACCGGCAGGCGCTGGAGAACCTCTGCAAATGTTCCCGGAATGCCGTATCATCTTGCGGAGCGTGCGCCATGGGTATATGTCTTTGACGTGGAAGGAGCGGCGTGCGGGCGCATACGCACCTATCCTTTAGCATGACGTCATATCGCTGGCCGATGTCATGCCCTGCAGGGGCTGGTACGGAGCTTTTGAACGGGGTGGGGTTCCCGTATTTTGAATTATGCCGCTTCCAGCGCTCGACGGCGTTTTAGATAATGACGTCTGGCCTTTCTCGCTCGGGCACGGGGGCTCAAACGCCGCACGGCTTTCGTCTAGCTGGCGCTGTTACGGTGCTGGGCTTGATTGCGTAGATGGGCAACGCGAATTCATCGGCCGCACCATGCAGTATAATAAATGATGGTGAGAATTGCGGTCTTTAACGGGGCAGGGGAGTGTCGGGCCAGGCGCGAAGAATGATTGACAACCGCTTATCGCGTGACAGTATGTGTGACAGTGCAGCGTTTTTGACCGCATAAACATTGAAATTGTTGGCAGGTTCAAACGCCATCTTGCCTGACGTGACCGGACATGCCACATCGTGACTTGAATTAATGTTCACGAGGCTTGCTCACGGTTGCCTGCAATCTTATGCGCGACAGCAATTGACCTGTTTTGACCGTTCCGGAGTGAACTTTGTGACATTACCGGAGTGAAAATGCGAAGCATCAAAGGATTGACCTTGGTTCTGGCATTCTTGTCCTCTACGGTTTTCGGCGGAGAAAACCTGGTTGCGGAAACAGGACTCAAACCGTATTTTCCAGCGCCGCCGGCTATTTTCGGACGCACACTCTGGGTGCATCCGCACGGCAGCGGTCTGCTCGACCGGAATGAACTTGTCGAAGTCATGAAGGAAGAAATGATGAAGCCGCGGTTTGGGCTCGAACCGCCGCTGGAGTCTTTGATGGAAAGCGACCCCGTTACCGGCGGAAACAAGGTCACCACAAAAGCATTGTATTCCTTGAAAACGGAACCGGGCCGCCCATTCATGCTTCGGGGGGGAGCGTCCCGTCCTCCATTTGAATGTTTCAATGATTTTACTGTGGACAAAACCGGTTATGCGGAATGGAAGAAAGCCCATCCGGAGTTCCTTGGATTCCGGATCAGCGAATGGGACAACGATTTTTCCGGTTTGTTATGGGGCGAGAAGAAGAATGATCTCGGCAAAAGACTGTCCCGGTGCAAAGTATCCAAGCTGGCGGCCGAGAACATCGAAAAACTTCTTAGCGGCCTCGCCAGGGAAAATGCGCTGGATAAAATGAAGGCTTACTATGACCGGATCGCGGAATTCTATTTCAATGACCGCGAAAAAATCATATCGCTGGACTGCTGTCGGGCGCTCAGTCACTATGCAATGGAATGGGGATGCGGGTTCTGCATGATTGAGACCACGGGGAGCAGCTATCAGCGTCATCAAATCCAGATGTACTTCATCCGCGGCGCCTCGCGGCAGTACGGCAACCGGCCGTGGGGATGGTATATCGCCCTTTGCATGAACAACCTCAAAGGATTCGGTACCACGGAACCTGTTTACATGGGCCGGTCGGAACTCGGGAAGGCCGGAGGCAACGGTGGAATGTCGCCTTCGGTCAATCTCCGGGACCGGTTTCTTGCCTGGTACGCTGGTGCCGGAGCCGTGATAAGCGAAAACTGGAGGACCATTTACTGCCAGGATGCCGACACGAACGGCATATGGGAGCTTTCGCCGCACGGCGAAGCCTTGCGGGAATGGTATGATTTCACGTTGAAAAATCCCGAACGGGGAGTCAGTTACGCTCCGGTGGCGATCGGCGTGCAGTGGGATCACCTGTTTTGTCCGATTCAGGGCGGCGCGCCGGCCGGAGGCGTTTTCCTGGCCGAACAGGGCGACCGGATGACGGATGCCTTAATGCGCACGCTTGTTCCTTACCGGATGGACCGGTTTTTCAGCGACGAACAGTCCTGGGCGCTTGCCGAAACCCCCTACGGGGATATTTACGATGTGCTTCTGCCCGATCTGCCGAGCGGGCCGCTCGGAATGGATGTTCTTAAAAACTATCGCGTTTTTTTCCTTTCGGGTTCGTTCGATCCGGATGAAAAACTTGCCGCGCGCCTGAAAGAATACGTGGCCGGCGGCGGGACGCTCATTATCAATGCCTCGCAACTCGGCAAATACCTCGGGTCGGAATTCACCGGAGTCAAGATCACGGGGGAATGCGGCGAAACAGGGGAAGACATCCTCTATCCGGACGGAACGAAGTCCTTTTCCATGAACCCGGGAAAATATGATTTCTGGAAAGCCGCATTGTCCGGTGGCCGGGCTCTCCTCCTCGATGCGAAAGGAAATCTCATGGCGGCCGCCAACCGCTATGGCCGCGGAAACGTCATTCTGACCACGCCCTGTTATCTGGTTCCGAAGGGCGCGAAGATGAATGGCCCGGATCTTTTTGCCGAATGGGGTCAGTCGCATTTCCCCTTCCTGGATTGGATCTTCGGAAAAGTGTCGGAAGAGGTACTGCCTTTCACGGTGAAAGGAACGATTCAATATGGAGTTAATCTTCTCGACAACGGCCTGCTGATATATTTGATCAACAACCATGGCGTTTTGAAAAATTCCCGCGATCCGCAGAAACTTGATCCCGCGAAAACAGCGCGGGTTGAACTTGACTTGCGAGAGCTCAAGATTGCGGGCATCCGAGAGTTGAGAACTGGAGAAGCGCTCGCCGCCGGGGCGAAAAACACAGTTGAAATTTCTGTCCCGCCGGGCAATGTGCGGGTTGTTGAAATTACTTTTGCCCGATGATCCTGGGCGGGATCTGGCGCCTGGTGGCGCGGATGAGCGGGCGTGGCGCAATTGGCGGGGATCTGATCTCAATGACAATGACATCAAACTGGTTCATCTGGGCGTTGTTGTCGGCGGTATTCGCGGCGTTGACGGCCATCTTTGCGAAGATCGGGCTTGAGGGCGTGGATTCCGACCTGGCGACCTTGATTCGCACCGTGGTCATCATGGCGGTGCTGACCGCATTCGTGTATTTCGCCGGGAAGTGGAGCAATCCGTTCGCGCTTTCCTCAAAAACATGGTTTTTTTTGGTCCTCTCCGGATTGGCGACCGGCGCGTCATGGGTCTGTTATTTCCGGGCCCTGAAGGTTGGCGATGCCTCCAAGGTCGCTCCCGTCGACAAGCTCAGCCTGCTGCTTGTCGCGCTGTTCGCGGTTGTTTTCCTCGGCGAGCGGCCGTCCTTCAGGGAGTGGTCCGGAATCCTGCTGATCGGCGTGGGCGTGCTCGTTCTGGCATTCAAGCGCTGAACGCCGTGCGCGTTTCTGCGCCGGCTGCAATGCGGGCGGTTACTTTGTAAGGAAACCCTGCACGCCGGTCATGATCATTTGGGCGGCCAGTGCGGCCAGGATCAGGCCGGTGAGCTTGCTCAGGATGACGATGCCCCGGTTGCCCAGCGTCCGCTGAATGCGTGAGCCCATGAGGAGTATCAGGCCAAGGCAGGCCACGGCAAGAAGCAAAGCCAGGCTGCCCAGGCCTTTTGCGGCAAGGCCGTTCAACTCCGCGCCCAAAACCAGCAGCGTGCCCGTTGTCGCCGGGCCGACAATAATGGGAATAGCCAGCGGCACAACCGCGATGTTGTCTCGGCGCGTGTCGCCGGTCGTTGTCGTGTTTCCCTGAACCATGCTCACGGCCGATAGGAAGAGGAGCGCGCCGGCGCCGATCCGGAAGGAGTTAAGCGTGATGCCGAAGAGCGCAAATAATTGATTGCCGGCGAAGAACAAGATCAGGCACAGGACAGCCGCGGCTCCGGAAACTGCCAAGGCCAGCTTGCGGCGCTGTTTTTTGCCGTATCCCTCCGTCATGCTGAGGAACATGGAAAGCGCGAAAAAGGGCGTGAATACGAAGACGAACTTTATCCACACACTCACAAATAGCGACAAGTTGCCGGTCATTGTCCTCGTTCCTAACGCGGGTGCGGCCCACAACCTAAAGAAATCAACCGCGGATCACACTGATAACACGGATGGAAAGGCAATTGTGCCCCGGGTTCATTCCAGATCGGTGTCATCCGGTTTATCCGTGGTAAAATTCTTGTTTTTTTTACTGTTCACAGCACTTAAGGTACAATGCCGCAGATGGGCGCAAGATCCAAGCCTAAAAGGAATTTAACCGAGCATCTCGTTCGCCCTTGCCTGGCTTGCGATGACGGGATAGTCTTTGAGGCATCGACTGCCAAAGTTTATGAACGACGAACCCCAGGTATATTTCGGTGTCGCCGGATGGTCTTATCCGGATTGGAACGGGATTCTCTATCCTCCCGGCATGCGCGCGCAACTGCCGTACATTGCGCGTTACGTGGATTTGATGGAGATCAACAGCACGTTCTATCGGCCGCCCCAGGCGCGCAATGTGGAAACCTGGCTGAAGCAGACGGCATTCAAACTGGAATTTCGCTTTGCCGCCAAATTGCACCAGGACATAACGCATGGCGGCAAAATGGATCCGGAAATGATTGGCGCCTTTCGCGAGGGATTCAAGCCCATGACCGAGGCCGGCAAACTCCTGCATTTGCTGGCGCAATTCAAATTCGATTTCAACGCTACCCCGGAACATCGCGCGCACCTTGTCCGGATCAGCGAAGCGTTCGGTGGCATGGCCAATCTGACCCTCGAACTGCGCCATAATTCCTGGCAGTCGCCGCAAGCCCTGTCTTTTTTGGAAGCCCTGCCGGTTACGGTGGCCAACCTTGATTATCCCCTGGCGCGCAACAGTTTTAATTTAACCGCATGCCGGATCGGCGCCAACCGCTATCTGCGCCTGCACGGACGCAATGCCGTTGCCTGGTTCGATAAAAAAGCCGGTCGCGACGAAACTTACAACTACTACTATTCGCGCGCTGAACTTGAAGGCATCCGCCAGAGGGCCGAATCCTTGCGCCATGGAAGCCGCAGCCTGGTCGTGGTGGCCAACAATCATTTCCAGGCCAAGGAAGTAACCAATATCCTCCAGCTCAAATCCATAATGACCGGACGAAAAGTACCGGTGCCGCCGGGCCTGCTGGCCAAATACTCCGAATTGAATGACATTGCCGAGCCGCCATCGGCATGATACGCTCTTTTTCCAGTCGTCCAGCTCCGTCGGGGCGCTCGATAAAGTTGTCCGTCAGCTGCCGGACCCGATTCAAAGTGGTTTGGTTTTTTCACGTTGGCGAAAATCCATATCTGGGGTTGTTATGTTCGAAATCAGCGTCAAAACTCATTTTTCCGGCGCCCATTTCCTGAAGGGCTATGACGGGGTCTGCGCCAACTTGCATGGCCATAACTGGGAAGTGGAAGTGTTTTTGCGCGGCGCCAAAACCGATTCCGTGGGGATGCTGGTGGATTTTAAAAGGGTCAAGGCCGCCATTCATGAAGCCATCGATCCGTTGGATCACCGGGAATTGAACCGGCTGGCCATGTTTGCCCATGAAAATCCGTCATCGGAAAACCTGGCCCGTTATCTTTTTGGCGCCCTGTCGAAGCAACTGAACAGCCGGAGCGTCAAAATCCAGCGGGTTTCGGTCAGCGAATCACCCGGGACATCCGCGGCCTATTGGGAAACCAAGTGAATGGAACCTTGCCTGCAGGTCAGCGAAACGTTCGTTTCCATCCAGGGTGAATCCACTTTTGCCGGCCGGCCCTGTTTTTTCATCCGCTTGACCGGCTGTAACCTACGTTGCGCCTACTGTGACACGACTTATGCCTTTAGCGGCGGGACGCCGCGGACCATTCCGCAACTGGTGGAAGCGTTCCGCGCCAGCGGCGTGGCGCTGGTGGAAGTCACCGGGGGCGAACCTCTAATCCAGGACGGCACGCCGGACTTGCTTAAGGCCTTGCAGACGGCGCTTCCGGATGCCGTGGTGCTGTTGGAAACCAACGGCAGCAAGGATATATCGGTTGTCCCGCCGGGAGTGGTTGCCATTGTGGATGTAAAATGTCCGGCCAGCGGGGTCGCGGCTGCCATAGATTGGAAAAATCTGGAACGTCTTCGGCCGCAGGATGAGGTCAAATTTGTGATTAGTGACCGCGCCGATTTTGATTGGGCGGCGCAGATTGTGCGCGATCATTCCCTGGCGTCAAAATGTCATGCCGTCTTGTTCAGTCCCGTCCTTGGCCGTGTGACTCCCGCCGTCCTGGCGGAATGGTTGCTGGTCTCGCGAGTCAACGCGCGGCTCAACCTGCAACTGCACAAGGTGATGGGAATGCGCTGACAAATTGGCCGGGGATAATCGACAAGCGCGGGAGTCAATCCCGGCGCCATTTCGATTTAAAAGGCCGCTGGCCAGGGGGCAGCGAGCGGGTTGCGTAATCGAGCGCTTTGATAATGGGGAAATTTTCCCGAGCGGTTTCCGTCTGGGCGTAGTTTCGATGGAAATCGATTAACGCTTCATTGATTCTCGTCAGGATATAGGTTGAATATTCTTTCCGGCGAATAGCGTCTGCCACGGCCTGTATGTTGGAAGTGTCTTCCGTTACCTCGGCCATTTTGATGAGATTAAGCAGCGCCTTATATGCCTGTCTTTCTTTGGGATCCATGGTGTTGATGGAAGTAGTTTTGTTTGACCCTGCGGAAGCAATGCCGGCGGTTTTTATGGCGGTCGTCGGAATGGCTGCCGCCGACTTAACCTGCAGATTGGTTGACGTCTCGGTTGCCGGCCTCGACCTTGTCGGCGCTTGCCGGATAAGGGCCTCGCCCAGCGGACCTCCGGCGGCAAATTCCTTTTCGGCTGCCGCCCAGTCGTTCGCGCAGCGCGCCAGGACAAGTCCGCGCTTCAGTTTTGTCGCCGGCTCGGAATTGTCGCCCAGGCGTTTCAACTTTTCCCCGGCGCTTAATTCGCTAATCGAAAAATCACGACCAACATAGCCCGCGCTGACCTGACGCTGCGCATTGATTTTTTCTCCGGCGATGCCGTTGACCATGATTGTTTCCGAGCGGCCACCCTTGAATTCCACCATCACGTTTTTGCCCCGGTTGCCTTCAAAAGACTTGGCCACCTGTTCCGGCCAGCCGGCAGCCTGTTGGGCCAGGTTGCCAAGTGCGCCGACCTCGTTTGTGACGGTGAACAAATCGGCTTCGTTCCGGGCTGCTTCTAGCCGTTGGGTCAATGCCGTGGTATTGCCTTTGAGCAGGTCGTCCGCCAGCGCATCCGCCAGGGCGGACAGTTTCGCTTTGGTTGCGGCGGCCTTCAAGGTCCGGGTTTGTTCCATTGCCTGTTGCCGGGCCTTGACCTCGTTGGCCAAGGCTGTCCGGACGGATTTCATTTCCGCCGTGTCCGGGGCCGGGTCCATCGCGATCCGCTGGAGCGCGCCTGCAAAATTACTTTGGGCAATCTGGGCCTGGACATCGGCTCTTAAAGCCATGATCGCCTTGCCGAGCGCCGATCGCTTATGGAAACGCTCCATACGCGCGATATCCTCGCCGATTTTGTTCTCGAACTCCGTTCCTTTGCACTCATCGGCCAGGGCGAGCAGTAATTTCCGCGCATTCACAAAATCGTCCGGGTGTTCGCGGGCGTACAGCAGCGCCTCACGGTATCTTGTCGCGAGCATGGCCGGGGACTTATCCGCGGCCGGAGTCGAAGAAAGCGCCGGAAGCGCAACCGGCGCGGATGTGGCTGTGGAAATGGCTGGGACTGTGGCGACAGGACCGATGGCGATCGTGGACACCGCGCCGGTGGAGGCGGCCGCTGGGGACGTGCGCCATGATCCCCGCGCCAGGAGCGTTAGCCCGATTCCCACGAAGATTCCCAGCAGGGCGCCCGCGGCCCATTTGATTGCCTGGCCGTTCGACTTGCCGCTTGTTTGCGTTTTTAATTCAATGGGGGCGGGTTGGGGACGGCGCGGCGCCCTTTCGCCAATCAAACGCAGCAAAACGGATTCGCCGGGATGTAACGCATCCTTTGTCGGTCGTTCACCGGCAAGAACGCGGGCGATATCCGCCCGCAATGCCGCGTAGTCCGCGTGGCGGTCATTGCGGTTTTTGGCCAGCATGATCTCCAGCAGGATGATGCAGGCTTCCGAGATTTCCGGGCGCTCGATGCGCGGGTCCGGCAAAGATTCGCTGACCTGCTTTTTCAGGGTCTCCATCAAGCTGCTGCCGGCGAAGGGCAGCTTGCCGGTGAGCAGGTGATATAAGGTGGTGCCCAGGGAATATATGTCGGACCGGCAATCCAGGTCCAGGCAATTATCGATTTGTTCCGGGCTCATGTAGTTGGGAGAGCCGATAATATCCCCGGACATGGTCAGTTCCGTGGCATCGTCCAGGCACTTGGCCAGGCCAAAATCGGTCAGCTTGGCTTCGCCGCTGGAGGCCAGCAGGATATTGGCCGGCTTAATATCCCGGTGCAGCAGGCGATGCTCGCGCCAGGCGTAATCCAGGGCCCCGGCCAGTTTATCGATCAGCTTCAGGGCGTCGGTTTCCGCCATGGGCCCGTTGCGCTGCAAACTTTGTTCCAGCGAGTCTCCGGGTATATAGCTCATGGCCAAATACAAGATGCCGTCGTCCTCGCCCGTTTCATGGGCCATGACAATATTGGGATGATCAAGGCGTGCCAGGAGTTGAACTTCCTTGAAAAAACGCTGGACACGCGCTTTCTGGCCTCTGAGGCTGGCGGGCAGGATTTTCAGGGCGACGTCGCGGCCCATTGAAGTCTGGCGGGCCAGGTACACTTCACCCATGCCGCCCTTGCCGAGAAGTTTTTGGATTCGGAACTGGCCGATTGTTACGCCCGGGCCGGGTCCTTTGCGGGGCACGGTCAGCGTCTTGCTGCATTGGGGGCATAGAACCTGAGTTCCGGCGGCCGTGGACGCGGTTTCCTGTTCCGCCTTGCATTCCGGGCATGCAAAGGTGATCAGCATATAGGCCTCATTTCTGCCGGCTGAGAACCCCATGGACATAACGCTTGGCGCCCCGGACTGCCGCGGGCAAATCGGCGCCAAGGGCCAGGTGCGCGGTGAGCGCCGCCGAAAACATGCAGCCCGTCCCGTGCGTGGCTACCTTAAGGCGGGCGGAGCGAAACCGGTAAATTTGTCCGGAATGGTAGAGCACATCGGTCACTGTTTGGCCCGGCAAGTGGCCGCCTTTGACGACACAAGCCGCACGATACCGCGCGCCGATTGCCCGTGCGGCCGCTTCCATCGCCGGCAAACTTTCGATGGCTTGGCCGTACAATTCCTCGGCTTCCGGCAGATTGGGGGTAATGACGTCGGCCAGGGGCAAAAGCCGGTTGCAGAGAGCGTTGACGGCGTCCCGGCGCAGCAGCCGCGCGCCGGAGGTGGCAATCATAACCGGATCGACAACGAGCCATGGAATATGCCGGCGTTGGATTGTCCGGGCCACGGCCGCGATAATTGCGGCCGAATACAACATGCCGGTCTTGGCGGCCGCCACGTCAAATCCGGCGCACACGGTTTCGATCTGGAGCGTTACCATGGCCGGAGTTGCGGCGAGGATGCCGCGCACTTCGGCCGGATTCTGGGCGGTCAGACAGGTGATCGCCGAGGTGCCGAAGGCGCCGAGGGCGGTGAACGCTTTCAAGTCAGCCTGGATGCCGGCGCCGCCGCCGCTGTCGGATCCGGCAATGGTCATGACTACAGGGGTGGGGGGCCTTCTTTTTTGCGACGGTTGCAGCAGCGATGATCGAAGCGCAAGGCGGCTCGGCGAGAAGTCTTGCCCTGCCAGAACAGAATGATCCTTAGCGGTAGGGCGGAGCCTCCGGCTGAGCCGGGAGCGTTGTCCAGCAACTGCTTTGTTTTTACTCATCATCGTCTCCCGAGTCTTCTTTGCCATCATCCGCGGACTGGAATATCTTCCACAAGGCCGCCGCGCCGGCATAGCCAAAAGTGGCCAGGCATCCGTATAAAAACATTTTCAACAATTCGCCGGGCGGCCCGATCCCGGCGAGCGCATTGGCGCCCGACGGGGCTTCCGGGCCGTAATACATCAGCACCAGCACGATGGCGATGGAAGGCACCGGCACCACGACGGCAAGCACAAATTTCATGTAGGCGGGAATGGGGGCCAGCTGAATCAGCCGCACCAGCCCGGCCGTGGCAACTATGCCGACAATAAAGGACGTTCCAAATTTGACCATGTGCGCGTTCATTAATCAATATGGAATTTGGCCGGCATTAACCTTCGCCCTCGTTCGCTCCCTTGGGAAAGCGAGTATTGTTTTGGACACTACTGATGCTGGCAAACTACCAAAAAAGGTTGTGGGTTCCAAAGCAAATCTTGAATCCTGCCGTCGGCAATGGTACATCTGAAGGCTACTGAAAGGAGTTTGGAATGAATTTGCAGACATTATTTGCCGAACGGATTGGCGGGGCCGCCTTCGGCCTCTCGAATGAAATATACAAGTTCGAAAAAATCAAGCGCGCCAAGGCCGCGGCCCGCCAGGCGCATCCCGGCGTGGAATTGCTGGATTTTGGCGTGGGCGAGCCGGACCAGATGGCGCCCGCAGCCATCCGCCGCGCGCTGAAGAAAGCCGTGGACGATCCGGCCAACCGCGGCTATGCGGACAACGGTATCCAGGCCTTCAAAGTGGCGGCGACCAAGTACATGGCGGATTTTTTTGGCGTTATCGCTCTGAATCCGGATACGGAAATCAATCATAGCATCGGCTCGAAGCCGGCCTTGGCCATGTTGCCGCTTTGTTTCATCAATCCCGGCGATGTGGCGCTGGTGACCGTGCCGGGCTATCCGGTCCTGGCCACGCACACGAAATATCTGGGCGGCCAGGTGGTCAAGGTGCCTTTGCTGAAAAAGAACGGGTTCTATCCGGACCTCGATGCGCTGGACGCCTCCGCGGTGCAGCGCGCCAAGTTATTTTATGTCAATTACCCGAACAATCCCACCGGCGCGGCGCCGTCGGAGGAATTTTTCGATCGTTTGATTGCGTTTGCCCAGAGCCATAATATCCTGATCGTGCAGGATGCCGCCTATGCCACGCTGGTCTATGGGCGCAAGCCGCTTTCAATCCTCAGCCGGCCGGGCGGCAAGGAAGTTGCCGTGGAATTACATTCCATGAGCAAGAGTTATAACATGACCGGCTGGCGGCTGGGCTTCGTGGCCGGGGCGGCCCGGGTTGTCCAGGCCTATGCCGAGGTCAAGGACAATATGGATTCGGGCCAGTTCAAGGCCATCCAGCTGGCAGCCTGCGCGGGGATTGCCGACCGCAAGCTGGCGGATCGGATCAACCGGCATTACCGGCGCCGGCTGCGCAAGATGGTGAAGTGCCTGAGTGATGCAGGTTTTGCGGCGCGGATGCCGGGAGGCACTTTTTACCTGTATGTGCCGGCGCCCAGCGGCGCGGGAACGATCAACTTTGCCACGGCGCAGGATGCCTCCCAGTTCCTGATCCGGGAGCAACTGATTTCCACCGTGCCGTGGGATGATGCCGGCGCGTTTCTCAGGTTTTCAGCCACCTTCGAATCGGCCGGCGACAAGGATGATGACCGCGTCGTGGCCGAACTGGGCGCGCGTTTGGCCAAGGCGCAATTGCGCTTCTAAATTGGATGTTGTCATGAAAGCCATGATGTTGACGGGCCTGCGGGCCATGGAAATGCGCGAGGTTCCCGAGCCCAAGCTGGGGGCGGCGACCGATGTGTTATTGAAGTTGGCCATGGTCGGCGTATGCGGCTCGGACATTCATTATTACGCCAAGGGTAAAATCGGCAGCCAGGTTGTCCAGTATCCTTTCACGGTCGGCCATGAATGCGGCGCGGTTGTGGAACGGGTAGGGGCGGCCGTTACGCGAGTCAAGCCGGGCGACCGGGTGGCCGTGGAGCCCGCCATGTCCTGCGGACAATGCGACCAGTGCCTGAGCGGACGGCCGCATACCTGCCGTCGGTTGAAATTTCTGGGGTGTCCCGGCCAGGCCGAGGGGGTGCTTTCCGAGTACATTGTAATACCGCAGGAGTGTTGTTTTCCGATCGAAGCCGGCATGACCCTGGAGCAGGCCGCGCTTTCCGAGCCGCTGGCCATCGGATTTTATGCGGTGCGCCGGGCGCTGCCCATGAAAGGCGCGCGCATTGCCATCTTGGGCGCCGGTCCGATCGGACTGAGTGTGCTGGTGTGCGCGCGGGCCATGGGAGCACAGGCGATCTATATAACCGACAAAATCGATATGCGTTTGGCGGTGGCGAAAGCTGCCGGCGCCACCTGGGGCGGCAACCCGGGCCGGATTGATATCGTCAAAACCGTTACTTCCTGCGAGCCCTTGCTGCTGGATGCCGTTTTCGAATGTTGCGGGGATCAGTCGGCTTTGGATGAGGGTGTTGAGCTGTTGCGGCCGGGAGGCAAACTCATGTTGGTGGGTATCCCGGAGACGGATCGGGTGTCTTTTGTGATTGACCGTACGCGTCGCAAAGAGCTTAGCATCCTGAATGTGCGCCGGCAGTGCGAATCGCTAAGTCCGACACTGGCCTTGATGGCCTCTGGGTTTTTGAAAGCCGATTTCATGATTACCCACCGCTTTCGTTTCGACCAGGCCAAGGAGGCTTTCGACTTGGTAGCCGCCTATCGGGATGGAGTGGTTAAGGCGATGATTCGAATTTAACGATGCAAGCATTCGATCAAAAAGTTCTTTTTGGGCTGCCGGAAAAGGCAAGCCGATCAAAGATCTTTGCTCTTGGGGTCGGGACATTATCTCAACCCGGGACGAAGAGCGGATCATTGTAGTCAGCACTAATTGCCCGTTGTCAATTGTCCGCTATTTGTTATAGGTTCCCATGCCTTCCGCCGAAGAAAATCGTACGCCTCGAATCGTCAACCGCAAGGTGCACCGGGATTATACGGTGCTGGAGCGGATTGAGACCGGCATTGTCCTGCTGGGAACGGAAGTTAAATCCATCCGCGAGGGCCATGCGGATTTGACGGGCGGCTATGCCGTGGTGGAAGGCGACGCCATCGTGCTCCGCGATGTCCACATCA
This sequence comes from uncultured Verrucomicrobiota bacterium, assembly GCA_964617825.1. GTDB lineage: Bacteria > Verrucomicrobiota > Kiritimatiellia > JAAZAB01 > JAAZAB01 > VSJD01. The sequence goes on from CAZTWL010000018.1 coordinate 27,833, forward strand.
AGCCTTTCGAATTCGGGCACCAGTTCAATCACGAGCCGCGCCGGCCGCGGCGTCTGCTCCTGCACAAGCATGAAATCAAGCGGCTGCTGGGCAAGGTTACGCTCAAAGGCTGCACGCTCATTCCCCTGGCCTTGTATTTCAACCGCCGCGGCAAAATCAAGATCGAGCTTGGCCTTTGCCAGGGCAAACATAACATCGACAAGCGCGAAACGCTGAAACGCAAGACTGCCGACCGCGAAGCCGAGCGCACCCTGGCCATGCGCCGGAAATCGTAACGCTATCAACCGCCAAGAAAACGGCGATCTGCATTGGCATCCCACAGGAAGCTCTGACTGGGAGCTGTGGGCCATAGACCGCAGGAAAACACCAAGAAAAGAGACGATTATGAAAAGCCCTTCAAAATCCTCAGTTCCGGCTTTTCCAACTTGGATTTATTCGATTCCGATCTACAGCCTTCGGCCTACAGTCTACAGTCCTAGGCGTCCCTGTGGGACGCCAGTGGACGATCTGCATTTTTTGCCAATAAGCTGACGAAATTGCGCAGCCCTGCCCGCCGCGTTTTGCCCGACGATGCTTCGTAATCGGCATACCAATCCCAGCACCACTCGTACAAATTTCCGGTCATATCGTGCAGCCCATATCCGTTGGCGGCAAATACGCCAACCGGACTTGTATAGGGTGCGATGCCGTCGTTATATGTCGGGTGATACCCGCGCGTGGGACTGACATCGTACGGATATTGCAAGTCGCGGTCGTTGCTCCAATAATTCGCCTGGCTATGCGTGATGGCATCCACATCTGACCATGAAAACCGATGGCCGGCTGCTCCGCCGCGTGCCGCTTTTTCCCATTCCGCCTCGGTCGGCAGGCGATACCCGCTTGCGCTCCAGTTCACGCAGTCATTGGAGAGGTCGATGTTGCCGGCCCGGTAGACAGTTGTCCGGGCCGACGTGGTGTAATAGCAGGGCGTCAGTCTTTCTTTCTAGCTCCGCGCATTACACCACTTGAGGCATTCATACCAGCTGACGGTATGCACCGGATGAGACGAGGCCTTGCCCGCAGCCAACGCAGGGTCGAACGAGTACCCGTGCGCAATGGCCCAGACATAGACCTCGTCCCACAGGGCTTTGGAAACTTCAACGGTTTCCATGTAGAAGTTGGTGATCGTGACCGAATGCAGGGGCAATTCGTCGGGCCGACCTTCTTCGAAGGTGTTGCCCATGGTGAAGCTCCCGGCGGGGATCAGGACCATGTCGGCGGAGGCGCTCACGCAAATGCTGCCCGCCAGAACACAGAACCATTTCAACAAGGCAGTGTTCATAGCACCCCTTTCCGAACAATTAGTTAATGAAACTTGTGATCAAGCACCCCTCGCCAAAAACCATGCTTTATTGAATATACGAACGACAACACCACATCTTCATGATAATAAGTCTATCCTCACCAAGGCATAAGTCAATACCGCAATTGTCGGCGTCCGGCGTTGGCTGGATGCAATGCTGCCAAGCCAGACATAAATCATTCCGATTGAGACAGAAATCATGAAGGCATTAAGTTCGAAGGACATGGATGGGCGCAATACGCCGCGCGGAGCGCATTTAGCAAAGGGGAATATGGGCCTGCAATCCGCCGTTTGCTTAACGACAGGCGCGCAAGCTTACGTTACGGCACGCGGCTGCCAACCTTACGAGACAATGACCTGAAGCAAGCGCAGGCTCTGCGGTTTGCGTGTCCAGAGCGCGTTGTCCTTGTCATTCTATCCGAAAGTGCCGCCATTGAAGCCCCAATTTGTCGCCGGGACTTCCGTGAATGTCATGTAAACCCGGTCGGGAGGGATTTGCAGCTTTTCTTTGAGCAGCGTGCAGAGTGCCTGGGAAAGCATTCTGTTCACAGACGGGGTCAAGCCGCCAATCCCGCGGATATCGGCAAATACCGCCGGTCCGGTCGTCCCGGCCATCATGGACGCCATATTGCTTACGGTGGCCATGACATATTTCTCCGGCTTGCCGGTGATCTCGGCCAGCATCTTGGAGAGCGCCGGCAGCAGGTTCTTGGCTTGCTCGTCCGAAACGTTCGCGACTTCCAGTTTGATTAATGGCATGCGATCCTCCTTTGCCTGAGTGCCAGAACGACGATTTAACCTTGGCATAAATACCATGAAAGCCCGCCCGTTTCAAAACATTATTCTCGATTTTCGCACGGAAATGGATATATAGATTACAAGTTTTATTATAGAATGCGGATATTGAATTTTAGCCCGCATGCCTCGGAAGCGTTCCCATTCAGCACCGTTTATTCTTGGAGCGCAGGCTGCCTGGAATGTCAGGCGCTTTGCTGTGAGGAAGCTGCAATATGACAAACCAATGGATTATATCTGCGTCCATATGCGGTTACGCCCTTGTTCTCTGCGGCTGTGGCGTCAAACAGCCGGTCCCGTCCGATGAGGTCGCCGGACTGTTGCGCTGGATCAGGTTTAGGCGTTGATCGAGCTATATGGCGCCCTGGGCGGCATGGCTGCCGCGCCGGAGAAAGCGAAGGAGGAAAGGAAGAAAGCGAGGTGACGCATGCGATCGAAGACGCCCTTAAGTCCCGAGCGGCAAGCGCAATTGCTTGCCGAACTGCATCGTGACATTGATATCCGCCAGAAGAGCTACCGCGAGCGGGCGCTAAAAATTTATCCGCACGTTTGTGCGCGTTGCGGGCGCACGCTTTCCGGGAAACGGCTGACCGAGCTTACCGTCCATCACAAGGACCATAACCACGACAACAATCCTCCCGATGGCAGCAACTGGGAACTGCTTTGCCTGTATTGTCACGACCATGAGCACGACAAGCATGGCATTGCCGGGTATTACGACGGATCGGTGGCCGAGTCCCGCCAGCCATCGCCTTCCATCTTCAAGCCGTTCGAAGGGTTGGATCTCCTCAAGCCGGCCAAGCGACAGGATGCCAAAGAGAAAACGTAAGGAGCTGTGCTATGGAATTCTTGACTGTCGATGAAAAGAAGTGCGTGCGCTGCGGACTTTGCGCTCGGGTTTGTCCGATGCAGCTAATCGAATTCGATGAGCGCGATGGTGTCCCCGAGCCGATCGAGGGCGCCGCCGAGCGGTGCATCAATTGCGGCCATTGCCTGGCCGTCTGTCCCTGCGACGCGCTGGCCCTTGCCGCCATGCCGTTGGAGAAATGCCGGAAAATGAAGTCCGCCGGGATGGTTACGTTCGAGGAGTTGGATGATTTTTTAAAAAGCAGAAGGTCGATGCGCGTTTATAAGCCGGAAAGCGTCGGGCGCGAAATGTTGGCAAAGCTAATCGATGTTGCCCGTTATGCGCCGTCGGGGATCAACCGGCAGCCGATTAAGTGGGCGGTGGTCTTGGAGCGCGAGAAGGTTCGGCAAGTCGCCGGGGCGGCAGTCGACTGGATGCGCGGGATGACCAGGAGCAAGGCGCCCTTGGCGGCTGCTTTAAACATGGAAAATATCGTTGCTGCCTGGGAAAAAGGCGCCGACTGGATTTGCCGCGGGGCGCCGCACTTGGTTCTGGCCTATGCCTTGAAAGGCGATATGACGGCGGCCCAGGCCGCGGTGACGGCTTTGACTTATCTGGAGCTTGCTGCGGCGGCAAACAAGTTGGGCGCCTGTTGGGCCGGTTATGTGAATCTTGCGGTCAATTTGTCTCCGGATGTGCGCAAATTAGTCGGCCTGCCTTCGAGGGCGGATTGTTTTGGCGCGATGATGGTAGGCTATCCGGGGATAAGTTATTCCAGGATTCCGCTGCGTAATCCGCCGCATATTGTTTGGCGTTGACATATGGCCCGTTACGCGGCATGGGAGCGTTCCTGTGCGCCGCTGGCGACGTGATCCGAGATCCATAAACTTGCGGTGATCAGGGGATAGAGATCGTATGGAAATTGACATTAGCACGCTGATCTTGGTGTCGGGCCTTACGCATATCATCCAATTCATCGTTTTCGTCCACCAGTATCGGGTCAATAAAGCCTTCCGCGGCGTGGAATGGTGGTTGTTGTGGAGCGTTGCGGAGGTGATCGGCTTCACCTTTATGCTCCTGCGGCAAATGCCATCAATTAGTTTGCTCGCCATAATCGGCCAGAACTCATTGATCATTGCAGGGGTAATGTTTCTTTATATCGGCATCTTGCGATTTTTCGACAAGCGCGAGAGTCGGATCCTGCTTGCTTCGATCTTTGCGGCTTTTCTGGCCTCCTTTAATTATTTTCTTTTCCTGCAGGTCAATTATGAAGCGCGCAGCATTGTGATATCAGCCACCCTGGCGACCTTTTCGTTCCTGTCCGCGCAGGCGCTCCTGGTTCACAAGACGCGCAGCGTTGCAGCCACCGCGAGTTTTCTCGCCGTGGTTTTATTGGCCCACGGCTGTTTTCACGTGGTCCGCGCCGAGCTGATTCTGGCCGGAATTCCGGCGGGCATGGTTTTTGCATCGACGCTGCTGAATATTGGCACTTATCTTGATGCGATTGTCGCCGGCAACATATTGACTTTCGGCTTTATCATCATGATCAACCAGCGCTTGCACTCGCGGCTGAGGGAAGCCAAGGAAGAGATCGAAAAAATATTCATTACCAGCCCCGATGCGGTCGTTATTTCCCGCATGAGCGACGGCTTGATTACGAATGTCAATGAAGGCTTCTCGGTCATAACAGGCTTTAGCCGTGACGAAGCCATCGGCAAATCGATCGTTGGCCTTAAGATCTGGAACAATCCGGACGACCGTCAGGCAATCCTCGATGAATTGCGCGCCAGAGGTTTTTGCAACAACATAGAAGCTATTTTCCGGCGAAAAGACGGCCGCGAGAGCTTTGGCCTTCTTTCGGCCAACATCATTGAACTGCAATATGACCAGTATATGATCAGCATTACGCGCGATATCACCGAGCGCAAGCGGGGTGAAAAAGTTCTGCAACAGGCCAAAGCCAACCTTGAAAAGGCCAATCGACAATTGCAGGAGGCGTTTGAACAGGAAAGCAAGCTTACTGCCCAGGCCCAGGCCGGCAGCGCCGCCAAGAGTCAATTTGTGGCCACCATCAGTCACGAAATTCGTACGCCCTTGAACGGGATTATCGGCATCGGGGAGCTCCTGCAGGCGACCAATCTGTCGGCCGAACAGAAGAAATACGTGCAAATTATCAATGCCAGCGCGGAAATTCTCCTGAATATCGTCAATTCCACGCTCGATTTTTCGAAAATCGAGGCCGGCAAGATTGAACTGGAACATGTCGATTTCCATCTCGGTACGCGCATGGATGAAATTATGCGGGTATTGGCCATGAATGCTGTCAGGAAAAAACTGGAAGTTATTCATTCCATAGCCCCGGATGTTCCGCTAAATCTGAATGGCGATCCCGGGCGCCTGCGCCAGATCCTTGTGAACCTTACCGGTAATGCCATTAAATTCACCACGGCAGGGAAAATTACCGTGCGCGTGACCTTGATCGAGGAAAAGCAAGGCAAAGCGTTTATCAACTTTGCCGTGCGCGATACCGGCATCGGCATTCCGGCCGACAAAATGGACCAGTTATTCAAAGCTTTTACCCAGCTGGATGCTTCCATGGCGCGCAAGTTTGGCGGAACAGGCCTGGGGCTGGCGATCTCCAAGGGCCTGGTGGAGCAGATGGGCGGGACAATCGGCGTCGAAAGTGTTCCGGGCAAAGGTTCGACATTCTGGTTCACAGTCCCGTTCTTAAGACAGCAAGGCGCCGTTCAGCCGCCGAAACAGTCCGAGCTCGCAGCCGTTGCCGGGGAAACTTCCAAAATCGAATCCCGGCGCATTCTTGTGGCCGAAGATAACAAGGTCAACCAAATTGTTATTGCCGGAATCCTGAAAAAAATGGGGCATGCGGTCGATATCGTGGCCGATGGCCGCGAGGCGGTCAGCGCGCTGGAAAAGGCCGACTATGACCTGGTGTTGATGGATATCCAAATGCCCGGCATGGACGGATATGAAGCTACGAACCTGATTCGAAGTCCAAAAACACCGGTGCGCAATCCTTCTATTCCCATCCTGGCGCTCACGGCGCATACCCTGCCGGAGGAATTGAATAAATGCATGGTCGTAGGCATGAACGGCTGTCTTGCAAAGCCGGTCAACATGCAATCGGTTGCCGATGCCATTGCCAAGATTGCTCTTCCTTGCCCCTCTCGTTCCTAGGGGCGAATTGCACCAGAAGAGAGGCATGCAAATGTCTTTATTACAATGATGGCCGCATTGGTATGCACCGTGGTTGCGGCGATCAGGCGTGGGCGCGGCTCACGCCTTTGGGACAGGCAATTTCGAACCGGGTTAAGCCATTCCATGCCGATGCCATCCTTTTGCTCCGTGGCAAGCTTCCTGGTTTTATCCCGCTTGCCTAAGGATGACGCCTGGCCCGGCTGCGCGCCCGGCGCGGAAAATTCAGACCGGCCTTATTTCAGTCCGATCTTACGTAAAAGCATTTCCGCAGGACAAAAGTGGGTGAATGCGGATTGAATCAGATTCACCCCCACAAAGGCTGTCAAGATGAACCAATAATGATTGAGCCATATACCCAGTGCAAGACTGAGCAAGATAACGGTTCCGGCAACAATGCGTACTCCGTTTTCGACAGTCATGATGTTTGTTTCCTTTCAGCTTCTATGACAGTTTCGGCCGGCGCCTCGTTCGGCGCTTTGTTATAGAGGATGTAATATACGGCGGGGATCACGAGCAAAGTAAACGCCGTTGAGACAAATAGTCCGAAAATCAACGACCAGGCCAAGCCGCTGAAAATCGGATCAAGCGTGATTGGCCAGGCGCCGAGCATGGCCGCTCCGGCGGTCAGGAAAATTGGCCGGAAGCGCACGGCGCCGGACTCGATAATTGCCTGCTTAAGCGGCGTTCCGCGCGCCACGGCATGCTGTATAAAATCGATCAGAATAATCCCGTTTCTGACCACGATGCCGGCCAGGGCGATCATGCCAATCATCGCCGTGGCGGTGAAGAACACGGGGTTTTCGTATCCGCCCACCGGGCGATTCACGAGCAAGTTCAAAAACCAGAATCCGGGCATAATGCCAATCATGGTCAGCGGTATGGAAAGCATAATGATTAGTGGCAGGACATATGACATGGTCTGATAGACCAGCAGAATGTAAATTCCGACCAAGGCCGCGGCAAAAGCGATGCCCAGGTCACGAAAAACATCAACGGTGATCTTCCACTCGCCTTCTCCGCGCCAGTCGATGCGCATGCCTGGAGGAAGCGGGTTTTTATTGAACCACGATTGCAGCGCCAGCACCGCATAAGCGGGACCACGTCCGGCTGTGTCGGCGGAGACGTATACAACACGCTCCTGGTTTTTGTGCATAATGGTCTTGTCGCGGACCTCTTCTTTAAACCGGCCCAGTTCTCCGATCTGTACTGATTGCCCCATGCGCCCCTTAACGGCAATGGTTTTCAACAAGGCCGCATCCGACCGCTTGTTACGCGGCAGGCGGATCACGATCGGCAGCTCGTTCTGTTCCGTCGTTATATGCACCGTGCCGGCGGGGATGCCGGCCAGGACCATGCGCATGGTTTGGGCGATGTCCGCGGTCGAGATGCCGTTCAATCCGGCCTTTTCGCGGTCCACTTCGAAAAAGAGCTTGATTTGATTATCCTCGACCGTGTCGTCGATATCCACCACGCCGGCTTCCTTGTTCATTTGCGTTTTGACAATCTGAGCTGCGGAAATCAGGTCTGTGTAGGAATGGTGCGGTTGCCCATAAATTTCCGCAACCACAGTTGCTAACACCGGCGGCCCCGGCGGCAACTCGACAATTTTTATTTTGGCGCCCGTGCGCGCGCCAATTTTCTCGATGTCGCTGCGTATGCGCAGGGCAATCGCATGACTTGCCATCTTGCGCTGGTTGCGCGGCGCCAAATTGACCCTGATATCGGCCACATCCGGTCCCTGGCGCATGTAGTAATGGCGCACCAGTCCGTTGAAATCCATCGGCGAAGCCGCCCCTACCGTTGAAGTGAAATCGGTCACTTCCGGCTGCATTCTCAGGTAGTTTTCCAGGTCGCGAACAACGGCATCGGTTGCCTCAAGCGTGCTGTATTCCGGCAAATCGACTACCAGTTGGAATTCATTCTTGTTGTCGAAGGGCAGCATTTTTAAGGGGACCAAGCCGGTGCCGGCAAGGCCCAGCGAAATCAGGAACAGCAGCCCCATGATGCCAAGCAGGCGGCGCGCCGCGCGGCGCGAATCGAGAAACGGAGAAATTACCCGCCGATAAATCCGGTACCCCCGTGAATTCTCGACATTCACCGGTTCATGTTCCGCTTGTCCTTTTTTTAGGATTTTGTTCGCCATCCATGGGGTTATGGTCAACGACACCAGCATGGAACTGAGCATGGCCAGCGGCACGTTGACCGCCATGGGCCGCATATAGGGGCCCATCATTCCGGTAATAAAAAACATCGGCACAAAAGCAACCACGATCGCCAGCGTGGCCACGACGATGGGCGGCAGGACTTCGTTCATTGCCGTGGCGATAGCCTGCAGACGCGGTTGTTTATTTATGGTCAGATGCCTGAATATGTTTTCCACCCCCACAATCGGGTCATCCACCAGCAAGCCGAGCGTTAGAATCAGGGCAAACAGCGTAACGCGGTTTATCGTATAGCCCAGCAGGAGGTTCACCAGAAGGGTCAGGGCATAAGTAATTGGCACGGCAATCGCGACAATAATGCCCACGCGCCAGTTCATGATCAGGGTGATCAGCACGATTACCGTAATAATGGCCTCGAAAAGGCCCTCGACAAGTCCATTGACTTTCTCGTTCGCCGTCTCGCCGTAATTACGGGTTACGCGGACCTGGATATCGTCCGGGATGATCGTCCGGCGAAGATTCTCCAAAGTATTTTCCGCTTCCCGCGCAACTTTTACCGCGTTGCTTCCTTTTTTCTTGGCCAACGCAATCGTGACTGCCGGAAACGATTCGTCTTTCGCGCGGACTTCTCCGTCCAGTGCGGTTGCCGGACCGAAACCGATGCGTGTATAGGTTGTCAGCTCATCCGGACCGTCGCGGACATCGGCCACATCACGCAGGTAGACCGGCCGGTTATTATGCACGCCTACCATCAGGTTGAGAACCTCGTTTGCGTTCCGGAGAAACGGTCCGGTTTCAACTGCGATTTGCCTGTTCCCTTTGGCAAAGGTCCCGCTTTCCGACTGGGTATTCGAGATCTTCAGCGCGCCGGCAATTTCCAGCGGCGATAATCCATGTGCGGTCAGGCGTTCGGGGTCGAGATTGACGCGGATTATGCGCTTTTCCCCTCCGTGAATGGTGATTTTGGCGCTGTTATCAATATGCTGGAGCTTGGCGACAACCTCCTCGGCAACCCGATACAACTGATAAGTGTCATATTTTGCGCTGTATAGCGTGGCATTAAATATCGGCACATCGTCGATTTCAATCGGCTTGACCACCCAGCCGGTAATCCCGGGCGTTGTTTTGTCGATGTTCTGAAAAACCTGATTGTATATTTTTATCAGGCTTGCAGTCCGATCCTGTCCAACGTAAAAACGAACGGTTACCACGGCCATGCCGGGGCGGGACATAGAATACACATATTCCACCCCATCTATCTGGTAGAGCATCCTTTCCAAGCGTGAAGCCACCAGCCGTTCAACTTCCTCGGCGCTGCCGCCTGGATACATGACAATTACATCTGCGAGCGGCACGACGATCTGGGGCTCTTCCTCGCGGGGCGTCAGCATTAGCGCCGCCGTGCCGGCCAATAGGGCGGTGATAATCAGCAGGATCGAAAGATTTCCCTTAAGAAAACTCTCGACGAGTTGCGTGAAAAAGGATTTTCTTCCTTCCATGGCGTTTATTCTCCCTTCGTAGGATTGACCAGGATGGTATCGCCCTCGTCCAAGCCCGAGAGAACCTCAACCTGATTGCTCCTTGCGGCGCCGGCCTTTACTATGCGCCTGAAAACGCGATTGCCCTGCACAACCTGCGCCATTTCAAGTTGCCCCACCTTGTAGATTGCCGAGGCCGGGATCAAAATCGTTTCTTCCTGGTCGTCTTCAATCCAAAGCCTTCCGAAGGCGCCGGGCAAGATGTTGCCGGCGTCGGATTGCAGCCGGACTTTCACCTTTTGCGTGCGGCTGGTAGCATCGATTTCGCTGACAATTTCGGTAACCTGACCTTTCAAGGCTGTCGCCGGCTGATCCAGAATCACATCGACTTCCTTGCCCAGCGGCAGTTTGTTGACCAGGCGCACCGGGACCGCGCATTCCAGCCTCATTCGCAAGGGATCGTAAATTGATACGAGGATCTGGCCGGGCGCCGCCAAGTCGCCGGCCTCCACGCGTCGTTCGGTGACAATCCCGTCCATGGGCGATGTCACGGTGGCATAACTCAGCATCACCTTGGCTCTTTCCCATTGCGCATGGGCGGCATTGAAACCGGATTCTGCGGCAACCATGGCCTGTTCGGTCGTGGCCTTTACACCGATCAGTCGTTGGGCGCGCAGATATTCGGCTTCCGCCTGCTTAAATTGCGCTTCCGCCACCGAAAGCTGTTCCTTGATATCGCGGTCATCCAGGATCACGAGCGTCTCGCCGCGCTTGACTTTGCTGCCGGTCACCGCAAGCACCTGGCTGACCGTGGCTGGTATTCGCGCGCTCAAGCTGACGGTTTCCTCCGACATCGCCGTGCCGACTACCGGGATCAGGGATGCCAAGGGTTGGCGCTTTACTGTTACCATTGCCGCGCCGGAGGGCAGGGGAAGTCCCTGCTCGTCAGTTTGCGCCGTCTTTTCAACCTTCGATGAACAGGCGCCGGCAAACAATAGCATTGCCGTCATTCCCATAATGCCGCCGGTTTTTGCCAGTCGTTTTTTCATATGCTCCCCTTTGTCAGGTTATGCCTGCAACCATACGCAACCGTCGGTTGACGGCTATGATTGAATCACAATGCGATTTATAAACAATGAACTTTCCGTCTCTTCCGGCATGTGCGTTCATTTGCGATTGCCATCCTGTTGCTGGCCATATTCTCCGGAAAGTTCACCCCTGGCTCGCGCCAGATTCGAAAACGCCACGCGGCAATCGTAATGTGCGCTTGCATTGCGCGCGCGCATGGCGGTCAATCCGGTTTGTGCCATGATCAGATCGACGATTACCGCAGCCCCATTCTGGTAACGGGCGCGTGTTATCTGCAAAGCCCGTTCCGCGCTGGCGACGCCCTTGCGGGTTACGGCGACCCGCTCCGCCGCTTCCTTGACGCCGATCTCAGCCTGGATCAGATCGAGTTTAAGCTGATTGTATACTTTCTGCTGGATAGCCAGCGCGGCATCCGCCTGCGCGCGCGCTTCCTTGATGGCGGACCGGGTGTGGAATCCGTCGAAGACATTCAGTTCTGCGATGATACCGACGGTATAACTTTGCTCGAACGTAGAGGACACGTTGCTGTCCCAATCCGAAGCGCCGAACAGGCTGATTATCGGCGAGTATTCCCGTACCGCTTTCTGGAGTGATTTCCGGCTGATTTCGGTCGCCTGTTGGGCGGCCTTGAACTCAGGCCGGTTTGCAACCATGCCGGCGATCTCTTCCTCCGCGGGCAAAGGCGGGAGTTCGCTGTCTTCGACGGCAATATTATCGGCCGTCGCCAAATCGCTGCCGATTGCGGCGTTCAGGGATGCCACCGCCATAAGCAAGCCGTTCCGGGCCCGGACGAGATCTTCGCCGGCCTGGGTTTGCTGGACTTCGAGATTGAGCGCATCGGTTTCAAGCGCTGCGCCGGCCTGGTAAAGCTCGCGCGCAATTCGGAGGCTTTCCTCCACGGTTTTAAGGGAGTCTTCCATTACGCCGATGAATGTTTTCGCTTTCATCGCTCCATAATAGGCCCGCGTAATCTGGTGCACCAGTTCGTTGCGGATGGCAGCAAGATTTTCGCCCGCAGCAGCTGATCCGAGCTGAGCCATGGCGCGGTCCAAACCGCGGCGACTGCCGTCGAACAGTTTGTATTTCGCCCCGATGTCGGCGTTGAGATTATCGGTGGCGCCCGGATTGTTCGGGTCGAAGGCCGGATCGCGCATATCCAGCCGGCGCTGATTAAGCGTCATCATGAAGGCCTGCGGCGGATTGTCGCTTTGCATCAGCGTGCTGGAAGCCGAAATCCAGGGATAATAGGCGGACTCAGCCGACTTCACCGCCCAACGGGCGGCATCCAGGCGCGATATGGCCGCCTTGACGTCCGGCGCCTGGGCTAAGCCGGTTTTTATGCACAGATCCAGGCTCAGCGCGGCGGGCCCGCCTTTGACCGCGCCCGCATGTCCGCCCGCCGCTAGGGCATATACGATGCCGGCCAATATCAAGGGGTGGGTTTTCATCGTTGACCTCCGCTTTTGCGAATGCATCCCAGGATTGTCAGTGCCCGCGTGTCGAGCACCGCATACCGCACTTCCCGGCCATGCCGTTTTGCAGCAATCAGGCCAACCCTTTTCATCTGGTTCAGATGCTGCGACGTTGCCGCGGCCGCCAGTCCTAGCTCTTCCGCAATCCGGTACACGGGGGATGCCCCGTTCCGGTCAAGGATGTCGATGATCTTTAGCCGGCGGGGGTGCGCCAGCAGCTTCAACGTTTCCGCCATCCGGGTCAGCAATTCGGGGGCCAACCCGGCGCATTCCTTTTCTTTTTTTGTTTTCATGCAATGAATATATCATGATGTAATGATATGTCAACATATAATATCGATTGTGTTGTTTCGCCAAATGCGATCGATCGGCTAGTGGCGAATTGTTCCCGATCGCTTTTGCCGTGCTGAGGCCTTGCCGCAAGACCGTTACGGCGCGTTCTTTCTGGCCCTTAAGCCTGAACCAGCGCGGACTCTCCGGCAGGACAAGGCATCCCCGGAAGATAAGCATGGCAAAAGCGCGCCGATCACGCAGCCGGCGGCAAGGATTGCGGAATAAGTTTCCGGTTTCCTGATATCCATCCCGTAGACCCGTTTGATGGTCGTCCGGGAAGTGCCTTCCTGCATGGGTCCCGAACGCTGCTTTTATTTGTTGGCGGTTGCTATGGCGGCAATGATCGCGGCGCCAATTCCGGAACCATCTTTGGCCATTTCGAGCCTGATTTTGGAGGCGTTTTCGCCAAGGATGTCGTGAAATACGCCGGTAATGTCTTCCTTATAGCCCGGATACAGCTCGAAGAGCGAGCCATCGATCCCTGCCAGATGCTCGCGTTCCAGTTTTGGGTCCATCCAGGTTATGACTGCGGCTATGGCCATGCCGGCAAGCCTCGCCGATCGATGCGCCACGATCCGGCAGACGTTTTTCAGGACTTCCTTGTCGTGTGCACTGACTGCGTTTAACCCAAGTTCCGGAAGCATGTCGAAATTGCCGCCGGCAATGAGGGACATATGTTCCGTTTTTAATAGTTGACCGTTTCGGAATGCGGCGCTCAATTCTTTCAGTTCCATCTGCGAAACGATCCGGCTCGTCAGCGCGCCCAAAAACATGCCGGAGGTCATTTTTTCCAGAAAATGAAAGCCGGGATTTGGGGAATATTTGTCCAATTCGATGTCATATGGAGTTTGCTTAAGCCGGGCAAAATTACCCCATTCCATATTTACAATCATTTCGCCATTTTCGCCCAGGTTTTTGTTCTTGGCGATATTGGCAATCTGTTCTGGGTAACAGGCGTTGGTGCCGGTTCCCAGAATGACCCCCATGTCGCATAACCTCTCAGAATAACATTTGGCGACGAGCGTCCCGACGGTGTCGTTCACAAGGGCCGCAATCCTTATGGATTGCAGGCCCTTTTGGACCAGAGCCTTTTCGAGAAGCGCCACAACATTTTGACCAACAACGCCTGCCGCGGTAAATCCCTTCGTCCAGGCAATGAGGCGACCTGCGGCGATCCCAGTCTGTTCCACGGGAAACGAGAAAGTAAATGCCAGGGGCAGTCCGGCGCCGGGGCTGATCCGGTTCTTTTTTAAAAAATCGACGATGCATTGCGCTATGAAGCCGAAAAGCGCGCTTCCGGGGCCTTGCATCAGTTTTTTTTCGATAGCGAACTTGGCCATGGCCAGGATGCGCACCCCGCCGTTTCCGTCCAGATGAACGGATAACAGGCGCATGTTCGTTCCTCCTAGGTCAAGGGCCAGGAACCGCCCGCTCTCGGTCCCGGAAGGTCTTTTGACAAATGACGGAAGCATCTTGAGCGAACTTGTTTTCCCGGCAAGGCCGTTTTTCATTTCCGCGTGAAAATCGCCGATCATATTTCTGATGGCGGGGGGCTCAACTGCGAACATGCGCTCAAGATTCTGTAAGAAGACAATTGTATTCATAATTGCGCGTTAACATAGTCTTTTTGGCTTGGGTTGTCCATTCTCGCCAGAATATTTTGTGCCGCAATTTGGTGGCACGCAAGCGGAGAGAAGCGCCTTGGAATAAGGTCTTGCGATAAATGGTTTTCGATGATAAGAGGTTGTTTGCCGGATGGATCCATGACGATTGTGCTTTAAGCAACCGATATATTTGGAGGCTCAATGTTTCCCATCAAGCTGGAACGTCCTTTGGCGGTGCTGGATATCGAATCCACAGGCATTAACCCGCGCATGGATCGTATTATCGACCTGGCGATTGTCAAGCTGTTCCCGGATGGCCGGCGCGAACAACATGTGTTCCGTGTGAACCCGGAAATTCCCATTCCGGCCGAAACCACGGCCATTCATCATATTACCAATGCCGATGTGGCCCATGCGCCGACATTCCGGCAAACGGCGCCCGCCATTTTGGAAATTTTGGCGGACTGCGACTTGGGCGGATTTGGTATCGTGCGCTTCGATATTCCGATGTTGGCCGAGGAGTTCGCGCGCGCCGGATTCCAATTTAATCCCGATGACCGGCGCATTGTGGATGCCCAACGAATTTATCACAAGAAAGAGCCGCGCGATCTCTCCGCGGCGCTCACGTTTTATTGCGGCACAATGCATTTGGGCGCCCACGGCGCCGAAGCCGATGCCCTGGCCACCGTGGAGGTCCTCGAAGCGCAATTGCAGAAATATGCCGATTTGCCGCGTTCGCTTGAGGAGCTGGATCGATTCAGCAATCCGCCGCGTGACCCAACATGGGCTGACCGCAGCGGCAAACTCAAATGGCAGAACGGCGAATTGCTTATCAATTTCGGCGTGCAGAACATCGGCCGCAATCTGAAGGACCTTGTCCGGGATAATCCCAAGTTCTTAAGATGGATACTGAAAAGCGACTTTCCGGTCGATACCAAACGCATCGTTGCCGATGCCTTGGAAGGTCACTTCCTTGCGCCGCCGGCTAAAAACGAACTGCCGGCGGCGGATTAAGTCGATTATGCGCCTGCCAGGGATCCTGCCGCCCAAAATCAAGTAGTGTTGGACGGCAGGATTTTCAAGCTGCATGGACCGGTCCGGTTAGCGTCCGGAAAATCCGCCATCCGGTCGTTATGGATGCGACCTCTGCTTTGGGGATAACGCGCCAGGCGCTCATCCTGGTGCATGAGCGATCAAGTTGACAATTTTTTACTCCGTTCTTGAAATTATCTCCCGGATTTGACAGGCTTCCGGCAATAAAAGAGTTGCGCTCAACCAGCGCAATCGCAATGGGCGCATTCCCTTGTCGGCTGCAAGGCGATGGCTGATCGATCGATGGCCCGGTAGCAACCTTGCGTTTCGATTGATTTATAGGATGGCGGTGATGTCGTTATGAGCTTGAGTGTGCCATCCACTACTGCGCCAAATCCTCTTTCCATGCGCCGTGCGTGCATTTTGACGCTGGCTTTCATTGTCCCCGTTTATATCCTCATGCTGTTCGGCCATGATCTCTGGCGCCCGGCGGAAACCCGCGAGGCTGGCATTGCCCGCGTGATGATCGAATCCGGCGACTGGACGGCCACGCACCTGAACGATACGATTTTCCTTGAAAAGCCGCCCTTATATACCTGGGCGCTGGCGGTGGCCCTCAAACTGTTCGGCTATCATGCCTGGGCTTTGCGCCTGCCGGTTTTTTTCTTTGCGTTGGGAACGTTAATGCTGACCTTCGGCCTGGCCGGCCGGCGCGCAGGGCCGATCGGGGCCATGGCGGCGGCGTTTGGGCTGGCCACCATGTGGCTCTTCATGGAAGTTAATCATGGTGCGATGATCGACAATGGCCTGGTATTTTTCATGACCCTGGCCATGTTCGCTTTCGAGCGGATGAGCGCCGGCGCGCAACGGCATGCGGCCTGGGCCGGCCTGTTTTATACGGCGCTTGGTCTGACCTTTCTCACCAAGGGTATGATTGGCGTGGCCCTTGTTGGCATCGCTGTGGCCGCTTTCACGGTCTGGTCCCGGCCGCGTCCGACCCTGCGGGAATGGCATCCCATTCTAGGCTTGCTGGTCATGACTGCCTTGGTTGGCGGTTGGCTGTTAGCCCTCTGGCAGCGCGGAGGCAGCTATTATTTCGAAATATTTTTCATTAGGCATCACTTGGTCCGGTTCCTTGGGCTGACTCCCTACAATCCGGCAGGATATCCTACTGCCTCCTGGCATTATTACCTGAGCTATCTGGTGACCGGACCGGCGCCCTGGACCTTGCTGATCTTGCCCGGTATCTGGCTTGCGGCCCGACAGTCGCGCAGGGATAGCGGAGAGCCTTGGCGTTATTGGCGTTTGATGACCTGTTGGGTTGGCGGCATGTTTTTTCTCCTCTGTCTCGCGAGCTCGAAAGATAACCAGTATCTGTTGCCCATATTCCCGCCGCTGGCAATCGTTATCGGGACATGGATCGCGCATCTGTCTGCCGGGCCGTCATCCGGCGATCGACCGCCGCGCTGGGCCATGGTGTTGACTGGATTGACCGTTGGGGTTCTGGCTTCCGTTATCTGGCTTTTGCCTCTTATCCCAGCGGTTGTCCGCCATCAGTTCTGGCTGCCGGTTGACTGGATTTTTGCCGCATTCCTGGCCCTGTTGGGCGGATGGACTTTGTTGGCGCTCGTGCGGCGCGAATGGGTTGTGGTCTGGTCGCGTCTGGCTGTTCTGACCCTGGCAGCGATCTTGGCGTTTGCCTGTTACATCAAGCCGTTGATGAACGCGAAAAAGAGCTCGAAACCATTCTGCACGTTGCTGAATAACATAATCGAGCCCCGTGCAGCCTTTTATGGCTATGGGTTGAGCGAAAATACGGTTGGCGCGCTGACTTTTTACGGGCCCCGGCCGACCCGCCTGATGGCTCTGCACAATACCATCTCATGGGGGAAAGCGTCAGAACCGGTCTATCTGCTGATGGTGCCGCGGGACGCTTCTTGGGCACTGTGCGACCTTGTGGTGCGGACCGGAGACTGGCGCATTCTTTATGAGACGCGCGACGGTCGCCGGGCATTCCGCCTGCTGGGCAACCGGGCTTGCCATCCTGGACAACCGTAGGGTAAATGCCAGGCGCACAATCGGTTTGGCTTGTTTTGTTCCGTTTTGATTCCCTTCCTGACAACTACCCGTCACGAATGTATGTTGTAAGATCGTGAGGCATGGGCCAGTCAAGCTGGACATGTTGCGCGCGTAACATTCGGCGTAATTCATCGGTAGGAACTTGAGCTGTCGGGAGCGCGCGTTGGATTGCCAAGGCCGCGGCTGTGCCTGCTGCTTGGCCGAGTTGGAGCATGGTCCTGGAAAGACGGCAACTTGATGCAGCCAGAGCACTGAACCCGGCTGCCCGGCAGGCAATCAGCAGGTTTTTACGGCCTTTCGGAATCAGGCAACGATAGGGAATGCCATATGGCATTGTCAGTACATGCGATCTGCCGGTGTCGCCATGCTGATCCAGGGAATGGTCAGATAGGGCAACGATATCGTTATGCGACTGCTGGTGAAGACCTGCCAGAATGTCATTTTCGGTGAGCATATAATTGCACACGATGCGTTGCGATTCGCGGACGCCCAGTGCCGGTGCGATCCAGGAAATACGATAACCGCGGAATTCCGGAAATATCTTTTGACAATCATGCCAGTGGGCCAACACGCGGCGCCGGCATTCCGCATAGGCCTGTGCATATCCAAGCCGCATGAATTCGCGTCCTTCCATGGTCGGCAGCATGTTCATCTGATAATCGCCCCATTGACATCGTGTGGCCAAAACAACCGGGAAGCGGTCACGCCACCAGCAGTTATCCGGGATATCCGCGGAAAGCGGCGAGATTTCCTGGCGGGAACCAGGGCTGACCCGATAGATCAGTGTCACGGCATTGATGAAATCATCCGGATGTTCCGGCGCGTCCGGTTCGTTAAAACGGTCCCGGCTGTCCCTCCCGGTCAGTGCTTCACATCCGCAGGCCAGGCACAATTTCCCGTTTCCCGTGGCATCCACAAAGATATCCGCTTGGATCTTTTGCCCATTGGTCAAGGTTACGGATCGGATGAGGCCGTTCCATTCGTCAATTTTTACAAATCCGGTCTGTTTGAAAAGGCAAAACATCGGATATGAGCTCAGCATGTCTACGATAACCCGGGTGTAAATGTCTGGATTAAAGACTACTCCATGGAAATATTTCCGGGCGAACGCATCATAGTTGTCAACGGTGGATGGAACATGATGCTGCAGTGTGTCCAAATACCGTTGTGTGGCATCGATGACTTGCTCGCCGCCTGGAAAAGCCGGCTGGTTGTTGTCCCGATGCGAGGCAAAACGTCGGGCATGGGAATAAATGCCGACGGCAAGCGGTATTTGCCTGAGGCGACGATAAATATCGAATGGGAGCCCCGTGCTCCCGGCGCAAGGTTCCCATATATGGACGCCGCTGCGCACAGCCGTGCCGCCGATGACATCCGAGGATTCAATCATTGCCACCGAGAGATTGAACCTTAAGGCGGCCAGGGCGGCTCCAATCCCACCGCTTCCGGCTCCGAAAATGGCTAGATTGTATCGTTCACAGGCCATGGCAATCCCGATTATCCTGCCGCCATCAATTCCTAAACAGGTGGCCGGAGGAGATGTCTTTAATTTCCAAATGCGGCGGCGAAGTGCAACGTGGAAGGCCGCTTTGCATGGCCGTCGCGTTTTATGGAAATACTTATAGCAGCTCCCGGTACGTGGCCCATGGGTGTTTCACAGAAAAGCATGGATTATTTACAGATTTGTTTTATCATCCGAGCCGGATTTTAAATGAAGACCAACGTTAAAAACGACTTGCTTGCCGAATTGATCGATAATACGGCTTTTCGCCTGCTGGCCGGCGATTTCGAATGTATGCGACACAGCGATTGCTATTCGGCCAAGTCGCCGTTTAATCGGCTGTTGTGGATTAAAAAGGGTGGGGGATGTATCGAGAGCGTGGGCCATAGACTCATGCTGAAAACGGGATATCTGCTCTTTGTTCCTTCCGAAGTGGAGGCTGTCTATATCAAACCCAAAGGTTTGGAGTTTTACTGGGTTTATTTCCTGGCCAACTGTTTCGGCTGTGTCGATTTCTTCAGGTTCTGTTCCGTGCCGTGTTTGAGTCGACCCGCTGATCAGGCGATCAAGAAGTTCAGGCGCATGCTGAATAATTTTCGCGATCCCGGGCCGGAAAGCCGAATCCGGGTCCTGATGGATTTGTTCGCGCTTCTGTGTCCATTCTTCAAATACTGCCGGCCAAATCGATCGGAAGAAAAGCAGCGCCAGTTGATTCGGTTGATGCCGGCGCTTGCGTTCATTGAGGCACATCTCGCGGATTCCATTCGGCTGCAGGATTTGGCGGCAAGGGTGTCTTTAGCTCCGGTCTATTTTTCGAACCTGTTCAGCAAAGCCATGGGAATGCCGCCGATGCAATACCTCAATCGTCGGCGAATTGCGTGGGCCAAGGAACTGCTCCTGATCAGTCCGTTATCCATTAAGGAAATTGCGGCTAAAACCGGGTTTGAAGATTCGTTGTATTTTTCGCGTGTTTTCCAGCAACAGGAAAACATGCCGCCGCTTCATTATCGGCAAACAGGATTTTGTGGATAGGTCCGCGCGGATGCTACCGCAAGCCGCTAGGAGTTAGGACGGAGAATGCAGTAATATCGGGCCCGCGTCAAACATGGTTCCGTAATAGCAATTCCAGCGGGTGGGGATTTAAATAATGTTGATCGACGAGGTAAGCGGAGGCGTATTTGCGCGCATAATGTGTTATGAGCGTAATTGGCAGGATGAGCGGCATCCGGCCTGCGCGATATTGTTGTAAAATGGCGCCAAATTCCGCTTTTTCCGCCGGGGATAGTTGCTTCTTGAAATAGCCGACGATGTGCTGCAGGACGTTGAGGTTCAGCTTGGCGGTGCTTTGTATTCTCAGCATCTTTTCGAGCAGCACGTAATAGGAATCACGGATTGCCACAAATGTCTCGTCGCGATGACCGGCAAGGAGTCTGCCCATCCTGCCTAACAAAGCGGGGGACCTTGCCATGAACGAATATTTCATGCGGGCATGGAATTTCAATAGATCAGTCAACTTGTTCCCGGCAACAGCTTCGCGCCACTCCTTCAATACGAAAATATTATCGATGAATTTTTCCCGCGCCTCGGGAGCGGCCAGGCGTTCTTCCTCCTCAACCGGCAGGTAGGGGAAATGGCTCATGAAGAGGCGGGCAAATATCCCTGCGCCTGTCTTGGCGGCCATGTCCTTGGCGGCATACACCTTGACTTGTTCGATACCGCAGCTCGGCGACCTGGTCTTAAAGATAAAGCCCCACAAATCCTCGTGTTCTAATGCCCGCAATCGCTTTTCCGCCCATTTGACCATACGGTTGGTATGATCGGTTCTGGTATTCAAAGCGATGAGGCGCGGGTTATTCGCTTCGCCGGTAAGCTGCATGGGTTCGCGCGGCACGCCCAGGCCGCATTCATACTCCGGACAAACCGCCACAAAATCGAAATATTGCGCGAGCGTGTTGGCAATGAAACTGTCCAACTTATGCCCGCCATCATAACGGACTTTTTTGCCAAGAAGGCAACAACTTATGCCGATCTTTATTTTTGTCATGGCATTCTTGGAAGGCAGAGAATATCCAAAAGCGCAGGGGGTGATCTTAATCCCTTGAACGTTGGCAACAGTTATACGAAGCCGGAATGTTACCGTGAACAACACGGATCGCGCCGATCGGGAATGACTTAATCCTGGTCATACGCGCCTTTCCATCCACGATCTCAGGATGATTCCATTAGGTGTGCGGTTATGGAACAAGGAATGGGCCGGGTGATGATAATGATGAATATTCACCATGCAATTGCATGAGCTAGTCCAAATCAAAACAATACGCTGTTTGCGGAATTGTTTGCGAGTTTCAAGGCTCGTTAGCCAGCCGTAAGGCTCATCCGGCGTTGTCGTCTGACTATGGCGCGATCAGCGCATATGGCCCGCAGCAAGTCTGGTATTGTGCGGTGGAGAACCAGACGTACCAATTAGAGCCCTCTACGCTGATCAAGTCGGCCAAGCGGTCGCCGTCGATGTCGCCGGTTAGGGGCGCGCCGGCAATGCCCAGATCGAACGGCCCGCTGCATGTTGCATATTCCGCGGATGAGAACCAGACGTACCAGTTGGGGCCGACGACGCTGATCAGGTCGGCCTTCCGGTCGCCGTCGATGTCGCCGGTGGCGGGCGCGCCGGCAATTCCCAAGTCGAACGGCCCGCTGCATATGGCATATTCCGCAGAGGAGAACCAGACATACCAGTTAGGGCCGACGACACTGATCAGGTCGGCCTTCTGGTCGCCGTCGATGTCGCCGGTGGCGGGCGCGCCGGCAATGCCCAGATCGAACGGCCCGCTGCATGTTGCATATTCCGCGGATGAGAACCAGACGTACCAGTTGGGGCCGACGACGCTGATCAGGTCGGCCTTCCGGTCGCCGTCGATGTCGCCGGTTAGGGGCGTGCCGGCAACGCCCAGATCGAACGGCCCGCTACGCTGCGCATACTCGGACAAGGAGAACCAGACATACCAGTTGGAGCCGACGACGCTGATCAGATCGGCCTTCTGGTCGCCGTCGATATCACCGGTTACCGGCGTGGATGGAACCACAGGGCTCACGCTCCGGGCCACCATTGAGGTCAAGACTGCTTCATGAAACATCTGTGCCGTTTGATTGGGATTGGCTTGGGAGGCGAGTTGGGCGGCATGCGTGTGCAATTCTGAAAATTGATAGAGCCCGTCATGGTTTGCGTCCACAGCCGAATCCTGGCAGCCGGTAATCACCGTGCCGATATACAGGCTGTATGGAGAGCCTGCCCAGCAAGTCTGCGAATAGTCACAGGCCGTCATAAATGCAATGTTATTGCCCAGGTCTTTGGGAACGGCCAAGCCTTTGGTTTGGTATTGCTTGGCCTTGGCCTGCATGTAGGATTGCATGGCCATCTCGGCAAAAGGCCAGCCATCTTTTTGTTTAAACAATCCGCCGGAATAGCAGGCATCCACCAGGACAATCACGGTCACTCCCGAGTTGAACGAGGACAGGTCCTGGCCAAGAGCGACGGCCGTAAAATCCTCATCGTAGGCGCAAAGGTACACGCTGGTGCCCGAATACTGGCCGCCATGGCTTGAGTGCGCATACAGAGCAACATCCCCCGGCTGGCTTGCAGCGGCCAGAGTCTGCAAGGCTGTGCGGATTGCACTGCAGGTGGCCAGGTTGTTGGTCAAAACCTGGATTGAGCTTGCCGGCCAGCGTTGGCCGGGGTCAGCCAGCATGATCGTGTTGCGCACGCCTAACGCGTCATTGATGCAACTGGGCAGTTTCCCCGGCCCGTAGGCAGGATCGTACTCATTGATTCCGACCAATAAAGCCCTGCGGGTTGCCTGCCTGTCGCGAACGTTGTCATTGGCGAACAGGCTCGAAACAACTAACAAACTCAACATCGTTCCCGCCATAATCATCTTGGTTTGCATCTGGCCTCCTGTGATGCGCTTAAATAAACCCTTACACTGTTGCGGCAAGCTTTTATTATAAAACAAATTAATTATGCCGTATTACATCCCGGGAATCAAATAATATATTACGCCTGCCCGCCGTGCCGGCGCGGCGGGAAAACGGCCTTGAGGATGGACAAAGCCAACGGCATGATCTATGATTTAAATAATTTTTCCATTTGGCCGAAAATATTGGCTTGAGCAGGCCGGCAAAAAGGATACAGGAAAGCCGTTACGGCACAAAAACATGCTGTCGATATCAAAACGATGGCCTTCGCGGAGCAGAAATGCATAAACACAATATCCATCCACTGTTGCATGATCGTATCGAGGCGATTGCGCCGACTTTGAAAAAACTTGCGCAGGAGATTCATGCCAATCCCGAACTGGGCTTTCGCGAGCAACAGGCCTGCCGCCGCCAGGTCCAGATCCTCAGGCAATGGAAATTCAAGGTGGAAGCTCCCTACGTTAAAATCTCCACCGCCTATAAGGCCAGCAGCGGGCGCGGCCGGCCAGTGTTTTGTTTCATGGCGGAATATGATGCCTTGCCCAAACTGGGACATGCCTGCGGGCACAACCTGATCGCAGCCGCTGCGCTCGGCGCCGGGCAGGCGCTCGGGGCGGTGCTGCGGGAGGAAAAAATTCCCGGCACTGTCGTGATCATGGGCACCCCGGCCGAAGAAGCGCTGGGCGGCAAGGTGAAAATGATTCGGGCGGGCGCGCTCAAGGGTCTGGATGCGGCCATCATGGCTCATCCCTCCTGGCGCACCATCCCCGATACCGGTAGCACGGCTGTCCGGCGCTATAACGTGAATTTCTACGGCAAGGCGGCGCATGCCGCCGCCAATCCTGAAATGGGCTTGAACGCGCTGGATGCCGTCATGTTGCTATTCCAGGGCATCAATGCCTGGCGTCAGCAGTTGCCGGCTACCAGCCTGGTGCACGGCATTATCACCAACGGCGGCGCCGCTCCCAACATTATTCCGGATTTGGCTTCCTGCTTTTTCTATCTACGCTCCACGGATGACCAAACGCTAAAGCGCATGGCCGGCACATTCGTTAATGTCGTCAAGGGTGCCGCCCTGATGACCGGCACGCGTTTCGAACTGGATTCTTCACTCATACCGTACCGCGCGCGGCGTCCAAATTGTTTCCTTAACGAAGCCTTTGTCGAGTATGCCGGGCAGTTGGGACTCAACCCTGTCATTCCCACCAAGTCGGGGAAAGGCTCGTCGGACTTTGGCGACGTGTCGCAGATCATTCCCGGTGCGCACGTCTATTTCGGGATTGCGCATAAGCCGATTGCCGGGCATTCCGATGAGATGCGGGAAGCCGCCAACAGCGCTTATGGCCTGCAGCAGATGGTGCGTACGGCCGAGGCCTTGGCCAACGTCGGCTACCGGTTCTTTACCGACCGGCAATTCCGGGAAAGCGTTGCCGATGCTTTCGTCCGGGCCAAAGTGCGGAAATAAACCTGGTCATTTTGGGAGCCTTCCGGCGACCGGCGGCATAATCGAGGCGGGTCACTTGTCGTCAGCCTGCAGGCAGTCGCTTAACACGGCGAAGACGCCGTCGGCGAGGACTTGGTTGCCGCGCTCGGTCAGGTGCACGCCGTCATCGAGCGTGTAAGTCTGCCAGCCATCGCGTTGGCCGAGGGCGCGCAGTTCCGCGTCCAAATCATAGATGGGGAAGGCGTATTTCTGGCCGAACGCTTTCGTCGCT
The DNA here is from genome assembly GCA_964617825.1 of uncultured Verrucomicrobiota bacterium. Classification (GTDB taxonomy): domain Bacteria; phylum Verrucomicrobiota; class Kiritimatiellia; order JAAZAB01; family JAAZAB01; genus VSJD01. The sequence goes on from CAZTWL010000018.1 coordinate 52,467, forward strand.
TTCACGTAATCTTCGATGGCCATTCCCCGGGCGGCGGATTCCTGCAGGTACTTGCGAAACAACGGGCTTTTCCAGTTTGCATTTGCTTCCTTGATCACCGGCGGGAAAGTGATGACGATGACTCTGGCTTTCGTCGGCAGCGCATGCCGGAATTGTTCAAGCAGGTTTTTAAACTCATCCGGCGGGACGCGCCGCTCCGGTTTGGCCGGGTCATTGTTGTTGCCCCCGAACTCGATCAGGACATAATCGGGATCATGCGCCCGGACGTCCCGGTCAAAGCGTGCCATGGCTTCCCGCGCCGAATTGCCGCCGATGCCTGCATTGATGACCTTGAACTTGCGATCGGGGAACTTGGCGGCCAGCTTTTGCTCAAGCAACTTAAGCCAGCGCTTGTCCTCCGGCATCCTGGTCACCGCTTGTGTGATGGAGTTGCCGAAACCGACGATGGTAATTGTGTTTTTCATTGTGATTGTCGCTCTTTTTGATTGCGGAGACGTTTGCCGCCGTCCGTGATTTGCACGCTATTTCAACTGGTACATCACCGTCGTATTGGACGGGATTTTCAGCGCGACTTCAGCCTTTCCGCTGGCGATCAGTTTGTCAGCATAAACATCATGCAGGTCGGCCTTGCGCGGCAAACGCAGGATGCCTTCCACATCGCGGTTGGTATGGATGGCAATAAAGTGCTCATCGGCAAAGAGAACCTGGTCCTGATCGAAGTAAACGTGCACGCCCGCCGTTTCCGCAATGCCGCGCAGCAAGCCCGGCGGGATATCGGGCGCAGCTATGTATACGGACGTCCATTGGCCCATTTCCTTGACGGCCACGCCTGCTTGGCCGTCGGCGAATTTGCCCAGGGTAACGGCTTGCGGATCATTCACGCAGAACCTGGGTTTAATCGCTTGTTTGGCGCCGAAGACCATGGGCATGCGGATGTTTTTGGTAATCGGATGATTATTGGCGCACATCGTTATTTCAAAAGGCGCGTTGCTGTCGGCAATCGTCATTTTCATCCCGGTCATCTCGGCCAGGGCGTCGATATCCGGATGCGGGTTGAGAAATCCCGAAGCATAGGCCCATACGGCAACGTTTCCGGCGCGTTTGACTTTTTTAGATATCGTTTCCCGCTGTTGCTTGTCCATGCAAAAGGTGTTCAGGAACAAGTACATCTTATAATCGGGCATATCGGGATTTGCCAGGTCGTCGAAAAGGTAAAGATGATATGGTGCGCCGATGCGGGCCAGCGGATCGCGCTGAGTATAAATCAGAGGCAGAAACAATTCGTTGGTCAGGGAAGTATAAAAGTAGGAACGGTCGTCGACGATTACCGCAATGCCTTCGGCGACGGGCTTTGGGTTGCGGTTCAGCGGCAGGGCGCGGTCGGCAATTTGTTTCATCTGGCCGATGTCCTTCAAGGTCGCCGGATCCGAAAACCATTTTCTTCCCTGATCCATCCACCAGAGATTGGCTTTATGGGTCAGAATGTAGGCAAACTCGCGCCGCAACACGGCAGTGGAATGTGCGGCCGTGTCCACTCTTCCAAAGCCGGAATCGGGATTGGACATGTGCGTGCGGATATCCGCTTCGTTGAACCACAGCTTGTGGTGCAGGATGACAGAGTGGTCGACGGTCATGCACCCTCCGGCTTCGCCGATGCTCCGCTTGGGGTAGGGCGAGGGCGCCGCGATAAAATCGACATAGGGCGAATCCAGGATTTTTTTTACTTTGAGGTGCCCGGAATTGTTCATGTAACATCCATCGCTATGCTTGTCGCAGCCGGAAAGACCGTATAGGGGTTCCTGGGACAAGCATTCCAGAATATATCCGTAAAATATTCCGGCGAGTGTCCGGTTGTCCGTTGCCGCCTTCAACAGTTTTGCAAAATAAAGAACGTTGTCGGAGGTGATGTCCGACATACACTCATGGTAATTAACGACCTTGGCTTCTTGCCCAATGTCCCGAAAAATGCCCATCGAGGTGTGCATTCGTTCTTGCTTCGATGGAATCTGCACATTGGCAAACGAGGGGATTTCCTCGTGCCAGGCTTTGCGGAGCAGGTTGATGTTATGGCCGTATTTTATCCCCAGCCATTTGCCGAATTCGCGGCGCATGGGTTGGCTGTAATCGGCAAACTTGCCCGGCCAACCGCCCCATAATTGCGACTCGCCAGAAATGCCGAAGGAAAAGTGATAGCCGATAATATGGGCGGCATATGGCGCCAGGGTAACGTGGTCGAGAAATCGGAGCAGCGCCTCGGAGGCCTCTTCCTTCCAGACCTGGGAGGCAAAGGATTGGCCGGTGAATTCGCCTTGCTGCCAGCCAAGGGGGTCGTGTTTGCAGATCTCGAAAATACGCTTGACGGATTCCGGATCGCGCGGGGCATCGTGAAACAGGCAGAGTTCTTCCGGGTGTGCCTTTTGCCAGGCAACCGTCGGATTCAAACTGATCCGGGGCAAGATCAAGGCCTGCGGAGCTTCTTTTAAAAGCGCGGCAAAGAGGGCGTCCGTCTTTTGATAGTCGAAATCTCCCGGACCTTGCCAGCCGAGCGGTATGACCGGCGTGAAGATGACAATTCCGGTCCGGGCAATCTGACTGTTCACTTCAGGCCAGTTGGCGCCTCCCTGGAAGGCCATTCCGGCTAAAGGCTTGCCTTCGAGAAAAAGAGTGGGCTTGCCATTGAGCTCCTTGACTTTGCATACAGGGATGATGCGTCCGCTTGTTTGCTTGAAATCGCCAACGGTATAGCGCAACAGAGTCTTTTTCCGATTCTTATCCATTTTATTATCCTGTTAAATAAAAGTCAGGTTTTGCCGACATTGTTTCCGCTGGGTCGCAAGGCTAGTCCTGTGCCGGTCGAAGGTCAAATCGGAAATTATGGACAAGCAACGCACGGACGGATCCTTTACCCGCCCCGCTTCGCCGCTGTGGTAAAGACCGCTTTTGGCTTTACATGCCGTATGTCTTATGCAACATTTTAAATGGATTGTATCGATTTGAGTGGGCGAAGGCCCGCTCCGGCAGCAAGACGGCATTTAGTAAACACACAGGAGGATCGACATCATGATCAGACCATTGGCCGTGCAATTGTATTCGTTGAGAGAGTTTGCGCAAAAGGATTTTGTGGGCGTATTGAAAAAAGTGGCGGCCATCGGTTACAAGGCGGTCGAGCCCGCAGGATTATGGAATCTCAGTCCCACCGAATTCAAGAAAATCATTGCCGACCTTGGTTTGGAAATGTATTCGTCCCATACCCCCTGGGCGCGCAGCGTGACCGACGTGCCCGCAATGGTCGAAACTGCCGGGATCCTCGGTCTGGACAAGGTTGTCTGCGGCTACGGCCCTGCGGATTTCAAGGATCTTGACGCCATCAAGCGCACGGCGGACAATACTAACGCGATGCAGGCGGCTTTCGCAAAATCAGGGATCACTCTTTTTCAACATAACCATGCTTTTGAATTCGAACGCCTCGACGGTCGGCTCAAGTATCAGATTTATGCCGAGTTGTGCCCGAAAGTGAAGTTCCAGATTGACTCGTTCTGGTCGACGAATTTCGGCGCGGAAGATGCCGTCAAAATGCTCAAGCTGTTTGCCGATCGCACCGTTCTTGTCCACATCAAAGACGGAACCCTCCGCCAGAAGGAGGCCGATCAGAAATATGTTAACGGCATTCTTGACCGCAAGATCGAACTCCTCCCGCTCGGACAGGGTGAACTCTCGATCAAGCAGCTTGTCGCCGCCTTGCCCAAGGCTGTTGGCAGCATTGTTGTTGAACTTGACTACTGCAAGGTCGAAATGTGGAGGGCGATCGAGGAAAGTTACAAGTTCATGGTCTCCAGCGGGCTCGCGGCCGGTAATAAATAGAACAGCCTGCCGGCGTGCGATAATGCATCGTTTGGCCGTGCCGGGTATTCCGGACGATGGCGTTTGGCGTTTATTTAATCGGCAGGATTTGACAAACGAAGCCGAATCCGGGAGGCGTTCCGCCGCCGGATTTTGGCGGCCCGAACTTGATGGCCCATCCCAGGTCAACCCGGGCACGCGGTTCGCGCCTGGCCAGGCAGGCTATAATTGATGCCCTTGACTGGGCGATCGGACATTATCCGGTTAAGGCGAACAATGTTTTTCTTGTCGGCGGGATTGGCGGCGGCCAGATAGCCTTGACGATGGCGACATTTTTCCCCAGGCGCTTATTACTGAGGTATAGATCATGAAACTGCTCATTGCGGAAGATGATGCGATGTCGCAGCTCATGTTGAAGGCAATGGTCGCCAGGGCCGGATACGATCCCATCGTGACCGGCGATGGCCTGAGTGCCTACGAGGTGCTTCGCAAGCCCGATAACCCGAAAATTGCGATTTTGGATTGGATGATGCCCGGCATGGATGGAGTTGAGGTCTGCCGCAAAGTGCGGGAAATCGAGACAAGCAATCCGCCCTATCTCATTCTGTTGACCAGCCGCGATAATCGCGAAGACATTGTGCAAGGGCTTAAATCCGGGGCGAATGACTATATCGTCAAGCCCTATGACGTTGAGGAGCTTCAGGTGCGCATCGGGGTAGGGCGCAAAGTCATCGATTTGCAGGCGTCGTTGGCCGGAAGAATTAAGGAACTTCAGGCTGCTTTGGCCCAGATCAAGACCCTGCAGGGGATCCTGCCCATCTGCATGTACTGCAAAAAAATTCGCGATGACAAGCAATACTGGCAGCAGGTCGAAAGCTATGTCAGCAACCACACCGAAGCCCAGTTTAGTCATAGCATCTGTCCTGATTGTTATAAAAAATATACGCAGTCAGCCATGGATAGCTTGAAGAAATAATCGCGGCAATCTGACTGTTCCGTTCGCGCCCAGTGCGAGGGCGACTGGCCACAGCGCAATCGTTCTGTAGCGCGCATGCGGGGATGACCGCTTAATGATCCGGAGTGCGTTCCTGTTAACCGGGAGGTGGCGCCATGAGTAAAACCGTGAGAGAGTTGCTGCAAAACAAGAAGGACAAGGTGTGGACAATCGGCCCGCACGCATCGGCCTATGAGGCGTTGCAGGTCATGGCCGACAAGGATATCGGCGCGCTTCTGGTCGTGGATAAGAAGAAGCTCGTAGGTGTTTTTTCCGAACGGGACTATGCGCGGAAAGTAATTCTGAAGGGCAAATCTTCCAAAACAACCACGGTTGGGGCGTTGATGACGGCCAAAGTGTTGTATGTCAGTCCCGATATGACGGTTGATGAATGCATGGCGTTGATGACGGATAAACATGTCCGCCATCTGCCGGTTCTCGATGCCGGTAACTTGGCCGGTATTGTGACAATCGGTGATGTGGTAAAGAGCGTCGTCGCGGACCAGAAGTTTATGATTCAGGAACTGGAAAAATATATTTCCGGCGCCATGTAAACTTCAAGCCACGGGCGCTGCTTTTCCCCGGCAGAAGTCTTCCGCTTGATCCATCGTGTCGAACTGCGACAGAAGGCCGGCGATATGCGTCTGCTCGATCATTGTCCGGCAATAAGATGAGAGCCCAACCAGAGCCAGAATACCCCGGCGCCCCTCGGTTTCCTTGGCTGCGATCAGGAGCACGCGGATACCGGCGCTGCTGATAAAGTCCACCCCGGCCATATCCATGATGATGAACTGGGGGTGCTTGTTGAAATAGCTGTCGAGGACCTGCTGGACGGGCCCGGCCCCAAAGGTGTCGAATCGCCCGTTGAGGATCAGTTTGAGGATGCCGTTGTTCAAGCTGGGGTTTATATTCATGATCGGCCCGGAGTCCTTATCGATAATTGATTGATGCCCTTGCCGCTCCATAGAGGGCGCGCTGATGCAAGCCCGCATTCTATAAAATGCCGGCAAATTGACAACACATTTAGCCTGATGCTGCGAAACCAACCAGGGGCCGGGCCTCTTGGCGAGTCGGGAAGGATGGCCGCAGATTGTTCGGGATGAAATCGAATGGCCGGTTCTGCATCCGAATTGTGGAGGAACGCATGTGAATCCGCGTTTCAACTCACGGATATAATTTGTGTGATCGATGTTCTCAAGTCGGGTGTTCCGTTTTTTTCTTTGTTTGGTGCGCCAAAATGATAATATGCCTGCATCGATTTCAGGCCGGCCGGCGATGGGCTGGGATGTCTGGCTGGAATGTGCGCATCGAATAAATAGGAGGGCGTATGATTCGTAACAAGCGCAGGGCGGCGGGTACAAGCCTGATGGCAGCGATCATGCTGCTGGCCGCCGGCATGGGAACGGTAGAGGCGGCGACCATGAGTGTGCAGATCAAGGACGCGCCCGTGCGGGCAACGCCCTCCTTTGTCGGCAAAGTCGTGGGCTCATTGGCGTACGGTGACCAGGTTGAGGTCCAACAAACGCAGGGCGCTTGGTCCAAGGTTGCCGGCGCTGGTGTCTCGGGCTGGTTGCATGCCTCGGCGCTGTCCTCCAAGAAGATCGTTCTGGCGGCAGGCCAGGAGCAGGCCAAGGTGGCGGCCTCCGGCGACGAACTGGCCTTGGCGGGCAAGGGGTTTAACTCCGATGTGGAAGCGCAGTTCAAGTCGACGCATAAGGATGTCGATTTCACCTGGATCAATCGGATGGAGAAAATCCGCATTCCGGTGGCGGAAATGCAGGTTTTCCTTAAGGATGGCGGCGTGATGCCCAAGGAAGGAGGCGGAAAATGACCGCGCTCTACCGTTCAGCCATCCTGCTTTTGAGCGCCTTGGCTCTGGTCGTTTTGCCGGCCTGTGAAACCATGGATACTCTTTCCGAGGTCGGCGCCGGTGTGGTGGTGGCCTCCGGTGTGGCTACGCCGCAACAGGGCGAGTCGATCAAGAAAGCCGGTTCGGCCGTGGGCAAGACTTTCGAGTCCATCACGCCGGAGCAGGAATATTATATCGGCCGCACCGTGGGCGCCGTGGTGCTCAAGGAATACAAACCGCTGGACAGCGAAGCGGCCAATCATTACCTGAATGTTCTTGGCCAGACACTCGCCCAGTTTTCGGATAAACCGGAAACCTTCGGTGGATATCATTTCCTGATAATGGCAACAGAGGAAGTCAACGCCTTTTCCGCTCCCGGCGGCTTGATTTTTATCTCGCGCGGCATGATCCGCTGTTGCCAGAACGAGGATGCCTTGGCCGCCGTGCTGGCGCATGAAATCGGGCATGTGGAACTGCAGCATGGCTTGCAGGCCATCAGTAAGAGCCGGATCACTTCGGCCCTGACGATTTTGGCCACCGAGAGCGCCAAGTCGTTTGGCGGCCAGGAAATGGCACAGTTAACGGAAGCGTTCGAGGGTTCGATTACCGATATTACCTCGACCATGATGAACAATGGTTACTCCCGCGGGTTCGAGCGCCAGGCCGACCGTGCGGCCGTCACGATCCTGCAACGTTCCGGCTACGACCCGAACGGGTTGATCTCAATGCTGACCCAGATGAAGAAGCAGCTCAAGCCCGGCGGCCATGATTTTGCCAAGACCCATCCCGCGCCGGACAGTCGCATCGAAGATATTACAAAATGGGTTGGCCCATTCAAGCCGGTGGCTTCGCCCGCTGTGCGCCAGGCAAGGTTCCAGGCGCTGGCGGGTAAGATTTGACCGTGTAATGTTGATGCGGGTCAGTCGGCCGGCTGCCCCGCACCGGTTGGATGCGCGCTTGGCCGGTAGTGCGGCGATTACAAATAGACGCCGATCCATTTGCCCAATCCGTCGAGCATCATTTGAACGGCTACGGCGGCGACGATCAAGCCGGTAATCCGGATCAGCGGGCCAGTGGCGTGGACGCGTTCCAAAATTTCTCCGATCCTGCCGGAAAACAGCATTATTATCAGGTTAATGGCCAGGGCAAGCGTTATGCCGATCAGCGTCGCAATCATCCCGTGCTCGGAGGCATAGGAAATGGCTCCGGTCATTGTGCCCGGTCCGGCGATAAGCGGAGCCGCCAGGGGCACGATGGAAATATCGGAGGTGCGCGTCAGGGTTTCCTCAAAAAACCGCCCGCGCCGGACGGCGGTTAAACCGATCAGAAAGAGCACCAGTCCGCCTGCGATCTTGAGCGAATAAATATCAACGCGAAATACGTCGCGCAGGAGAAAGTCGCCGCAGATTGTCAGCACCAGCAGGATCAGGAAAGCCACGGCGGTGGAGCGCGCGGATAGCATAACCAGCTCCCGTCGCGAACAAGGCGGTTGAAGCGTACAAAGAATGAAGACCTTGCTGACCGGGTTGATGAGCGCCAGGAAATACAGCACATTCGAGATGATCAGCATGCCGTGCATGCGCATGACCGTAGCAAAGCGTCATGGCCAGAGCCAGCCTGATTTTTATGGGCGATTCTGCGCAGGATAGGCTTGACAAATAAATGGCAAACCATAGGCTTAAACTTAAATTCAATCTGGAAGTGTCGTGCGCTAAAATGATCGGAGCCCGGGCATGCGAATCAAACCTCTTCATGTTGTACTCATTTATAATTCGAGCACTTTGGGCACGCCTGACCAGCCCGATGACGGCAGCAGTACGGTGGAACTGCGTCTGATGATTCGGCGCATGGCACGCGTGCTGCGGGGGCTTAATCACCGGGTAACGATCCTGCCCCTGGCTCAGGACCTGCTTGCCTTCCAGCATCGCCTGCGGCGTTTGCGGCCGGATGTGGTTTTCAACCAATACGACGATGTTGTCCACGGTGCGCTTTATGAAATGCGCGTGGCCGCACTGGTGCGCATGCTGGGTTATCCGATGACCGGGTCGCCCGCTCTGGCGCTCGGGCTGACCCGCTCCAAGTATATGACCGCCAGTTTGCTGCACGGTGTCGGTATTTTAATTCCACCCAAAACAGAACTTCTCGAGCGGATTGGCGACGTGGACCGGCATACCTGGCAATATCCGCTGATTGTGCAAGCCAGCCAGGAGCATGCCGGCATCGGCTTGGAGCGCGATTCGGTGGTTTATTCCAAGCAAGCTCTGCGGCACAAGGTCAGACATATCCTCAAAACCTATCTGCAGCCGGCGTTGGCCCAGCGGTTTTTGCCGGGCCGGGAATTTAACGTCGGTATTCTTGGAGGCCGCAAGCCGTGTGTCCTGCCGCTGGCCGAGGTTAATTATTCGGAATTGCCTCCCGATATTCCGCCAATCATGTCGTTTGCCGCCAAATGGCTGGAGAATACCGTGGAATACAAGAAAACCAGTGTGATCTGCCCTGCACTGGTTGAGCCTGAGTTGGCGCGCGAGATCGGGCGGACGGCCTTGCGATCTTTTCGGGCTGTCAGCGGCTGGGGGTACGGGCGCGTAGATATCCGTCTTGATGCCGCTGGCCAGCCGCGTGTCCTGGAAGTGAACTGCAATCCATCGCTGGAGGAAGATGTTGCCCTGGCGCACTCGGCTGCGGCCGCCGGCATTCAGTATCCCCAGCTCTTGCAGATGGTGATCAAGGCGGCTTTGGAACACACGCCCTTTGACATTGAAGTCCCCATGCTTTAGGAAGCGCCGTGCTCCGGCTTCTGGTCGCTTCCTTTTGTTATTCCGTGAATCGGCCCATGTAGGTTACGTCCATTGCCAGCGCCGTGGCCAGGGCGGTCACATCCATGAGGCGGTCGGTCTCCGTTGCGCGTGGGAAAACCAGTCCCAAGGCCTGCGCGCGTCCTTCTAATTTGGTGATAATGGTGCCGACATCTTCACTGTCTAATCCCGACCAGTGAGCAACCCGTTCCAGCAGGGCGTCATGGTGCCGGTTAAGCAGTTCGTGCGCCGGCAAACGATTATGCCCGCGGGTATGTGGCGGAAATATATCGCGAAGTTTGTCGTCCACATATCCTTGAGCGGTGGCACGGTACCGTTCCGCGCGATGGCCATAATGTTCCGCCAGCAGCATCGTCATTTCCGTGATGGGATTTTCCAGTTTGCCGCCCAAACAGCGCGGCGGCCGGCTGTGCACATGCCTCATCAGCGAATCAACATAACGTAGTTTGCGCAAGGCCGGCCAGTGGCCGTATTTCCGGCGCCAGGCCGAACGCGGGGTCAACCAGACGGCAAACGTTTCGGCAAAATCCTCGTCAGGATGTTTTTGCGCATAATGGCGTCCGTATTGGCTATGGGGAATGTGCCAGACAAACTCGCGGCTGGCCAGGTTGGGCTGGAAACTGTCGCGATAAGGCTTTGAAAACCGCCCGAACATATCCGTCCAGTCGGTGCGTTCCCATAAGCGGTAGGCATAGTTGACCGCGTGCCCGGCTTCATGGCGCAGGAACATCATCAGGAGCTGATCGTCTTCGACTTCGCCCGTCTGTTCTTCTTCGATTTGGCGTAAGCGCTTGTCGGCCAAATAGAAAGGTATGCCGATCACCGGTACTTCGTTTGGGCAGCCCCATGAATCGGTAAGATAGAAAGAGGGTTGGAAACGAATGCCGCGGGCAGCGAACTCCCGGAGAATTCGCTCCACCGGGGCCTTAAGGATTGAACCCTCGATGGTTAAGCCCAGGTCGCAAATCCGGGTGTTGAGTAATTCGTAACGAATTGTATCCCAACTATTAATGAGAGACGCTGTGCGGGCCGCTGACATTGTATGCCCTTCATTTTAAATTGGTTGCGCATGGCTGACATAGTCGGTAAAATGCTCCTCAAGAATGTCCGGAGTTGACTTGTTTTGCTTTACGGTTTTGAATTCTACGCTTGGCAAGGGTGAGTTCAAGGTTAATCGATCCGAACATGTGGCGGGGTGACTAAAGACTGGATGGCGATTAGTTGGACAAGACATGAATAATTATGCTTTTTTACAGGATTTGGCCGTAGTAATTGCGCTGGCGGGCGCCGCGGCCTTGGTTTGCCAGTGGCTGAAGCAGCCACGGGTCATTGGGTACATCTTGGCCGGGATTTGCATCGGCTGGCTTTCCAACTGGACGCCGTTATTGGCCAATAATGCGTCCATTCAAACGCTGGCGGAACTCGGCCTGGTTTTTCTCCTGTTTTCCATCGGCCTGGATTTCAATCTGCGCAAGATCCGTGACGTCGGTGTTGCGGCCTTGGGGATAGCCGTCGTGGATGTGATCGTCATGCTGTGGCTGGGGTATATAATTGGCCGGGCATTAGGCTGGAGTCTGGTGGAAAGTTTGTTCCTGGGCGCAATTATTTGCGATTCTTCCACCGCCATTGTTGCCAAGATGTTGGGGGAAATGGATCAGAAACGGGAAGCCTATGCCAAGTTGATTTTAGGAAGCACGATTGTCGAGGATTTGCTGGCGGTGGTCCTGATTGCGTTGTTAACCGGGATTGGCGTTAGCGGCAATGTGCAGACCGGCATGATGTTTGCACATCTCGGGGGCCTGGCGGTCTTTCTGGTGGTATTGATCGTTGGTGGCCTGCTTTTTGTGCCCCGTTTGCTCAATGCCGTCGGCCGGACACGTAACGATGAATTGCTGACGGTCACTGTTACGGGGCTTTGTTTTGCCGTAGTGCTTGTGGGTATTTTACTGGATTTTTCAATGGCCTTGAGCGCTTTTGTTATCGGGGCCATCATGGCTGAATCCCGCCAGCATGTCCGGATTGAAATGCTGACCGATCCGCTGCGCGATGTCTTTGCGGCCGTTTTTTTTGTGGCAATCGGGCTGATGGTGAACTTGCAGGTCATCTTTGCCCATTGGGGCGCGTTATTGTTGTTGACCGGCGTGGTAATCCTTGGAAAATTTACGACCTGCACCATTGGGGCCTTTATTACGGGAAATAGTCGGGAAACCGCCGTCCGGGTGGGGTGCGGCATGGCGCAGGTCAATGAATTTGCGCTCATTATTGCGACTTTGGGCGTGACCTTGAATGTGACCCGCGAGGTGGTGTATCCGTTGGCCGTGGGTGTGGCAGTGCTGACGACCTTTATCAATCCCTACATATTGCGCAATGCGGACAATATTGCATGCGGCCTGGATGCCGTCTTGCCTCGATCGGTCCGTGCGGCGATGTCGAACTATACGCGCTGGGCTTCGCAATTCGAGACGCGTGGCGCGCCGGATGCGGTGCGCAAAGCCGTGAAGCGCTCGTTAATGATCATCCTTATCAATGCCGGCTTTATCGCGGCAATTTTTATCGTTACCGCCTATCTGGCGCGGAGATTCCCATATGTGCTGGCCAGTGTTCCCATGTCCATGGGCGGGCCCAATGCTATTCTCTGGTTCGCGGCGGCGCTGGGGATCATTCCTTTCCTGGTGGCCACCTTGCGCAAACTGCAGGCGCTTGGCATGATCATGGCGGAAATCAAGTTTCCCCAGAATCCGCACGATGGTCATGTGTCGATCCCGCGTGTGCTTACCGAACTGGCGGTTCTGCTTACAGGGTGTGTGGTGCTGATGCTGTTTATTCTCATGTTGAGTTCGGCCATTCTGCCGCCCTGGCCGGTTTTATTGTTATTGATGCTGGTTATTGCGCTGATTACCAGTTTGCTGTGGACCTTCAATATACGGATCTATGCCAAGGCCCAGACGGCTTTGCGCGAGGTGTTTGCCGGCGCACACGATTGGTTCAGCTTGCATCCGATCAGCACGATGCCTTATTTTTTTAAGGATGCGCGTCTCGGTACCGTTGTTGTCATGCAGGAATCGCGGGTTTCGGGGCAAATTGTGCGGGATTTGAATCTGCGCAGGCATACCGGGGCGACGATTATCGGTATTGAACGGCAGGGGGTTATGATCGTTAACCCGGAAGCGGATGAAACTTTTCAGCCGGGCGATCGCGTGATGTTGCTGGGTACCGGCGGGCAGATCGAAAAAGCCCGGACGTGGCTGTCGAAAAATCATGACGACGAACCCGGCGCCTGACACCAATTGCGCGGCGCAGCCTATGTGCCTTGCATGGCTCGGAATGCCATAATTCGGCGCGCCAACGGCCGCTTATCCCTCTGTTATTTCGAAGGTGACGCGGAATCTACGGCTGGTCATCTGTCCGGAGACCGCCGCTTGCGCGTCGTGGGGGCGATCAGGACGTGACAGCCGGGAATGCTGCGTTCGAGCGCGGTTTCCATGCGGTTAATAATTTCCTGGACCTCGGCCATTTTTTTCTCTCCGTCGAATTCCAGCAGAAGGTCCACATAAACATGGCTCCCGGAGCGGCGCGAACGCACGCCGTGAATTTCCTTGTAGTGCTCGAAATAGGCGGCCAGTTCCTTGACAATGACCAATTGCAGGGATTCGTCCAGGGTGCGGTCAAGCAAGTCGTAAAAGGAATTGGAGAGCATGCCCCAGATGGAATGCAGGATAAATCCGGCAATTATCAGAGAAGCGGCAGGATCGATGTAAGTTGCCCAGGGTTGAGCCTTCAACAGCATGCTCAGAATCAGGGCCACTAATACGATCATGTCGGAAAAAGCCTTGGTTCGAAACATGCGCCATTGGGCTTCGATAATTGGCGAGAACTGCCGGCGGCTCACCAGGTAATTCTTGATCCAGAGCGAAATATTGGCGATGACGCCGACCGTCATCAGGAACATGGCCAGCCAGACTCCCCCGGGATGCATTTCCGCCGGGGTCTGGAGACGAGCATAGGCGCCGTGCAGGACGATAAAAAGGGAAACGAACATGACGCCGGCCACGATTATGCCGGTGACATTCTCCAGCTTGCCCAGGCCATAATCGAATCGGAGCTTCCCGCTCCGATGCACGGCGCGCAGGGCCAGCCAGGATAGAAACGTGGCGAGCAGTTCATTGCCGCATTTCAGCACGTCGGCCCAAAGCGTAATCGAGTTGGCCATGACGGCCGCAACGACATCCGGGATGAAGAGCAGAAAATCGGTGATCAGGCTGAGAAATACGGATTTTTCCTTGTCATGCTGCTGTTTAGTCATAATTGTCGGTTCTTTTGGCAATATGCAGATTGGGCCAGATTGGTTTTGGGTTGCATGTAAGCTTTCGTTTATCAGTCCGGGGATGCCGGAATGCAAGGAAATTAAGACCTCAATCGGGCCCGGACGTGCGCTCCGGCGTGTTTTCGTCACGGAAACGGCGCGGGGACAATCCGGTGTAGCGGTGCATCAGTCGCGCAAAATAATTCGGGTCATTATACCCGCATAACGCGGTCACTTCGGCAATCGGTTTTTTCGTCTGTTTGAGCATGGAAAGCGCGTTTTGAACACGCAAGCGCACCAGATAAGCCACCGGCGGAATCCCAACGGCCTTCTCAAAACGCCGCGACAGGGTGGACCGGTGCATGCGCAGGCGAGCGGCCAAGTGTTTGACGCACAACTGGGGCTGATTCCACTCGCGGTGAATGATTTGGATGGCTTCGTTCGTGCGATGGTCCTCGCCCTCGCTACGGCGCCCGGAAACGGCAATGGTCAATAATTGATAAGCAAGGGCGCTGGCCTGGCGTTCCGCTGCCTGGGACTGGTTGCGGATCGCGCTTTCCAGGCGTCGAAGTAATGGCAGGGGCGCCGGGCCGGCATTATATACTTCGGCGACTAATCCAAATGCGGTTGTGATGCTGGTGGCCAACGGCCCGTCCATCGTCCACCAGCAATATTCCCATTCCTGATCGAGCGCATGGACATCGTGACGCATGCCCGGAAAATAAATCGCAACTTGCCGCGGCCGGAGCGTGCGTTCGACCCCGTTAATGACCAGTGCGCCGGCGCCGGCGATGCCCCAGAAGACCTGCACGAATTGTTTGACGGCAACAAAATCGCGATAACCGGGCCGGACAAGGTAGTGGCCGACACTGCGCGCGCCGAGCGGCAGATTGGCCGAGGGCGCGGATATCGGCCGGAAAATACAACGCAAAAAAGGTTTTTTCATTTGTCACAAAAGTCCAGATATTATCACGCGCGTCCTGTTGAAAAAACGCTGCATTTCAACCACAATGATCCGCAAAAGCAAGCACTTTGTCAGGGCCGGCAATAAACAATTGGAAGGGATCAAATCATGCGAGGACCAAAAGTCACGGTTATTGGCGCGGGCAGCTATTTTTTCGGCCGGCCGGTGATTCATAAGATGGCCACTTCATCCGTAATGGCCGGCGGAACACTGGCTCTGGTGGATACCAATCCCGCGGTGCTGGCCACAATGATGCGCCTTGCCCGGCGGGTTTTCGATGAAACCCGCTGCGGCGTCAAACTCATCGGCGCGACCGACCGGCGCAAAGTGATGGCCGATTCGGACTTTATCGTCCTGACTTTCTCGGAGCGCAATGCGCATTTCCGCGGAGTCGACACCAGGATCGCCGCCCGGCACGGCATCCGCATGTGCAGTTCGGATACCATCGGACCCGGCGGCATATTCCGCGCCTTGCGCGAGGTTCCCCATGCCCTGGCCATTGCGCGCGATACGGAGGAAATTGCGCCGCAGGCCTGGCTGATCAACTTTGTCAATCCCACCACCGTCATGGGCATGGCGCTCATGCGCCATGCGCCGCAAGTCCGGAGTTTTGCGCTCTGTGACGGCAATCACGAGCCCTACGCCACCCTGGAATGGTGCAAGCGCGTAAAAATTGTTCCGCAAGATGCCAAGCACATATTGCCTGAAATCTATAACAAACTTGATTTGGCGCTCGGCGGGGTAAATCACTGCACCTGGGTTGTCCGTTTCCGTTACGCCGGCAAGGACATGCTGCCGGCCGTGCGCCGTTTTGCCGTGGCGCAAGCCGAAGCCGAGAAAAAATCCCCCGGCGACAAAGCGAAGCCGCGCTATAACGCGAATTACGCTCTGCAGCTATTCGATCTCTATGGGGCTTATCCCACCGCCATCAGCCACACCAAGGAATATGTGCCTTTCTTCCAAGGCTATGGCGTCAAGCCGAATTGGCCGGAATCGATCAAGCTGTTTGAGGCCGGTGTGCGCGCGCGCGAAATGGCCGCCGCCTGGAAAATCACGGAAAATTATGCGAACGGTAAGTTGACAGCCAAGGATTTCTTGGACAAAACCGCGGATGATCATGCCACCGATATTATCGAGAGCATGTGGGGCGGGCTGAGCAAGCAATTCTATATCAACAGCGCCAACCGTGGCGCCGTGACCAATCTTGCGCCGGACGCATTCTTGGAACTGCGTTGCGACCTGGATATGCACGGCCCGCGGCCGCAGTCTTTCGGCGAAATGCCGCGCGGGCTCCTGGCCATGACCCAGGCGGCGCTCGATACGCACGAATTGACCGCGCTGGCAGCCGTAACCGGCGACCGCGCCATCCTGCGCCGGGCCATGCTCACGGACCCGATTTGCAACAATATTTCCGATGCGGACGCTTGCCTGGAAGATTTTCTCAAAGCCGAGCGTGATGTGCTGCCGGCCTATTGGTATAACCCGCCCAAGATGCGGATTAAAAAGACTGCCGGGCGCAGGCGGAGCGGCCGTTTGGCCTGAGGTGCCGAGCCGTATGCAAAACCAGGTCGAACCGGATAAAATCCGGTGGCGCTGTATTCCGTGCCCGGTGCGGAGCTGGATATCCGTTGCGATCTGCATCCCCGCTGGCATCCGAACGGCAAGCTGGTGAGTTTTGACTCCACGCATGAGAGCCGGCGGCGTATTTATCTCGCCCGGCTTGCGTAGGATCCGCCCGGTTGTGAGGGGGTTGCCGCGCTTGATTTGCGTCAGGCATCGCCAAAACTGGTGCCTAAGGCACGGGCCGCCAGCACTTTCTGAGTCTGGGGCGTGACCAGTTTCAGATGGTCAATGGCGTCTTTGATCGGCACGGCTTCCACCTTGTTGCCGTGCAGGGCGACCATCTGGCCAAACTTGCCTTTCATTGCCAACCAGCAGGCGGCTACGCCAAAGCCCGTGGCCAGGATGCGGTCGTAGGGCGTAGGCGATCCGCCGCGCTGGAGATGCCCCAGCACGGTGACACGGGTTTCCAACCCGGTGCCTTCCGTGACCTTCTTGGCAATGTATTCGCCGATTCCGCCAAGTTGCTTGGCATCCGTGCGTTTCTGGTCATAGGCCTTGACAATTTCCCCGCGTTCGGGACAGCGCGCGCCTTCGGCCACGCATATTATGCTGAAGCGCTTGCCATACCGGCTGCGCTCGATGAGCTTTTGAAAGATATGGTCCCATTGGAATGCAATTTCCGGAATCAGGATGATATCCGCCCCGCCCGCCAGCCCGGCGGAAAGCGTGATCCAGCCGGCATATCGTCCCATGAGTTCGATGACCATGACCCGATGATGCGAGGACGCCGTGGTGTGCAGACGGTCAATGGCTTCAGTGGCGACATAGACGGCGGAATCGTGGCCGAAGGTGACGTCGGTGGCCGCCAGGTCATTGTCAATGGTTTTGGGCACGCCCACGATGTTGGCGCCCATTTCCATCAGTTTGCTGGAGATGGTCATTGTCCCGTCGCCGCCGACGGTGATCAGCGCGTCCAGCCCCCATTCGCGGTAATGATCGAAAGCCTTTTGCGACGTGTCCTGAATCGTGATCGTGCCGTCCGGTCCCTTAACCGGGTAATGCCAGGGATCGCCCTTGTTGGATGTGCCCAGAATCGTTCCGCCGACGGTCAGGATCCCGGAGACGTCCTGGTTGCGCAGGCGCCGCATCCGGCCTTCGACCAGTCCTTCAAATCCATCTTCGACGCCAATGACCTCGAAGCCCCCTTCATTCATGGCCGATTTGGCCACGGCGCGGATTACGGCGTTAAGGCCGGGACAATCTCCGCCGCCGGTTAAAATGCCCAATCGCTTCGTTTTGCCATTGCTCATGTTGGTATCCTGTTTGGTTATGTAGGGCGTCAAATGACGATGAGATTTAAAACAGGATATCGCGTATGCCATGGGGCGTCAATCTGCGATTTCCGGCTGATTAAAAATAGACCGAGGCCGTAGCCAGGAAATTATATTGATGGCTCATCCCGACGCGGTCCACGGTCTTTTCCTCAAGCTCCGGGATGGTTCTGTCCTTTCCGCCGTCCAGTTCCTGCAAACGCCGGTCGAGCTCGCGCCACCGGGCAGCCTGTCCGGCCAGTCTGATCTGCATGACCTCATATCCGAAAGTCTTGTTTCTTGCATACCACAGTTGGCGAAAGTTCTTTTCATAATCAGCCAGGGCCTTGATTTCCCGCGCAATCAATTTGCGGGCCGCGGTCAATTGCTGCTTTTTGCGTGTTTTGTAGGCGGCGGCCACGGCCAAATTGGCCTGGATCTTGATTTTCAGCAGGGCAATCAACTCCCGGATGTTTCGAATGCTACCAGCGCCGCCGTTCGGGTATTTGCTCAGCGCGGCTTCGAGTCGACGGTAGTGCTGTTCGCTTTTTGTCCAGAAATTCGGGCCGGAAATTACTTCCTGTTCCTTGCGGTAAATTCCAAGCAGCGGATCGTCCCAAAGCAACTCCGTCGCGGAGAGATTGCCTTTTTCTATGACGTGCGTGATTTCCGACGCAATTACGTGCGCCTTGTAACTGCCATTGCAAATGGCGGCGAATTTTTTCTCGAGCATTTTTTCGCCGGGCTCGCCGGCGCCGAAAACTTTTTCCGCGGCATAGCAGGCTCCCGCCAGGGCGGAACTCCAATCGCAAAATGCGCCGTCATCGCCCCACATCGTGAAAACGATTTCATCGACCTTTTCCTGGCGGCAGGCCTCGATGCAGGGGCGTACCGTTTCCATGGTTTGGCGGTGGTTGTGCCAGAATACCGGCCACGTCCAGATTCCCGAGGCCATGAATGGAATCGAGCCTAGTTTGAGATGCTGCCGAATCATGGATCGGTAAAATTCCCTGTCTTTATGATAGTAATCCCAGTAAGACAACTGGACTTCGCGCGGAATTTTGTCGATTATATCCTGCGGTGTTGAGGAGGAAGTGTTGTAGTAATCCATGTTCTTGTTGGCCATCCGGAAAAACATGTCCGACCAGATTATCGGCTTAAGCTTCCGTCGGTTGCATTCGCCCACCACCCGGTTCAGGTGGTCAATGTAAATGTCGAAGGGCCGCCGGTATCCGTTCAAATCCATGTAGCGCCCGCGACCCAGGTTATGGGTTTCATCCATGCCGAGGTGAATCCGCCGGCTTTTGAAAACGCTGCCATAGAAATCCAGCATCTTGTTGATCAATTCGTAGGATTTTTCCTCCGTGGTCAATAGTTCCGCGTAAGTATCTTTTATCCCTCCGTATCGCGGCCAGCGCAAGACCGGCTCAAGGTGGCCGAGCGCCTGGATGCAGCCGACCATTTCAATTCCCAGCCGCGCCGCATATGCGTCAATTTCCTTCAATTCCGCGGCGGTGTAACGGCCGCGGAGGTAGCCGAAACATTCCTCGCCGGGCAATTCATAAGTGTCCTTGGTGTAAAGCATCATCAGATTGTAACCCATCAGTGCGGAGCGGCGCAGCCATTCCTTCAAATAGTCGACCTTCATGACGGCATTGCGGCAGCAGTCGAGCATCAATCCGGCAGTTTTGAAGGTCGTTTCTTCCTCAATGGTCTGGTTGTTGTCGACAGTTCCGGAGAGCAACATGCCGATGCCGCGTGCAATCAGGTTGAGTGTTCGCCCGGTGACTTCCGCCTGCCCGCTTTTAAGGCTGACTCGCAACCCGTCGCCACAAAGGCTCGGCGTAAGTTTCAGGCCGTTGCCGTTTTCAACGATCGGGTAATGTTCGCCGAGAGTGACCAGCAGATCACGGAGCTCCGGGCTTTTCACGGTATCCCTGCTCCAAGTCAGAACTTGTTTTTTCATGGTTTTGCCTTTCGCTTTTGCTTGTTTTATCAAAAAGTTTCTTTGCCAGCCGAACAGCGCGTGTTTTCTAAGCTCGTTGTTGCCCGGGATGGTTGCCTTGCCGTCGAGTGCCAGTGGATAACCATAAAAATATGCCCGGATAGGTTTATTTGGACCTTAATCTTTTTATTGTGTATTGGACCGGCGAAGGTTTGGCCTTGTTCGAAAAATCCAGTTTTTCCATTTCAGCCAAGGTTTCATGCAGGGCATAGCAGGCGTCGCGGTAACTGATTCCGCAAAGCTCGGCGATCAAACGGATGCCGCGGTCGCGCAGCTTCTTGTTGCTGACCTCAACCCAGCTCATCCAGTTCCCGGCGACCCGTCCCATGACGATCATGGTCGCGGTTGAAATGATGTTTAAGGTCAGCTTTACGGCAAGATGTTCGATTATTCGCAAGGCCGATCCGGGCGTCGAATACTTTATCCGGAAATCCGCCGGCCATTTGCCGTCGCCGATGACCAGGGTGATTCGACGTTGAAAATTCGCGGTGGACTGCAGAAATGCCTCGTTGAAGGCCGTGAAATCCTTGGCGGCGGATTCCGTTCCGGAAACGACCATGATGGCGGCATTAACGGGATGGGATGTGCGCGAAGGATCCGCATCGTTGCCGATCAGGAATTTCAGCAGTTCCGGGTATGTCAGGTTGGGCGGATTGGCGACGATTTTTTCGGGTGCGCCCATTTTTCGATAGATTGCCGGTTGCCATTCAAGGCAACGCGGATGGCGCGCGAGCGTGCGTTCCCATGTTTGCACAGTCGAATAGCGCGGATTCTTGACGAACGTCCAGGAGGGTGGGGCCTTGCGGTCATCGCATTTCCGGAAAGGAGGGATCATGAAAGTCGGCGCCCGTTCGGTGGTGTCGGTAAAAATGTCCAGGAGATAGTTTTCCGCAAAATAGGTGACCAATCCTTCCTGGCGGTAAAGGTCAGCTTCAATGCTAACCATTTTGCCTGTTTCCGCAATGTTTCCCGGGGCGTTCAATTGCTTGAGCAATTGCGTGAATTCAGCGGCATAATCGTGCGTATTAATATCCAGCAGTTGCAACTCGGAGACGGAAAGTCTGTCCTTTAGAATTTCATGGAGAATCGCTTCGAGGGCGGCGCCGGCAATCAGCTGCTCCGAAGTGGTGGCCTGCATCCTGGTTGAGCCGGCAATGGCCATCGGGCCGCAATATAAATCGAGTACCGTCACGCGCGAATCGGTAATGGCTTGGCGCGATCGCTCAATATACTTGCAGAGAATATCGGCAGGATTGTTAAACAGCAGAAAAACACGCGCGCCCCGATCGGCGGCTTCCGCGACGGTTCCGAGAACGGAAGATGTTTCACCGCCTTCGGTAATGGCAATCAAAACGTCGTTGCTGGTGACGCCTTGTTCCCGGACCTGCTGGCGTCCGAATTCGGCAAAATCCTCAAAACTTTCCACGGATTTGATCAGCGCATAATCGCCGCCGGTCATTATGCTGAAGACCCGGTTTTCGTAAGGTTGGATTTTGGCATAAAGCGTCGTTTGGCTTTGGCGGGTTTCGCCGAAAAACCCCCGCCAGATTGACTCCAGCAGGATGCTCAGGCGCCCCGTTGCGCCGCAACCGGAAAAAATAATATTCCCGTTTCGGCGGAGGCAGCTTGCCCCGGCCGCGACCATTTCATGGAAGGCCTTGCCGGCCAGGACTGTGGCGGCCATGGTGGCCACGTCGTAATCGACGGCCAGCAGGGTTCGTATGCCCTCCTCCAGGCTTCGCGTGAAGATCTGGTCAATGTTTTTGGTTTTGGGGTTCGATTGCTCCGTTGGCAACATGCCCAGATGAAACTGTTTTTCCTCGTTAAGGAAATATTCCGCGGCGCGCTGTGCTTTGTTGGTCATTTTGTTTTCCTTGAAACGTCACCCGGTTTTGCGGATCTGAAGATCAGACGTTAGCCGGTTTATTGCAATGCCTGATTCCTGAATTTGTCTTCGATCTGCTTGGCCGCTTCCAGCGTGGCCTTGAGCGCATCTTCACAAGCGATGCTGTTTGTTCCGTAACCGATTGCGGCAGGCGGAAGATTGGCTGGCCGCACCAGGGCGCCGATGATCCATAATCCGGATCCAGGATCGCGAAAATTGACATAGCCGGCGGCCTTGATCGCTTGCAACTCTTTCTGAAAAACCGGCAGGTCGACAGGCTTGCCGGAATTATCTTTAAGTCCGAATTGCTCCTGAATCCCGGCTAAAGTTGAATCCGGAGCCATTGAAAGGAGCAGCCGGCCCGTGGCGGTTGTATAGAAATCGTGCCAATAACGTGTTTGCAGCTGAATATTTCTGCGGCTGTCTGCGCTGTAATGATAAAGGATATAACGGTAGCTATTGTCCATAACCGAGATATTCACCACCGCTTGGACTTTATGTGCCAGTATTTTAATCGGATCAATGGCGGCCTCGATCAATTGCCCATATTTCCAGTAATGCCGGTCGGAAAAGGTGAAAACCGCCGGTCCCGGTACATATCCAGCCCGGCGGGAAACATGTTCAAGATAGCCCAGGGCGGTGAATTCTTGCATGATCCGCACGCAAGTGGCGGCATTCAGGTGCAACTTTGCGGCGACTTCGCTGGGCGTCACCGGGCTGTTTTTGTGGTTAACGATATACTCAAGAATCTCTAGCGCTTTTTTTAATGATTTCATTATATGAAATAAGAAAATTGAATAAATCAATATAAATATCGCTATGAGAAATAAGGTATCAGGTCGATTGACGATGTCAACGTTAAAAAAATCATCAATAGAATATTATGAGAGGCTCTGTCGAACGCTTGAGAATGACCTTGTTTCTTGAAGCCATAGTTATTATATATGTTGCGCTATGCAATCACCTCAACGGCTTGAATCGGATAGCGCCATGACCCGGCGGCGTTTTATCTGGCTCTCGGCAACGGGCCTTGTAGCCGTGCTGGCCGGTTGTGCCACGGATCCGGTGACGGGCAAAAAGCAGTTTATGTTGATGTCGGAAGCCGGCGAGGTCGGGGCCGATAAGGAAAATTCTCCCCACCAGATTTCAGCCGATTACGGCGCCTTGCAGAATCCCGCTTTGAACGGGTATATCGCGTCCGTGGGCAATTCGTTGTCCTCGAAATCCCATCGTCCGGCTATGCCATACACCTTCCGGGGCGTCAACGCCGTGTATGTGAATGCCTACGCGTTTCCGGCCGGCACCATTGCCGTAACGCGCGGAATGCTGGTCGACTTGCAGAGCGAGTCCGAATTGGCGGCACTGGTTGGCCATGAGATCGGGCATGTCTGTGCCCGGCATGCCGCCGAACAAGCGACTACCGGCATGCTGGCTTCCCTTGCGGTGACGGGGCTGACGGCCTTTGTCCAATATCAGTTCGATGGGTACGGTGACTTGACTTCCGGACTGGGCCAGGTGGCCGCCGGCGCGCTCCTGGCGCGCTACAGTCGCGCGGACGAGCGCGAGGCCGATGCGCTTTCGCTGGAATATATGACCCGCGCCGGTTATAACCCCGAAGGTTGCGTTGGTCTTATGGATATCCTGCGCAAGCTCTCCAAGGATAAACCCAACTGTATTGAAATGCTGTTTGCCACGCATCCCATGAGCGAAGAGCGCTATCGGACGGCGGTGGAAGCGGTGCGGACGAAATACGCCGCCGCCAAAAATAATCCGATGAACCGCGAGCGGTATATGGATACGATGTCGCCGCTAAGGGCCATAAAGGGCGCGATCGACCAGATGCAGAACGGGACCAAGTCCATGAGCGCCGGCAAGTACGATGAGGCTGCGGCTTGTTTTATAAACGGCTTGCGCCAGGCGCCCAACGACTATGCCGGACTGTTAATGCTGGCCCGCTGCCGTTTGCTGCAGAAAAATGGCGCCGAGGCCGGCCGTCTGGCGCAGGAAGCGAAAGCCAGTTATCCCGGTGAAGCACAGGCGGTCTTTGTTTCCGGAATGGCCAAGATCCAGACACGCTCCTTCGATGCCGCCTTTCAAGAGTTTTCCAGCTACGAATCGCTTTTGCCCGGCAACCCGAACACGACCTATTTCAAGGGCTATTCCATGGAAGGCGCCGGCCGCCGCCAGCCCGCCGCCGAAAATTACCAGCGCTATCTTAACTCGGTCACCCAGGGTGAGTATGCCGAGCATGCCTACCAGAAATTGGTCGAGTGGGGGTATGTGAAGAAAGGCGCTTGAAGACAGATGCCGGATCGGCGAAGGCGGCGCCTGCCATCCGCGCTTTTTCCGTGTGCGCTTAGGACCTGGCAGAACCTTGACTCCGCGCGAGACGCCGTCGTTATTTTTTCGTCTTTTGCGCGTCGATGCGGAAGGGCCGGTACCAGCGTGAAAACGCAGCCGGACAGGAAAATCCCAGTTCGGTTGCCATAGTCTTGTGCGACTGACCGCGAGCCAGTCCCGCCTCGACCTTCCCGATCCGGGCCTGGTTGATAAAGTTATGCACGGAATGACCGGTGTATTCCTTAAACAAACGTAAAAAATGGAATTTGCTGTATCCGGCAATCTGGGCCAGATTTTCCAGGTCGCCGTCGCGCCCGCCTGTTTTTCGAAGATGGCGGCAGATGGCCTCGATTTTTTCACGCTGGAACCGATGCTGTTGATCGCCTGCCGTATCGCGATAGCCTTTTTCGACGAGCGCGGCGACGACTTTTGCCAGCGCCGCCAGCAAGTGCAGGCGGACCAGTTCAGCGGGAAGCTCCGCTCCGAAGGCCGCAGATGTTCCCTGACGCCAGAGACCGGCATGATCAAGATCGACGAGACAATCAATATTGCTGCGCACCCGGATGCGGCCATGGCGACAATCCAAAAGACGGGCCATGGCCTTGTCCTCAACAAAGGCAATCCATAACCATGTGGTGGTCGGGGTCCAGGGCGGGTAGCCGACATCGTGCGTCAGTTCCGGATCGAATACGAATGCCGATCCGGGGCCGCACGGATAAATTTGTTGGTTGAAGCCGTAGACGGCATGGCCGCGTAGCCCGATCATCACTTCGGGATAGGCGTGCGCGTGCTGGTGCGATGCCATCCAGCGGCGGTGCCGGGAAACGGCGCGCGCTTGGAGATCGGTCCAACGCGCGCTTACCAGTTTCCAAGAGCGGATATCGAGCAGCACGGGCAGTATATGGTCGTCAAAGAGTCGGTTTTTCATCGCAATATCGGTTAACTTATTCGCAAGCATGGTTGTTTGCGCTTATGAGTAAGAATGCTACATTAAAAGCCAAAGCGCAAGTATCATGAAGTCATTAAATTTAAAAATCCGGATGCGGGGATCGATAATCACGGGAGGGACCAGGTATGCGCAGTAAAAAAAATAATGTGCTGGCGTTGGCAGGCGGGGAAGCCGCCGTGACGGTGAAATGTCCGCCCTGGCCGGTAACGGGACGGCAGGAATTGGCTTGGATGGCCGAAGTCGTGCGCAGCGGCAAATGGAGTTGGATGGGTCCGCATGAGCAGGCGTTTTGCAAAGATTACGCCGCCTTCATTGGCAGCAAATATTGCGCTTGCTTGGCCAATGGCACGGTAACGCTCCAATGTGCGTTGCAGGCCGTAGGCGTCAAACCGGGCGACGAGGTTATTGTTCCCGGATTAACCTGGGTGGCGACGGCCCAGGCGGCGCTGGATATCGGCGCCAACGTTGTCATGGTGGATATCGATCCGGAAACGCTCTGTATCGACCCTCCGGCGATCGAGCGGGCGGTTACGCCCAAAACGAAGGCCATTATTCCTGTTCATCTTTACGGGTGCATGTGCGACATGGATGCGATCATGAAAATTGCGCGCCGGCACAAGCTCAAGGTGGTCGAGGATGTTGCGCACCAGCACGGCAGCCGTTGGCGCAACCGGGGTGCGGGCGCCATTGGCGATGCCGGCAGTTTCTCGTTCCAGCAGAGCAAGCCATTGACAAGCGGCGAGGGTGGCGCAGTGACCTGCAACGACAAGGAGGTCTACGATACGGTTTTTGCGCTCAAACAGGTTGGTTGGGGGCCGGATTGGAAACCGGCCAATCATTATGGACATAATTACCGTATCACCGAGATGCAGGCGGTGCTCCTGAGGGGCGGTCTGCGGCGGCTGGCCGGCCAGACGGCGCGCCGTGACGACAATGCGCAATATCTGGCCGCGGGTCTGCGCAAACTCGGCGGCCCCTTGCGCGCTGCGCGCCGTGATCCACGGGTTACGCGCCAGGCTTATTATGCCATGACGCTTTTCTTCGATCCGTCCCAGGCCGGCGGTGTTACCCGGTCCGAATATCTAGGCGCCTTGTCTGAAGAGCATTGCCGCCTAGAATTGCCCTATGCGCCGGTCTATGCCAATCCGCTGTTAAACCTGTATGACGCCACCAGTCCGGTTCCGTTCCGCGATCGCAAGGAAATTCAGGACTATCGGACACTGAACCTGCCCGGTGTCGAACAGGGCGTTAGCAAAACCGGCCTGATTCTAAAGCATCAGCATTTGCTTGGTTCTCGGATTTATATGGATCAGATTCTGAAGGCCGTTGCCAAGGTTAACGACAGGCTTGAAGAGCTACCGGAACTTTGCCGGAAACGGGCGGGGAAATAATCTCCATCTTGTTGGGAGCAGCAAAAAACGGGGAGAGAAAGCTAAACCGGCGCGAGTCGCATCAAAAGGCGCGAAACAAGGCACTGATCCCTCGATCTAGTTTGGCGCTCTTTTTGCGTCGGTTTGGCATGCTTCCTTAATGGTGGCCGTAGTCCGCATCAGAAGGCTTAGACTTTGCATTTGCAAGATGATACAAATTATTTGCAAGACCATCTATTGCTGGCTTTACGACTATCACTTAGGTTCCCAATTCACTGGCGTCCCATAGGGACGCCGAGACTGTGGGCATTTGGGCCGTAGGCTGTAGGTCGGAAATAATAATACACATTGGCAAAAAACCGGAACTCAAGTTTATGGGAACATGAGAAACGTTTTCGCTTTTTCCGTGATTTTACCTATGGTCTACAGCCTTCAGCCTACAGCCTGAGCATCCTATGGGATGCTAATGGTCCCAATTGATTAGTGGTATGGGGACTGCGACGAAAACTCGATAAAGGAGGTATCGCTTATCATGCAACGACTGGAATTATATTGTTTAACCGCTCTTTTCTTCGTTTTGGGTTCCGCAGTCCTTTCCGGTGCCGTGGTGAATGTGCCCGCCGACGCCAATAGCGCGTCAATCAAGTTTAAGGCCGGCAAAGATCCTATTACCTTCACCCTGCAATGGACCAACGCCTTCAAGAAAAGCATTGTTGTCCAACCGGTCGACACCGCGGTAAAGATCAACAGCAACAGCGGCAAAAAATTTCCGACCAAACAGTCCGGGTTCGAATTCAAAGGCCTGGACATCGTCGATTTTGTCCGCCCGAACATTTCTCTTTTCAGAAAGGAAATCAGGGATAAGGCCACCAACGAATGGGACAAGCTCCCGGAAATCTACGGCAAGGAATATCTGTTCGAAATTCTGCCGCAAAGCACCGGGGTAAATTTCCGGATCAACGGCAATTATGCCGGATTTATTCCCGCCGAAAAACGCGGTCGTCTCGTTCGGATCGATTCGCCGTTTGCCGAACAGGACTTCGTTTTCGCGAACAAACCCGAAAACGCCAAATATCTCCCGCTGGACCTTGCCTTCAAGAACAATCCGGGCGCAATGAGCAACGCCGCCGTCGAACTGACGGATAGCTCCATTCCATTCGTTGCGCCGACTGCGGTCAATTTGGATATCGGGGTCACGGCTTCGCATCGTTCGCTCTATCCGCAGGAATATGGCGACAGCGGCTACACCGGGCGGAATGCTTTCGACAATGCGCAAGATTCGTATCTGTTCACGGTTCCAATGAAGCAGTATTCGCATGCCTGGCTGCTCTGTGCCGTCGAGGACGATCCAGCCAAGACTCCCTCGGTCAACGTGCGCCTGACCCGCTTTGTGCCCAGCGGCAAGATGGGCGGACGGGCCTATTCGGCCATCGCGGATACGGTCTGCGCCGTTCCGGGCCCCAATGCGCAAAAGGTCGGCACGGTCACCGTCAACGGCAAGACTCTGCCGCTCTGGCGAGTGGAGGCCCTGTTTGACCTCGGAAAAGTTATCGACCTGATCACCGATCCGTATGCCAAATGGGGGCGCGGCGCCTTTCCAATGCACTACTTGGATTTCGAAATCACCGGCGACCACTTCCCGTATCGCCAGCCGTTCACGGATATCCGCATGTATCCCGATCCGGCCAAGAAAAGCGCCGTGCATGTTTTCGGCGTAACGCTGGAAAGATCTCCGGCCGACGTCCGCTTCATGGAAACCAGTCTTTCGCAGAACAAGTTCAATGACGATGAGAAGCCCGAGATGAAGGTGGCGGTGACGCCGGTCATTCCGGGGGAATACACGCTGCAGTGGAAGATCACGGACGCGGACGGCAAGGATGCCGGCAGCGGCGAATTTACGACCGATCAAGCCGTGGAAAAAACCATCGATCTCCAGCAGGACGATCTCGGCTGGTATGAAATCGTATTTCGTCTTTATGACAAGGGCAACCTCCGCCTGATTACCGAGCACACGGCCAGCTATGTCCTGCTTGGTCCCGACACGCGGCGGGCGGGCTACGAGTCGCCGTATATGTGCGCCGCTTGGATTAGCGCCCATTACAGCGACGACCGTCCGGAAGTCTTCGGGCTGCGCATGAAGAAAGCCGGCATTCACCGGGCGCGGGGAATATCCAGC
Source organism: uncultured Verrucomicrobiota bacterium (assembly GCA_964617825.1). Lineage (GTDB taxonomy): Bacteria > Verrucomicrobiota > Kiritimatiellia > JAAZAB01 > JAAZAB01 > VSJD01. Next base: position 80,831 of record CAZTWL010000018.1, read on the forward strand.
TACAAGAAATCAACCGAGAAAGACTGGGAAAAATATAAAATCACCGAAGTGATTGCCAGTGTCCACACCCAATTCCCGCTGAAGCCGGATGAGCAGGTGAAAAAAGAAATTGCCGAAAAACTTGAAAAATGGCCGCATGCGAATATTGTCGTGGTTTTCTGGGAAACTTCCGACCCGTTCGGACCGTATGCCCAGGCGCCGGAGCTGATCGGCAAAAAGCCGCCCGAATACAACGAAGCGCGCAAAAAACGCGCCGCCGAACGCCGGGCGATTGTAGAACAAGTCAACCGGGTTGTGCGCAAGGACTTTCCGCAGCTTAAGGTCATTTTCGGCAATTCGCTGGCCTGCGGCGAACTCGTTGCCGAAGTGCTGAGAAACAAGCCGCCGCAAGACAATTTTACCCACATCGGCACAGAGGCTATTCAACGCACCGCCCATCCGGAAAAGCCGAATGTAACCTTCACCATGATGTGGTCAAGGCAGCTCATCGATACGGCCAAGGCCCTGGGCTATGACTACAAAGTCACCTGCTGCCCCGAAAACATTTCGCGCAAGCCGGATACGATCGGCGAGGTCAACTATGCCGAATGGATGGTACGCGATATGCTGGTTCAGTATGCCTTCGGCTTCGAGGATATCGGCGGGGCCGGCGCGGGCGGCGGCGGACACGGCAACTGCTATGACGGGTCGTTCTATGGCTCAGGCCCCAATCGCGGCCCGTATTTTTATCCGGCGCGGGCTTTTGCGGCGACCGCCACATTGACCAAAATCCTCGACTGCGTTAAGTTCGTTCGCCTGGTTCCCACCGGCTCGGAAACGGTCTATGCCGCCGAATTCGAAAGAAAGTACGACGGCAAGACGATCTATGTTTTCTGGACCAGCCGCGGCACGGCCGAGCTTGCCCTGAAGCTCGGTTCGAACGACCTGGAGCTCGTCAATCTTTACGGCAAGATCACCAAGCCGTGGCTTTGGTTCAAAAAGATGACGATCACGGCGTCAACTGCGGCACAATATATTATTACGGACGCCAAAATTAAAGCGATTGCCTGCGGCGCACGCACGTATCAGGATGAATGGTCCGTGCCGCTGCCGGGCTTCAAGGTCGTCGATGCCGTCGATTCGCTTGACAAATGGGAGCTTGAAAAAGAGCCGAACAAGCTGGTCGACGATCCGGCTGCATTCAAATACACCCACGACATCTACCGCACTCCCGGCAAAGCGCAGGTCAAGGAAGTCGACGATCCGGAAAAAGGCAAATGCCTGGAAATATCAATAGCCTCGAACGCCAAGCTCCACAAGCTCATGTCCGAATATGCCGTAATCAAGCTCAAAAAGCCGCTTCCGATTGAAGGGGCGATCAACTCGGTCGGGCTGTGGGTCAAAGGCAATTCCGGATGGGGGCAGATATTCTGGGAATTGGAGGATG